>NZ_RDRE01000051.1 GCF_003693265.1 Corynebacterium gottingense
GCCTACCCGTGACGCACCGCCGCACTCTTGTCCCCGCTCTCCTCGCCGCCTCGCTCGCACTGACCGCGTGCGGGAACGGGGACGACGAGACGAGCACTACAGCAGCACCGGCACCGGAAGAGACCGAAACGGCGCAGAGCGAGGCGCCGTCCAGCAGCGCGACGAGTTCCACGGCGGAAAGCACTGAGAGCACTGGGAGCACCGTGAGTTCAGCGTCGAGCACGTCGAAAGAATCGGGCACGCGGGCGTCGACAAGCACTTCTGCGAAAGACAAGACGGTGCAGGAAGTGACCGAATCCTTCGCGGGGCTGGCGCCGGAGTCGCTGTTTGCACAGCTGGATACGTGCTCGGCAACCGGGGTGAGCGGCTCCTACGACTGCTCCGGCGCGGAGATCGGACAGTTTCAATTCTTCGATTCCGAGGCGAAGGCGGCGTCGACGACGCAGCTGCTCACGGAGCTGCGGTCCTCGCGGATCGTGGAAGATGACGGCGAGCGCATCGTCGGTTGGTCCACGCTGGGCACCTCCGCGATCATCACGGTGGTGGACAATCAGCGCGGCCAAGTGATGCAGCAGCTGGTGTCCTCTGAGCAGGAGGATCCGCGCGAGCGCATCGAGAAGCTGGGCCTGGCTGACGTGGAGGCCGAGGGCGAGACCACCGCGGACTCCCCCGCGTCCACGACGCGCACGTCGGCGGCTGCGACTACGACACAGCGATAGCGTCAAGCGGCGGGGTTTTCGCCGCGTGCTGCGAGGGCCACAGCGCCGCGATCACGCCCACACACGCCGAACCAACGAGCATCACGCCCACGAGTGCCCAGGGCACCTGGGGACTGTCAAACCCCTCGTCTGCCAACGTGGCAATAAACGCCACACCCAAACCAAGGCCCAGCACCACCCCGGCAAACGCGCCGAAGACAGCGATCTGCACCGATTCCAACGTGATCATCGTGCGCACCTGTCGACGTTGCGTACCCACCGCACGCAGCATGCCGATCTCTTTGCGCCGCTCAATCACACCAAGCGTCAGCGTGTTGATGATGCCCAGCACCGCAATGATCACGGCCAGCGCGAGCAGCCCGTAGAGCACGGCGAGCATCTGGTCAATCTTGCCAGCCAGCTGCGCGGCATACTCGTCGCCCGTCATCACCTGGAGCACCACCGCGTCGCGCACCGCGGCCTCGAGGTCCGCACGCATCGCGTCACGGTCCGCGCCGTCCTCAGCCACGATGCCGACCATGCGCACGAGCTGCGCCTCGGGTGGTGCGACCTGGTTCGCCACCTCGGCGTCGAGCAGGATCCGCGTCGCAACCTCAGTCGGCTCGTAAATCCCCCGCAGCGTCGCCTGCGCCGTCATCCCGGGGACAGGACCTGCGACCTCGTATGCACGGCCAACCTTCCAGCCTTGCTCGGTGGCCAACTCCTCGTCTGCAAGGAACCCTCCGGCAATATTTTGGTCTCCGTCTTTCAACTCGAGGGCGAACACCTGGGTCGGATCAGCATCGACCGACATGGTCAGCTGGGCTTGCTCCTCCAATGAAGACTGCCCGCCGACGGTGGCCGGGACCGCGCCGACGGTCACACGCGCATCGATGCCGTCAACGCCCTCGGTCATGGCGACAGTGTCGCTCGGTGCCGGGAAGTTACCGTTGACGGGGCCTGTGAGCACGTAGTCAGCGCTGATGTGGTCGGCGATATCGTCTTGCAGTGAGGCCTTCATCGTCGCCCCCAGCATGCCGATGACCGTCACCAACGCAACGCCCAGGATCAGCGCGAACGCGGTCGCGGCAGTGCGACGCGGGTTGCGGTGCGTATTTGTCCCCGCGAGGGAACCAATCGCGCCGAAGGGCGCACCAACGACCTTGCCAAGACCAGGGACGACCACCGAAGACAGTGCCGGGCCCGCCAAGTACACGCCAACAATCAGACACGCTGCACCGATACCGACGGCGGTCACGCGGGGGTTCGTCGAGGCGTCGATAATCGCCCCGGTGCTTGCCGCCGCAATGCCAACGACGGCGAGCACCACCCCTGCGATCGTCCTGCGGTGCAACGAACCGGGCGCATCTGCGTCGGTACCACGCATCGCTTCGACTGGCTGCACCGAGCCCGCACGCCGGGCCGGGGCATAGGCGGAGAGCGTCGTGACCAGCACGCCAAGCACCAGCGGAACGATGATGGCCGCGGGGCTGAGCCCAAGGCCCGGCTCAAACGGCATGCCCTGGGTGCCCATGACTGCTTTGATCAGCGCGACCAGCCCAATACCGGTAGCAACACCAACCAGCGAGCCGAAGACACCCACTATGGCGGATTCCACCACCACCGAGCCGACGACCTGCGGTTGCGAGGCCCCCAGCGCACGCAGCAGCGCAAACTCCTTGGTGCGCTGGGCGACGATCATAGAGAACGTGTTGGCGATGATGAACGTGCCGACCAGCAACGCAATCAGGCCGAAGGCAATGAGCAGGTAGCGGATCGCTGTCAGCGCGAACGCCATCTCCTCGCGCGCACGCGACACGCTGCTGCTGCCCACCGGAGAGTTCCGCCGGGCGGTGGTTGAGGCGCTGCGCCAGACCTAACCGGGTGGTGATCTCCTCGAGCCATCGTTCATCCACGTCACGCCCCGCAATATCAAGGGGAAGCGTGATGTTTTCCCGCGCGGTGAGCGTGGGCACCAGGTTGAAGGACTGGAAGATAAAACCCAGGCGATCGCGACGCAGCTGCGTCATCTCCCGGTCACGCAGGTTGGTCAGGCAGGGCTGGCCGATGTAGGCCTCACCAGAGGTGACCGTGTCCAGCCCTGCCATTGCGTGCATGAGCGTGGACTTGCCGGACCCGGATGGCCCCATGATGGCGGTGAACTCGTTGCGATGGAACTCGACCGTGACGTGGTCAAGCGCAACAACAGCGGTATCTGCGTCGCCGTATTGCTTAAAAAGGTTCTCGGCCCGGGCGGCGGCGGTCATGGCGTGTTCTCCTTGCAAGCAGCGTGGCTTCACCATCTATTTTATTGCGCTTTGCAGGAGAAAAGCAGGCAAAAGGGCGGGGTGAGCGCTGTGCAGTCGCTCACCCCGCCCTGGTACGAGCGCGGCCGAAAGTCTACAGCTCGGTGCCATCCTCGCTGCCGTCGTCCTTCCCGTCGCCGTCCTCGCGCTTGAGCTTCGGGTTGTTGCGTAGCTCCTCCTCGAGCTTGCTGAACTCGGCGTCGAAGTCCGCGTCCGTGGTGTCGTCCAGAAGCCCGTCGATAAACGCGGCGGGGTTGTCCAAGTGCTCTGCCGTCGGCAGGAAGTCCGGGTGGTTCCAGACCTGATCGCGGCGCTGCACGCCCACGGCATTATCCACGCGACGCCACAGCTCCGCAGCTTCGCGCACCTTCGGGGCGCCCAGCTCAATGCCGACGATGTTGGCGAACGCCTGCTCTGCCGAACCACCGGTGGCGCGGCGGCGCGCCCAGGCCTCAGCGAGCTGCGCCGAGGACGGGATTCGCTCCGCCAGCGACGCGTCGACGACCACGTCGACCCAGCCCTCCACCAGCGCGAGCAGCGTCTCCAACCGCGAGGTTGCCCCGGCGTTGCGGGAGCCGACCCGCGGGGAAAGATCCATGTTCTGCAGGTTCTGCAGCGCCTCCTGGATCTGCTGCGGGTCGCCCGACTCAAGGTTCAGGCTGCGGGTGGCCTCGTCGATATTGGACGTATCGATCTGCAGCCCGGCGGCGTACTCCTCCACCGAGGCCACGAGGCGCTCCACCAGCCACGGCACGTGCTGGAACAGACGCTGGCGCGCGGCCTCCCGCGCCGCGATGTAGACCAGCACCTCCTGCCCGGGCACCGAGAGGTCCTTGGAAATCCGGGTCACGTTCTTGGGCAGCACCGACGCCACGCCGCGGGGCGCGACCGGCAGGCCGAAGTCCGTGCCGGTGAGCGCCTGCTGCGCCAGATCTCCCAGCGCGTGGCCCAGCTTCATGCCGAAGTTCATGGAATTCATCGAGTTCATCATGCCGGCGAGGGGGCCCATCATCTCGCGGGCCTCAGCGGGCATCTGATCTAACTGCGCGCGGTTCATATGCTCCGCAACTGGATTTACCAGGCGCTTCCACATCGGCATGGTCTCTACCAGCCAGTCGTCCGCGTTCCACGCGCGCGCCTGGGAGTCCGCAGCGGGCAGCGTGGTGGACTCGCTCAGCCAGTGGTTGACCAACCCAAGCGACTCCTCCACCGCCTTCTTATCGCCGGCGGAGACCGCCGCCTTGTCACCAACGCGCTGGCGGGCCATGCGCAGCGCCATGTCAAAGTTCACGGCCGAGTCGCCCGACTGGCTCGCCTGGTTAAACGAATTGCCCATGCCGGACAGCATCTGGCCGAACTGGTTCAGCATGTCGCCGAGCCCGCCGCCCTGCTGCCCGCCACCAAACCCGAAGGCGGCGAAGGGGTTCGACGCGTCGCCACCATTGTTGTCGCCGCGCTTGTTCTTGTCTTCGTCGTCATCATTGTTGGGAAAGGAAAATCCAAATCCGTTATTCATACCTGCCACGATACATAGCGCCGACTCTTGCGCGCGAGCACTTTTTGCGCAGACCGGGACGCTGAGAGCGAACATGGTGAGCGATAACGGCTGCGCTAAGATGCGCTGCGTGGAAGAACAGGAAGACGGGGCGCAGCCCCAGGCGGACGCATCCGCGCAGGAAACCACTCACAGCAGGCGGTGGTCAACCGTGGTGTGGGGAGCGATCCCCGT
>NZ_RDRE01000052.1 GCF_003693265.1 Corynebacterium gottingense
AGACGCTGAAGCTCGAGGACAAGAAGTAGTCACCCCACCGGCGTGACCCGGCCGGGGCCGTTTACGTACCGCAGAAGGTACGGAACGGCCCCGGCTTTTCCGGTTGGGCCATCCACTCCTCGCCGGCATCAGGGTTGTAAGGGTCTGTCACTGCGGCAAGCAAGGCGAGGTAGGCGCCGAAGTCGCCGTCGCGCTCCGCGGCGTTGATTGCGTCCTGGAGCATGTGGTTGCGCGGGATATAGATAGGCCCAGGGTAGGGGGAGCCATCGGGGGCGTCGCCATACTCAAACGCGCTGGGCCCGCCGAAGACCATCCCGATTTTTCGGTTAAAGGTGGTGATGTCTTCGGCCAGCGCCAGCTCGTCTGCTACATCACCCACGTAGGTATTCCATGCTGCGTCCCAACGAGTCTGCATCGTGGACAGGAGCTCCTGTGCGCGCTCCTGGCCGAGCTCTGGTAGCAGCGTTTCCGCCAGGCGGACCATGTTCCAGGCCAGGATGCTGGGTTGGTTGCCAAATGCGTAGCGCCGCTGCGCATCGATAGAGGAGAAGGTTGCTGCGCCGTCGAAGCGCTGCGTAAACGCGCACGGCCCGTAGTCGATGGTTTCGCCGGAGAGCGCGACGTTGTCCGTATTCATGACGCCGTGGACAAAGCCGACGGACATCCAACGGCTGACCAGGTCCACCTGCTTATGGATGACCGTGTCCAGTAAGCGTTCGGGGCCATCGAACCCGGCAGCAGCGATGACATCCGCGACGAGGTCGCGCGACTTCTGCGCCGCGTACTGCAGCGACCCGACACGCAGGTGCGAGGACGCGGTGCGCACCACAATGCCCGCGGGTACCTGGCCTTGTTGGCGTACGACTTTCTCTCCGGTGCGGATCACTGCGAGCGCGCGTGTGGTTTTTATGCCGATGGCGTGCATGAATTCGCTGACGAGGTACTCACGGAGCATGGGGCCGATGGCGCCGAGCCCGTCGGAGCCCGGGCGGGAGAACGGGGTGAGCCCGGAGCCCTTGAGCTGTATCTCGCGGCCGTTAATGTCGCCGAGGAGCATCGCGCGACCGTCGCCAAGCACTGGCACGAACTGGCCGAACTGATGGCCCGAGTATGCGGTGGCGTGTCCGCCCGCGGAGCCTGCGAGCCACGCGACGCCGTCGTCACTGCGCAGCCACTCGGGGTCGAGGCCGAGCTGGCGCGCGTGAGGTTCGTTGAGCACAATGAGTTCCGCGTCCGGAAAGTGGGTCCCTGGGACGGGCACTGCCATGTCCGGCAGCGCGTCGGCGAATGTGTGGGCAAGCGTGGGCTGTTCCATGGCCCCAGCCTAGACTAGGGGCCCATGAGCATCGGAGAAGTCACACTCGTCGGAGGGGGCCCGGGCGAATGGGACCTCCTGACCATCCGCGGCCTGCGCGCGCTCGAAGCCGCCGACGTGATCCTCACCGATCATCTCGGCCCCGCCAGCCAGCTTGAGGAGTTCCTGGACGTGTCGAGCAAGGAGCTTATCGACGTCTCCAAGCTCCCCTACGGCAAACAGGTCGCCCAGGAACGTACCAATGAACTGCTGGTGGAACACGCGCTGGCGGGCAAGCGCGTCGTTCGCCTGAAAGGCGGGGACCCGTACGTGTTTGGCCGCGGTTTCGAGGAGCTGCAGGTGTGCGCGGCCGCCGGGGTGCCGTGCCGAGTGGTGCCGGGCGTGACCAGCGCGATCTCAGTACCCGCAGCCGCGGGTGTGCCCGTGACCCAGCGCGGGGTGACGCACTCCTTCACGGTGGTTTCCGGGCACCTCGCGCCGTCGAACCCGAAGTCGCTGGTGGATTGGGAGGCGCTCGCGCGGGTTGGCGGGTCCATCTGCGTGATCATGGGCGTGCGCCACGTCCGCGAAATCGCCGCGGCGCTGGTGGGCGCGGGGCTTCCCCCTTCGACGCCGGCGGTGGCCGTGCAGGAAGGTGAGACTGCCTCGCAGCGCGTCGTGCGCGCAACCGCGTCGACGCTGGCTGATGCGATGGAGTCCGAGGGGATCGCCTCGCCCGCCGTGTACGTGATTGGGGAGGTCGCTGGTCTTGCGAGCGCTGGATAGCCTGATCTGGGACACGGCGCTTGCCGATTGTGCGCCGGATACGTTGCTTATCTGCCACGACCCGACCTTGGATCTGACGCGTCAGGCCGTGCAGGTGGGCGCGCGCGTGGTGTTTCTGGACCCGGACTATGCGCGCAGCCAGGCCGCGTCGGCGCTCGGCGCGGAGATTGCTCGCGACGTGCGGTTGGACGAGCTGCTCGCCGGCCTGGGTTCCGGTGCCGACGTCGCGGTCGGGCTCGGCGAGATGCCGAAGTCCCTGGCCCGCCTGGGCTACCTCGCCCGCAGCATCGCAGGCGCAGGTTTCGCCGAGGCGCGCCTGGTTCTCGGGGCGAACAACAAGCACCTTTCTCGCGGCATGAACTCGGTGCTGGCAGATTCCTTCAATGACGTCCACGGATCGCGGGGGCGCGGCAAGTTCCGGTGCCTGGTGGCGTCGGGGGCGCGCGAGGTCACGTACGAGCCAGTTTCGCAGCGGGGGTTGGTAGCCATCGGCGGCGTCTTCTCCGGCGCCAAGCCGGACCGCGGCGGCGAGCTGCTGCGCTCGTGCCTGCCCGACGCGCCTGGTCGCCTGCTGGACCTCGGTTGCGGCAACGGCTCGGTGAGCAGGGGTTTCGAGGGCGCGGTCGCCACAGATTCTGACGCAGACGCGGTCCTTTCTGCCCGCGCCATCGGCCTAGAGGCCACCTGGGACGACGCCGGCTCGCAGCTGCCGGACGCGTCCTTCGACACCATTGCGCTCAACCCGCCGTTCCACGCGGGCACGACCATCGACGCCACCCTCATCCAGCACCTCCTCGACGCCGGCGCGCGCCTGCTCGCCCCCGGCGGCGATCTGTACGTGGTGCACAACTCGCACCTGCGCTACCGCGGGGAGGTGGAGCGCCGTTTCGGCGAGGTGGAGCAGGTCGCTCGCGACGCGACGTTTACTGTGCTGCGGGCTCGGTAGGGCGATTCAAGGTACCGTAACGTGGTACAACAAGCTGGAGGTGGAAAATGTCTATCAGTGCTTCGGAAGCGCGCCGAACCCTGTTCCCTCTCATTGAGAAGGTGAACCAAGACCGGGACGCGGTCGAGATCGTTTCCCGCAGCGGTAACGCGGTGCTGATGTCCGCGGAGGACTATTCCTCCTGGGTGGAGACCGCGTATCTCTTCCGCTCTCCAGCGAACGCGCGTCGGCTCTTGGAATCCAACGAACAGGCGCGTAGTGGTCAAGCCGTCGCGCATGACATCGACCTGGATGCATGAATGCAGCTCGCCTGAACGCCATACACTTGGGAGGAATACCTCTACTGGCAGCAGAAGGATCGGAAGATCCTGAAACGGGTGAATCAACTGCTCAAAGACATGATGCGTGATCCATTCGAGGGGATTGGTTAGCCGGAGCCGCTGAAATACGGTATTGCCGGAGCCTGGTCACGGCGCATCACCGAAGAGCACCGATTGGTTTACATCCTTGAAGGCGAAACGCTCATTATTCTGCAAGCTCGCTACCACTATTGATCCGCCCCTGCAGGATCCGCGGCAGCGCCTCCGCCGCGGTGGCCGGAACGACCACATCGGCCAGGTGCGAGAGGTCCGTCGGTTGCGGCGTGACCTCCACGATCGGGATCTCTCGCGCGTGCGCCATCAACGGCAGGCCCGCGGCGGGGTAGACCACGCCAGAGGTGCCGACGATCAGCAGCGCATCCGCAGTCTTCATGCGCCGCTCCGCCTCGGCCCACTCGTCCTGCGGCAGCGCTTCGCCGAACCAGACCACGCCCGGGCGCACGAGCCCGCCGCACACCGGGCACTCCGGCGGCGCGATGTGCTCGATCGGCTCCTCCGGCAGCGCGATCGGCTCCTCGTACGGGGTGTCGCAGTCGGTGCAACGGAAGGCGAATAGCGAGCCGTGTAGGTGCACGACATCCTCGCTACCTGCTCGTTCGTGCAGGTTGTCGATGTTCTGCGTCGTCACCGTCATGCCTCGCGCCGCCGCAATTGCCCGGTGCCCGGCGTTCGGCTCGGCGCGCTGCGACAGCTGAGCCCGCCAGAGGTACCAGGCGTACATCGTCTCCGGGTCGTCGTGCCATGCGCTTATCGACGCCATCGCCACCGGATCCACACGCTCCCACACCCCAGTTACCGCATCCCGGTACGTGGCGATGCCACTGTCCGCGCTCATGCCGGCGCCGGTGAAGACTTCGACGTGGTTGGCTGCTGTGAGGATCTCGTGGGCGTCGATAAGCATTTGCTCCATGGCCCTAGTCTAGGCTGTCGATGAACTCCAGAGCCTGGCCTTTGTACGTGAAGTTGGGGGTGGCGTTGACAGCGTCGCGCATCACGTCGCGGTAAAACGCCTGGTGCCGCGGATCCTCTTCGTGGAGCTCGTACGCGCGACGGGCCGTATCGGTGGGGAGCAAGCACTCGGTCGGCACCGCGTGCATGCCGAGGTGGGCGCTGCGGGCGCGGGCCTGGGCGGACTCCATGCGCGTGGTGTAGGCGTGATTCGGCTCGTAGGTGACTGCGCGAGCCAAGCCCTCGGCGGCGAGCTGCTCGTTGACGAATATCTCGCCGGCGAAGACAGCGGCAAGCTCGCGGCCGTAGCGGTCCTGGCGCTCCTCGTCGTGCTCGAG
>NZ_RDRE01000053.1 GCF_003693265.1 Corynebacterium gottingense
TACCTCGTCCGTGCTTCCGTCGGTGTAGGAAACGACGATGGTGGCGGTGGTATCGCCAGGCTCGGACGTGTCGACCGGGTTCTTGAAGGTGACGTCTTTGACCGGGAGCTTGTCCAGGTTGGTGATGGCCTTCTTCGCGGCGTCGTTGGTCACCTCCGTGCCGACCTTGGTAGCGATAGCGTCGCCGACGATCGGATCGTATTGATCGTTTTGCGTCGTCACGGTGATAGGGACGTTAAACGCGGGGGAAACCGAGCCGTCAGCAAATTCGACCTGGACGGGCACGTTGTGTGTGCCCTTGAGCGACACGTCATTGGGGCGGGCAACAATTTGTCCTTTTTCGATGCGTACCCAGTTGCGGTTGTTGTTCACATCGGAGACGAAGAGCTTAGCCCCCTGCGGGGTTTCCGAGACGTCATTTTTGTTTACGGCTGTAGCGTCGATGAATTTGGGGCCGTCTACTGCACCCGGCTCTTTGACGCCGACTGTGATCGACCCGCGGAAGTCTGCCGTGAATCGGGCTGCGTCCTTCAGATTCCCGACGAAGATCTGGAAATTCGGGATGTCGTACTCGGGACCGTCATTCTTCCCGTACATAAACGTGAATGGGAGTTCTACCAACCCAAGTTCGGGAGATTTGTCGGCGACTGTAATTTTCGTACCGATGGTTTTGCCGGGGGTGTCGTACGTGATCTCGGCGTCGTTGCCCTCTACGGCGTAGAACTCTTTGGCGTTATTGCTCGCATCGACGATGTGTTGTTGTTTTTCAACCTTGTATTCGATCTTGTCGCCGTTGTCATTCAACGGCCAGTCGACGTTCGTTCCGGGGTCGCGAATCGGGTCATCGAAGGCTACTCCTTCGAAGGTCTTGGTTTCGCCCGGTGCAATAACAATTGGGTGCCGGGGGAACTTAGGCTCGTAGCGGACAAAATCAGGCAACTTTTCTTTGTCGATGTCGCCGTTGCTGTTTCGCGGAATGCCGTCGCGATTGACGTACAGGGTGATGCTTGTTTTGAACGTGGAGCCAGACGGATCCTTCGCCTCGGTGGATAGCGTCCAAACATTTTGGTTCATGCCGTAGCCGCTGTCCGGCACCACTTTGGGGACGTTGACGGTCACGCTGCCGTCGTCATGAAACTCTGCCCAATCCGGATTTTCCCAGGGCTGGTCGCCAGCAGGTTGCGTGGACCATGTGAGCCCTACGGGCGCGCTGCGCTTCACTGTTTCCGGATAGAACTCCCAGTATTCGGGGGCGTCGATCTTAATTGTTTCGCCCGGGTCAGCCACGTAGTAATCGGCGTAAGTCGGCCGGTACGTCAGGAACCAGGGCAGCTTGTCTTCGTTGGTCCCCTGGAGCCCGACGCTCGGAACCTCCGTGTCTTCCCTGTCCGGAACCACGGCTTGTGCGTACGCGGCGACCGGAGCGGTCATGCTGACTGCGGCGGTGCCGGAGATAGCCAGCGTAGCTGCCATGGATGCGGCGAGGGCCGGGCGAAGATCAACCTTGCGGGGGGTGAAGATAGACCGCATGTGGGTCCCTTTCTGAGGAGACGGCTAATAGGAAGAATCAGTCCCGGGAACCTGATCTACGGCACCAAACTGTTTTGAAAAACGCTTGATGCAGGGTTGGAGGGACCTTTGTATGGAATGTTACGGCATTGGTCATACAAAGGCACGGGGAGGCGCTGATACGTGTCGCCAAAATGGGGGTAGCCGGGGAATCCCAGCGCAGTGCGGGTGGGGTGGCTGAAAACGGGGAACTCGGAGAATTAGTGGCGCACCTTGGGTTTTCCTGTAGCCGTCGGCGCTCGTCGCGAGCTCTTAGTGGCGGAAGTTGCCCACCCAACGCTGCCAGGCGTGCTGGGCGTCGGAGGAGAAGCCTCCGGGCTGCGGCGCGGCCGCTTCCTGTGGCTGCTCGGAGGGGGCTGCGGGTGCTTCCGGCGCTGCCGGCTCGGCCGGTGCCTGCTGCTGTGGAGTGCCCGGCTCGCTCTGGCTTTCGTTGGCACCATCGTTGAGGCCCATCGGACGCAGTGCCTCGGAGGCCTGCTGGGCTGCCTCGCTGGCGGCGGACTGTGCTGCGGATTCCGCTGCGCTCGCCGGGTTCTCCGCGCCTTGGCCGCTCGGGCCGCCCGGGGTTGCGGAAGCGGTCGGCTCCGTCGCCGGTGCGGCGGTCGTGGGCTCGCTGTTCTGGGCGCCGGCGGTGTCGGCGGTGCCCGGGGTGCCCGCAGCGCCCGGCTGCGCCGAATCGTTCGCGCCGCCGGTGGTGCCCGTGGTCGCCTCCGCCTCGGGGCCTGCCACCGCAGTCGTGGGCATCACGGTCGTGGGCACCACGTTGGTGGGGCGGAAGACGCGCGTGGACTGGTTCGACGGCTGTGCGGTACCCACCACCGCGTGCTGCGGCGCGTACGGGTCGGAGTTCAGGTTGTAGTTGGAACCGCCGCCCTGCTGGGCGGGTGCGGCCTGGTACGCGTCGGTGTCGTGGTTCGCGTTCTGGTGGCGGGGGTTCTGGTTGTCCCCGCTGGTGGTGGAGGAATTGTGGTCCGCGGGGGCGTCGCTAAGCGCCGTTGCCTTCGTGGACTTCGAGATTGCAGACTCGGTGCTGGAGGCGGAGGTGTCCGGATGCTTCGTGTCGCTGTCCGTGACGTACCCGGCCTGCGCGGAGCGGTCGGAGGCGGAGGTGTTGAACACCACGATGCCCACCACGATGGCTACCAGGATGCCGGCCGTCATGAAGAGGCCCACGCGGGGCTGGTTGTCCTTCATCGCTCCTCCTCTCGCATGTCACGCTATTGAGTCAAAAGTATTACAACCCTATAACAAAAGTTGCGCTGAAGCCGTTATAGCACGCCGCAGGGGAAATTTTGTGTCCGAGTGATCGCAAACACACCCGCGGTGGCGCGATCGTGGTAGACCTAAGGGGCAAACTGCCCAATATAGAAGGAGACGCCGATGAGTACGTGGGACGAGGAAATCTTTTCCATCGACGCCAACACTGACTTTCTCGACGAGCTGGATGCCCTCGAGGGTGACGAGCTCGAGCAGGCGCTTATCGACGCCGTGCTGCTGGCCGCCAACCAAGACCCCAGCACCGTCAGCGAGGACGAGCTGCTGAACGCCCAGGCCGCGGCGACGATCGTGGCCATCTGGTCCGGCGCCCCCTTCTCCGCGGGCGAGACGGCCGATACGTACACCTTTATCCGCACGCACAACGGCGCGCTGGACGAGGAAACCGCGGAGGCGGCCACGTCCGTGCTCGAGGCCGCGGCCGAGCACACCGACGCGGACCTGGACCAGTTCCTCGAAGCGCTGGCGTAGGCGCGCGAGCATGATCATCGCAGTCGAAGGCATCGACGGCGCCGGAAAGAACACCCTGGTCCAGGCGCTGCGCCGCGAGCGGGGCGCGGACGCGCTGGCGTTTCCCCGCTACGCGGACTCGATCCACGCGCAGCTGGCGCAGCAGGCGCTGCACGGGAAGATGGGCGACCTGACCGACTCCGCGTACGGCATGGCCACCATGTTTGCGCTGGACCGCTTCGGGGCGAGGGCGGACATCGCACGCTACAAGGGCAGCGACGAGCTCGTGATCCTGGACCGCTACGTGGCGTCCAACGCGGCGTACTCCTGGGCGCGCACCGGCGACGAATCGGTGGTGGAGTGGGTTCGCGAGCTGGAGTTTGACCGGCTCGGCCTTCCTCTGCCGGACCTGCAGGTGCTCGTGGATACGCCCCCGGAGGTCGCGCAGGAGCGGGCAGTCCAGCGCGCGGCGCAGGACGCCTCGCGCGAGCGCGACCGTTACGAGCGGGATGCGCAGCTGCAGCGCGACACCCACAGCGCCTACGTGTCCCTGGCGGAAGCCGGCTGGGTGAGTCCGTGGATTCGCACCAGTGATGCGGGCACTATTATGCAAGCAGTGAAAGACTTCTACGCCAAGGAGCCGTGATGCAGCCGAAGATCCTCGTTGTTGATGATGACCCAGCCATCAATGAGATGCTCACCATCGTGCTGGAGGCCGAGGGCTTCCGCACCGCGTCCGTCCAGGACGGCGCGGAGGCGGTGGACGCGTTCCATAGCTTTGACCCGGACCTGATCTTGTTGGACCTCATGCTCCCGGGCGTCAACGGCATTGACATCTGCCGCGAGATCCGCCGCACCTCTCCGGTGCCCATCGTCATGCTCACCGCGAAGACCGACACGGTCGACGTGGTGCTCGGCCTGGAGTCTGGGGCGGACGACTACATCACCAAGCCGTTCAAGCCGAAGGAGCTGGTGGCCCGCATTCGCGCCCGTCTGCGCCGTACCGACGACCAGGCCAGCGACGTCCTCCACGTGGGCGACCTGACCATTGACGTCCCGCAGCACATTGTCAGCCGCGGCAGCGAGGAGATCTCGCTGACCCCGCTGGAGTTCGACTTGCTGCTGGAGATGGCGCGCAAGCCCAACCAGGTGCACACCCGCGAGGAGCTGCTGGAAACGGTGTGGGGCTACCGCA
>NZ_RDRE01000054.1 GCF_003693265.1 Corynebacterium gottingense
AGGAAGCCCATGTCCAGCATCTCGTCGGCCTCGTCGAGCACGAGGATGGCCACCTGACTCAGCGAGAGGTCGCCGCGCTGCAGGAGGTCGAGCAGGCGACCCGGGGTGCCGACGATGACGTCCACGCCGGCGTCGATAGCCGCGAGCTGCTCCTCGTACGGTCTGCCGCCGTAGATGGTGGCGACACGGACTGGGGTGTGTATGGAGGCGCGCTCGAGGTCCTCGCCGACCTGGGCGGCGAGCTCGCGCGTGGGCACGACGACGAGGGCGCGCGGGGTGCCGTCGAGTTCCGCAATTGCGGCGTCATCAAACACGCGGTCCAGCAGGGGGATGCCGAAGGCGTAGGTCTTGCCCATGCCGGTGCGGGCCTGCCCGATGAGGTCGCGCCCGTCGAGCGCGAGCGGGATGGCCAGCTCCTGGATGGAGAAGGTCCGCTCGATGCCCTGCTCCGCCAACGCGTCGAGCAGCTCGGCGGCGACACCGAGTTCCTCGAATGTCGGGGCGGGGCGGTGTTCACTCTCAGCTGATCTAGGCACACGCTCATCTTAGCTTGAGGCCGTTACAATAGGGCCACCGCTTAACAACGAGCCGGTACAAGCAAAACTACTAGTGAAGGAACGTGACCCGCTTTTATGGACATCAAGTTTGGTCTGGCCGACACCGCGCGCGAACTCGTGATCAAGCTGCCGGAAGGGCAGGAGGACATCCTCAGCGTGGTTGAGCAGGCGATTGAGTCCGGGCAGTCGACCCTGAAGGTGGTGGATGAGAAGGAGCGTACCTACCTCATCCGCACGGACCGGATCGCGTACGTGGAGCAGGGCTCGACCACCGCGCGCTCTGTCGGCTTCATGCGATAGATTGAGAGGTTATGACGACGAGGCAGAGCAACGCCGAGTGGCCCGACGCGAACGACCGGCGCGATGTGGACGCAAACGCCAACGCGGAGGACTTCTTCGGTGAGTGGGATGGCGACGATGACGGCGGCGAAGGCCGCCTCGTCCGCTTTGCCCGCGAGTACGGGTGGCGTGCCTACGCAATCCCGGTCCTCGCGGTCCTGACGCTGCTCGTCGTAGTGAACATGTTCCAAAACCCGGGCTCCGCCGTGGTGGACGCTGCCGGCTCGGAGGGGCACTCCGAGCGCGGAATCGGCGTCGCGGGCCAGGATTCGAGCAGCGGCGAGGGCGGCGTTGAGGGCAACGTCGAGCGCAAGCCCGCCGAACTGCCGGAGGGGGTGCAGAACGCGTTGGAGCTGCCGCCGGGCGGACCGATCGCGGAGGCCGGAGAGGGCACGTACCGCGAGGTGGGTGCGCCGGGCGCCAACGGGGGCAAGGGCGACGAGCTGACGCTGCGCTACGTTGTCGAGGTGGAAAACGGGGTGGATACCAACCCGTACGGCGGCGACCAAGCCGTCGCTGAAATGGTGGACGCGACGCTGCTGGATCCGCGCAGCTGGACCAACGACCCGCGCTTCCGCTTCGAGCACGTCTCCGGCGCTGACAACCCGGACGTGAAGATCCGCCTTACCTCCTTGAACACCGCTAAGGAGATGTGCGGCATGGAGCTGGACATGGAAACGAGTTGCCGGACCATGATCACGGGGGATGACACCGTCGTGCTCAATGAGGCCCGCTGGGTGCGCGGCGCAGCGCCGTTCGAGGGCGACCTGGGCCGCTACCGCCAGTACCTGATCAACCACGAGGTGGGGCACGCCCTTGGTTTCGCATCGCACGAGCCGTGCCCGGCGGATGGCGCCCTCGCGCCGGTGATGATGCAGCAGACCCTGAGCCTGAACAACGGCCAGCTGCACTCCTTTGACCCGGAAGAGGTCTACCCGGATAACCCGGACACGTGCCTGGCCAACCCGTGGCCCTACCCGCGCCCTGCGGCGAGCTAGGGGGGCGCCTTGATTCCGGAGCACGTACTTTCCGCCTTCCAGTTGGAGGGGCGCGGCACGCCGACCTCGCCCGCGTGGGACAACGGCCTGCGCTTCGGCCACGTTGTCGTGGCTCGCGCGACGCAGACCGCCGCCTGGTCGGGCAAGGTGCGCGACAAGCTGGGCGATTCGCTCGGCGGCGTCCGCTTCGCGCGACCGGTGCGCTCCACCGACGGCCGCCTCGTGGTCAACGGGTTTTGCGCCAACGAGTTCGCGCCGGGGGAGCCGGCAGCGCGCGTCGATGAGGCGATCGCTGCGGCGTTGCTTATCGACGCCCCACTGACCCAGTTCAACGCCCCACCCGCACCCCGCGACGATGCATGGGCGGAGGCGGACCGCGCGGCCTGGCGAGGCTTCGACCTGGACCCCGCGGAGAACCAGCTGGTCACCGCCCATATCGATTTCCTCGCCTGCTGCCTGTTTTCCGGCACGGATGCGCCGGTGGTGACGGAGCTGGTGCCCTCGGTGAGCCCGCGCCCCCGCGGGTATACCGCCGCGCTGACGATGGTGGACGGCCTGCTCGCCGGGGCGGTGGATGACGGCGTGGTGTCGCGCTGGGCGCACATCCCCGACGTGGGGTTCTTGGCGGAGCGGGCGCTCGAGTTCCGTGAAATCGCAGCCCGCACCGCGGGAGTGAACATAGGTTCGAGGGTTTCGTGGGTGCGTGAGGTCCTCGTGTCCGCCTAGCCTGGCAGACTAGGGCGCATGCCAACCCCACGCACCGAACCGATGACTCCCGCCGCCGCGCGGATCCCCCGCGCGCGCCTTGTCCCGCGCCGCCGCACGACCACGCAGCGCTCGTGGCCCGTCACGCTTCCGGCGAGCGGGCTGTGGAAGGTCACCGGCGAGGCCGGCTCCGGCGTGTCCAGCTTCCTAGTGGATACGGCGGTGGCCGCGGCGCTTCGGCTGGCCGAGCAAGGCGGGGACGCCAGCGGCGTCGTCGTGGTCACGGACTCCAAGGAGGCGGCGGCCCGGCTGCGCGCAGAGATCTCCGACCGGCTCGCGCGCAGCGGGTTTGTCGCCAGCGAGCCGATGGTGCGCTCCGTCCATTCGCTCGCGTTCGCGGTGCTGCGGCAGCGCTTCGACGAGGAGATCCGCCTGATCTCCGGCGCCGAGCAGGACGCCGTGATCCGCGAGCTTCTTGCCGGCCAGGTGGAGGACGTACGCGGCACCTGGCCCGAGGAGCTGCGCCCCGCGATGGGCATGCTCGGCTTTGCCCGGCAGCTGCGCGATGTGCTCCTGCGCGCGGTCGAGCGCGGGCTCACCGCCGACGAGCTGCGCGGACTCGGCGAGCGCTACGACGTGCCCATCTGGTGCGCCTCCGCCGACTTCCTGCGCGAGTACCAGCAGGTCATGGCGCTCACCCCGGCCACCAGATTCTCCGCGTCCGAGCTGGTCAGCGAGGTCCTGCGCGGGGAGGTGCCTAGGTGGGACGCAGTGCTTGTCGACGATGCCCAGCACCTCGCCCCCGCCCCCGCCGAATTCGTGCGTCGGCTCCTTTCCGGCGCAGACCTCGGCGTGGTCGGGGGAGACGTCGCCCAGTCCATCTTCCACTTCCGCGGCGCCTCCCCGCGCTTCTTCCACGACCTGGGCGGTCTCGACCACCAGGTGATCGACCTGGGGGAGTCGCGCCGCGACCCCGAGCGGCGCGTGGCCGTCACGCGGAGCGACGCCGCCCAACACGCCGCGGTGGCGGACGCCCTGCGCCGCGCGCACCTGGAGGACGGGGTGGCCTACCGGGACATGGCCGTCGTGGTGCGTTCCACGCCGATGCTGGAGCCGGTGCGCCGCGCGCTGCTGCACGCCGGGGTGCCGGTGATGCTCAACCCCACCGACGTGGTGCTCGGGGAGCAGCGCATCGTCGCGGCCCTGCTCACCGGCCTGCGCGCGCTAGACCAGGAGCTCACCCCCGCGCAGTGGCGCGACTTCCTGCTCGGCCCCGTCGGCGGCGCCGACCCCGTCACCCTGCGCCGCCTGTTGCGCGGCCTGCGCCGCTGGGAACCCGAGGTGCGCGCGGAGGAGAGTCTGCGCCGCCTGCTGCTCAGCCCTGCGGAGCTGCCGGACTTCGGCCCCGTGCTCACGGACCGCGAGCTCTCGATCCTCACGCGCGTGCGGCGGGTGCTCGACGCCGCCAGGCGCGCGCAGGCGGACGGCGGCAGCGTGGAGGAGGTGCTCTGGGCGCTCTGGCACGCGACCGGGCTGTCGGACCACCTGCTCGCGGTCGCCCTGCGCGGCGGGGCGAGCGGCTCGCAGGCGGACCGGGACTTGGACGCGGTCATGGCGCTTTTCGACGCCGCCGGCGACTTCACCGAGCGCCGCGCAGCAGCAGGAGTGGACTCGTTCGTGGCGGACATCGACGCGCAGGAGCTGCCGACGGGCGTGCGCGACCGCCGCAGCGCGGCGCCCGACGC
>NZ_RDRE01000055.1 GCF_003693265.1 Corynebacterium gottingense
GTACTCCACGGTGTACTCGCCCGGAGTGACGTCAACCTTCCAATTGCCGTCCTCGTCCGAAACAGTACGAGTGACCTCGTTGCCGTCCTTATCGGTAACGACCACCGTGACGCCAGGGACACCAGTCCTCTCGCCCGAATCCTCCTTGCCATCACCATTTTCATCCAGCCACACGCGGTCACCAATGGTGCCCGGAGTCTCCGGCTCGCAGTCGCAATCCGGCTTCACTGCCTTCAGGCCCAGGTCATAGGTGTCGTTATACTCCTTGGGCTTCAGGGTTGCCTTTGCAACCAGGCCCTCCTCGTCGGTCGCACCCGGCACCTTGCCGGTGACTTCCCAACCCTGCGGCTTGATAAAGCGAACCTCGTAATCCACGCCCGGGGTCAAGCCGTCGATACGCCAGTTACCCTGCTCATCCGTGTAGGTAGTGCGGGCCGGCTCACCCTCACGGGAGACCTCGACGATAACGTTCGGCACGCCCTTCTCGCCCTCGTCCTGCACACCGTCGCCGTTTTCGTCGTTCCAGACGCGGTCGCCGATGGCACCGCCCGGCAGCACGCCGAGGTCAATGTCGAAGTTCTCTTCGCCCGGCTCAATCTTCACGGTGCGCTCGATGAGGCGCTCGTCGCTAGCGACGTAATTGCCCGGCTTGTAAGTGACGGTGTACTCACCCGGATCAACGTCAACCTTCCAATTGCCGTCCTCGTCCGAAACAGTACGAGTGACCTCATTGCCGTCCTTATCGGTAACGACCACCGTGACGCCAGGGACACCAGTCCTCTCGCCCGAATCCTCCTTGCCATCACCATTTTCATCCAGCCACACGCGATCGCCAATGGTGCTGCGCTCCAGTGCCACCGGCTCCTTCACCGTGGTCGTCTCCGTCACCGTGGTCGGCTCGCAGTCGCAGCCCTCGGTTTCGGTGACAGTGGCGGTCGTGGTTTCAGTCTCAGTGGAGGTCGTGGTTTCAGTCTCAGTGGAGGTCGCGGTTTCAGTCTCAGTGGAGGTCGCGGTGGTCGTGGTCTTTTCCGACTCCGTCTCCGTCGACGTAGTCGTGACCGCCGGGGCCGTTTCAGTCGGCGTAGTCGTGACCGCCGGGGCGGTCTTTGTCAGCGTCGTCGTAACCGTGGAGGCAGTCTCCGTCGGAGTCACCGTGGTCGTCGCTGCGGTGGTCGTCGAAGTCTCGGTGGTAGTGGTCGTTTCGGTGGTGGTCTCCGTAGTGGTTTCCGTCGACGTCGACGTTGTCGGTTCCGGCTGAGGGGTCGGCTTTTCATCCGGCTCCACCACGCGAAGCGTGTTGCTTTTTTCGACCAAAGCCACCTGGTCAGTGACTACCTGGCCGATATAGACGTCGTGAGTAACAACCGGGTCTGCACCCGCCGCGCACTGCGGAGAAGTATCCTTCACCGGCTGGGTGACCTCAACAATAGTACCGCTGGGCAGGAAGAACTCACCGGGCCAATCCTTGGGGACGACGGCGTCGCTTGGTTTCAAACCCCAGTCGTACACCTGACGCCAGTCGCGGCCCGGCAGTCCCGCGTCACGCGCCTCAACAATTTGCGGCATGTCTTGGTGCTCGGGTGAGTCCGGAGTATGAAGCTGAGCGCGCTTCATAATCTGGGAAGTAACGTCTTGGCCATCCACGATGAATTTCAACTCAGCCTCGCCGAGCTCCGCATTCGGGGAGCGAGTCCCAAGCCAAAGGTCACTCAGCCACCCACCATATTTGCCGTTCTGAGACACGTAAGAGGACTTCGAAATGAGTGTGCAGCGGTCATTCGGGTCGGCGATAAAACGGGCATCATTCCGGTCTGGGAATTGGTTCTCGGGCGCGATACGCGCCGTAGCCTCAATCGTCGCAGGGGAGAACTCTGTGCCTGGCTCAATGTCTTCAGAAACCTTGACCGGCACCTTGTAAGTGAAGGAGTCATTCGCGCTGATGTAACCAAAGTCTACGATGTAGCCTCCGCCTGCGGGCTTCACCTCAGCGTTCCGCTTCTCGCCGCTCTTCCAAACAAACGCCGACGGGTCAATCTGCGGTTCCGCTTCAAGCTGGTCAGAAAACTGCAGGGCGATTGTCGCCCCTTTGACGTCAGACTCGCCCGGCCCCAGCTGGTTACCACTAGGTGGGAAAGGAGCCTCGAAGGAACCGGTGAACTCAAGCTCCACCGTTTCCCCAGGCTCCACCTCTTTGTCGGTCGGAGTAACGTTGACCGACACCTTCGGCTGTAGCTCTTGATTCTTATTGTCGGGGTTGCCGTTGAGGAAGGAATCATCCTTCACAACGTAGGCGTGCGCGTGAGGCGCAACTCCCCCCGCTACCGCAAGCGTCACAGTGCTCAGTGCGGCAATCAGCTTCCGACGGAAGCCCCGGCGCTCATTTCCCGATGTACTCATGTATATGTCCTCTCGATCCATCCAAACCCCAACAAGGGATTCACAGCGAAATTCCAAGCTTTTCAAGACAAAGATCAGAGTACTTAAAAGTACAACTCTCCGCATGACACATTCAGAAACCCACGTATTCCAGGGGCGAGAGACAAAACTTGTGCGTTTGATTATAGATTCCCGGCCCTGCCCAGAGACAGAGCAGAAAAGTATTCGCTGAAACGAAGTTCCACGGTCTCCGTCGCGAAGATCCACCACTTCAGGTATTTGGATGCGCTATCGATGCAACGCCATTGAAGAGCATAAACAGGCTGGAAATCGGCGTGAACGCACAATTCAATCACCTCGCCCGAGCCTACCGCGGCACATTTGACGAACACGTCGGGCGTGACAGGCTTACGTCTCCCAATCAGCCTCGCAGCGGACCTAATTGTCCTGCATTCACGAAAGGCGCACCTTTTTGTATCGAGAATCTGTGCTTAGCATCCGCCACCAGCATCCATGCAAACTGATTCGCGTGTGAATAGTCTGCGGCCGCGGACTCCGCTCCACGGCCACTAGGCTCGTAGCCCATGAGGATAGGCATCATCGGCGCTGGCATTGCCGGTCTCGCGCTGGGGGCGGCGCTGCACCGGGCGGGCATGGACGTGCAGGTTTACGAAGAGCATGCGCAGATCCGCAGCGGAGGCGCCGGCACACGCTCGCGCCGAACGATCTTGCCGCCCTCGACGCCTTAGGTATAGGCGCAGATTTCCGCGCGCTGCAGCAGCAACAAGCGCCATTGCAAGGCAGGATCCGTAACCCACGGGGAGATTGGCTCACCCGCATCTCCCCGGAGATCACGCGTGCCTCGCTCGCGCTCGACCGCGCCACACTCCACGCGCTCCTCCTTGCAGGTATCCCAGGTTCGCGCGTCCGAACCTCTGCGGGGGCGGTAGGCGTCGATAAGCAGTCCGGCACGGTCGCCTTCGCCGACGGCCGCGAAGAGTGCTTCGACGTTGTGGTGGGCGCGGACGGGATCCGCAGCGCGGTGCGGGCCAGCTGCTTCGCCGACCCCGCCATGACCTACGCCGACTACAACACGTGGCGCGCAATCACCGAAGGGGTACCGCTTGACGCCGGGTTCGAGACCTGGGGAGCGCGCACCCGCTTCGGGGCCGTCCCGCTTCACGACGGCCACACCTACTGGTTCGCCGTCACCTCCGGCCCAGAAGCCCAGCCCGGAGCCCAAGCGCTCCACCAGCTGCACGCGACCTTCGGGCAGTGGCACGACCCGATCCCCGCCCTGCTGCGCGCCACCCCAGAGGACTCGGTTCAGTACCTTCCCATCCGCGAGTTGGCGAAACCGCTCGCGAGCTACTACAGCGACAAGGTCGTGCTGGTTGGGGATGCGTCGCACGCCATGACGCCAAACATCGAGCAGGGCGCGTGCCAGGGTCTCGAAGACGCCGCGGTGCTCGCGCGGCTGCTACGCGCAGGGGTAACGGACTTCGCTATCTACGACGTCCACCGGCACCGCCGCAGCCAACAGATTGCGCGCCAGTCGCGGCTCATCGGGCGCGCGCTACATTTCGGCGGCAAGCGTGTGGCCACCGCCCGCAACTGGATACTCAAGCACGTGCCGGATGCGGTATCCAACAGGCAGGTACAAGCGGTGACTGCGTGGGAGGTGCCGGAATTGGGGGGTGTGTGCGGCAAGAAGCGTTAAAAAATTAGAGCCCCACATGAAGCGGGGCTCTAGGCCGACCCTCGAAGGGAATCG
>NZ_RDRE01000056.1 GCF_003693265.1 Corynebacterium gottingense
TGCTGGACATGGGGAAGGTGCGTGGTGGCGTCGAAAAGCTGCTGCCCCTGCTCGGCGACGACGAGGCGCAGGGCGAAGCGGCGGCTGACGCGATTTTGACGACGGACCTTGTGCGGAAAGAGGCTGGCTACCGCGGCGAAGGCTGGACGGTCGGGGCGATGGGCAAGGGCGTGGGCATGATGGCGCCCTCGCTCGCCACGATGCTGGTGTGCATTACTACCGACGCCGCCGCGACACCCCAGGCGCTGGACGCCGCGCTGCGCAAGGCGACGAAGGTGACGTTTGACACCGTCGATATTGACGGCTCGACCTCCACCAACGACACGGTCATCGTGATGGCCAACGGCGCGAGCGGGGTTACCCCGAGCCAGGACGAGCTGGATCGCGCGATCCACGCGGTGTGCGATTCACTGGCGCGTCAGATGCAGGCCGACGCCGAAGGCGTGACCAAGCGCGTCAACATCACGGTGACCGGCACCGCGAGCGATGACGACGCACTCAACGCCGCCCGCACGCTGGGCCGCGACAGCCTGTTCAAGTGCGCCATGTTCGGCTCCGACCCGAACTGGGGCCGCACTCTCGCGGCGGTCGGCATGGCGGACGCAGCGATGGACCCCGAGAACATCGCCGTGTACTTCAACGGGCAGCCGGTGTGCGAGCGCTCTACCGGAACACCCGGCGCGCGTGATGTCGACCTCTCCGGCGTGGACATCGACGTCCGCGTGGACCTGGGGACCGGGGGCCCGGGCATCGCGACGGTCCACACCACCGACCTGTCCCATGACTACGTGGAGATCAATTCCGCCTACAGCTCCTAGCAGGAAGGGCACCGAGCACAATGAGCAAACCAACTCCGGCGCAGCCGCTGAAACCCCTGAAGAATCTCAGCAGCGAGGACCGCGCACACGTCCTCGCGGAGGCCCTCCCGTGGCTGCAGCACTACCGTGACAAGATCGTCGTGGTCAAGTACGGCGGCAACGCCATGATTGATGAGCAGCTGAAGGCCGCGTTCGCCGCGGACATGGTGTTTCTGCGCACGGTTGGCGCTAAACCCGTTGTCGTGCACGGCGGCGGGCCGCAGATTTCGGCGATGCTCAAGCGGCTGGGCCTCGATGGCGGAAAGTTTGTTGGGGGCTTTCGCGTCACCACGCCGGAGATCCTCGACGTGGTCCGCATGGTCCTGTTCGGCCAAGTCGGCCGCGACCTGCTGGGCAAGATCAACTCGCACGGCCCCTACGCGGTGGGGACCTCCGGCGAGGATGCCGGGCTGTTTACCGCGGAGCGCAGGCTTGTCGACGTCGACGGGCACCCCACCGACATCGGTCTGGTCGGCACGATCACGGACGTGAACCCCTCTGCAGTGATGGACATCATTGAGGCCGGCCGGATCCCCGTCGTCTCCGGCATCGCGCCAGGTGAGGGCGGCGACGTGTACAACATCAACGCCGACGAGGCAGCCGGCGCGCTGGCCAAGGCGATCGGCGCGGAGCGCCTGGTTGTGCTCACCAACGTGGAGGGCCTCTACACCGACTGGCCGGACAAAGACTCGCTCCTGTCCAAGATCCAGGTGCGCGAGCTCGAGCGCATGATGCCAGACCTGGATTCCGGCATGATCCCCAAGATGGGGGCCTGCCAGACGGCGGTGAAAGGGGGAGTGCGCGCTGCCCACGTGATTGACGGCCGTATTGCCCACTCCGTGCTGCTGGAGCTGCTCACCGAGGGCGGTATCGGCACCATGGTGTTCCCGGATGCTTTTGACGTGAACAACTACCCAGAGGGCACGGCCACCACTGTGTTCAGGAAGGATGAAAACGCATGACCGAGCAGACGCACTCCGCGCAACCAGCGCTCGCGGCCTGGGGCGACACGCTCATGAACACCTACGGCACGCCGCCCGTGGAGCTCGCCCGCGGCGAGGACGCGCGGGTCTTTAGCCCGCAGGGCGCCGAGTTCATCGACATGTTGGCCGGCATCGCGGTCAACTCCTTGGGCCACGCCCACCCGGCGGTGATCGACGCCGTCACCGAACAGATTGGCAAGCTGGGCCACGTCTCCAACCTCTTCGCCTCCGAGCCGGTGGTGCAGGCCGCACAGAAGCTCAAGGCGCGGTGTGGCGACGATGCTGCGCGACTGTTCTTCTGCAACTCGGGCGGCGAGGCGAACGAGGCTGCGTTCAAGCTTGCTCGCTTGACTGGGCGCTCGCGCGTCCTCGCCGCGGTGAACGGTTTCCACGGCCGCACGATGGGTTCGCTCGCGCTTACCGGCCAGCCCGAGAAGCGCGCGCCGTTCGAGCCCCTGCCCTCCGGCGTGGAGTTCTACCCCTACGGCGACATCGACTACCTACGCAAACTCGTGGCCGTAAACCCGGGTGACACCGCGGCGATCATCCTCGAGCCGATCCAGGGCGAAACCGGCGTCATCCCCGCGCCCGAGCATTTCCTCACCCAGGTCCGCCAGCTGTGCGACGAGTCCGGGGCGCTCATGCTTATCGACGAAGTCCAGACCGGCATCGGACGCACCGGAGACTTCTTTGCGTTCCAGCACGAAGGCATCGTCCCGGACGTGGTGACCATGGCGAAGGGGCTCGGTGCCGGCCTGCCCATCGGCGCGGTCCTGGCGCGCGGGAAGGCCGCGGAGCTGTTCACCCCGGGCTCGCACGGCACGACCTTTGGCGGCAACCCCGTCGCCTGCGCTGCGGCGAACGCGGTGCTGGACACTATTGATGACGCCTTCCTCGCGGAGGTGCGCCGCAAGGGGGAGAAGCTCGCTGCGTCGGTCGCGGCGTTGGACGGCGTGCAGGAGGTGCGCGGCCGCGGCCTTATGCTCGGGGTGGTGCTCGACCGGCCCGTGGCCAAGGACGTGGTGGCGAAGGGGCTGGAGCGGGGAGTGATTGTGAACGCTCCGTCGACAAGCGTGGTGCGACTCACGCCGCCCCTCATCATCACGGACAATGAGATTGATGCGGCCGTTGAGCGCATCGCGCTCGCGCTTGCCGACGCCACCGAGAACGAAAGGAACGACTCATGACCAGGCACTTTTTGGCTGATGACGATCTGACGCCGGACGAGCAGGCCGAGGTGCTTGCGCTCGCCGCCGAGATGAAGCGCGACCCGTACGCGAAGCGCCCGCTCGAGGGGCCGAAGTCTGTGGCCGTGCTCTTTGACAAGACGTCCACACGGACCCGCTTCTCCTTCGACGTGGGCATCCACCAGATGGGCGGGAACGCGATTATCACGGACACATCCAACTCCCAGATGGGGAAGGGGGAGACGCTGCAGGACACGGCGGCGGTGCTGTCGCGGTTCGTTGACGCGATCGTGTGGCGCACCTACGCGCATGACAACTTCCACGCGATGGCCGAGACCGCGACGGTCCCGCTGGTCAACGCGCTGTCGGATGACCTGCACCCCTGCCAGATCCTCGCGGACCTGCAGACTATTCAGGAAAACTTCGGCCGCCTCAAGGGGCTGCGCGCCGCGTACCTGGGCGACGGCGACAACAATATGGCGAATTCCTACATGCTCGGTTTCGCCACCGCGGGGGTGGACATTGCCATCGTCGCGCCCGAGGGGTTCCAGCCCAAGGAGCAGTTTGTGCAGCGGGCGCGCGAGCGCGCCGAACAGACCGGCGCGACGGTCACGGTGAGCGCCGACCTGGCCGCGGTGGACGGCGTGGACGTGGTCATCACCGACACGTGGGTGTCCATGGGCATGGAGGACGACGGGTTGGACCGCCGGACCCCGTTTTTGCCCTACCAGGTCAACGCGGAGGTCATGGCACGCGCGTCGGAGGATGCCGTATTCTTGCACTGCTTACCTGCGTACCGCGGCAACGAGGTCACGGCGGAGGTGATCGACGGCGCGCAATCGCGCGTGTTCGACGAGGCGGAAAACCGGCTGCACGCCCAGAAGGGATTGCTGGCGTGGCTCATGGAACACCAAGACGAGGAGGAACACCAGGTATGACCCAACCCGTATCGCGCACGGCGCGACAGGCCCGCATCCTTGAGATCATCGGGAGCACACGGGTGTCTTCGCAGGCGCAACTCTCCGAATTCTTGCAGGCCGACGGCATCGACATCACCCAGGCGACGCTGTCGCGCGACCTGGA
>NZ_RDRE01000057.1 GCF_003693265.1 Corynebacterium gottingense
GACTCCACCCGCAGGTCAGAGGCCTCGAAGCGCGCGAGCGTGAGCGCGTCGGCCGCGTCGGCCAGTTCAAGTGCGAGGGCGAGGTCGTCGGCGAAAATACTCATGCCCGACAAGTCTAGTAGTGATGTCCTGCACAATCTGGGCGTTTCCCGCCACGCACCATGTCACTCCGCCGGCATCCACCTTGCGGGCCACGCCGCCCGCCGCCTCCACCAGCGCCTTGCCTGGCAGCCAATCCCAATCTGCCACGGTGTGCTGCAGCCACCCGCCGATCTGCCCCGCAGCCACGGTGGCCAGGTCAATCGAGCCGGCGCCCCACATCCGGATCGTCGCCGCGTCGCGCACCGCGCGCAGCCACACGTCGCGCACGGCGTCCTCGCGCATGTACGTGGGGTGCAGGTACGTGGCCAGGGCTTTCTCGCTTATCGACGCCCCCGTCAACCCCTCCGCACGCTCCCCGTTCACCGTCAGCACGCCCTGGGTGGCCAGCCACGTCGTGTCCGTGGCGGGGCGGTGCACGGCGCCGAGGCGCACACGTTCCGTGTCCGCTGCATCCGTGAGCGCGATGGCAGAGCAGAAGTAGTCCGAGCCCTGCGAGAAGTTGTAGGTGCCGTCGACCGGGTCGATGACCCAGGTGCGTCCGGTTGCGGAGTCGCGGGCCGCGCCTTCTTCTCCAACCACGCCGTCGTCGGCACGGAGCGCAGCGAGCGCCTCCGCCACGAACGCCTCCGCGGCGCGGTCGGCCTCAGTGACCACGTCGGACACTGACGTCTTGTAGTCGGTGGTCAGGCCCTCCTCGCGCATGCGCAGCGCGAGCTGGCCTGCGTGCTTGACCAGGGCGGCGGCGAGCGCGGCGTCGTCGGATTCGCGGTGGGCCTCAATGAACTGTGCGGTGGATGTCATGCGGCCCATTATCCACGGCATCGCGGTTTGGCGCGGGGGACCGGGGCTGCCGCATTGCTCCTCGACTAGACTGCGCTCTTATGCAACCGGAGACTCAGACGCGCATCGCCGACCTCGACTCGAAGCTCACCACCATTGAAAAGGTGATGGACCTCGAGGAGATGGGCGTGCGCATCCGCGAGCTCGAGCAGCAGGCCGCCGACCCCTCACTTTGGGACGACCCCTCGCACGCGCAGCAGGTCACCTCGGAGCTCTCCAACGTGCAGGCGCGGCTGCGTAAGGTGACGTCGCTGCGCACGCGTATCGACGACCTCCCGGTCATGGTCGAACTCGCGGAAGAAGAGGGGGACCCCTCTATGGCCGCGGAGGAGCTGGAGGACGTGGAGGCGCGAGTGGAATCGCTCGAGGTGCAGACCATGCTCTCGGGCGAGTACGACGCGCGCGAGGCCGTGGTGAACATCCGCTCGGGCGCGGGCGGCGTGGACGCTGCGGACTGGGCGGAGATGCTCATGCGCATGTACGTCCGCTGGGCTGAGAAGAACGACCACAAGGTGGACGTCTACGACATTTCTTACGCGGAGGAGGCGGGCATCAAGTCGGCCACC
The DNA here is from genome assembly GCF_003693265.1 of Corynebacterium gottingense. GTDB lineage: Bacteria > Actinomycetota > Actinomycetes > Mycobacteriales > Mycobacteriaceae > Corynebacterium > Corynebacterium gottingense. The sequence goes on from NZ_RDRE01000057.1 coordinate 1,509, forward strand.
TTCGCCGTCCACGGCGATTACATGTACGGCCAGCTCTCCGTCGAGCAGGGTGCGCACCGTCTCGTGCGCATCAGCCCCTTTGACAATCAGGGGCGCCGCCAGACCTCGTTTGCGGAGGTCGAGGTCCTGCCGGTGGTGGAGCGGACCGACCACATTGACATCCCTGACTCGGACATCAGGGTCGACGTGTACCGTTCCTCCGGTCCCGGCGGGCAGAGTGTGAACACCACCGACTCGGCGGTGCGCATCACCCACATCCCCACCGGGATCGTGGTGACCTGCCAGAACGAGAAGTCCCAGATTCAGAACAAGGCCTCGGCGCTCAACGTCTTGCAGTCCAAGCTGCTGGAAAAGAAGCGGCAGGAAGAGAAGGCGGAGCTGGATGCGCTGGGCGCGGGCGGCAACGCGTCGTGGGGCAACCAGATGCGCTCCTACGTGTTGCACCCGTACCAGATGGTGAAAGACCTGCGCACCAACTACGAGGTCGGCGACCCGCAGAAGGTGCTGGATGGGGACCTCGACGGCTTCCTCGAGGCCGGCATCCGGTGGCGCAAGGCACAAGAGCAGGGCGAGGAGTAGCTCCTACGCGTGGCGGAGGTCGATGCCCTTCGTCTCCGGCAGGATGTACATGCTGATCAGCGTCAAGATGCACATCGCGATCACGTACGTGCCGGACGCCCACGACAGGTCGTGGGCCACGAACCACTGGAAGATGTAGGGCGCGGTGCCGCCGAACACTGCCACCGAGATGGAGTAGGCGAGACCGATGCTGCGCGTGCGCTGGTCGGTGGGGAAGACCTCCGACATGACCGGGGCGAGCAGCGCGCCGCCGGCGGCAACGGCAATGATCGCGAGGGTGGACGCGACGAGGAGGGTCCACGGGCGGGCGTCGATAAGGCCCATGAGCGGCAGTTGCAGGAGGGCCAACAGGATGGCGAAGGTGTACATGACGGGCTTGCGGCCGATCTTGTCGGACAGCGCGCCCCACATCGGCAGGGCGATCAGGCCGATCGCCTGCGCCACCACGGTGACCCAGTAGGCGCCCTGCGTGGACATGCCCTGCTGCGCGATGGCGTAGGTGGAGACGTACGAGGTCCAGGTGTAGTGGGCGGCGGTCACGCCGGAGACCATGCCGATGACCAGGAGGACGTTGACCACGACGGGGCGGTGGTTGACGCGCTGCTCCACTGCCTCGTGTGCGCGACGGTCGTCGTCCTCGTTGGCCACTGCCTCGTCGAGTTCGGTGAAGTGGTCGGACTCCTTCATGTGGCGGCGCATGTACAGGGCGAAGATGGCAGCCAGGGCGCTGATCCAGAAGGGGATGCGCCAGCCCCAGGCGCCGATTTGCTCGTCGCTGAGCACGAGTGAGATGCAGCCGCCGATGACGTAAGCAATCACGGAGCCGCCGAAGATGGAGACGTAGACCAGCGACCCCCACTTGCCGCGCTTGGACGGCGGGGCGATCTCGGGGATGTAGCTGTTGGCGGCCGCGGACTCGCCGCCGTGGGCGAAGCCCTGGGCGACGCGAATGAGGAGCAGGCCGACCGACGCCCAGATACCGATGGTGTCGTAGGACGGGAGGAAGCCGATGAGCACAGATGCGACCGCCATCATGATGATGGTGATCATGAGGACCGCCTTCCGGCCCTTCTGGTCCGCGATGTGCCCGAAGACGATGCCACCGAGCGGGCGGACGAGGAAGCCGACGGCAAAAACGCCGAAGGTGGCCAGCAGGGCGGAGGTCTGGTCCGCTTTGTGGAACATCGCCGCCGCGATGAACGGGGCGAAGACGGCGTAGGAGCTCCACTCGAACCACTCGAGGACTTGGCCGATGAGGCTGGCGCCGAGCGACTTTCGGTCTGCGGGGTACTCGTGGTCCGGATGGTGCTCCGGTGCCACGAGCTGGGTCTGGGTGGTTGACACGAGGCCTCCCTAGTCTGTGGGGTGGATGGGTGTGAGCAGAAACTATAATCCAGGTCACCCATTAGGGGTGGGGAACCTGGGTCTCACTGAAAAGAATTTGTATTCCGAATCACAAGCGGTGCGTTTGTCCAGGTAAGGGGCGTGGGCGGGGTGCCGCCACTGGCGTGTGGATGTGCGCATAGCGAACCCGCGTGCATACTACGCACCACTTTCGGGGGAAGTGACTTAGGGCTTCACTACGGGAAATAGTGGGATATATGCGATATTCCGAAAAACTCGTCGCACATCACACTTTGAAGTGCTTACAATGAGCGCACCGGAAACACACGTCTTGAGCGGGCCAAAGTTCAAAGGCAGTCCCGATTCTGGTGTTTTTAAGGAGGAAAATATGGTTGCTCTCAAACCAGAGGAACTCAGCACAGAAAGTCTCGCCGAGATTCTCGCCGCGGGGGGTCGCCCTGCGAACAGCGAGCGCGAGATCAAGATCATCGACACCACGCTTCGCGACGCCCACCAGTCCATCTGGGCGACGCGCATGCGCACCGAGCACATGCTGGAGATGCTCGACGACATCACCAACGCGGGCTTCGAGCACGTGGACCTCGTCGCGCCGATCCAGTTCGACGTGCCCGTGCGCTACCTCAGGGAGGACCCCTGGGAGCGTGTTCGCCTGGT
>NZ_RDRE01000058.1 GCF_003693265.1 Corynebacterium gottingense
GTCAGCCGCGGCAGCGAGGAGATCTCGCTGACCCCGCTGGAGTTCGACTTGCTGCTGGAGATGGCGCGCAAGCCCAACCAGGTGCACACCCGCGAGGAGCTGCTGGAAACGGTGTGGGGCTACCGCAACGCCTCGGACACCCGCCTGGTCAACGTGCACGTGCAGCGCCTGCGTTCCAAGATCGAGCGCGACCCGGAGAACCCGGAGATCATCCTGACCGTGCGCGGTCTGGGCTACAAGACCGGCAAGCCGGGGGTGTAGCACATAAAGCGCAACGCAGTCTGGCGGGCGAGAGAGCGCGTCGCAGAATCTTGGCGCACCTCCCTGCAGGTGCGGTTCGTGGGCACGGTGCTCATCGTCTCCACCGTGGTCATGCTCGTGCTCGGCTTCGCCATGGCTTCCGTGGTCACCCAGCGCATCGCCGCCACCAAGCTCGACGCGGCGAGCGTGGAGATTGACCGCGCGCGGGTGATGGTGGAGGACCAAATCAACACCACGGGCAGCGCGTCCTCCCTGCAGGTGCGGCTGAACTCAGCGCGCGCCGCGCTGACGCAGCGCTCCCAGCAAAGCGCTGAGGCCCCGAGCGTGTACGAGCCGGTCCTGGTGGTCAGCGGCGGCCCCGGCGCCGGTACCTCTTCGCCGGAGTCCTTCTCCATCCCGGAGCGGCTGCGAACTTACGTGTCCGAGGGCAACGTGGCCTACCAGTATTCCAGCGTGGAGCGCGCTGACGGCACGACCTACAACGCCCTCATCATCGGTACGCCGACAAACGCGGACGTGCAGGACCTCCAGCTGTACCTGGTCATGAACATGGACAACGAGGCCTCCACGCTCGCGCTTATGCGCGGCCTGATCGCGTCGGCGGCGGTGATTGTCATCGTGCTGCTGGTGGGCATCGCGTGGCTCGCCTCGCAGCAGATCGTCGCGCCTGTGCGCTCGGCGTCGCGCACGGCGGAGCGCTTCGCCTCCGGCCACCTCCGCGAGCGTATGCCCGTGGACGGCGAGGACGAGATGGCGGTGCTCGCACTGTCCTTCAACAACATGGCGGACAAGATCTCGCAGCAGATCAACCACCTCGAGCAGTACGGCGACCTACAGCGGCAGTTCACCTCGGACGTCTCCCACGAGCTGCGCACCCCGCTGACCACGGTCCGCATCGCCGCCGACATGATCGCCGCCAATGAGGACGAGCTGGACCCGGCGACCAAGCGCGCCTCGCAGCTGATGATCAGCGAGCTCGACCGCTTCGAGGCCCTGCTCACCGACCTGCTCGAGATCTCCCGTCACGACGCCGGTGTCGCGGACCTCTCGCTGGCAAACATCGACGCCCGCGCGCCCATTGAGTCGGCCTGGGCACAGACGAAGCACCTGGCAGAGGAGCTCGAGGTCGAAGTGCTTTTCGACGTCCCCGAGGACCCCGTCAACATCGAGGGAGACCCGCGACGCATCGAGCGCATCGTGCGCAACCTCATGGCCAACGCCATCGACCACTCCGAAGGCAACCCGGTGCGCGTGGTGCTGCGCGCTAACGACGAGGCCGTCGCCATCACCGTCACAGACGGCGGCGTGGGCCTCCAGCCCGGCCAGGAGGAGCTGGTGTTCAACCGCTTCTGGCGCGCGGACAAGTCGCGCAAGCGCCATTCCGGCGGCACCGGGCTGGGCCTGGCCATTGCCCGCGAGGACGCGCTGCTGCACAAGGGCACGCTCGACGCGGCGGGCACCCCGGGCGTGGGCGCGCAGTTCCGGCTCATTCTGCCGCGCCACACCGAGGACGGGTTCACCGAGGAGCCCCTGCCGCTGGTCGCCCCGGGGGCGGAGCTGGAAGCGGCGGCGGAGCCTGCGGAACCTGCGGGGCCGGCGGCACAGGACGACACTGCAGCGCTGAAGGAGGCGACAGATGCGGAGGAACGGTAAGGCCAAGGCGGCGGTGGCGGTGGCGTCGATAATCGCCCTGACCTCGGGATGTACCTCCTTGCCCGCGAATACTGACCCGCACGTGCTGCACCCCTTTGACGAGCAGACCGCGGGCGGCCCGGACGTGACCCCGGTGCAGGGGCGAGAGCCGGACCTGCTGCTGCGCGACTTTTACAGCGCGGCCGCGGTTCCCGCCGGCGACTACGAGGCGGCGCGCGCGTTCCTCACGGGCGACGCGCGCTCGGCGTGGGACCCGCGCGTGCAGACGCTGGTGGTGGACAGCCTCGGGGTGACCACGCTGGTCGGCAGCGCGGGGAACAAGCGCAGCTTCAGCGTCCACGGCGACGTGGTCGGCGAGCTGCACGACGGCGGCGCGTTCACCCCGGAGCACGGCTCGTACGAAGCCACGATCGAGCTCGAGCTTGTCGACGGCGAGTGGCGCATTTCCTCGCTTCCGTCCGGCGTGGTGCTGGAGCGCAGCGAGATGCGCGACGAGTACCAGCCCTACGACCTCTACTTCTTCGACCCCGCCGGCAACGAGCTCATCACGGATCGCCGCTGGGTCTACGCCCACCGCGAGTCGCTGCCGAGCGCCCTGATCTCCCTGCTCACACAGGGGCCGTCGGACCGCCTCCAGCCCGCGGTGTCCGGCCCGAACGCGCTCGCCTCTGCGGAGGAGGAGGACGCAACGATCGCGTACACCGGCTTCAACGACGGCGCGTACGAGTTCACCGGCTTCGGCGGCATGGACGAACAGACGCGCAAGCAGTTCGCCGCGCAGGTGGTCTGGACGCTCGCCTCCGCCGGCGTGACCGGGCCCTATAACCTGCAGGCCGACGGGGAAGCGCTCTTCGACGGCGCCGACAAGCTCACCGTCGACGACTTCGCCGAGTTCAGCCCCCTCGTGGACCTCGTGGGCGACAGCACGCTCTATTCGCTTACCGACGGCCACGTGTCCCGCGTCAGCGGCGGCACCGCCAGCCAAGTCGACGGCCCGCTTGGGCAGGACGGCAACGTCATGACCGCCGACATCTACGGCGAGGACGCCTGGGCCGGGGTCTTCGGCGACGGACCCGAGGGCGAAGACGACACGTTCCGCGTCGGCCGCTTCGGCGGAGGAGACGAAGAGGTAGTGAAGGGAAAGACGTTCTCCAGGCCCACCTTCGAGCCGAACGCGGCCGCCGTGTGGATCGTTGCGGAAGGCAAGAACGTACTGCGCACGTGGCGGTCCACCGCCACCGGCGAGTACACCACGAGCGAGATCACCGTCGACCTGCCGGAAGGCGTGGAAGGCAACATTTCGGTGCTACGCCTGTCGCGAAGCTCGGCGCGCGTCCTCATGATCATCGACGGCCACCTGTACACCGGCATCGTGCAGCGCGGGCAGACCGGCGATCGCTCCATCGTGAACGTGATGGAGTACGCCTCCGAGCTCGGCGGGTCGTTCATCACCGCCGAGTGGCAGCCGGACGGGTCGCTGCTGGCCGGCACCTCCAGCGCGGCCGCGCCGGTGCTGCGGGTGGAGCAGGACGGTTCCTCCACGACCACGCTGTCCGCGGGCAACATTTCCGCGCCGGTGGTGGCCGTGGGCACCTCGCCGAACATGCTCTACGTCACCGACGCCAACGCGTTGCTGCAGATGCCCATCTCCGGTGCGGATAACCCGCTGTGGCGCGAGGTCCCGGGCCTGCTGGGCACCCGCGCGCTGCCGATTGTGGCCCGCCACTAGGCAGCGGTGCCTGGGGAGGGGGAAGACAATGCTTGGGGGCGTCGCCGACCTGATCCTGCCGCGCTACTGCGCCGGCTGCGGCGAGCCGGGCGCGGTCCTGTGCGGGCGTTGCCGCACGCTGCTGGCGGCGCCGCCGACCCGCGTGTTCCCCAACGTTGCCGTCCACGCGCCCGTCTTCGCGCTCGGCCCGTACGCGGACGCGCACCGCGGCGTCATCCTGGCGATGAAGGAGCGCAAGAACCTCGCGGTGCGCCGCCACGTCGGCGCCGTCATCGGGGCCGCGGTGGAATTCCTCGAGGTGCGCGGTGACCTCGCGGACGTGGACGTGCTCGTCCCCGCGCCGACGCGTGCCGCGAGCGCGCGAGAGCGCGGCGGCGACCCGGTGCAGGCCGTGTG
>NZ_RDRE01000059.1 GCF_003693265.1 Corynebacterium gottingense
CAGGCGGCGAGCTCGGCGACGGTGTCGAGGTTGACGTTGCCGCTGGCTTCGGTGGGCACGTGGGCGTCGATAAGCGAGACTGCCTCGCGCAACTCGGCGGGCGAGAAATTATCCAACATGATGCTGTCCACGCCCGCGGCGAGCACCGGCTCGATCTGCGCAAGCGAATCGACCTCCACCTCAATGTGCGTGGTGTGGCTGACGCGAGCGCGGATCGTGCGCAGCGCCTCCGTGATCCCGCGCGGACCCGTGGCGCCGAGCGCGGCGAGGTGATTGTCCTTGACCATCACCGCATCCGAGAGGCTGAAGCGGTGGTTGTGGCCGCCGCCGGCGCGCACCGCGTGCTTCTCAAAGGCGCGCAGGCCAGGGGTGGTCTTACGCGTATCCACGATGCGGGTGCCGGTGCCTTCGACCGCGGCGACGTAGTGGGCCGTCAGCGTGGCGATGCCCGACATCCGCTGCGCGAAGTTCAGTGCGACGCGCTCCGCGCTCAAGATGCCGCGGGCCGGGCCCTCGATGAGCGCGAGGCGCTGGCCGGCGTCGAAATGCGTGCCGTCCGGCGAAAGCTCGGTGACCGTGATCTGCGGGTCCGTGGCCGCGAACGCCGCGCGGACCACCTGTCCCCCGGCGAAGACGCCCTCTTCGCGGGCCACCAGCGCGGTGCGCAGGCGTGCGTCGGGAGCAATCGCGGCCTCGACGGTCGCATCACCCCACGGCATGTCCTCTGCGAGCGCGGCACGGACAGCGGCGTTGATGCGCTCCGGGGTCAGCATGGCTTCGCCGCCAGCATCCGCTCGAGCGCCACGCGTACGTCAGACGCGGTGGCTTCCGGTACCACGATCTGGTTTTCCACCCGGCCCTCGAGCAGCGACTCGAGCGTCCACGCCAGATACGCCGGGTGGATGCGGTACATCGTCGAGCACGGGCACACTACCGGGTCCAGGCAGAAGATCGTGCGGTCCGGGTACTGCTGTGCGAGGCGGTTGACCATGTTGATCTCGGTGCCGATGGCGATCACTTCGCCGGGTGCGGAGTTCTCCACCACGCGGCGGATGACTTCGGTGGAACCGGAGGAATCGGCGGCGTCGACAACCGGCGCAGGGCACTCCGGGTGCACCACGACGTGCACTCCCGGGTACTCCGCGCGCGCCTTTTCGATCTGCTCGACTGTGAAGCGGCGATGGACGGAGCAGAAGCCGTTCCACAGAATCACCTTCGCCTGCGCGAGCTGCTGCGCGGTGTTGCCGCCGAGCGGCTCGTTGGGGTTCCACATGCGCATCTGCTCGTCCGTAATGCCCATCGCGCGCGCCGTATTGCGGCCTAGGTGCTGATCCGGCAGGAAGACGACGCGCTCGGCGCGCTCGAACGCCTCCTTGAGCACGGTCGCCGCGTTCGAGGAGGTGCACACCACGCCGTCGTTGCGGCCGCAGAAGGCCTTGATGTCGGCGGCCGAGTTCATGTACGTCACCGGCACGATCCGCTCGCCGGGCAGCGCTTCGTGCAGCTGGTCGAAGCACGCCTCGACCTGCGCGAGGTTGGCCATATCCGCCATCGAGCATCCGGCGTTCAGGTTCGGCAGCACCACGGCCTGGTCCGCCCCGGAAAGGATGTCGGCGGTCTCCGCCATGAAGTGCACCCCGCAAAAGACGAAGGCTTCCGCCTCCGGGTGCGCCTTCGCCTGCTGGGCGAGGTTGAAGGAGTCCCCGATGAAGTCCGCAAACTTCACGATCTCGTCGCGCTGGTAGAAGTGCCCCAGGATCTTCACCCGTTCGCCCAGCTCGTCCTTCGCCGCAGTGATCATCGCGTCGAGTTCCTCCGGGCCCGCCTGCGTTTACCGTGCAGGCAGCGGTGCCTGCGGTGTGGGCAGCGGCGCGAACGTGTCGCCGCGCGAGGCACCCGGCCCGTAGGAGGCGTTCTGGGCGGTCTGCCACGGCTCGGCGGGCAGCTCAGTGTCGCAGGTGGCTTCCTGGGCCGCCTTTTGCGTGATCAAATCGGCAACTGAAGGCATGGTTCTTACTCTTTCTCGCTAATGAATCTGTAGTACTTCGCCGGCCGGTGCTTGGTACCAGCTTCGGTGGTGCCGGTGGCCTCGAGCTCTCCGCTCGCCAATGCTTGCCGACGAAAATTCGCCGGATCCAGCCCCTTCCCCCCGATCGCTTCGTGCACCCGGCGCAGCTGCGTGAGGGTAAAAGACTCCTCGAGGAAGCGGTGGGCGATCAGGGTTTGTTCTGCGCGCTTTTGCAGGCGCGTGATCCCGGCGCGGATGATCTCCGCGTGGTCGAAGGCCAGCTCCGGCAGCTCGCGCGTGTTCCACCAGGCGATGTTCGGGTCGTCGGGAAGCTCGGTGCCAGCAAAATCCTGGGGCCGAAACTGGGCCCAGTACGCGATGGTGACCATGCGCTGCGCCTCCGCGGAGCGCTCCACAGAACCGAAGGCGTAGAGCTGCTCCAGGTAGTTCGGCGTGGCACCACTGGCCGCAACGAGCGTCTCGCGCGCGGTTTCGCCCAACGTCTGGTTCCACTGCGTCGGCCCGCCGGGCAGCGCCCATGCACCGTAAAACGGGTCGCGCACGCGGCGCACCAGCGGGATCCACAGCCCACTGTCTGCGTTGAGTTCAGTGGGTGTTCCAGTTGGGTTGTGCAGCGCAAACGCGACTGTGGACACCGCCACCATCGGTCCGAGCCTCTGGCGCTCGGCCACGTTGAGCCTCTGCATCCCAAACATGCGCTCACCTCCCGCGTCACTTATAGTCATAATGACTTTAAGTGAGCTTAGGCGAGGTGTCGGGTCCGGGCAAGCACTAGTTTCACGCAAAACCGGCCCGGTGCATTGCGCACCGGGCCGGTTTGGGGAGGAACGGTTTAGTCCTGCTTGCCAGCAGAGGAGCCCTTCAGCGAGGTAAAGGCCTCACCCTTCTCGTTCGAGCACCAGTCGTAGAGCACGCCGCCCAGGGCAGCTACGCCCAGGATCGCGGCGGCGATGGTGCCGACCTGTCGAACGTTCGGGTCGGCTGCGAGCTGCTGCAGCTGGCGGTTTGCAGCGTCGATCTGCGCGCGCAGCTCGCCGAACTGGTCATTGTCGTTGCCACGGTTGCCAGTGCCCCAGTCCGGGGTGTTGCGGCTGAACTGCGCCTGGATCTCGGCGTTGATCTTGGCAACCTGCTGGTTGATCGCGTCCATGTACGGCGCACCCACCTGGCCGCCTACTGCCGCGAGCAGTGCGACCGGCACCAGGTAGAGAATTGGCGAGGCGACCGCGTTGGCCACACAACGATCAAGCACACCGCCGGGCGCGGACGGCACGCCCGGAGTCGGGGTGGCCGGCACCGTCGGCTCCTCCTCCACGATCTTCTTGGTCTTGCGCAGGCCAAGGTCGTAGGAGTCGTTGCGCTCGCCCGGCTTCAGGGTGACATTGGAAATCAGGCCCTCCTCGTCGGTTGCGCCCGGCACCTTGCCGGTGACTTCCCAACCCTGCGGCTTGATAAAACGGACCTCGTACTCCTTGTTCGGGTCGAGCCCCTCGATGAACCAGTTTCCGTTCTGGTCAGTCGTGGTAGTGCGGGTCGGCTCGCCGTCGCGAATGACCTGCACGGTGACGTCGGAAAGACCCTTCTCGTCCTCGTCCTGGACGCCGTCGCCGTTCTTGTCGTTCCAGACGCGATCACCAACAGTGCCCTTCGGCAGGACGCCCAGGTCAACGTCGAGACGCTTCTCGCCCTTCTCGATCGTGACAGTGCGCTTCACCTGGCTCGGATCCGACGGGGTGTGATCGCCCGGCAGGTACTCCACGGTGTACTCGCCCGGAGTGACGTCAACCTTCCAATTGCCGTCCTCGTCCGAAACAGTACGAGTGACCTCGTTGCCGTCCTTATCGGTAACGACCACCGTGACGCCAGGGACACCAGTC
>NZ_RDRE01000006.1 GCF_003693265.1 Corynebacterium gottingense
AACTGTCCAAACCCCGACCGAAGCGCAGGCCACCAGAATGACCCGCTAGAAACTGTCCAAGAACTCCATAGATTCCGTGTCCAAAAAGTCATTGGACTCCTTGTCCAAAAACTCTATGGACATAACAAAACGGAGCTAGCTCCATTTGCAGCTGGCTGCTCCGCGCGACCAGGCGATTTACCACCCCGCCACCACCAAATGGAGCTAGCTCCATCTACAACCAACTGCGCCGCGCGACCAGGCAATTCACCACCCCGCCACCACCAAACAGCGCTAGCTCCATCTACAGCCGACAACGTCGCGCGACCAGGCAATTCACCACCCTGCCACCACCAAACAGCGCTAGCTCCATCTGCAACCGACAACGTCGCCCGACCCGGCAATTCACCACCCCGCCACCGCCAAACGGAGCTAGCTCCATCTACACCGGACCAACCGGTCCCGGCCGGCGGAGCACAGCTACCCCAAAATTCCCATTCCCATCGTAGCCTTGAGGTCCCCCATGAGGTTTGCTGAGCGCTCCACGCGCAGGTGATCGCCCAGGACCATCATCTGGCTGTGGTCCCCGTTCACTAGGTTGAGAAACACGTCGGAATCGCCAGGGTTGTTCAGCAGCACGTCTTTGAGTCGCGCGATATTCTCCACCGTGCACTGGTCCGTGCGCAGCGTCAGACGCAGCGGCAGGCCGGCGCCGTGGCCGGGCCCAAGCTCGGGGACCTTGACGTCGTCGCCGAAGAGGCTCATGCGCTCGTCGCGAATGGTCACGCGGGCCTTGACAAGGATGATGTTGTCCTCGACGATTTGGGGCGCAACGAGGGAGTACACCTTGTTGAACAGGAGAACGTCGACCTGGGCGCCGTGATGATCCTCAATGGTCACGATCGCCCACGGGGAACCGTCCTTCTTGGAGAAGCGGCGGTCCACGCTAGAGATGAGGCCGCCGAGCGTGACCTCCGTACCGTGGCGCAGCTCGCCCGACAAGACCGTGGTCAACTCGGTGTCGGTCTGCGCAGCAATCGCCTCCTCGAACCCGTCCAGCGGGTGGCCAGAGACGTACAGGCCAAGCATCTCGCGTTCCAGCGCGAGCTTGTGCTTCTTGTCCCACTCGTCGTCCGGAATGTCCATGGTGAACACGGCCGAGCCACTCTCCTGCCCGTCGTCTCCGCCGAAGCCGGCGAATAGGTCGAACTGGCCCTTGTCCGCTGCCTTCTTCGTGGTCAGCACGGAGTCGACCATGTCCTCCTGCACGAGCATGAGCCCCTTGCGAGGGTGCCCGAGCGAGTCGAACGCGCCGGATTTGATTAGCGATTCGGTGATTCGCTTGTTGCAGGCCAACAGATCGATCTTGTCCAAGTAGTCGGAGAAGCTCGTGAAGTGGCCCTTCGTGCGGCGGGTTTCCTTGATCGACTCCACCACCTCGGCGCCGACGTTGCGCACCGCGGCGAGGCCGTAGCGGATGTCCTCGCCGACAGCCATGAAGTTCTCTTCCGACTCATTAATATCCGGCTGCAACACCGAAATGCCAAGGTGACGGCAGTCCGACAGGTAGATCGCGGACTTGTCTTTCTTGTCGCCAACCGACGTCAGCAGCGCCGCCATGTACTCAGCGGTGTAATTCGCCTTCATGTAGGCCGTCCAGTACGACACCAGCGCGTAGCCAGCGGCGTGCGACTTGTTAAACGCGTAGGACGCGAACGGCTCGATCGTGCCCCACAGCGCGTCCATCGCTGCCTTGGAGTACCCGTTCTCCTGCATGCCGCCCCAGAACTTGTCGTACTGCTGGGCGAGCACCTCGGGTTTCTTCTTACCCATCGCTTTACGGAAGCCGTCTGCCTCGCCGGCCGTGTAATTTGCCACCTTTTGAGAGATACGCATGATCTGCTCCTGGTACACGATGAGGCCATAGGTCTCGTCGAGAATTTCGCGCAGCGGCTCGTCCAGCTCCGGGTGGATCGGGGTGATAGGCTTACGCCCGTTCTTACGGTCCGCGTAGTCCCAGTGCGCGTTCACACCCATCGGACCCGGGCGGTAGAGCGCCAACGACGCCACGATGTCCTTAAAGCCGGTCGGCTTCATGCGTTTGAGCAGCTCCTGCATGCCGCCGGAGTCCAGCTGGAACACGCCGAGGGTCTCGCCGCGGGAGAGCAGCTCGTACACGGCTGTGTCGTCTGTATCCAGCGTTTCCAGGTCGAGCGTTTCGCCGCGGTTCTTCTTTACGTTCTCCAGGGCGTCGCCAAGCACCGTAAGGTTGCGCAGGCCCAGGAAGTCCATCTTCAGCAGGCCGATGGCCTCGCAGGCCGGGTAATCCCAGCCGGTGATGATCGCGCCGTCCGCCGGGCGCTTCCACATCGGGATGTGGTCCATGAGCGGCACGGACGCCATGATCACCGCGCAGGCGTGCACGCCGGCCTGGCGCACGACGCCCTCGAGGCCGCGAGCCGTCTCGTAGATTTTGGCCACATCCGGGTCCGTCTCGATCAGTGAGCGCACCTCGGCTGCCTCGGTGTAGCGGGCGTGCTCCGGATCCGTGATGCCGACGAGCGGGATGTCTTTCGCCATGATCGCGGGGGGCAGGGCCGCGTTGATGCGGTCTGCCATCTGGAAGCCGGGCTGGCCGAAGTTCACCTTCGCCGAGTCCTTGATCGCCTGCTTCGTCTTCACGGTGCCGAACGTGATCACCTGGGCGATCTTGTCCTCACCCCAGCGTTCGGCGGCGTAGGTGATCATCTCGCCGCGGCGGCGGTCGTCAAAGTCAATATCAATATCGGGTGCGGACGGGCGCTCCGGGTTGAGGAATCGCTCGAAGAGCAGGCCGTGTTCCATCGGGTCGATGTTGGTGATGGTCAGCGCGTAGGCCACAAGCGCACCAGCTGCCGAGCCACGGCCCGGTCCGACGCGGATGCCCACCTCACGCGCGTGCTTAATCAGCTCCGCGACGATGAGGAAGTAGGACGGGTAGCCCTTCATGTCGATGACGTCGATCTCGTATTCAGCGCGCTTGATGTACTCCTCTGGGACCTCGCTGCCGTCGAAACGCGCCTCGAGCCCGCGCTGAACCTCCTTGCGCAGCCAGCTCGTCGGCGTCTCGCCCTCCGGCACGTCCGCGATTGGCATGCGATCGTGCGGGTGGTCCTCCCAGAGCTCGCCGTAATCGCCGACGCGCTCGGCAATCCACAACGTGTTGTCGCAGCCGTCCGGCACGGTGGAGTCCCAAATCTCGCGCATCTGCTCTGCGGACTTGATGTAGTAGCCCGTGCCGTCGAACTTGAAGCGATCCGGGTCCATCATCGTCTTACCGGTCTGCACGCACAGCATCGCTTCGTGCGCGGGTGCCTGGGATTCCAGCACGTAGTGGCAGTCGTTGGTCACCAGCGGGGGCAGGTCCAGTGCTTTGCCGATGCGCAGCAGGTCGTCGCGGACACGGCGCTCGATGTGGAGCCCGTGGTCCATAAGCTCAAGGAAGAAGTTGTCCCGCCCGTAGATGTCCTGCCACATCGCGGCAGCCTCCAGGGCCTCGTCGTATTGGCCCAAGCGCAGGCGCGTCTGCACGTCGCCGGACGGACAGCCAGTGGTGGCGATAATGCCGTCCGCGTGTTCGGCGATGAGCTCTGCGTCCATGCGGGGCCACTTGCCCAGCTGTCCTTCGTAGGAGGCGAGGGACGACAGCTTGAACAGGTTGTGCAGTCCCGTGGCGTTTTCCGCCAACATGGTCTGGTGGAGGTAGGCACCGGACGCGGAGACGTCGTCGCGCTTCTGGTCCGGGGTGCCCCACAGCTGGCGCTTCTTGTTAAAGCGAGACGCCGGGGCCATGTAGGCCTCGATGCCGATGATCGGCTTCACGCCAGCGTCGACCATGCGCCGGTAGAAGGCATTAGAGCCGAACATGTTGCCGTGGTCCGTCATACCCACAGCAGGCATGCCCTGGCGCACCACTTCATCGGCCAGCAGGTCCACCTTGGCCATGCCGTCCAGCATGGAAAACTCGGTGTGGTTGTGGAGGTGGACGAAGGAGGAGTTTTTGGCCATGCGGGTCATCTTAACCCTACTCAAGAAACGGCAAAACCCCCGTGATTACGGGGGTGTGATTCGCCGCTACGGCGGCGCTTACTCGTAACGGAGCGCCTCAATAGGCTGCATCTTTGCCGCCTTCGACGCCGGGTAGGCGCCGAAGAACACGCCGGTAGCAAGTGAGAACAACAGCGAAAGCAACACTGCACCGACCGGGGGCCACACGAATGCGTCGAACGCCGCGGTGGCGATCATGCCGATTGCCCCGCCGAGGATAACGCCGATGACGCCGCCGACCAGGCAGACCAGCATCGCCTCGACGATGAACTGCGTGCGGATGTCGCCGTGGGTCGCGCCGAGCGCCTTGCGCACGCCGATCTCGCGGGTGCGCTCCGTGACCGTAATCAGCATGATGTTCATCACGCCGATGCCGCCGACCAGCAGGGAGATGCCGCCGATTGCGGAAAGCACGGAGGACATGATGCGGAACACGCTGGTCAATTCCTGCAGCGACGAGGACAGGTCGATGACCTCGGCCTGGTAGGTTTCATTACCGCGGTACTGGCGGTCCAGGTAGTCCTGCAGATCCTTCTGGAACGTGGCCGCCTCCTCCTCGCCGGAGCTGCGCACCGAGATGGACGTGAACCAATCCCCGTTCAGCCCGATTCGGTCGGCCGCGGTGACGGGAATGTACGCCTCGGCGTAGGACTGCATCCCGCCGAACGCTCCGCCGCCGCCGGCGGCGCCATCCGTCTTGTCGCCGAGCACGCCGATGATGGTGAAGACGGCCGGTTGGCCTTCTTGCACCAGATCGATGCGTTCGCCCAAGGCGGAGGCGGGGTCACCGTCAAACATGGCGTCGACAAGCTCTGGGCTCACCACGGCCACCGGGCGCTGGCCCTGCATGTCCTTGTCGGAGATGCCGCGGCCGAACTCGACCTCGCCGCCGCGCATGTCAATGGAATCCATGAGCGCCGGGTTGATCGTAGTGCTCACTGGGTCCTTGTCGCCGTTTTCAATCTCGCCCATGCCGGAGAGGTCGACGTCGATGCCGGTGATGCGGTCGCCGAACGCGTCGCGCATATCCTGCAGGTCCTGCAGCGTCAGCGAGTCTCGCTCGTCCGTCGGCTGCGCCTGCGACATGGCCGCAAACGGGTCGTCGGACTGTTCCTCTTCGTCGGGGCGCTCGTGCACCACGACCGGGTGCGTCGTCGTGCCCACGCCCTGCAGGCCGGACATGACCTGGTTCTCTAGGCCGCGTCCGAGGGTCATGATGATCACCACGGCCATGATGCCGATGATGATGCCCAGCAGCGTCAGCAGCGAGCGCAGTTTGTTCTTGTTCAGGCTGGAGACGGCCAGCCGGAGCGATTCTTGGATATTCACGGTGTGTCGTCTCCTTCCTTACATTCCCAGCCCGGCGGGCGTGCGCACGTTGGCAACGCGCCCATCCATCATTTCCACGACGCGCTCTGTTTCTTCCGCGAGCTCCGGGTTGTGCGTAATAAACACCACTGACTTGCCCAGGTCCTTGTGCAGCTTGTGGAACAGGTCCATCACCATGCGGCCGGTCTTTGAATCGAGTGCGCCGGTTGGCTCGTCGGCAAGCAGGAGGTCCGGGTCGTTGGCCAGGCTGCGTGCAATAGCCACGCGCTGCTTCTGGCCACCGGACAGCTCGTTCGGGTTGTGGTGAATGCGGTCACCCATCCCCATCATCTCCAGCAGCTCCGCGGCGCGCTCCTCGCGCTCCTTCCGTTCCACGCCCGCATACATCATGGGCATGGCCACGTTTTGCAGCGCGTCGATGCGGCCGATGAGGTTGAAGTTTTGGAAGATGAAGCCGATGTTCTTGCTGCGGTACGACGCGAGCTCCTTGTCCTCCTTGGCGTAGACCGGCTCGCCGTTGAACGCGTACGCACCCTTGGACGGCCGATCCAGCATGCCAATCAGGTTCATCAGCGTCGACTTACCGCAGCCGGATGGGCCAACGATGGACACGAACTCGCTCGGTTTTGCGTGAAAGTCAATGCCGTGCAGCACGGTCAGCTCGCTCGGCTCACCCTCGTTGTACGTCTTCACCACCCCGCGCATGTCAATGAGTAGGCCCGAGTTTGCCATCGGGTTCGCAGGAGCAGGACGCTTATCGACGCCCCCACGTTCCCCACCAACGATCACCGAGCTCCCGCCCCGCTGTTCCCTGGGCTGCGCTTTCGGCGGCTCCTTCGTGGTGGAGACGGCCGGCTGTTCGCCGGTGGCCTCCTCCGCGCCGAAGAAAAACGGGTCGTCGTCCTCTCCGGCCCCGGCCGGTTGGCCGGGCGCTGCTTGCGCAGTGTCGAGTGCGTTGTCGTCGTCTCTGCGGGCGTGTTTTCCTTTTCGGGAGAACTTCTTCAACGGCGCGCTCCCCTACTTTTCCTCGCCGCCCTCGGCGGCGTCCTTCTGCTCAGACTTCGGCGCTTCAGAGGACTTTGTCCCGTCCTTGTCATTCGCACTGTCATTCGCGCTGTCCTTGGCGCCGTCTTTGGCATCGCGTACCTGCTGCGGGTCGAACTTCGGATCGGAGATGTCCACGGTCTCGCCGATCTTGTCGGAGTACTCGTCCGGCCAGTTGATGACGATGTCGCCCGGCTTGAGGTCGCCCCCGGTGATGGCAATGTCCACGTCGTTGGTGGCGCCCGTCTTCACGCTGCGCTCCTCCACCTTGCCGGACTTCGCGTCGTCGCCATCGGTGGCGAGCACCAGGACCTTCTTGTCATTATCGTCGCCGTACACGGCGTCGACAGGCACGTTGAGGGCGTCCGGGGACTCTTCGGTGATGATCTCCGCGCGCACTGTACCGCCGAGCAGGAGTCCCTTCTTGTCGCCGGTGACCTCGATCTCCACGGGGAAGGTCACGCTGCTGGACTGGTCGTTGGCTCCGCCGGCCGCGTTCACGCCTCTGGCCATGCCACCTGCCATGCCGCTGCTCATGCTGCCCGACGCGCTCGGGTCAGCGGCCGGGGCGATGCGCTTTACACGCCCCTTGAATTTCTTGTCGCCGGTTGCGGTCGACGTGAACTCGACGCGGTTGCCTTGCGCGATGTTCGGCACGTCGGCCTCGCGAACTTCGGACTTGATGATCAGGCTGGAATCATCTGCCAAGCTGAGCAGCTTGCCCTGCGGGATGTCGCCTTCCTGCACGTCCACCGCGGTCACGATGCCGGCGAGCGGCGAGTACAGCGTCGCCTCCTGCAGCTGGTACTCCAGCGTGCCGTCGCTCTCAGAGATGCCGGCGCTTTCCGCCTGTCGACGTGCACTATCCACTTGCCCCTGCAGCTGCTCGCGCTCCTGCTGCGCCTGGGTCTGCGCGGCTGCGAGCGCTGCCTGGGCGTCTTGCAGCGCTGCGTACGCTTCATCGACGCTCATCGGCGCACTCGCTGCGGCGTCGGCCCCAGCCGCGCCTGCAGCACCCGCGCCCTGGGCGCCGGCCATGCTGGCGAGGTCCTCCGGGGAGACCGCACCGGCGCCTGCCGCGCCGTCTGCGCCGGCAGCGCCCGGTACGGCCACCGCGCCCGCGCCAGGTGCAGCTGGCGCAGCGGGTGCTGCCGGTGCAGCGGGTGCCGGAGCCTCCGGGGCGCCGCCGCTCGAGCTACCCGGCAGGTGCGAGGAGAGGTTGCCCGCCATCTGGGAAAATACGTCGGCCACTCGGGTTGCGGAACGACCGCCGTTTGCGGCGAGCGCCGCGTTGTATGCAGCCTGCGCCTGATCCACCTGAGCCTGTGCCTGGCGGATGGCCTGGTTCGTGCCGTCGTTAATGGACTGGTCGTGGGCGTTGAGCTGGGATTCTGCCTGCTGCAGCGCCTGGGTGGCGTCGGCCTGAGCGTTCGCCTGCTGGCGCTCCTGCGCGGCAAGCTGCCGGTCCAGCTGCTCGGTGTCCATAGAGACCAAGAACTGGTCCTTTTGCACGCGGTCACCGGGCTGCACGGCGATCTTTTGCACCTCGGACTGCACCGACGTGGTGATGTTCATTGCCCGAACCGGAGCAATGCTGCCGTTGACTACAACGCTGTCGGAGACGTCTTCCGCCGCCGCGACGGTGTAGTCGCCCGGCTGCAAGCCGTCCGCGTCCTTACTGTCGGATCCCCCACCGAAGCCGCAGGCGGAAGCAAACAGCGACACGGTGGTGATCACCGCGACGGAGCGCAGCTTCAGCGACCGGCGGCGGTTGGTGGTGGCGTGCGGGGTGGCAATTCCGGATTCGGAAACCAAAACTTCTCCTCACAAACGGGCGCGCCAACGGCGTCTTCGTCAAATCCAACTGAAGAGTCCGGGCGCTTAGGCGTGCAACTTCGTTGAACTATACACGGCGCCGAACCACTTCGGGCCAGCGCATTGCCCCGCTTGGGGCGCGAACGACGAGGCTGAATTCTGCCTACGAACTAGCTGAGTACACACCCGGGTTCCGCACAGCGATTGCGCCCCACACCGCGTCGGCGGGCAATACCTCGACTGAGCGCACGTGCGACGATTCCGCGAGGCGCGACAGCGTTGCAACGTCCGCGGTCACCACCGCGCCAGCGAGGCGCACAGGAGCCTGTGCCTCGACTGGGTCAGCGCGACGCTCGCGCTGAACGGCCCGGCGCGCCTCGCGCTCGCACACCTCGCCCCTTCCTGCGCTCGTCTCCCCGACTGGCTCCGGGGTGTCCTTCGGCGGCAGGCCCTCCGGCACGATCGCGTTGACGCGCGGCACGTCTCGGTACGCAGCTGCCGCCGCGTCGCAGGACTGCGGCGCGTCGAACGCGACCAGGGCGAGGTGGGAGTCGCCCGGCGCGCTCTTCCTCCGCGCGGAGTCAAGCGTCGCCGCGGCGCGTTGCGAGTACTCCTCCGCTGACTCTCCCGAATCGGGGCCGAGCGCGTCGCCTTGCAGCGTCGGCGTGGCGGGCGCGTGAGACATCCCGACGGCGTACAACGCGACGATGAGCAGCGCACACGCCCCGAACACGGCGGCTGCCGCGGCAAGCGGATGGCGCATGCTAGCCCGCCCTCAGCACGTCCAGCGCGTGTTGAAGGTCGGCTGGGTACGAGGACTCGACCGTCATGTACTCACCGGTGCGCGGGTGCGTGAACCCGAGCGATTTGGCGTGCAGCCATTGGCGGATCAGCCCGAGGCGCTTGGACAGGTTCGGGTCGGAACCGTACATGGGGTCGCCCACGCACGGGTGGCCCAGCGCAGACATGTGCACGCGGATTTGGTGGGTGCGCCCCGTCTCCAGGTGCACCTCGAGCAGACTTGCACGGCGGAAGGCCTCGATGACGGAGTAGTGCGTCACGCTCGGTCGGCCGTCGTCAGTCACGGCGAACTTCCAGCCCGACGACGGGTGCCGGCCAATGGGCGCGTCGACGGTGCCCACGATGGGGTCCGGCAGTCCCTGGACGACGGCGTGGTAGGTCTTGTCCACCGTACGTTCCTTGAAGGCACGCTTGAGCACCGAGTAGCCCTGGACGCTCGCGGCGACCACCATCACCCCGGAGGTGCCAACATCCAGGCGCTGCACGATGCCCTTGCGCTCCGGGGGACCCGCGTCCGGCAGCGTGAAGCCCATGGCCTGCAAGCCGCCGAGGACGGTGGGGCCGTCCCACCCCAGGGTCGGGTGCGCGGCAACGCCGACTGGCTTGTCCACCGCGATGACGTCGGCGTCGTGGTAGAGGATCTCCAGGCCCTCGACGTGCTCCGCCACCGGTTCCGGCGCTCGCTTGGGTTCCGGGAGGGTGGCCTCGATGAGGGCGCCTGGGATGACGCGGTCGGATTTTTGGGGCGGTGTGGCGTCGATAAGCACCTGCTCCTGCGCGATCATCTCGGCGGCGACGCTGCGGGAGATGCCGAAGAGTTTGGCCAACGCGGCGTCGACGCGCATGCCGGCCAGGCCTTCGGGGACGGGGAGGCTGCGGAAGTCACCCGGCATGCGGCGCCTCCTTGTGGTCGGAGGTCAACACCGCCAACGCGAACAGGGCGGTGCCGACGGTGATGCAGGCGTCCGCGAGGTTGAAGACCGCGAACGAGCCCACGGAGATGTAGTCCACGACGTGGCCGAACCAGAAGCCGGGGTCACGGAACAGGCGGTCAATGAGGTTGCCCAGGGCGCCGCCCGCGATCATGGCCAGACCGATGGCCTCGAAACGCGAGGTCAAGCGCGGGGCGTAGAGCAGCGCACCGACGACGAAGGCGAGCTGGATCGTGGTGAACAGCCAGGTCGAGTTCTGGCCCATGGAGAAGGCCGCGCCCGGGTTGAACAGCAGGTAGAACCGGAACCAGTCACCAATCAGCGGGACCTGATCCCCCGGCTCGAGCCACGAGACCATCAGCTGTTTGATGGCCTGATCCGCCACCGCGATGACCAGCATGACGGCGGCGACGAGCGGCAGGTACCTCCCCCGGCGCGGGCCGCGAGGCGCGGACGCCGGGTCCTGCGTATTGGTGTGACTGTTGTTGTGTTGCATCGCCTGTCAACTGTAGCGGGTCCGGCTCCGCGCGGGCGCACTGTCGCCCGGTCTGGGCACGCAGCCGTGGTTGCTTCCGGGTCGTCGCGGTGCGGTAGTTTCAAAGTGTGATGTTTCTGCCTCCCCGAGCGCGCTCGGCGCGTCCTGCTCGCCCAGCTCACCGACCCCGTTTCGCCGCCGCCTGCCTGGTGCTCAGCGCAACGCTGCTCCCGCTGACTGCTTGCGGCACCGCGGACGAGGACCCGCTCAAGGGGATTCCGGCGTTTGCCATGGACACCCCGGCCGTGGAGGTCGTTGCCGCGGGCGAGTCCCCGCAGCAGCTCTCCTACCGGCTGGGTGGCGAAGACGGCGAGAACACCGACGAGACCGACGCATGGGACACCACCGTCGCGGTGTCCTCCGGCATCAGCCAGGACGTGCTGCCCGCGGACCAGGCGCACGAGGACCCCGGCCTGCCGAACGTGAGCAGCGTCGACGTCTCCACCACCACCCTCCCGCTCGCAGTCACGGCGGGCAGCGCCCCGGAGCCGGGCGAGGACGAGTCCCCGGCGGACGCTGCGGTAGAGTTCACCGTGGGCAAAGGCAAGCACTCCGACCTGCCGCTGAGCCAGGAGGTCGCGTCCGCGGAGGGGTTCCTCATGCGCTGGCGGGCGCAGTCGACCGGCGCCATCTCCACGCTGAAGCTTATGGCGCCGAACGAGTCCCAGGAGCGGGGACGCCAAGCGGTGGAGCAGTCGCTGCTGGCCATGGCGTCGATGAACGTGGTGCTGCCGGACGAACCGGTCGGCGTGGGCGGCTCGTGGACCGTGCGCAACCGCGTCACCGGGACCTCGAACATGCTGCGCACCGCAACCTATACGGTGACCCGGCTCGAGGGCGATGCCGTCGACCTTGACGTCCACGTGGAGGAACGCCCCACCCAGCAGTCGCTGCAGATTGACAACTCTGTCGCCGGGGACCTGGACGGGCAGACGCTTGACGTGGAGAGCACGTCCACGACCTCACAGGGCAGTATTACGCTGGACTTGAAGCACCCGCTGCCCACGTCCGGGCAGGTCGCGTCCACCACCCGCCTGGTCTACTCGGGCGAGGACGCCGCCTACCGCGTGGTGCAGGACGTCACGGAGGCCGTGACCTACGGGTCCGACGACGCGTAGCGCTCACCCCAGAGTTTTCAAGGAGTTTCCCATGGTCGCACCGCTGCACATCGGCCTCGATGGCATCTCATTTACCTACCCCGGCGGCAAGCGAGTGCTCACCGACATCTCCTTCGCCGTCCCCTCCGGCTCCGTCACGGGCCTGATCGGCGAGAACGGCGCCGGCAAATCCACCCTGCTCGGCGTCATCTCCGGCGAGCTCACCGCCGATACCGGCCAACTCATCACCCCGCCGACCACCGGCTTCATCGCCCAGGAAACGTCCCTGCCGTTCACCGAGCCTGCAAGCAAGCTTATCGACGCCGCCGTGGCCGAACTCCGCGACGTCGAAGCCGACATCACCCGCCTCGGGGAGGCCATGGCCACGGAGCAGGACGACGCCGCGTCCGCCGCACTCGCCGCCGACTTCGACCGTGCGCTCGCGCGCGCCGAGCAGTCCGGCGTGTGGGAATTGGATGCGCGCATCGCCACCGTGCTCGCCGGCCTTGGCCTGGCCAACGTGCCCCTTTCCACCCCGCTCGGCGAGATGAGCGGCGGGCAGCGGCGCCGCTTCGCGCTCGCCGCCCTCCTGCTACGCCCGGTCGAGGCCATGGTGCTCGACGAGCCAACAAACCACCTCGACGACGAGGCCGTGGACTTCCTCATCGGCGAGCTCGAGGCGTTTAAGGGCCCCGTGCTCGTGGCCTCCCACAACCGCTACTTCCTCGACCGCGCCTGCGACGGGATCGTCGACCTGGATCCCGGCCTCGGCGCGGAAGGCGGGTTCGGCGAGGAGACCCGCCAGGGCGCCCGCTTTTCCGGCGCGTTTTCGGACTACCTGAAGGCGCGCGAGGACCGCCGGCGACGCTGGGAGACCGACTACGCCGCCCAAGAGCACGAACGGGCCCGCTTGGAGAAGGCCGCCGAGCAGGACGAAGAAAACGTCTTCCACTCCCACGAGAACAAGACCGAGACGCGCGCGGCGGCGAAGTTCTACGCCGATAAGGCAGCGAAGACGGTGGGCAACCGACGCCGCTCCGCGCGTCTTCGCCTGGAGGCGCTGCAGCGCGAAGCGATCCCGGCCCCGCCGGCGCGGCTGTCCTTCCGCGGGGTGCCGGAGCACACGGCAACGTCGATAGGCGTGCCCGCCGTGGTGACCCGGGGCCTCGCGGTGCCGGATCGCCTCGCCCCGCTGGACCTGAAGCTGCAGCCCGGCCAGCAACTCCTGGTAGAGGGGCCGAACGGGTCGGGCAAGTCGACGCTGCTGAAGATTCTGGACGGCACGCTCACCGAGTATTCCGGCGAGTGCCTCATCCCGGAGGAGTACAGCGTGGGCCGCCTTGAGCAGGACGACTCATGGCGCGACCTGACGGTCACCGCGGCCGAGGCGTTTGCCATCCGTACCGGTGGCGGCTCCCCGGACCTCGTGGAGATGGGGCTGATGACCGAGGCGCAGGCCGCCACGAAGCTGGAGGACCTCTCGCTGGGCCAGCGCCGCAGGGTTTCCCTCGGCGTGATCCTTTCCACTCCCCCGGACCTGCTGCTGTTGGACGAGCCCACCAACCACCTCTCGCTCGCCCTGGCGGAAGAGCTCGAGCACGCCCTGCTGGACTTTGCGGGCACCGTGATCATCACCAGCCACGACCGGTGGGTGCGCCGCCAGTGGCGCGAGCGGATCCGCACAAACGACGAACGCGCCAGGATCCTCACCCTGTCCACGATGTGGACCGGCGAGGTCTGGCGCGACGAAGTGGACTAACGGACTACAGGGCCGGGGCCTCCTGGTAATCGCCCTCCGGTGCCTGCTCAGCCGGGGCATCCGCGGCCGGCGCGTCGGCGGGGGCCTGGTCCCCGGGCACGGTCGGCGCGGCGCCGGCGGTGCACATTGGCGGCACCTGCTCCGGCGGCAGCGTATTCGTCACCAGGGTGCAGGCCCACTCCTGGGACAGCTTCCACTGCCCGTCCTCGAAGACGAACTCCACGTCCTCCGCCTGCTGCGCGGACTGCTGCTCCGGCTGGGTGAAGTTCACGGTAGCCAGGACCGTGTTCGGCCCGTAGCCCGGCAGGATGGGGTCCACGACCTGGAAGTTTGCCCCGGACTGCTGTTGGGACTGCGCCATGACGTCGAAAAGCTCGGGCACCGTGTCGCCGCCCTGGACGGTGTTGACGCGCTCGCCGATCGGCAGGGCGGAGTCGGTCGCGCGGGTCAGCACGGCGTTGAGCTCCTCGGCGGTCGGCAGCTCGGCCACCGGGGCGGCCTGCTGGGCGGAGGTCTGTTCGTTGCTGGCGGACCCGCTGGTGTCCGCGCCGGACTCGCCATCATCGGAGCAGGCGGCGAGGCCCGCAGTCAGCCCGAGTGCGGCAACGGCGACGATGAGTTTGTGTGCGTTCACTGATTCTCCTTGCGGCAGCATTTGCTTCGTAGGTTCTCGTTTGCACTTTATTCCACTCAGCGTATCGCCCCGGTATCACCACACCAACAACATCATCTGGCACGCTAGGACTCATGGAACACTTCGTCCTCGTCATCTCCACCGGCGGCACCATCGCCTCCACCACCGACGCCACCGGCGCGCGCGTCCCCACCCTGACCTGCGAGGAGCTCGTCTCCCGCAGCGGCACCACCGAGCCAGTGCGCACCTACGACGCCGCGAGCCTGGATTCCTCCTCAGTCACCCTCGCCGAGGTCGATACCTTGAGGTCGCTCGTGCGCAAAGCGCTTGACGACGCCTCCGTCACCGGAATCGTCATCACCCACGGCACCGACTCCATGGCCGATACCGCGCTCGCGCTCGACCTCGTCCACGACGACCCCCGCCCCGTCGTGCTCACCGGCGCGCAGCGCCCCGCCGACGCCGACGCGCCCGACGGGCCCGAGAACCTGCGCCGCGCGATCGACACCGCCGCCGACCCGCTGCGCCGCGGCCAGGGCGTGCTCGTCCACTTCGGCGGCGACACCTTACCGGCCCGTGGCCTGTACAAGGCCCACACCGGCGAGCTGCGCGCCTTCGCGCTCGCCGCCGACCGGCCGCTGCCCCGGCCCGCTGCCGCTCCCCTGGCCCAACTGGACGGGTGCAACATCCCCGTCATCGCGGCGTGGCCCGGCGCGGACGACGCGCTCGTAGACGCCGTGGCCGCCTCCCGCCCGGACGGCATCGTCGTCGCCGCACTAGGTGCGGGCAACGTCTCCGAGCAGATGGGCACCGGCCTTGCCCGCGCCCTGGACGCCGGGATCCCGGTGGTCATTTCCACCTCCGTACCGCGCGGCGAGGTGGCGTTTGCCTACGGCGGCGCCGGCGGCGGCAGCACGCTCGGCGCGAAGGGCGCGCTGCCGGCGGGCTTCCTGCGCCCGGGCCAGGCACGCATGGCGCTCGCGACGGCGCTGGCCGCGGGCGTCGACCCGGCGCCGTTGCTCGGCGCGCGCTAGCTAGCCGTCGCGTTCCTCGGCGTCGCGCTCCTCCTCGAACCAGTCGTCCCAGTCCAGCGAGTCGAGCGGGTCCGCGGGCTGCAGCTGTTCGTCCGTCTCGCGCAGGCTCTTGATGCGCCCCGGCCCCGTCGAACGGGTTTCAAAGCGAACAGTCACCCACCCCTTGCCCGCGCCCTGCACCCAGCCGTGGCCGTACTCGGGGTGGAATACGTCCTGCGTGGCCTGCCAGATGCCCTGCTGGTGCCCGGCCTGCGTGTCCACCTCGATCTGCTCCTGAGTCACGTGGTCGCTCACCCCGGTCTCGTAGTCTGTCTCCGCCGAGGCGGGCTTCACAATCGCCTGGTCTAGCTCCGGGAAGAGCACGTCCTGGAGCGAGTGCTCGAGGCCCGAGTAGGAGACGCCGACGAGCCGTATCGGCCCGACCTCGTCCGGGTAGCGCACCAGCTTGAACGCCGTGGCGAGCAAGGTGCCAGCGTCATCGGTGGCGTACGGGAGCGTGGCTGAGCGCGACTCGATGCGGAAATCCGCCATGCGAAGCTTCACCGTGACGGTGCGCGCCCCGCGGCCGGCGCGGACCAGGCGTCGGTGCGACCCCTCTGCCGCCCGCTCGAGCGCGGCGTCCACCTCCGCCTGCGTGGTGAGGTCCTGCGGGTAGGTGTGCTCCGACGAGATCTGCTTAGATTTCGCCCGCTGCGCGACCGGTCGGTCATCGATGCCGCGCGCCAACGTCCACAGCTGCTTCGCCACGACGCCGCCGAGTGAGATGTCCACTTCCTTCTCGCTCAACGCGGCGAAGTCTCCGATCGTCTCGATGCCGGCCGCCGCGAGCTTCCCCTCCGTGACCGGGCCGACGCCCCACAGCTGGCTCACCGGGAGCGGGTGCAAGATGTCCAACTGCTCGTCGTGCGGGATGACAAAAACGCCGTCCGGTTTGGCCAAGCCGGAACCGATCTTGGCGTACTGCTTCCCGCTGCCGGCCCCGATGGAGCTGGGCAAACCGGTCTCTTGCTTGATCGCGTCGCGCAGGTCGTTGGCCCAAGCGCGGACGTGGTCCGGCGTGGCGTCGACAAGCTCCTCTGGCTCTAAGAACGCCTCGTCGATCGAGAGCTGCTCCATCACGTCCACGCGGCGGCGGATGATGTCAAAGACGCGTCGCGACGCCGCGCTATAGACCGGGCGACGCGGCGTGATCAGCACCGCCTGCGGGCCAATGAGGCGGGCGGCACGGTGCGTGGGCATGGCCGAGCGCGCGCCGAACTTGCGCGCCTCGTAGCTGGCGCCGGCGACCACGCCGCGCCCGGTGACCCCGGCGACCAGGACCGGGCGGCCTTTGAGGGTGGGCCGGGTGAGCTGCTCGCAGGACGCGAAGAAGGCGTCCATGTCGATGTGCAGCACCCAGCGAGTCATGCCCCCAAGTCTGCCAATCATCGCTCACAAGTTCCAACTGGCAGGTTGGGGGCCATGGCGGTGAGGGCAGGCGCGGGCTACGCGTTCTTGCGCACCCGCGCCGTCACGCCGTCGATCACCTCGTGCACGGTCTGCTCACCGGACAGCGCGTCGGTGGTGACGGAGAAATCGGTAGCCAGGGTCTCGCCGGCGATGTGCTCGGCGTGGCGCTTGGCCCACCCCTCCTTCTTCGCCGGCACGGAGAGCACCACGGCGATGCGGTCAGAGACCTCGAGGCCCTCGCGCTTACGCGCGTCCTGCAGACCGCGGATGACATCGGCGGCCCAGCCCTCGGCCTCCAGTTCCTCAGTGACCTCGGTGTCCAGGACGACCAGGCCGGCGACACCGTCGTTCGCGTCCACGCGCGCGGTGCTCTCCGGGTTTTCGGCCACGAGTCGCTCCGTGTAGAGCTCCGGGGTAAGCACGATGTCGCCGTCGACCACCACGTCGTCGCCGCGGCGCTCGTAGTTGCCCGCCTTCACATTCTTGATGGCACGCTGCACGTCCTTACCCAGCTTCGGGCCAGCGACCTTCGCGTTCACGACGACCTCAAAGGAACCCGCCGAATCTACGTCCTCGGTCAGCTCGACGGACTTGACGTTGACCTCGTCGCGGATGACCGGGGCGAAGTCGGCCAGGTCATTCGCGTTCGGCAGCGCCACGGTGAGCTTGGGCAGCGGCAGGCGGTTGCGCAGCTTGCGGGACTTGCGCACCGAGGAAGCCGCGGAGCACACCGCACGGGTGGCGTCCATCGTGGCCACGAGTGCGTCATCAGACGGGATGGTGTCCGCCTGCGGGTAGTCCGTGAGGTGCACGGAGCGCCCGCCGGTCAGGCCACGCCAGATGACCTCGGAGATGTACGGCAGCAGCGGCGCGGTGACGCGGGTGAGGATCTCCAGCACCGTGTACAGGGTGTTGAAGGCCTCCGGGTGCGCCTCCTGGCCCTCCCAGAACCGGTCGCGGGAGCGGCGCACGTACCAGTTGGTCAGGGTGTCGGCGAAACGGCGCACCTCGTCGCAGGCGTCGGCGATGCGGGTGTCTGCAAGCGCGGCGTCGACAGCCGCGACCACGTCGTGCGTCTTGGCCAGGATGTAGCGGTCGAGCACGTCGGTGGAGTCCAGCGACCAGGTCGCCTCGTGCGAGCTGTAGAGCTGCAGGAACGAGTACGCGTTCCAGATTGGCAGGAGCGCCTGGCGCACGCCGTCGCGGATGCCTTGCTCGGTGACGATGAGGTTGCCGCCGCGCAGGATGGCGCTGGACATGAGGAACCAGCGCATCGCGTCAGAGCCGTCGCGGTCAAAGACCTCGTTGACGTCCGGGTAGTTGCCCTTGGACTTGGACATCTTCAGGCCGTCGTCGCCGAGCACGATGCCGTGGGCGACAACCTTCTTAAACGCCGGGCGGTCGAACAGCGCGGTGGACATCACGTGCTGGAGGTAGAACCAGCCGCGAGTCTGGCCGGAGTACTCCACGATGAAGTCGGCCGGCTGGCGGGTTTCAAACTCCTCCACGTTTTCAAACGGGTAGTGGTACTGGGCGAACGGCATCGAGCCGGACTCGAACCAGCAGTCCAGCACGTCCGGCACGCGGCGCATCATGGACTTGCCCGTCGGATCGTCCGGGTTGGGGCGCACCAGCTCGTCGATGTGCGGGCGGTGCAGCGATTCGGGGCGTCGGCCGAAGTCGCGCTCGAGCTCGTCGAGGGAGCCGTACACGTCGACGCGCGGGTACTCCGGGTTGTCCGACACCCACGCCGGCACCGGGGAGCCCCAGTAGCGGGTACGCGAGATGTTCCAGTCGCGCGCGCCCTCCAGCCACTTGCCAAACTGGCCGTCGCGGATGTGCGACGGGATCCAGTCGATCTGCTGGTTCAGTTCAACCATGCGGTCGCGGAACTCGGTGACCTTGACAAACCATGCCGGCAGCGCCATGTAGATGAGCGGCTCGCCGGAGCGCCAGGAGTGCGGGTAGGAGTGGACGATGGTCTGGTCGCGCACCACGCGGCCCGCAGCCTTGAGCTCGCGGATGATGTCGCGGTTCGCGTCAAACACCAGCTTGCCCTCGTACTCGGGGACGAGGCTGGTGAACTTGCCGTCGGCGTCGACCGGGATGACCAAGTCGATGTCGTACTTTTCGGTGGTGAGCATATCGTCTTCACCAAAGGCGGGCGCCTGGTGGACCACACCGGTACCGTCCTCGGTGGTGACGTAGTCCGCCAGGAGGATCATGAACGCGTTCTTCGTGTCCTTGAAGTAGTCGAAGACCGGCTCGTACTCCAGCCCCTCCAGCTGCGCGCCGGTGAAGGTGGCGACGACCTCCGGGTCCGTGCCCAGCTCCTTGGCGTAGGCGCCCATGAGGTCGGTGGCCAGCAGCAGCTTCGCTCCGGCGAAGCCCTCGACACCGTCCTCGGCAACGCGGACCAGCGAGTACTCCACCTCCGGGTGGACCGCCAGGGCCAGGTTGGACGGGAGGGTCCACGGGGTGGTGGTCCAGGCGATCGCGGCGGCGTCGTGAAGCTCTGGGTGCTCCTCCCACGTGGTTGCGGCGGCGAAGCCCTCACGGCCACCGGTGAACGGCATGGTCACCGTCACCGTGGGGTCCTGGCGCTCGCGGTAGGAATCGTCCAGGCGGGTCTCCTGGTTGGACAGCGGCGTGTGCTCCGCCCACGAGTACGGCAGGACGCGGAAGCCCTGGTAGATCAAGCCCTTGTCGTAGAGCTCCTTGAACGCCCACATGACGGACTCCATGAACTCCGGGTCCATCGTCTTGTAGCCGTTTTCAAAGTCGACCCAACGAGCCTGACGCGTGACGTAGTTTTCCCACTCGTCCGCGTAGTGCATGACGGACTTTGCGCAGTACTCGTTGAAGCGCTCGAGGCCCATGTCCTCGATCTCCGCTTTGTCCTTGATGCCCAGCTGCTTCTCCGCCTCCAGCTCGGCGGGCAGGCCGTGGCAGTCCCAGCCAAACACGCGCGGCACGTGGTAGCCGGACATCGTGCGGTAGCGCGGGACGATGTCCTTGACGTAGCCGGTGAGCAGGTGGCCGTAGTGCGGCAGGCCGTTGGCAAAGGGCGGGCCGTCATTGAACACGTACTCTTCGGCGTCTTCACGGTTTTTCAGCGAGGCCTGAAAGGTCCCGTCGCTGTTCCAGTAGTCCAGCACGATCCGTTCCATGTCCGGGAACCGGCTGCTGCCACCAGTCATGTCTACCTTGGGGTAGACGCCACCTACCTCGGTCATCATTCCTCCACGCACGTTGCGGTTCTCGTGCAGGGACGCGGAAAGTCGCGCGGTACCACCCTGCTTGAAGCCAACCAAAGAGCCAGCTCCCGCTTCATTTGTGGTGAAGGAAGTGACGTCTCCCCTTGTTCACGTCCGGTTCTACTTGCCGCAGCCCTGCAGCCGCGGGGTTCTTCCGAAAACGCTCCCCGGTGATGGCCGGATCAGCACGTGCGCTGTTGAAGTGCCTCGCCAGTATAACGCACTCCTGGCCCGTGCGGTGCGGAGCATGCTTATCGACGCCAACGCCCCGCCCACGAACCTCATCCCAGGTCCGCGCGCGGGGCGTTGAGAGCGCGTGCTGTGCTACTTCGCGCCGGCGTCGCCGCTCGGTGCGGAGGTGCCGCGGGTCTCCAGCTCTTCAAGCTGGGACTGCAGCAGGGTCTTCAGGCGAGTGCGGTACTCGCGCTCGAAGGTGCGGAGCTCGGCAATACGGTTCTCCAGCGCGTTCTGCTGCTGCTTGACCGTGTTCATGATCTCCGTGTGCTTGCGCTCTGCATCGGCCTGCAGCTTGTGCGCCTGCTCCTCGGCCTGACGGATCTGCGCCTCGGCACGGGAGTTTGCGTCGCTGGTGGTCTCCTGCGCCTTCTTCTCGGCGTCCGCCACGAGCTGCTTCGCGCGGGTCTCCGCGGTCGTGGTGGTCTCGGCCGCGCGCTTCTTCGCGTCCTCGAGCTGGGTGTGGGAGCGGGACTCCGCATCGGCCAGCTGCTTCTTCGCCTTGGTGTCTGCGTCCGCAAGCTGGCGCGCGGCGGCACCGCGGGCCTCATCCAGCATGGAGCGGGCCTCAGCCTGCGCGTCGCTGGTCAGACGGTCCGCCATCTCCTGTGCCAGGCCAAGGACCTTGGCGGCCTGGACGTGGGTGTCGGCGGAGGCAGCCTCAGCGGATGCCCCGGCAGCCGCAGCTGCGGCAGGCGCGGCGATGGAGGAGCCCTGCGTGGTGCTCTTGGCTGCGGACTCTGCGGAGCGCTTCGCCTCAGCAACACGCTTGTCGGCGTCCTGCTTTGCGGCCTCGGCCTGCTTGCGGGCCTTTTCCGCCTCGCTCTTCGCGGTGCGGGCCTCGGCCTCTGCCTTGTCCGTGGCAGTCTTCGCGTCACGCAGCTTCTTCTCGTACTCAGCACGGAGCTCCTGCTCGACCTGCTTGCGCACAGCCGCCTCGTCGACTGCAGAGGACTGCGACGCGGACGCGGCTGCAGCACCGCCGGTCGCGGCGCCGCCAGCGGCAACCTCATCCACGCGGGCGCGCAGATCATCGTTCTCGTCCTGCAGTTGGGCGAGCGTGTCCTCAACGAGGTCCAGGAACTGGTCGACCTCATCCTCGTTGTAGCCCCGCTTGCCAATCGGAGGCTTACTGAAAGCGACATTGTGCACGTCTGCTGGAGTCAGCGGCATGGGCGTTCCCTTCGAAGTCAGTGACGTACCCGGCTACCCGGGCACAGGATTTCCTCCCACGTTACGGGAAAGCAATCCGTGTTTCTAATAATTTGTAACGCTTTTACCCGACGATTCTAGCCGATACGGAGAGCTCCGCCACGTCGAGTCAATCTATTTATACACGTGAAGACGCGGTATGTGTCGAGTGAAGCGCAAAAAGCGGGGGAAATTCGCACTTATTCAAGAATCTCTACCTCCGGTTGAGCTGCAGGTTTCCACTCTCAGACGAACGGAGTAATGAGGGTGGCGCGAATTACCATCTGCACCACGACGAGGACGACAAACAGCACGATGACGCTGAGGTCAAAACCGATGCCGTTGGACATCCGTAACGGCGGGATCATCCTCCGCAGTGCCTTCACCGGGGGATCCGTCACCACAAAGATCGCCTCTCCAGCGACCATGAACCAGTGGGGCGGGTCAAAGTGCCGTGAAAAGCTTTCCACCATTTCAATGATGACGCGGAGGATCACCACGAACGAATAGAGGCCAACGAGGGCGTACAGTATTGCTCCGAAAATTGCCACGTGCGCCACCATACCTATAGCAAAACGCGCGGGGTGCAACCGCTACCCCGCGCGTGTCACGTCTTCCTGGCTAGACCAGGTGCGCTCGACGCTGCAAGTCCTGCTCATCGACGTCGACCCCATCGGGCACGATGGCGAAGACGCGACGGTCGACGTCAAGACGCGACGTCAGGTTGTGCATCGTGCCCCGCAGCGCCATGCACAGTCCGGAGGAGAAGTCGATGAACGCCTTCGCCTGGACCTTGCTCAGGCTGGTCAGGTCCATGATCACAATGTTGCCATCGCGGAAGGGCTCGCCAACCTGCTTCGCGTCCTGGTACGAGTGCAGCATCGGGATCACGACCTGGGCGTCACGACGCACGCGCGGCTCGGCGTAATCGCGGTCGGCTGCGGAGGAGTAACGGTGCGCTCGCGATGGCTCAACATCGCGGACGTCCCGGACCTCATGCGCAGCGTGGGCGGACTGAGCCCGGCGGTCACCGCGATCGTCGCGCATGTCCGTGCCAACACGGTCATCACGGTCGTCACGGTCGTATGCGTCGTCATAGTAGGCGTCGTCCTCGCCGTAGGGGCCGAGGCCGAGGAATTCCTTCGCGCTGTCAAAAAAAGACATTGATCGTGCTCCTTGATTGCGGTGCTTGAAGTGCCCCTTGTACTGCCCAATGCTGCTCAGATCGAGGCCAGACCGGGACGAAGACCGGACAAATACCGGGCGTGTTATTTGTAAGGTTCGCGCTTAGCCTACGGGCCGCGGACCAACCACAGCTGTTCCGACACGCACCACGTCTGAGCCGTGCGCAATAGCGAGCTCGAAGTCGCCGGACATCCCTGCTGACATCCGCAGCGTGCGCCCCAGCTTGGCCGACCACTCGTCCGTCAGCTGGCGGACGAGCGCGAACACTTCGCCTGGTTCGGCGTCCAGCGGCGGCACGACCATGAAACCGTCAAAGACGAGGTGTTCCGCGTCCTCGACGGCCCCAACGACGTGCGAGACCGTCTCCTCCGCATCGACGCCGCCGAATGACGCGCCATCCAGCGCGACGCCGCCGCGGCTGGTGTCGCCGTCGGCAGACACCTGCACCAAGCAGCGCAGCACGTCTCCGGCGCCGTCCCGGCGGTCGCCGCGCTCGATCGCGAGCGCCATCCCGCGGTCCAGCCCCCGGGCGAGCTTGACCGAGTCCACCGAGTGGACCTCGGACGCCCATCGGGCCACGGCGTTAGCCTTCTTGGATTGGATTTGGCCGATCATGACTATCCCACAGTCCACGCCGTCGGTGGCGAGCGTTTCCGCCTTCGCGCGCGCCTCCTGCTCACGGTTCTCCCCCACCAGGCGGACCCCGGCGGCGGCGAGCGCTTCGACTGTTCCAGCACCGTGGAACTTGGTCACCGGCAGGAGCGCCACGCTTCCCGGCTCGCGGTTGGCTGCGCGTTCCGCAGCGCGGATCCGCTCTCGCACGGTCTCGAGGTTCTCGCGCAGCTGCGCCGCGCTGAGGTCGCCGTGCTGTTGCTCGGCATGTTGCCCGGCGTGTTGCTCAGTCATTTATTTCGCCCCCGTCAGCCAAATCACGCCGGCCTGACGCCCCGTCGTTCCCTCGCGGCGGTGAGAGAAGAAGGACTCGTCCGTAATGGTGTCGCGCGGGTCGGCGTCGATGTGCGTCACGCCCAGCGAGAGCAGTTGGCGCACGATACCGGCACGGATGTCCAGGCCCGCCGTGCCCTTGCTCGTGGCGCAGCGGGAGCCCGGCAGGTGTGCTTCCACGTCGTCCGCCATCTCCGCGGGGACCTCGTAGGACTCGCCCGCCGCGGCCGGTCCCAAAAGCGCTTGGATATTGGCCGGCTTCGCCCCCAGCTCCACCATCTGCTGCACGGTGCGTGCCACGATGCCATTGCGCGCGCCCAACCGGCCCGCGTGGACGGCGGCGATGACGCCGGCGTCGTGGTCCGAAAGCAGCACCGGAGTGCAGTCCGCGACCAGCACGCACAACGCAAGTCCGGTCTGGGTGGTGACGAGAGCGTCGGTCGCTTCGACGGGGTCGGCCTGGGGGCCGTCGACCACGGTGACGGAGTTGGTGTGGAGCTGTTCCATCCACACGAAGTGCTCTTCGGGGAGGTCGAGGATGGTGGCGAGGCGGCGTCGATTAGCATGCACCTGCGCTTCGTCGTCCCCGACGTGGAGCGCGAGGTTGAAGCTGTCGTACGGGGACGCAGAAGCCCCGCCGGCACGGGAGGTAAACACCATGCGGACGGGGCGGGTTGTCAGGTTTTCCATGCCAACCAGGCTACCCGGCTCACGCGGCCGGGCGAGCGCTGGTGGTTAACGCAGGAAATCGGGGACGTCGAGATCGAAATCGTCGTCGCCGCGGTTGTCGCGATCGTCGCGACGGACCTCGCCGCGGTCGCTGTAGCTACGGTCGGAGCTGGTGAACAGGCCGCCTCGCTGCGAATCGTAGCTGTGGCGCGGCTGGCGGTCCTCGTAGCCACGCTGGCTGGGCTCGGACTGGTTGGTCTCCACCGCGCGGTCGTCGAATAGCGAGCCGCGGGACGGGGCCGGGGTGGCCGAGGAGGCGCCGTCGATCTGTGCCGCGCTGGAGCCGGACTGCGCCTGGGCGGTCTGGATCTGCGGCTCGCCCTGGCGGGTGGCCTCGGCACGCACGTTGGCCTTCTCGTCAAAGCCGGTGGCGATGATGGTCACGCGGACCTCGTCGCCCAGGTTGTCGTCGATGATCGTGCCGAAGATAATGTTCGCGTCCTCGTCGGCCTTGCCCTCGACGATGGAAGCCGCGTTGTTCACCTCCATCAGGCCGAGGTCCGAGCCGCCGGCGACGGAGATCAGCACGCCCTTAGCGCCCTCCATGGTGGCCTCGAGCAGCGGGGAGTTGATGGCCTGCTCGGTCGCGGTCATCACGCGGTTGTCGCCGCGCGCGGAGCCGACGCCCATGAGCGCGGAGCCGGCGTCGGCCATGACAGAGCGCACGTCGGCGAAGTCGACGTTGATCATGCCTGGGATGGTGATCAGGTTGGTAATACCCTGCACACCGTTGTAGAGCACCTCATCGGCGGCGCGGAACGCGTCCATCATGGACAGCTCCGCCTCGCCCAGCTGCAGCAGGCGGTCGTTCGGGATGACGATGACGGTGTCGCAGACCTCCTTGAGCGCCTCGATGCCCTCGAGTGCCTGGCGGGTGCGGCGCTTGCCCTCAAAGGTGAACGGGCGGGTGACCACGCCGATGGTCAGGGCGCCCATCTTCTTGGCAATGCCGGCGACGACCGGGGCCGCACCGGTGCCGGTGCCGCCGCCCTCGCCGGCGGTCACGAACACCATGTCGGAGCCCTTCAGCGACTCCTCGATCTCCTGCTTGTGGTCCTCCGCGGAAGTACGGCCAACCTCCGGGTTCGCACCCGCGCCGAGGCCACGGGTGGCTTCGCGGCCGATGTCCAGCTTCGTATCGGCATCCGTAAACAGCAGCGCCTGCGAGTCGGTGTTAATGGCGACGAATTCGACGCCCTTCAGGCCTTCTTCGATCATGCGGTTGACGGCGTTGACGCCACCGCCGCCGACACCGACAACGCGGATCATGGCGAGGTAGTTCGCGGGAGAGGTCATGGTGTGGTGACTCGCCTTTCAAACAGTGAGGAGTGGTTTCTTTCTAACGCGTTCCATCATGAATGACGCAACGGAGATTTTTGTTTTCTCCCCCGGCGTGTCACGACCCTCAACCTCTACTTTAGAGTTTTGACCTGGGGTTTTACCGCGACGTGACGAGTTCCGGGTTCGAGATATTGAACTCCGTGCCCTCCAGTTGCAGCACGGTCTCAAGCGCGAGCGCCTTATTTATGTTGTCCTCCGCAGCACCCCACGTCACTTGCCGCCCGCCGGCCACGTGCAGCACGTACTCGTACGGCCCGCGCGCCTCCAAAGACTCGACCTCGCCACGGGCTTTTTCGCTTATCGACGCCGCGATCTCCACCGCGTGCCGCTTCCCCTCCTCATCACCGATTCCGGGCCCAACCAGCTCCATCGCGCCCGCCGGGGGCTCGGCGATAATGAAGTCCTTGCCTTCGACATCGATCAAGTGCGCGCCGTCATCCTCAGTGACAAACGCGACCGGCTTGTGCTCGTCCACCACGACATCGATGGCGCTCGGCCAGTCGCGCTTGACCGTCACGGAGCTCACCCACGGGTTCCCGGCGACGCGCTGCGCGGCACCCTGCACGTCCACCCGGCCCATCGGCGTCTCCGGCTCGATCCCCGTGAGGTCCTGGACCTCGCTGACGCTGAGGTTCTGGGTGCCGTCCACGTTGAT
Source organism: Corynebacterium gottingense (assembly GCF_003693265.1). Taxonomy (GTDB): domain Bacteria; phylum Actinomycetota; class Actinomycetes; order Mycobacteriales; family Mycobacteriaceae; genus Corynebacterium; species Corynebacterium gottingense. The sequence goes on from NZ_RDRE01000006.1 coordinate 26,032, forward strand.
CCCGTGGACCGGCATCATCGGGGTAAACGGCATGATCGCGCCCACGACGCCGATGACCACAACGGCGAGGGCCACGGAGCCAACGGCGCGACGACGCCTCCGCATGCGCTTGGCGCGCAACGCCGCGTCGTCGACCGGTGTCGGCGGCTCCTCGGCTGCCGCTTCGGCGCGCGGCGCAGCGGTCGTCTCTTGGGCACGCGCGCGTACGGGGCTGGATGACTCGCCTGGCTCGGGCTCCGGCTCGCTCTCGTCCCACTCCTCCGGGTCGAGCTCGCCCTCGTCCGCGGGGTCGACGGCTCCCTCGTCCGCGGGGTCAACGTCGCCGTCGACCTCCGGGATCTGCGGCTCCTCGCGCGAGTCGTCTGAATCTTGCGAGTCTTGCGGATCTTGGGCGTCTTGAGTGTCTTGGGGCTCCTCCGGGTCCGGGGTGCCGGAACTGCCGATCGCGGTGGACATTTAGGCCTCCGCGCCCGGCGTCGCGTTTCCCGAGAGCTCGCGGAGGATCTCCGGCGCGAGCAGCGTCACGCTGCCCGCACCCATCGTCAGCACGAGGTCGCCCGGCTTCGTCAGGGACGCCACCGTCCGCGGCGCCGCAGAGAAGTCGGGCTCCAAGCGGACCTCGGTCCCGTCTGCGATGCGGTCGGTGATGATCCGCGAGGTTACACCCTCCACGGGGGTTTCTCGGGCTCCGTAGATGTCGAGGACGACGCAGGCGTCGGCAAGCGAAAGGGCCTGGGCAAAGTCCTCGGCGAAGGCTTCGGTGCGGGAGTAGAGGTGCGGCTGGAAGCAGACGATGACGCGCGCGCCGTTACCCTCGGTGGTCACCTTGTCGCGCGCGGCGGTGAGCACCGCGTTGACCTCGGTCGGGTGGTGGGCGTAGTCATCGTAGACGCGCACGCCGTCGAAGTCGCCGCCCTCGACCTGGCCGCGGAACTCGAAGCGGCGGCGCACGCCGGAAAAGTCGGTGAGCCCCTCCCCCAGCTTCTCCGGGTCGGCGCCGGCAAGCACGCCAGCGAGCAGCGCGGCCGCGGAGTTGAGCACCATGTGGCGGCCCGGGACACTGAGCTGATAGCGCACCGTGGCGGTGTGTTCGGGCACGTTCAGCTCCACAGTCGTCGTGACGTAGGAGCCTTCCACCGTTTCCTCGGTGATCACGGCGCCGGCGGGGACGTCGGGGTGGGCCGCGACGGCCTCCGCAGTGCCGTAGCCAAGCACGTTCACGCCCCGGGCGGCGGCGCGCTCACCGCACTCGGCTGCGTGCGGGTCGTCCAGGCAGACCACGAGGTGGCCGCCGGGCTGGACGCGGTCGGCGAAGTCGTCGAAGACCTGGAAGTACGCCTCGTGGGTTTTGAAGAAGTCGAGGTGGTCGGGCTCGATGTTGGTAATCACCGCGACGTTCGGCTTGTAGCGAAGCAGCGACGCGTCCGACTCGTCCGCCTCGGCCACGAACACGTCGCCGGCTCCGTGGTGGGCGTTCGTGCCGGCGCGGTTGAGCTGACCGCCAATGGCGAAGGAGGGGTCCACCCCGGCCGCCTGCAGCGCCACCACCGCCATGGACGTGGTGGAGGTCTTGCCGTGCGTCCCGGCGAGGAGCACCTGGGTGTAGCCCTCCATGAGCTCGCCAAGGAGGTCGGAGCGGCGGATCACCGGGATTCCCTCCTCTGCGGCGCGCACCAACTCCGGGTTGTCCTTGGGGATCGCGGCGAAGCTGGTCACCACGACGGTCGGGAGCTCAGCGGAAAGCTCGAGGTTTTCGCGCGCGTGGCCGATGGCCACCTCCGCGCCCTGCAGACGCAGCGCGCGGACCGGGCGCGACTCCTTCACGTCCGAACCGGTGACCACGGAGCCGCGGTCGAGCAGGATGTGGGCCACGCCGGACATGCCGGCGCCGCCGATGCCGATGAGGTGGACGCGGGAGAGGTCGATTGGGGTCTCGGCCGGGTCGGAAGCGCCCGGGGTAGTCGTCGGCGTCATTGGAGTCTCCTTCTTATTGGGTGGATCGGCGAGGCTATTGGTGCGCGCTGCGGGCGGCGGCCTTGGTGATGCGCCGCGCGAGTTCTTCAGCCACGTTGCCAGCGCCCGAGGTTTCGAGGGCGCTGCGCATCTCTTGGTAACGGTCCGGGCTGCCCAGGATGCCCAGGACTTCTTCGGCGAGTACGTCGGGGGTGAGCGACGCGTCGTCGATACGCACTGCGGCCCCGGTGGCAACAAGGTGCGCGGAGTTGAGCCCCTGCTCGCCGTTGCCGTGCGGCAGCGGGACGTAGATCGCGGGCAGTCCTGCGGCGGAGTTTTCAGCCACGGTCATGGCGCCGGAACGGCAGACCACGAGGTCCGCGACAGCGTACGCGGCCTCCATATCGTCGATGTACGGCACGGCCGTGTAGCCATCCATGGTCGCGGGGGCGTCGTTCTTCCGGCCGTACGCGTGCAGGACCTGGAACCCAGCGCCGGTGATCCGCTCCACCGCGCCGGCAAGCGCGCGGTTAATGTTCACCGCGCCCTGGGAACCACCGGTGACCAGGACCGTCTTCGTGTTGGGGTCCAGGTCCCACATCTTGTATCCGCGCCCGGCCTTCGCCCCGTCCGGGTCGTCTCCCACGCCCGGGCGCACGGGGATCCCGACGACGTCGCCGGCCATGCCCGAGTTCGGCACGGCGTTGAGCCCAATGCCGCCGAGTCGCACGCCGAGCTTGTTCGCCATACCGGCCAGCGCGTTGGTCTCCAGGACAAAGAACGGCAGACGCAGCTGGCGCGCGGCCAGGTACGCGGGACCGGCGACGTATCCGCCGGTGCCGAAGACCACGTCCGCGCCGCTCTCCTTCATGATGTCCGCGGTTTGACGCACTGCGCGGCGCAGCTTCAGCGGGATGCCCGCCCACTTCAGCGGCTGCTTGCGGGGCATCGGCACCGGGTCAATGAGCTCGAGCTCGAATCCTCGCGCGGGCACAATGGTCGTCTCCAACCCCTTCTCCGTGCCCAGAGCGACGACGCGCGCGCCATAGGTGTCGCGCAGGACCTCGCCGACCGCGAGGGCGGGCTCGATGTGGCCCGCAGTGCCGCCGCCGGCTACCACCACATTGAGCTGGGTGTTGAGCTGGGTACCGTCTCCGTCGTGCGTTTCAGCCATTGCCGTATTTCCGCCTTTCACGTCGCTGACCGGCAGCGTTAGCCGGCCCGGCGCTCGCCCCTGCGAGCGCTGTTTCGTGGTTCATCGTAGCGCGCCTGCTCGCGGCGCCTGCTCGGGCGACCTCGTTCGTCGTCGGTGCGGCGACCGGACCCCGCCGCGCCGCGCGCCGTGACGGGTGTGCCGAAGCGCGCGTCGCGCTGGTTCGGTCGAACGACCCGCCCCGAGCGCGACCCTTCGCGCTTCCGCGATGCGGTCTTCGGGCGCGGGGTGCCTTGCGTATCGACGGGCCGTGGCTCCCCAATCAACAACAGTTGGTCAAAGAGCGGACGCCCGTAGTTCTGCATCGCGGAAACCGCATCCGGCTCGTGGCGCGCCACCGAGGCGAGCACGCCCATGGCGCCGAACGTGATCACCGCGGACGTACCACCCGCGGAGAGCATCGGCAGCTGGATGCCGGTCACGGGCAGGAGGCCGACGACGTAGCCGATGTTAATGAACGCCTGGGAGACCACAGCGGCCGCCAGCGAGGCAGCCATGAGCCGCTGCTCCTGCGTCTGCGCGCGGCGCGCGGCCCGCAGGCCGAAGTAGCCGAGCATGGCGAACAGGCAGATCACCAGCGCGCCGCCCCACAGGCCGAGCTCCTCGCCGATGACGGCGAAGATGAAGTCATTTTGCGCCTCCGGGAGGTAGAACCATTTGGCGCGGGATTGGCCGAGTCCGACACCGAAGAGGGCGCCGTCGGCAAGCGAAAGAAAGCCCTGGTGCGACTGGAACGCGATGCCGCGCGTGTCCTCGAAGTGCCCGAGGAGCGCGTCGAAGTAGACGTGGAAGCGGTTGGAACGGAAGCCGCCCGCCGCGAACTGGCTGAAGAGGAAGATCGCGCCGATGCCGGCGAAGATGCCGATCGTGCGCCACGAGATACCCGCGAAGAGCAGGATGAACGCGACGACGAGCGCGAACGAGACCGCCATACCGAAGTCTCCCTGCGCCGCGATGAGCGCCAGGCAGATGACCGAGACGACGGTGAAACGCAGCGTGCCGGTTCCGGCCTGCAGCGGGCGCGTGGCGTCCTTGTTGGCCACCTCTTGCGCGCCCCAGATTGCAATGGCGATGCGGGCGAGCTCCGAGGGCTGCAAGCGCAGCGGCCCGAGCTCGAGCCAGGACTGCGAGCCCACCGATTCCTTACCCGTGCCCAGCGGCGTAAGCACCGCGATGAGCAGGAAAACCGCCACCCCCATGAGCACGACGCTGAGCTTGTGCAAACGGGACGGCGGGATCTTCAACGCGGTCCAGAACGCGACCAGGCCGCCGATGACCATGAGGAGCTGGCGCAGTGCGATGCTCCACGGTGCCTGGTTGTTCGCCACCGACATGGCCATGGATGAGCTGAGCACCATCACGACGCCGAGGCCGGCGAGGACGAGCACCACAGTGCGGATCATGGTGTAGTCCAGCAGCGGGCGCGAGTCCATGAACTCGCCCAGGCGACGCGAGGCGTTGCCCAGCCGGGACTCCTGTCGGACCGCGGCGCTGGAACGCTCGGCGGGGCGGCGCCCGCGAGTCGCCCCGGCCGGGCGCTCCGACCTCCTGTGATTGTCTGGTTTCAGCGTCATCGAATGCGTCCTGTGGCCTTTCGTCGTCTCAACCAGCGTGGTTCGTGTTACTCGTGTTAGCAGTGTCTCATTGCTGCGGCGCGAAATTCGTCGCCACGCGCTGACATTCCGGAATACATATCCAAACTTGCAGCAGCCGGGGCTAATAACACGGAATCCCCAGGCTGCGCTACGGAAGCTGCGAACTCGACCACGTTGTCCATCGCTTCGGCCGGGTCGGTGCTCTCCGTGACAAAGACGGGCACCTGCGGGGCGAGCCGCTTCAGCGCGTCGCGGAGGATTTCGCGGTCTGCCCCCATCAGCGCCACGGCGCGGAACTGCGCGGAGTGCTCGTGGATGAGCTCGTCCACGCTCGCGCCCTTGAGCTGTCCGCCCGCGACCCACACCACGGTGCCCGCGCCTGCGAGCGCGGAGTGGGCCGCGTGCGGGTTGGTAGCCTTGGAGTTGTCCACCCAATCCACGCCCCCACCACTGTGGACGACGGCGCCGCGGTGGTCGGCCACGCGGTACGCGTCCAACCCGTCCTGGATGTGGGTGGGCGTCGCACCCTGGGTGAGCGCCACTGCCGCCGCGGCGGCGGCGTCGAGCACGCCCGCGGCCCCTGGGGGCTGGATGCGCGTGGCGGAAGCGAGGTCCACGGGATCGTCGCCCTTCCAGCGAGAGACCAGCCGGCCACCCTCCACGCCGACCTGGCCGGGCTCGGGGGCGCGCAGCGTGAAGCCGATGACGTCGTCTCGGCCGGTTGCCGCCACCAGTTTGGTCACCTCTGGGTCGTCTGCGCCGGCGACCGCACTGGGCGCGCGCAGCACTTTCGCCTTGTCGGACGCGTAGTTGGCAAAGGAGCCGTGCCAATCCAGGTGGTCGTCCGCGAGGTTGAGCAGCACGCCTGCATCGGGGACGAGCTGGGTGGACCAGTGCAGCTGGAAGCTGGAGAGCTCCGCCACCAGCACGTCCACGCGTTCCTCGGCCAGCAGCGCGTCTGCGACGGCCACGCCGATGTTGCCGCAGGCCTGCGCGCGCTTGCCGGTGTCGTTCCCGCACTGCGCCATGATTGAGGCGAGCATGCCGGTGGTGGTGGTCTTGCCGTTCGTGCCGGTGACCACCAGCCACTCGCGAGGCGCGCCGAACGCGCCCGCGCGGTCGAGCCGGAAGCACAGTTCTACGTCCCCGATGACCTCGAGGCCGGCCTGTGCGGCCTGGACGAGCAGCGGGGTGTCCGGGCGCCAGCCGGGGGATGTCACCACGGTGGCGAAGTCGGCGAAGCGCTCGGCCGCCTCCGCGGTCGTGATGACGGGAGCGCCGGTGGCATCGCGGACCGCGTCGCGGCCCGACGCGCTGTCGTCCGCGACCGTGTACTCCACCCCGAGGGCGGAAAGCATGCGGGCCGCGCCGAGACCGGAGACGCCGGCTCCGGCGACGAGCACGGGGGCGTCGATAAGCATGTGCCCCTGCGTCTGGGAGGTCATTTACGCGCTCACCCCGTTTTGCGTGAGCCACTCGCCGTAGAACAGCGCGAGGCCGAGCGCGACGGCCATGGCGGAGATGATCCAGAAGCGAACCACCACGGTGGTCTCGGCCCAACCGCCGTTTTCAAAGTGGTGGTGGAACGGCGCCATGCGGAACACGCGCTTGCCGGTCGTCTTGTACGACGCGACCTGGATGACCACGGAGCCTGCCTCCATGACAAACAGCGCGCCGACCACGATCATGAGCAGCTCCGTGCGAGAGGCCACGGAGAGCCCCGCGACCAGTCCGCCGAGCGCGAGCGATCCGGTGTCACCCATGAAGATCTTGGCCGGCGCCGCGTTCCACCACAGGAAGCCGATGCAGGCACCAAAGCCGGCGGCGGCGAGGATGGCCAGGTCGAGCGGGTCGCGGACCGCGTAGCAGCCGGGGGTTGCGGACAGCGAGCAGGAGTTGCGGAACTGCCAGAACGTGATGGCCACGTACGCGGACATCACCAGTGCGGTCGTGCCCGAGGCGAGACCGTCGAGGCCGTCGGTGAGGTTGACCGCGTTGGACCAGGCCGCGAGCAGGATGTAGATGAACACGAGGAAGACAAGCGTGCCGAGGACGCCGCCGCCGACCGCCAGGTCGATCGTTTCAATGTCTCGCACGAAGCTCAGCGCGGTTGAGCCGGGGGTCAGCCCCTCGTTGTCGGGGAACTGCAAGATGAGAATGCCAAAGGCGAGCGCGATGGCCAGCTGCGCCACCAGCTTCGCGGTCTTGTTCAGGCCCAGGTTGCGGTGCATGAACAGCTTGATGCCGTCGTCCGCAAACCCAACGAGGCCGAGCGACAGGGTCAGTCCAAGCACAATGAGGCCGCTGGCGGTGAACGCCTCGTGCCCGGTAAACAGCGCGATCAGCGAGCTGAGAATGTAGCTGACGGTAATGGCGACGAGGATCGCGATACCGCCCATCGTCGGCGTGCCGCGCTTGCGCGCGTGGGACTGCGGGCCGTCCTCGCGGATCTCCTGCCCCATGGCCCGCCGGTGGAAATACCGAATGAGCACGGGCGTCAGGAAAATGGCCACGAGGAAGCTGATAATCCCTGCGCTTAAGACTTGAACCATTGAAGTGCAACCTTGCTAGAAATTTTTACTGTTGAGTTGTTGAGCGCTGGGCGCATGATTATCGACGCCCACCCGCCACCTACGGCGACGAAGACAGATCAGCTACGAGGATAATTGCGTTGGTCGTCCCTTAAGCGATGACCCGCCAGAAGTTCCTCGGCGACCCTCCACAGCTTGACCGCGTTGGAGGCCTTCACCAGCACCACGTCGCGATCGGCGCGGTGTTCCCAGCCCGACTCGCCCGGCGGCGCGGCGGACAGCAGCCGTCGCACGGCGGCGGTGGCCTCCTGCGCATCCGCGACCTGTTGGGCCTGGATGCCTTGTTGTTGCGACCCGAGCAGCAGCGCCTCCATCGGCGCGGTATGTCCGACGGCGATGAGGTGGGTGACGTGGTAGCGCCCGAGTTCCTCGGCGAGGGCGGCGTGGGCGGCGACCGCGTCGCTGCCCAGCTCCCCCATCTCGCCGAGCACCGCGACGGAGCGCACCCCGGGGCGGGCGGCAGCGGTGTAGCCCAGCGCCGCGATGCCGGCGCGCATGGATTCTGGGTTGGCGTTGTAGGCATCATTGATCACGGTGACGCCGTCCTCGCGCGTGTTCACGTCCATGCGGTTGACCGACACGGAGCGGGCGGCGCTGAGTGCCTCGGCCACCTGGGCCGCGTCGAGCCCGGCCTGGACGCCGACCGCCGCGGCGGCCAGCGCGTTGGACACCTGGTGGGCACCGAAGACCCCGAGCGAGACGCGCTGGGGTTCCGCGTCCGGGCAGTGCAGGACGAAGGACGCGCGAGCGATGGCGTCCAGGGTGATGTCGGTGGCGTAGAAGTCGCCACCGCGCGGGCGCGTGGAAAAAGTGACGACTCGCGCGTTGGTGCGCGACGCCATGGCGGAGACAAGGTCGTCGTCCGCATTGAGAACCGCCACGCCGCCTTCTTCCGCCGACGGCAGCGCCTCCACGAGCTCGCCCTTGGCCAGGGCGATGTTCTCGCGCGATCCGAACTCGCCAATGTGGGCAGAGCCGACGTTGAGCACCACGCCGATCTGTGGCGGGGCGATCTTGGCCAGGTGGGCAATGTGCCCGATGCCGCGTGCGGACATCTCCGCGACCAAGAAGTCGGTGTCCTCGGTGCAGCGCAGCACGGTATAGGGGTGACCGATCTCATTATTAAACGACCCCGGGGGCGCTACCGTCTCTCCAGCGCGCGTGAGCAGCGTGGCCATGAGGTCCTTGGTCGACGTCTTTCCGGCGGAACCGGTCACCCCGGCGATGGTCAGGTTGTGGGTCGCGCTCAGCTCCCGCGCCACGTAGGCGGCGAGCTTGCTCATGCCCTGGACGACGCCCGCGGTGGATCCGTCCGGGTCCCCGGCAGCCAAGTCGGAGTTGTCACCTTCGCGGGGCGGGACCTTCGGCACGATGATGGCGGGGACGCCAACCTCGCGCGCGGTGAGTGCGGCGACCGCACCGTCGCGCACCGCCGCCTCGGCGAAGTCGTGGCCGTCCACCCGCGCGCCCCGGAGCGCAACGAACAGGCCGCCGGGGACTAGCTTGCGCGAGTCGAACTCCACGTTGCCGGTGACCACCGCGTCCGGGTCGGCCTCCGGGCTCAGCGTCCCGCCGGTGATCTCAGCGATTGTTGCCAGGCTCAGCGGTATCATGCGTGCTCCTTCTCGGCTCCCGCCGCGTAGCCGTGCTCGGCCAGCGCGCGGCGCATCTCTTCCCTGTCATCAAAGTGGTGGGTCGTGGTTCCCACGATCTGGCCGACCTCGTGGCCCTTGCCAACCACCACGATCGCGTCGCCGGGCTGCGCCCAGGCGACCAGCTCGTCAATGGCACCGGCGCGCGAGTCGTTCTCCCGGATCTCGGCGTCTGCTCCGGCGGCCTCCTCCGCGCCCTTGCGCACCGCCGCGCGAATCGTGGCCGGGTCTTCCGTGCGCGGGTTATCATCCGCCACCACGACAAAATCCGCGCCGCGGGCGGCCTCCGCGCCCATAATCGCGCGCTTAGACGAGTCGCGGTCGCCGCCCGCGCCAACGACAATGCCCACGCGGCCGTCAACTTGCTTGCGCAGTGTCTGCAGCACCGCGGCGATCGCGGCTGGCTTGTGCGCGTAGTCCACGACCGCGACAAAGTCCTGGCCGGCGTCGATGCGTTCCATACGGCCGGGCACCGCGGCGTTGGCGAGCCCCTGGATGAACGGCCAGGCGGCCACGCCGCAGGTGGTGGCCATCCCCACCGCCAGCGCGGCGTTGGCCACGTTGAACGCGCCCGGCATGGGCAGCCGGAACTCGTAGTCGTGTCCGTCGTGGGTCAGCGCGATGTGTTGCGCGCCGCTCTCCTCCACGGAGACCTGGTGGGCCTGCACGTCGAGGCCTTCCTGGCCGTGGGTCCCCACGGTGACGGGGTGCGCGGCGCGCTGGGCCATCCGCTCGCCCCACTCGTCATCCACGCACACCACGCTCTTCTTGGCTGCAAACGGAGATTGCGGGTCGAAGAACAACGCCTTCGCCTCGAAGTAATCCTCCATCGTCGGGTGGAAGTCGAGGTGATCCTGGCTCAGGTTGGTAAACCCGGCGACGTCGAAATCAGTGCCGCCGACTCGGCCGAGCATCAGCGCGTGCGAGGACACCTCCATCACCACGTGGGTCACACCTTCGTCCCGCATCCGCGCAAACAGCGCCTGCAGCGCCGGCGCTTCCGGGGTGGTCAGCTTCGACGGGACGTCGCGCCCCGCAATCCGCGTGCCCGTCGTGCCGATCAGCCCCACCTTGTGCCCCGCAGCGGTCAGCCCGCGCTCGAGCAAATACGTCGTTGTCGTCTTGCCGGAGGTCCCGGTCACGCCGAGCAGGAGCATGCTTTTCGACGGCCACCCGTAGACCTCTGCCGACACCTCGCCGAGCACGGCGCGGACGTCCTCGACGACCAGCACGGGCCGCTCGTCTCCGGTGGCGGCGATGATGTCCAGGCCGGCGGCGTCGGTAAGCATTGCCCCCGCCTGCGAGCCCTCGGCGAACGACGCGCCGTGGACGCGGGTGCCGGGCAGCGCCGCGAACAGCCCGCCCGGCTCGATCGCGGTGGAGTCGAGGCTGATCGAGGCGATCTGCGTGTCGTCGGCGGGCGGGTTGACCACGCGCGCCCCGGCGATCTGCGCGAGGTGCTGCAGCGTGGGTGCTTCGGTGTTCATGTGGCCTCCTTGTGTTGGCGGTTGCTGCTGGCTATTAAGTTGTGTCGTGACTGGGCGCTGGGCACTAGGCGTTGGGCACTGCACCACGCACCTTACTGCTGCTGCAGCACATACGGCTTCGCCTCCGGGCTCGGCGGGATGTTCTCGTGGTTGAGCAGCCAGGCGGCGATGTCCTTGAACACCGGCGCGGCGGACTGGCCGCCGGCGCCGCCTTCGAGGGGGCCGCGCGTCGGCTCATCAAGCATGATGGCAACAACGAAGCGCGGATCGTCGGCAGGCGCGATGCCCGCGAACGTGATCCAGTACTGACTCTGTGAGTACGCGCCCGTGTCCGGGTCGACCTTCTGCGCAGTGCCGGTCTTGCCGGAGAGCTGGTAGCCCTCGATCTCGTTGCCCTGGGCGGTACCGTTTTGTACACCGGCCGGGTCGGACTGGAAGGTGGCCCGGAACATATCCACGACGGTGCGCGCGGTTTCTTCGCTGACCACGCGGTTGGTCGCTGGTGCGGGCTGCTCGATCTGCTCGCCGTCCGGGCCGGTGATCTGCTTGATCACGCGCGGTTCGACGCGCTCGCCGCCGTTGGCCAGGGTCTGGAACACGCTGGCCATTTGCAGCGCGGACCAGCTCATTCCCTGGCCGATCGGGAGATTGGCAAAGGTGCCGCCGGACCACTGCTCCAGGACGGGGACGATGCCGGCGGACTCGTTGGGCAGCTCGATGCCCGTGGTCTTGCCCAGGCCGAAGCGCTGCAGGTAGTCCCAATAGCGCTCCTCGCCGAGGCGCTGCGCGAGCTGCAGGGTGCCCACGTTGGAGGACTTACCAAAGATGCCGGCGGTGGTGTACGGCATGACGTCGTGCTGCCAAGCGTCTGCGACCGTCACCCCGGCCATGTCGATGGAGCCCGGGACCTGGTGGACCTCCTCCGGGTTGGTCGTACCCTCCTCGATCGAGGCAGCAGCGGTGATGATCTTGGCCACCGAGCCCGGCTCGAACGGGTGCGAGACCGCGTTGTTTTCAAAGTCGCGGCCCTCCTTGAGCTGCTTGTTCAAGTCGCCGTTCGGGTCGATCGTGTCGGTGTTGGCCATCGCCAGGACCTCGCCGGTGTGGGCGTCGAGCACGACCGCCTGCGCGTCCTTTGCCTCGGAGTTGCGCTTCGCCTGCTCGAGGGTCTGCTGCACGTAGGTCTGCAGGTCCAGATCCACGGTGAGCTCGACGCGTGCGCCGTCGACGGCGGGGACGACGTCTCGCAACGTGCCCGGGATCGCGGTGCCGCCGGCGGCGACATCCTCCGTGGAGCGGCCATTGATGCCGGTCAGCGCGGCATCGCTCGATGCCTCGAGGCCGAACTGACCCTGGCCGTCCATGGAGACCTTGCCAATAATGTTCTCGCCGATCGCGCCGTTCGGGTATTGGCGGATGTCCTGGTTGTCCGCGGCAAGGCCGTGGAACGTGCGGGCCAGCGCGCCGGCAACGTCTGGGTCGACGTTGCGGACGAGCACTTCGTAGTTGGAGTCCGAGTGCAGCTTGTCCAGGATGTCCTTCGGCTTGACCGAACTTTCTTGGGCATCCGGCCCCGCGTTTTCGGCAGCATTCTGGTTCCCCGCCTTTGCGCTGGGCTTCGCGCCGCTGGACTTGGGCAGCTCGAGGCCGTCCAGGTCGCTCAGCACGTCGAGCGAGTCCTCTCCCTCCTCCGGCTCGCGGAGCACGACGCGGTGCTCAATGGCCAGCGGGATCGAGTTCGCCATCTGGCGCAGGCGGTCCTCGACGCGAGCGTCGAGCTGCTGCTCGATGTCGGATTCGGAGACGTCGTCCTGGCGCATCTTGTACGTCTCCAACTCCGCCAGCTCCTGGCGCAGCACGACCGGGGACACCGTCAGGGAGCGCGCCTGCATGGTGTAAGCGAGTTGGTTGCCCTCGCGATCAACGACGTCACCGCGGCGGGCCGGGTCGACGTAGACGCGGGCGCGCTGTGTCTGCGCCTGCTCGCGCAGCTCCGGGCCCCACATGAGCTGAACCCACGCGAGACGAGCGACCAGCACGGCCGCGACGATAAGGAATACGGCCACCACGAAACTGACGCGGGCGTTGGTCAGCTTGCGCTGATCCATCGCGCTCCGCGGCAGCTTCACGCTTCCCCCTCCCCGGCGCTTGCCGGGGCCCTTTCGCTGAGGCTGTCGAGCAGCTGAGCCACGTGGCCGTCGCGACCCCGATTCCACCACGTGTCCTCCTTGTGTTTGCAGAGCCCTCCTGGCTCTCCGGCGTTGTTACCGATGAGCTGGCCGGTGCAGGTACCTCATCTTAGAAGTTTGATGCGACGTTTGGTTGGTACGGCGCGACGTTATCAATCTGCGCGTGGGCCGGGGGCGCCGACTGTCCTGCCTGCCCCTGCTGTGCCGGTGCCGCCGACGGGCGCTGGCCGACGTTACGGCTGCCACCCGGGGTTGCGGTGAGCGCGTCGCTGATCTCTGCGGTGGCCTTCTTGTCACTGGAAGCGCGGCCAGCGGGTGCGTTCTCGCTGTTGACGTCGATGACCTTCGCGTTCTTCTCCGGGTCGAACTCGCGGCGGGTGTTGGCCTTGCCGTCCGCCGCGACGTCGACAATGCCCGGCTCTGAGGCGACGAGCATGCCCTGATCCGCCGCGTTTTGCGCCAGCTCCGCGGAGGAGCGACGCTGCTCGAGGTCGCGGTTCAGGGTTTCCACCGAGCTCTTCAGATCGCGCTCCTGCGACTGCAGCTTCTCAATGACAAAGGACTGACTGGTGGCCAGGCCGGACAGCACCATCGCGATGATGACGCCGACGATGAGCAGCGGCAGCCCCACCGAAGACACGACAGAGAAGCGGCGCTTCGCTGCGTCGGCCGGCGCCGCGACGCGGCGGCCGCGCACTGTGACCACCTGCTGCGAGCCGAGGCGGCCGCGCGACTTGGTGTGCGGCACGTGCGGCTTGACCGGGTGCCCGGTACGGGTGGGGCGCTTCGTGGTCGTGCGCGCTGCGGAGCGCCCGCTCGGCTTCACGCGCGATCCCGCTCGTCCTCGCGCGACGGATTCGCCGGCGCGGCTTGGTCGTTCAAGCGTGTCGGTCGATCCTGTTGCGGTGAAGTCTCGTGCTCCCATGTTCTGATTCCTTTTCGGCCTTGTCCAGTCGAGTCAGCTACTGGTTGGGAAGTTGTTGGGTGGGAAGTTGGTGTGCGGGGCGTTGCAGTGACGGTTCCTGCGGTGCTGAATCGTTCGGTGCGGAGACAGGTGCGGCGTTGTCCGCACACAGTCTCTCTATTCCTCGCACTCGAACGGGAGCGGCGCGCGGGTTACGCTCGATTTCTTCTTTGGAAGCCTTCTCCGCACCGTGGGTAATCGGTGCGAACTCCGCGGCGGTGCCAGGCAAATCCATCGGCAGCCCGGGCGGGGTTTTCGAAGTGGTCAAATCACGGAACGCAGCTTTGATGATCTTGTCCTCGTGGGACTGGTAGCTCATAAACACCACGCGTCCGCCAGGCGCGAGCAGGTCCGTGACCACGGGGATCACGCCGCGGATCGCGTCCAGCTCTCCGTTGACCTCGACGCGAAGTGCCTGGAAGGTGCGCTTTGCCGGGTGGCCACCTGTGCGGCGGGTCGCCGCCGGAATCGTGTTGTACAGCAACTCCACCAGTCGGGCGCTGGTGGTGAACGGCTCCCGCTCACGCTCCTTAAGCACCGCGGACGCGATCTTGCCCGCGAAGCGCTCGTCCCCGTAGGTCTTGAGCACCCGCGCCAGGTCACCGTGGCTGTACGTGTTCAGCACGTCAGCGGCAGTAATACCGTGCGAGGGGTCCATCCGCATATCCAGCGGCGCGTCCACGCGGTACGCAAACCCGCGCTCCTCCTGGTCCAGCTGCATCGATGACACGCCCAGGTCAAAGAGGGCACCGGCCACGCCGACCTCACGGACGAGGTCGAAGGCGGGGCCGACAGCGCCAGCGATTGCCGCACCCATGTCGTCGAAGCGCGCCTGCACGGGGGCGAAGCGATCACCGAACGGGGCGAGCCGCTCCGACGCCTGCGCCAGCGCGTTCGGGTCACGGTCCACGCCGATCACGTGCGCATCAGGGAACGTGCGGAGGAAATGTTCGGTGTGTCCGCCGGCGCCGAGTGTGGCGTCGATAAGCACTGCCTTCGCACCAAGCTTCTCGACGCCCGGCGCCAGCAGTTCGGCCATACGATCGCGCATCACCGGCACATGCCCGTGATTAGCCGCGACGGAGTAATCCATCGCCGAAAGGTTGTCATTCATCCGAGGATCCTCCCTCCGTCTCGCTTGTCGCTTTCGTATCGCCCAAATCCCACGAATGGGGAGCGCATAGAGCCCTGCCCGGGGCGGCAGTTCTGATGTCGGGGAAGTACACCAGAACGCTTCACGCCCCGGACAGAGTCCGTACACGCTCTCCGTCAGTAGTCACACGCCCACTGCCGGGTAGTCAGCCCTACAGCAGACCGGAGAGAATGTCGTCATCGTCCGCCGCCGAGAAGGCAGCTTCAGTCTCTTCTTGGTACTGAGCCCAAGACTCAGCGTCCCAAATCTCGAGAAAATCCACCGAGCCGATGACCACGCACTCCTTCGTCAGGGAGGCGTATTCCCGGTGCGCCGACGACAACGTGATGCGACCGGAACCGTCGAGCGTCTGCTCATCCGCGCTGGCAGCCAGGTTACGAATGAACGCGCGCGCCTTCGGGTTCGTCCGGGACGCCGCCGCAGCCTTTCTGGCCCTGGCGGTGAACTCCTCCCGCGGATACACCGCGAGCGAATGATCCTGCCCCTTGGTCACCATCAACCCGTCCGCGAGCCCCTCTCGGAACTTCGCAGGCAGCGTCAGGCGCCCCTTGTCGTCCAGCTTGGGAGTGTAGGTTCCCAGAAACATCCGGCGACCCACCTCTCCTTCACCTTCGGAATCGGCTCTGAAATTTTCTCTGCGCCAATTCGTGCCGCACACGTAGTCAAGATGCACGCCACGCCTTCACGCATGGCCCACTTTAACCCACTTTCCCCCACTGACGCCACACCACACGGGAAAATTCTTTTCACGTCGCGCATTTCTCCTGTACAACGGGCACGTTTAGCGGTGGGGCGCGGTCCCCTTCCCGTTGGGACTCGGCGCCACATGGGTCGCTTGTCGACGCCCCTACCCCACCATCACCACACGCCCCTCCAGTCCCTCCACGCGCCCGAAGTGCAAAAGCCCAGGAAAATCGCTGAGCCGGGGTGCGCGCAGCCGCCGCGAATGGCGTCTGTAGTGGGGACAAGTGGCGGAGTGGGAGAAAGTGGGGCGTCCCGGTGGGGCGAAGTGGGTGGCCCCCAGCGCGTAGCCGGGGACGCTTGGCCCGTTTGACGAGATCACCATGACGAAGATGCGAGGATTTCCTACGACTTCGTCACGGTGATCTCGTCACCTGGGTGTCGATAGCGTTGTCAGAGCGGATGACGCGTCCTGACTCATGGACGCCCGGAGCCGGAAAGAGCCTGAGCACCCGAAGTGAGTGTGGGCATGAAAAAACGCACCCCAGAACGGGATGCGCTGAGCCAATCTGCGGGGCAACAACTTCCCCGGGCAGTACCTACCGGCGGTCTACTGCCGATCCTCGAAACGGCGGCGGAAACTCTCCTCCATCGACGCGCCACGGCGCGACTGCGGCGCCGCGTTCGCCTGCTGCGGACGGAGGTGCGGGGACGGGGTTGCGGGCGTACGCAACGCCATGACACCACCGAACATCATCACGCCGAAGCCCACGATACTGATGAGCACCATCCACACACTGACGGTTGCGAGCGCGACACCGCCGAGCAGGAGCACAAGACCCAAGACCATCAGCGCGACGCTACGGAGGGTGATCTTGCCGGACGGCTGACGGCCTGCGTAGTCAGCGTCTTGCGCGACCGAGCTCCCGAACTGCGGGTCCTCAGCGAGAAGCGACTGCTCGATCTCTCGGAGGGCGCGCTGTTCCTGTTCAGAAAGAGACAATGGCTTCACTCCCCAGCTATACGGCGTGTTGACCGCACTCAATCGGTGGTTGAATCGCCTCGGCGGCGAATCATCTTATGGGTACAACGGTCATCCTACTCAGATTGTTCCCGCCGGAGAATCGGTTCAGCGAACTGTACTGATTTGCCATTCGCCCACAGCGCACCCCGCCTCCATGCCGCCGTACTAGGCCACCAGTGGAGGTTCCGCGCCAAACTCCGGCAGGGACGCCAGATAGAACTGCTCCGCCTCGTCCAGCAGGGCCGTCACCTTGTCCATCGCTGGGCGCTGCTGGATGCCAGAGGCAACGCGGCCACGCAGCGCCGAGTAACCACGAAACGTCGCCGCCCACCGCTTGCCGTCCGGACCGGTGAGCGCCAGCTTGTCCCACGCGCTACTCGGCAGCCGCTTTCGCCGGCGTATCTCCGGCGCGGTGGCGCACACCGCTCCCGCAGTACGCAGCGCAGCCAGGTACGCCTGCTCAAGAGCGAGCGCCTCATCCCCCGCCTCAAGCTCCTCGTGGGCCTGCGCCAAGAAGGCGTCCGCGGCGGCAAGGAAGCGGTCACGCTTGGCGGTGGAGGACGCGGAGCGGGTAGTTGCGGAAATCACGCTGGCAGTAGTGGTGTTCATCGGGCTGTCCTTCCTATTGGGATGTCGTTGGTGTTGACCTTAAGGTGCGGGGCGAACACGGTGGCGTCGATAATCGCTCAACCGTTCGAAGTTGTGGCTTTTTCCACGGCGCGAGTACCGGCATGGTTCGATGGAGACGTGACCGTAGACATTCGCCCCCTGAGCAACGCTGAATTCGCGTACCTTGCACCGCAGCTCGTGGACATTTACCTCGACGCGATGGAGTACCCGCGCTCGATCCGCCCCGAGCGGATCCGCGTTTGGCGCGGCGAAGTCACCACCCCCGGGTTCGTTGCCTTCGCCGCCGTCAGCGGCGAGCACGTCCTCGGCGTGGCCTACGGATTCCTGGGCAGCCGCGAGCGCTGGTGGGACCGACAGCTCGTCCGCGCGATGCGAGAAAACGGCGGGCCCACCGACCACGACCGCGCGATCCTGCGCAACTACTTCGAGGTTGCGGAGGTCCACGTCTCCCCCAGCGCCCAGGGGCAAGGCATCGGCGCGCACCTCCTGCGCGCGCTCCTCCAGGCGACACCTGCGCCCCACGCGCTGCTGTCCACCCCGGAGGTCGAGCAGGAGGCCAACGCCGCCTTCCGGCTCTACCGCAGGTTCGGGTTCACCGACGTTGCCCGCGGCTTCTACTACTCGGGGGACCCGCGCCCGTTCGCAATCTTGGGACGCACCCTGCCGCTGCCGTCCGACGGGTAGGTAATCTTGCGGTAGCACGACGCCCCCACACTCATGAGATATAAGGAGTCCACACCGTGGCCGATAGGAGCACCCCGCTAGACCAGATCCCCGCGGCCGTGGAAGCACAACTCCGCCAATTCTTTGACCAGCAGCGCGAACCGGTCGCCCGCATCGGCGAGCCCGTCACCAACGCGGTAGCCCACCTGGAGCGATTCGTCCTGGGCGGCGGAAAGCGCATCCGTCCGCTCTACGGTTGGGCCGGCTTCGTTGGCGGCGGCGGGCTGGAGCGCGGCGGCTCGGCATCCGCCGAGGACCCGGAGGCAGTCCTGCGCGCCGTCAGCGCGCTCGAGTTCATCCAGGCCTGTGCCCTCGTCCACGACGACATCATTGATGCCTCCGACACCCGGCGTGGCAACCCGACCGTCCACCGCGCCGTGGAGGCCGAACACCTCGCGGCCGGCAGGCGCGGCGACGCCGCCACCTTCGGCGAACACGCCGCCATTCTCATCGGAGACCTCGCCCTGGTGTGGGCCGAGGACATGTGGCGCTACTCCGGCCTGAGCGACGCCGCCCTCGAGCGCGCCGCGGCGCCGTGGCGAGGGATGCGCACCGAGGTCATCGGCGGCCAGCTGCTCGACATCATGCTCGAGGCGCAGGGCAGCGAGTCCATCGAACTTGCGGATCGCGTCAACCGGTTCAAGACCGCCGCGTACACCATCGAACGCCCGCTGCACCTCGGCGCAGCGATCGCGGGCGCGCCTGCGGATACCATCGAAGCCTTCCGCGGCTACGGCCACGACATCGGCATCGCCTACCAGCTCCGCGACGACGTCCTCGGCGTCTTCGGGGACTCCGCCGTCACCGGCAAGCCGGCCGGCGACGACCTCCGCGAGGGCAAGCGCACCGTCCTCTTCGCCACCGCGCTCCAGCTGCTCGACGAGTCCGACCCGTCCGCCGCGACCGAGCTACGCGCCGGCATCGGTACCGCCACCGCGCCTGAGGAGCTGGCCCGGCTGGCGGAGCTGATTGCGGAAAGTGGGGCGCTGGAGGGCGTCGAAAAGCGAATTGACGCCCTCACGACCTCGGGGCTCGCGCACCTGGAGACCGCCAACATCGACGACACCGTGGCCGACACCCTGCGGCAACTGGCCATCAAGTCCACGGAACGGCGTGCCTGATGCAGCGCACGCTCTGGCTTGGCGTCGCCGCCAGCGTGTGCATCGCGCTTGGCTCCTACGGCGCGGGCGCAACGCGCAACCGCAGCGGGCTGATGCGGGAACTCGGCCTCGACGCGCTGACCTACGGCCACGGCCGCGGACTCATGGACGGCCTGCTCACCGTGGGCATCCTGGGTCTTGTCGTGGCCTGGCTGCTGCTCGGCCGCGCCCGCCCCGGCCTACGCGCGACGCGACTGGCCACCTGCGCCTGGACCGCACCGCTCGTGCTCAGCGGGCCGGTGCTGTCGCGCGACGTCTACTCCTACCTCATGCAGGGGGCAATGCTTCGCGACGGCTACGACCCCTACACCGAGGGCGCAGCCGTCAACCCGGGGCCGTACCTCTGGGAGGTCAGCCACGACTGGCGCAACACCACCACCCCGTACGGCCCGTTACACCTCGGGCTGGGCAAGGCGATTACCTCGGTGGTCGGCGACGACGTCACCGCCGGGGTGGTGGCGTACAAGCTCATCTCGCTCGCCGGCTTCGCCCTCATCGTGTGGGCGGTACCGCGGATCGCCCGCGAGCTCGGCGGCGACCCGGAGTTCGCCCTCTGGATCGGCGCCACAAACCCGGTCATGCTGCTCCACCTCGTCGGCGGCATGCACAACGAATCCGTCATGGTCGGCCTCGTCTCCGCCGGTCTGCTCGCGTGCATCGCGCCGCAGTGCCGCCGTTTTGCCTGGTCCACCGCAGGCATCGCGCTCATCGCGCTCGCCGTGTCCCTGAAGGCCACCGCGGCGATCGCGCTCCCCTTCGTCGTCTGGATCCTGCTCGCGCGCGACAACGGCGGCGCGCACGCCAGCTGGCCGCGCCGCGTGGGCGTGTTCATCGGCAGCGGTGCGTGGACCGTCGCCGTCACGGCCGCGGTGGTCAACCTCGTCACCGTGCTTTCCGGATCGTCGTGGGGCTGGGTCGAGGAGATCTCCGGAAACTCCAAGGTGGTCAACCCGCTGGCCGGGCCGACGCTGCTCGCCGAGCTCATCACGCCGATCGCGCAGCTGATCAACGAGGACTTCCACTACAACAGCGCCCTCGCCGCCACCCGCGCGGCCAGCGGGATCCTCATGCTCGCCGGGCTCGTCGTCGTGTGGTGGTTCTTCCGCCTCAAAGACAGGGCGCTTGCCAGCTCCACCGCCGTCGCCGGCACCACCGCCGCCTACGCCGTCGCCTTTGTCGCCAACTCGGTGACGCTGCCCTGGTATTACGCGTCGCTTATCTCACTGGTGGGCACGTTCCGTGCCCCGGCGTGGGTCGAGCGGGTCGCGGTGGGCGGCTCCGTCGTCATCGCGCTCGCGTTCACGGGCAGCGGCAACCACCGCTTCTACGACCCGTGGTTCCTCGTGCTCGCGCCGTTCGCGGCGCTTCTGTCGGTCGTGTTGGTGTGGCCGCGCGGTGGCGTCGATAAGCAGGTCGGCGCTAGAACGCCATCGCCTGCGCGCGCCTGATTACCTCGCGCGCGCCGTGGCCGTGCAGGGCGTCGATCGGACGGCCCGGGAGCGAATCGTCCGGGGTAAACAGGTATGCGAGGATCTCTTCCTCGGTAAATCCGCCGTCGTAGAGCACCGTGATCGCGCCGGTGATGAACTTGCTCATCTCACCGTCGCTGAACAGCACGGCCGGGATGTACTTCTTGCCGTCCTTGCGGTAGACCACGAGCTTCTTGCCGTTCACGTAGTCGTGCACCTTGGTCACGGGGATGCCGAGCATCTCCGCAACATCAGGCATGGTGAGCAGTTCTTCGCCAGCGAGAAGATCATCAAGAGTATTCACGGAACCGTAGTTTAGCGCCGAGCGACGGGTGTGCACCATACTGGTCAGCATGCGTGTAGGAGACTACCTGGACAACCGATACGTGATCGACAGGCCGATCGCGCGTGGCGGCATGGCCACCGTGTACCGCTGCGTGGATACCCGACTCGGGCGCGAGGTCGCCGCAAAAGTCATGCACGAGCAGTATGTTCATGACCCGGTGTTCCTCGACAGGTTCCGCCGCGAAGCCCGCGCCATGGCGCAGCTGTCGCACCCGAACCTGGTCAACGTCTACGACTTTTCCGCGCAGGGCGACACCATCTTCCTCATCATGGAGCTCATCACCGGCGGCACGCTTCGCGAGCTCCTCGCCGAGCGCGGCCCGATGCCGCCGCACGCGGCCACCAGCGTGCTCCGCGGCCTGCTCACCGGGCTCGGGGTCGCGCACGCCAAGGGCCTTGTCCACCGCGACATCAAGCCCGACAACGTGCTCATCAGCGCCGACCACCAGGTCAAACTCGCCGACTTCGGGCTCGTGCGCGCCGCCGCCGAGTCGCCGCAATCTACCGACCAGATCGTGGGCACCGTGTCCTACCTCTCGCCGGAGCAGGTCAACGGCTCCGCGATCACGCCCGCCTCAGACGTCTACTCCGCCGGCATCGTCCTGTTCGAGCTCCTCACCGGCCGCACCCCGTTCACCGGCGACACGCCGCTCGCCCACGCCTACGCACGCTTGCAGGATGATGTGCCGCCGCCGTCGCAGCTTATCGACGGAGTGCCCATGCTCTTCGACGAACTCGTCACCACCGCGACAGCCCGGACCCCCTCCGAGCGGTTCCGCGACGCCGGGGAGTTCCTCGATGCGCTCGACGACGTCGCGCGCGACCTGCGCCTTCCCGCCTACACCGTGCCGGCCCCAAAAAACTCGGCCGCAAACCGCGCCGCCGCGCACCCCACGCGCTTCGGCTCCCAGCCGCGCCCTCCGCGCCCTCCGCACCCTCAGCGCCCGCAGCACCCCAACGGAGCAGGATCCACGCGCGCCGTTCCGCAGGCCGAGCGGCGCCTGTTCCCGGATGCCCCGGGCGCTGGGGCCGCGGCTGCGGTCCCGCAACCAGTCCCGCAACCTGCCCCGCAACCGGTGCCCGCGCCAACGCGGCAGGCTCCCGTCGCGCCGCCACCGACGCAGCGGCGGCCAACACCGGCGGCACCGCCAGCCGCGCGCGGACCGCGCCCCAAGGTGCGGCGCGTGTCCAACCGATCAGGCCTGGGGGTTGTGGTGTACGTGCTGTTCGCGATTGCAGTCACCGCAGCCGTCGCCGTCGGCGGTTGGTGGTTCGGGTCGGGCCTCTACGGCGAAATCCCTCCCCTGCTCAGTTCCGCGCTGGGTGGCTGAGGAAGGGAGGGATCGCGGGGGCGTCGAGAAGCGAATGGCGCTTAGTAGCGCAACATCTCCGCGACGAGGAAGGCCAGCTCGAGGGCCTGCTCGGTGTTCAGGCGAGGGTCGCATGCCGACTCGTAGCGGCCCGGCAAGTCCACGTCGCTGATGTCCTGCGCGCCGCCGAGGCACTCGGTGACGTTCTCCCCGGTGAGCTCGATGTGCACGCCGCCCGGGTGCGTGCCCAGCTCGCGGTGGACCTCGAAGAAGCCCTGGACCTCATCAATAATCTTGTCAAAGTGGCGCGTCTTGTAGCCGTTGGACGAGGTGAACGTGTTGCCGTGCATCGGGTCCGACTGCCAGACGACCTTGTGGCCGGACGCCTCGACCGCCTTGACAATGCCGGGCAGGACCGTGCGGACGTTGTCGTGGCCCATGCGGATCACCATGGTCAGGCGGCCCGGCTCGCGGTTCGGGTCGAGCTTGTCCGCGTAGGCAACAGCCTCCTCCGGGGTCACCTTCGGGCCGAGCTTGATGCCGATCGGGTTATCAATGAGCGCCGCGAAGTTGACGTGGAAGTCATCCATCCCGCGGGTGCGCTCGCCGATCCACAGCTGGTGCGCGGACAGATCGTAGAGGTGCTGCTTGCCGTCCTCGCCATCAGCCAGGCGCAACATCGCGCGCTCGTAATCAACCAGCAGCGCCTCGTGGGACGCGAAAATCTCGGAGGTGCGCAGGTTGTAGTCGTTGACACCGCAGGCGTCCATGAACGCGAGCGAGCGAGAGATCTCGCGGCCGAGCGCCTCGTAGCGCGCACCCGCCGGCGAGTTGGTCACGAACTCGCGGTTCCAGTCATTGATGTTGTGCAGGTCAGCGGTGCCCGAAGCAACCAGGGCGCGCACCAGGTTCATCGCTGCGGACGAGTTTGCGTACGCGCGGACCATGCGGGCCGGGTCGTGGCGGCGGGACTCCTCGGCCGGCTCCACGCCGTTGACAATGTCGCCACGGTAGTTCGGCAGACCGTTCGCGTCCAGATCGGACGAGCGCGGCTTGGCGTACTGCCCCGCGATGCGGCCGAGCTTGACCACCGGCATCGACGCGCCGTACGTCAGCACCGCCGCCATCTGCAGCAGCGTGCGCACGTTCGCCCGGATGTGCGGCTCCGTGTTGGACTCAAAGGTCTCGGCGCAATCGCCGCCCTGCAGCAGAAACGCCTTGCCCAGCGCGACGTTCTTGAGGTGCGACTTCAGCTGGTGCACCTCCGGCGCGAGGACCACAGGCGGAACGGACTCGAGGATCTTGCGCACGGCGCGGGCCTGATCCGGGTCCCAGCTCGGCTGCTGCTTCGCGTCGCGCGAAACCGCGTCCTGAAATTGCTCGTTCAGGTCCCCCGGCAGCGGCGGAAGATCGGGCAAAACGTCTTTAGGGATGTCAATAGTCCAACTCACGTTCTCATTCTTAGCACACCGGTGAGGGGCACAAAATGAATTTGCGGACTTTTATGCGTGCCCAAGAGAGGGGTCACGGAACGCGGTGACCCGGCCTTTTGCATCCAGCGGCAGCACTTCCGCGCAGGCGCGGTACTTCTTGACGTTATGACGGGCGTCGACAAGCGCATCGTGGCTCCCCTTCGGAACCCGCGGAAGCTTCGGCCGGCCGGCCATCTCCCAATACTGCTTCAGCTCGTGGGTGAAGTGCGGCAGCTCGCGCGGGTACGCGCTCATGTCGCCCCACATCTGCGCGAACAGCACGTGGTCATAGCCGCCAACCCACGCCCAGAGGTGCGGCGTGGAGGAGTCGGCGGTGAGGAAGGCGAAGACCTCGTCGCGGATCGTGCGCAGCGGCTTCCAGCGAGGGTCACTCTCCGGTGGCAGCTTACGCAGCACATTGCGGACGACCCAGTCGCTGGCGCGGGTGGCGTCGAAGTCGCGAGAAACCGCGTAGTACTCGCGGCCGTCCTCGGCGACGATGCCGATGGACACCAGCTCGATCGTCGAGCCGTCCTCAATGAACTCCGTATCGTAGAAGTACTTCACCTGCGCACACAGGCCTTCCTAGTTCCAGGGTGTAAACATTTGCTACTCGCTCGGGCGATCATCCAAGCGGATCGGCAGGCGCTCCTCACGCCGAGCGCGACTGCGCGGCCAGAACATCACAACCGCGACGATGACGACGGCGATCGGTGCGGCAATTGTCGTGTGAAAGCCGGTTTGCGACGCAACAATGTAGAGCGCCACCGTGACAACCACCAGCACGATGCGGGTGAGGAGATCCTTGTCCATGCTCTTCATGCTCACCTACTTTCCCTCCGACGTTGCTTCCGGCTCGGCCCCCGGCGGGTACGACCCCGTCGCGGCGAGGGATTCCTTGACCTCGCTGGCGTAGACGTCAACGTAGTCGTAGCCCGTCAGCTCGGCGAGCCGGCGCATGAGGTAGTCCGTGAACGGACGGGCTACCTCGCGCGACGCGGGGTCGAACCCGTGCTCCGCGGCCCACGCGTGCGGGTCGATCTGCTCACTGATCTCAATGTGCACCTTCGCCGGGCGCGGGAAGTTGGTGCCGATCGGGTTGGCGTTGCGGGTGCCCACCATGCCGGTCAGCACGACGGGCGCTCCCGTTTCCATCGCGATGCGCGCAACGCCCGTGCGCCCCTTGTACACCCGGCCGTCCGGCGAGCGGGTGCCCTCCGGGTAAATACCAAAGAGCTCGCCGCTGTCCAGCACTCGCGTCGCGGCGTTGAGCAGGGCATCGCCTGCATCCGCGCTCTGGCGGTCCAGCGGGACCTGCCCCACCGAGGAGAAGAACCACTTCTGCACCGCGCCTTTCACGCCGGGCGTGGTGAAGTACTCGCTCTTCGCCGGGAACGTGAGCTGCCGGCGCACCATCAGCGGCAGGTAAAACGAGTCCATGACGGCCTGGTGGTTGGACACCATGATCGCCGGGCCGCGCTCCGGGATGTTGTCCGCGCCGTTGATCGTCGGGCGATTCCACACAATGAGGAACGGGCCGAGCACGGCCTTAAACAGTGAATACCACCGGTTTGTCATTGCGTTTGCTCCCTCATCAAGATTTTCAGTGCTCGCCGCGCAGCATCTCGCGCGCGAGGTCAGCCACTCCGATCATACCGGCCTGGGGGCCGAGTTCCGCGCACTGGATGTCTGCTACCGGGCGGTACCCGGACCCGACCATCGTGTTCGCCATCGTTTCCCGAGCAGTGTCAATGAACAGGTCGGCGTCCTCCGACACCCCGCCGCCCAACACGATGAGGGCGGGGTCGAGCACGTCAGCGACGATTGACAGTCCGCGCCCCAGCCAGGTGGCGAAGCTGTCCACGGCGGCCTGCCCCAGCTCGTCGCCGGCGCGCGCCGCGGCCATCACGTCGCGCCCAGTCGCGCGTTTGTCCACCACCTTGCGGTACAGGCCACAGCGCTTGTAGGAGCCCTTCGCCGCGCTCTCTATCGCGCAGTCCACCAGCGAGGTCCCCGACGCGTAGCGCTCGAGGCACCCTTGCTTGCCGCAGGAGCAGACCCGCCCGTCCGGGACGACGGTAATGTGGCCGAACTCCGGGGCGGTGCCAAAGGACCCGCGGTAGATCTCCCCGTGGTGCATCAGTGTCGCGCCGATTCCCGTGCCCACGGCGAACAGCACCCACGTGTCGGCCGACTTCGCGGCGCCGAAGCGGTACTCGCCCCAGGCCGCCGAGTTCGCGTCGTGCTCCAAGCGCACCGGCAGGCCAAGGGCGTCACTGAGCTCGCGGCGCAGCGGGTGGTCGTCGCGCCACGGCAGGTGCGGGGCGAACCGCACGATCTCGCAGTCAGGGTCGAGGAAGCCGGCGATCGCCAGGCCGACAGCACCGATGTCGTACGTCTCGCGCAACTGGTTGACCAGCTGCACGATCCCCTGCGTCATTTCCGGGCCGGTTTGCGGCGTCTGCGTCTGCGCCGAGTCAAGAATCCGCCCCGCCGAATCCACGACGGCGGCGCGCAAGTTCGTTCCGCCGATGTCAAAACCGAGCGTGAGCGTTTCGTCCGTTGCCATAGCCCATCATCGTAGTTACTTCAGCTGTGCAGCCAACCTGCGGGTCAGCACGTCCCAGGCAAAGTGCTTCTCGACGCGCACCCGCCCCGCCTCACCCATTCGCTTGGACGCGGCGGGATCGCTGAGGAGTGTGATGGTGGCGTCGGCAAGCATGCTCACGCTCGTGCCGTCAACGACGACGCCGGTTGCCGGCGTGACGGTTTCGGGCGCGCCGCCGGAGTCGCCGGCGATGACGGGGACGCCGCAGGCTTGCGCCTCGAGGTAGACGATGCCAAGGCCCTCCACGTCGAGGCCGCCGCCGCGGGTGCGCGCGGGCATGGCAAAGACGTCGGCTGAGGCGATGGTGTCGCGCAGCGTTGCTCGGTCGACTGCGCCGGTGAAAGTGACGCCTGCGGTGCCGCGGGCGAGGGTGCGGAGTCGGCGCTCGTCTGGACCGGACCCGACGATCACAAGCTGCGTGCCAGGCACGGCTGCGCGGATCGCGGGCAGCGCGCGGATGAGCTGGTCCTGCCCTTTTCTGGGGACGAGCCGGGACGCGCACACGATGCGGGGCGCGGGCTCGGCGTGGGCGGGCTCGGCCGGCCGGAAAAAGTCCGTGTCTACCCCAGACGGCAGCGCCACGTACTCGGGGTGTGTGCCGAATGCGGGAGCGATGCGGCGGCGCGTGTAGCCGGAAATGTAGGTGAGCACGTCGGCGTTGCGGCCGATGTTGCGCAGGACCTGGCGCGCGCCCGGGAGCATCGACCAGCCGACCTCGTGCCCGTGGGTCGTGGCCACGACGCGGTGCGCACCAGCCCGCTTGGCGGCGCCGCCAAGGACGGCCAGTGGGGCGGCCGCGCCGAACCACACCGTGGTCGCGCCGTGGCGGCGGATCAGCTGCGCCATTGCCGCCCGGACGCGCGGGGTGGGCAGCATGACCCGGTGCGGCCACCGCACGATGGTGTAGGGCTGCGCGGCGTCCCACTCGCGCGCAGCCGCCGCGTCCTGCGTGGAGGCAAACACCACCACCGAGTCGGGCCCGTTCAGCGCAACGAGGTGGGAGACGAAATCCCGCAGATACGACTGAATCCCGCCGAGGGTCGGCGGGAAATCGTTGGTGACAAGCAGCGTCGGGGCCATGGCCTGCCAGCGTACGCGGTTAGTAGCGCACTGCGCCCTGGGCCGGCATGGAGTTGACCGGCACCACCTGGACCGGGATGCCGTAGTCGGACGCGTGGACCACCATGCCATCGCCGATGTACATGGCCACGTGGGTCACGCCCGGGTAGTAGCCGATGATGTCGCCCGGCTGCAGCTGGTCCATAGAGACGGGCGTACCGCCGGCCAGCTGGGCCTGCGACGTACGCGGGATGCCCTTACCGTTCTGGCCGTAGGCCCACACCATGAGGCCGGAGCAGTCGAATGCGTCCGGGCCGGTCGCGCCCCACCCGTAGGGCTTGCCAATCTGCGCGAGCGCTGCGGCGACCACGCCAGAATCCGCGGCCGGCACGTTGGCACCGAGGTCGATCGGTCCGTCCTTGGCAATCCAGCGCTGGCGATCTTCCTCGTTCAGACTGTCAACCTGGTCTTCGATGTCACGGATCTGGCCGTCCAGCTCGTCGCGCTCGCGGTGGAGCGCGTCCAGCTGCGCGGCGAGTTGGTTGCGGTTGTACTCCGCTTCCGCCTTCGCAATGTTCGCGCTCCGGGCGCGGGACGCTGCCTCTTCGTTGGCGGTGTTCAAGCCGTCAATGGTCGTCTGCGCGTTGCGGGACAGCGAGTTGAGGTACGCGGCCCGATCGATCGCCGCCTGCGGACTGCCCGACTCGAGCGTGGTGAGCAGCACCTCGGAATCCGAGTTGCGGTACTTCGACTGCGCAATGTCGTTGACGTTGCGCTGGTAGCTCGTCTTTGCGCCGTTGGCCTCCGCAGCGGCAGTGCGCGCCGCGGCAGCCTTCTCGTCCGCCTCCGCGATCTTGCGTTCGGACGCAGCGACCTGATCCTCGAGGGACTTGATCTCCTCCGATTTTGCCGTGGCCTGGTGCGAGACGTCCTCGAGCCTGTCGATCAACTCATCAACGTCGTCCGCACCAGCCGGCACCTGCAGCGTGCCGACCGCCGCCGAAGAGAGCGCACCGACCGCGATGACCATCGCGCCTCGACGTGCTGAACGGCGCGCGCCGCGCGCGTGGAGAGAGTGTTTGCCCACGACAAATCCCCTTGAGCTTTCAAGCCGAGTACGCCACTCGGAAAACCAATACCGCCCGTGATCCAACTGACCGCAAGCCTTTACAAAACTGTAACTACTATAGCCAGATCAGCCGTCCAATAAAAGCACACCCGGCCAATCAGCAACGATTGACACGGGTGTGAAAGTTGGTGCGCAGCGAGTGCGCGAATCCGCAAGTTAGAAGCGGACCACGGAGTGGACCGGCATCATGCTCAGCGGGCGCTCGCCGACCGGAACACCGTCGTTCAGGGCGTCGATGATCATGCCGTTGCCAGCGTAGATAGCAACGTGGGAGGCGCCGCTGTAGTACACGACAATGTCGCCCGGCTGGATGTTATCCAGAGAGACCGGGGTGCCTGCGGAGGCCTGCGCTTGCGAGGTACGCGGGATGGACTTACCAGCCTGGGCGTAGACCCAGGAGGTGAAGCCGGAGCAGTCGAACGCGTTCGGGCCTGCTGCACCGTAGACGTACGGCGAACCGATCTTGGTGCGGGCGATGTCGACGATGCGCTCGCCCTGGGTCTTCTCCTGCACCACCGGCGCCGGCGCGGTCACCGGAGCGGAGTACTGCTGAGCGACGGCCGGTGCCGGGGTCTCCGGCAGGACCTGTGCTTCGACGTTGGCGATGAACTGGTTGAAGCCCGGGACGTTGGCAATCCCCGGCAGCGCCTTCACCTGAGACAGGGCCTGACGGTACTGGCCGCCATCGGCCTTGCCTGCCAGGGACGGGACCCAAGCCTCGATGCCCGGGATGTTTGCAACACCCGGAATGTTCTCAATGCCCGGGATCTGCGCAGCAACCGGGGTGTTCGGGACGCGGACCTCAGCGGCGGAAGCCTGGGTCGGGACCATCAGAGTCGCGCCTGCGACGACGGCCGTGGCAGCTGCGACGGTGCGCACTGCGGAATTGTTCTGGCGACGGTGCTTAGCCATTGTAAGTTTCTCCATATCTTCTCTTCGCCTACCGGGTTGCCTGTCGGGCTGGGCCCTGAGAATGCGCCCTGACGTACCTCCGCACGCCATCCGCCCTTGTAGGAAAAGTGCGGTTTCCCGGTTCCACATCGCTCGTGCATCTCACTCGGTCCGCGGAAATCGGCTCATATGTTCTGTTTTCGTACCTTGCAAGCAACGGCTGTTGTCGCAATGTCTCGATCAGATTACGAAACGGCAACAAGTTTGTCCAATACTGAGAGTGTTACTAATCCGTTATTGAATCTTTGCAAAGGCTTTGCCCGCTTATCGACGCCACCACTCCCCTCAATTCGCGCCGCCCTTACCCCGATTTGCACCCATTGACCTGCACTAAACCGACAATCGCGGAAATTCCACTGATTGACTACAGCTGTACACTGCACCACCCCATGAGATATTGTGACGTTAGACACAGGGGCATTTTTGGCAGGTGTAACGGGGGCAGAAGGGCGTCGGCAAGCATGCTCCCCGCCGTAAAATTGGGTCTATACCGATACCCCCTACTGGAAGGACCGCCCGATGAAAGCGCTGACTTATTACGGTGCGAACGACGTACGCATCGAAGACCGCCCCACCCCCACGATCCTGGAACCGACTGACGCCATCATTCGCGTGGACACCACGACGATCTGTGGCACAGACCTCGGCATCTTCCACGGGAAGAACCCGGAGATTGAGTCCACCGAGCGCGAGCGCACAGGCGAATGGAACGGGCGCATCCTTGGTCACGAAGGCATCGGCACGGTTGAGGCCGTCGGCGACTCCGTGAAGAACTTTAAGCCAGGCGACAAGGTCCTCATCTCTTGTGTGTCGCGATGCGGCACGTGCGAGAACTGTCAGAAGCAGCTGTACAGCCACTGCCGCAACGGCGGGTCCTGGATCCTGGGCTACATGATTGACGGCACGCTCGCGGAGTACGTGCGCACCCCGTTCGCGGACAACTCGCTCTACCACCTGCCGGAGACACTGGACAAGGAGGTGGCGGTCTTCCTGTCTGATGCGCTGCCCACGGGCCACGAGATCGGCGTGCAAAATGGTGCCGTCGCGCCTGGCAAGGACGTCCTCATCGTCGGCGCGGGACCGGTAGGGATGGGCGTGCTGCTCACGTCGCAGTTCTACTCCCCCGCATCAATCACAGTGGTGGATATGGACGACAACCGTTTGGCCAAGGCCAAGGAGATGGGTGCGACGTACACGGTGAACCCGGCAAAGGAGGACGTCGCGGCCCACGTCGCCTCCATCACGGGTGGCTACGGCGTGGACACTGCCATCGAGGCGGTCGGACTACCGGCAACGTGGGCAACGTGCGCTGAAAACGTCAAAGAGGGCGGCCACATCGCCGTCGTCGGTGTGCACGGAAAGCCGGTCGACTTTGAGCTGCAGAAGATGTGGATTAAAAACCTCACCGTCACCACCGGACTCGTGAACACCAACACGACGGGCATGCTGCTCAAGGCGGTCCAGAATTCGGACCTGCCGATCAGCTCGCTGGCCACCCACCACTTCACGTTTACAGAGCTGGATCAGGCGTGGGAGACGTTCGCGCACGCCGAGGAGCACCAGGCGATGAAGGTCATCATCGACAACGCGTAGCAGCGCACGACGAAGGCCCCTTTCCCATTCTGGGAAAGGGGCCTTCCAGCGACCGCGAATTACTGTGGCGCAGCCTAGTGGCTCGGCTCGTCGGTGGCGTTGCGGTCGGAGAGGTGCTTCGTCTCTTCGAGCTTGCGCAACGTCTCGATCTCCTCGTGGTGCTTCTGCGCCTCCGCGTCGCGAACGCGCTCGGTGACACCAAGCTCGGAGGACTTGAAAGTACCAACCGTCTCGGAGTCAGCGAAGCCAAGCTGGTTGAGCTGCTTCGGAACCGGGGCACCGGCGTACTCGAGCGGGACCGGGTGGCCGTGCTCGTCCACCGGACCGAGCGGCTGGTGGATCTCCACGAACGCGCCGTTCGGCAGCTTCTTGATCACGCCGGTCTCGATGCCGTGCTCCAGGACCTCTCGGTCGGAGCGCTGCAGGCCGATGCACAGGCGGTAGGTGATGAAGTAAGCCAGCGGCGGCAGGATGATCAGACCGATGCGGCCGAACCAGGTCATCGCGTTCAGCGAGATCTGGAAGAAGTGGGCCACGTGGTCGTTACCACCGGAGATGGTCAGCAGCAGGAAGAACACGAGCGCCATGACACCGATGGAGGTGCGCACTGGAACGTCGCGCGGACGCTGCAGCAGGTTGTGGTGCGCGTCGTCGCCGGTGATCTTCTTCTCGATGAAGGGGTAGGTGATCAGCAGGACGACCATCAGACCACAGAGCAGGGCGACCCAGAAGGCACCCGGGATCGTGTAGTTACCCAGGTAAAGCTCCCATGCCGGCATGACACGGGCGGCACCATCGGTCCACAGCATGTAGACGTCAGGCTGCGAACCTGCGGAGACCTGCGACGGGTTGTAGGGGCCAAGCATCCAGATGCTGTTGATGGTGGTCAGACCGGCCATCGCTGCGAGGACGCCAAAGACGAACATCATGAAGCCGATTGCCTTGACGGCGAAGACCGGCATGATGCGGATACCAATGACGTTGTTCTCGGTACGGCCCGGGCCCGGGAACTGGGTGTGCTTCTGGAACCAGACGAGCAGCAGGTGAGCTGCGATCAGCGCGAGGATGATGCCCGGCACGATCAGCACGTGCAGAATGTAGAAGCGATCCAGCATGAGGTCCGACGGGAAGTCGCCACCGAAGATGGCCCAGTGCATCCAGGTACCGATGATCGGAATACCGACGATGATGGCGGACATAATGCGCAGACCGACGCCGGAGAGCAGGTCGTCCGGCAGGGAGTACCCCATGAAGCCCTCGATCATGCCCAGGAGCACCAGGGTGACACCGATAATCCAGTTCGCCTCACGCGGGCGACGGAACGCGCCGGTGAAGAAGATGCGCATCATGTGGGCGAACATCGACATCATGAACATCAGCGCTGCCCAGTGGTGCATCTGGCGGACGAACAGGCCGCCGCGGACCTCGAACGAGATGTTCAGTGCAGTTGCGTATGCGCGCGACATCTCCACACCGTTAAGCGGGAGGTACGCGCCGTCGTAGATGACCTTGGTAATAGACGGGTCGAAGAACAGCGCCAGGTAGACACCGGTCAACAACAGAATGATGAAGCTGTACAGGGCCATCTCGCCGAGCATGAAGGACCAGTGGCTCGGGAAGACCTTGTTCAGCTGGGGGCGAAGCACCCCAGCGATTGTGTACCGCGAATCAACATTGTCCGCGACTTGTGCAAGTTTAGTACTCATTAGGACTTACGCTCCCAGAATGCCGGGCCGACGGGCTCGATGAAGTTGCCGTTGGCGATGAGGTAACCTTCTTCGTCAACAGTCACAGGAAGCTGCGGCAGCGCACGGGCGGCCGGGCCGAAGACCGGCTTGCCGTAGTGCAGTGCGTCGAACTGCGACTGGTGGCACGGACACAGGATGCGGTTCGTCTGGGCCTCGTACAGCGAGGTCGGGCAACCGATGTGCGTGCAAATCTTCGAGTATGCGTAGTAGTCGCCGTAGTGGAAGTCCTCCTGGCCTTCGCGCTCAACGGCGCGCTGTGCGTCCTGCGAACGCAGGCGAATCAGCATGACGGAGTTACGCGGACCGTGCAGCGAGTGCATGTGGTGCTCGTACACGTCGCGGTTCGGGTCGTACTCCTTGCCGTCGTTGACGTCCTCCTCGTAGAGGGGGAAGACAGTCTCCATGGACGCGGCAGCCAAGTCCTCCGGGCGCATGCGCACCAGGCGGGAGACGCCGGCGGTGCTGTAGTGCGAACCGGTTTCGCCCTCGTGCAGCTCGGCGATTGCACCGGTGTCGCGGCCGAGGTAGACCTTGACGCCCTGGTCCTGAATGGTCCAACCGTGGGTCCACAGCGTGCCGTCGCCCATGTAGCCGAGCTCGGTGCGCGGGCGCCACGGGTTCTTGATAAGACCGGCCAGCGGGGCGATGACCATGAGACCGGCCAGCACGCCAGCGCCGCCAAGGAGGCCCTGCATGGCCTTACGACGGCCAAAGGTCGAGGTCTCCCAAGCGTCGTTCAGCAGCGCCGTCGTCGTGCGGCGATCCAGCTCGCTGGAACGGCCGTCGTGGCGGCGCTGTACCGAGATCTCCTCGGGGATGAACTTCTTCACGTACTGGATGATTGCAATGCCCAGCGTGACAAAGCCAAGACCGGAGGTCAGGCCCAACAGCGGGGTGTACAGGGTGTAGACCCACAGATCCTCGTCGCCGTGGAACTTCGGCTCCCAGGGCCAGAAGAGGTAGACGCCGAGGAACGCGATGCCGCACAGGACCGAAACC
The DNA here is from genome assembly GCF_003693265.1 of Corynebacterium gottingense. Taxonomy (GTDB): domain Bacteria; phylum Actinomycetota; class Actinomycetes; order Mycobacteriales; family Mycobacteriaceae; genus Corynebacterium; species Corynebacterium gottingense. The sequence continues at coordinate 59,730 of NZ_RDRE01000006.1, forward strand.
AGCAGCCAGGCGTTGATACCTGCGGCTGCGGACTTCTCGCGCGGGTCGCCCTCGACCGGGAAACGCTCCTTGCGGTAGGCAACGGTGACGTCGTCAAGCTCGGTGCCCAGCGCGGCCAGCTCCGCATTGCTCATGCGGTCCAGCTCTTCGTTTGTGTAGTTCTTCTTTACATCACTCATGAACGCGATCCAATCCAGATAGCAGCGGCGGCGACCAAGGTCACGCCAATCATCCACATAGCCATACCCTCAGAAACCGGGCCGAGGCCGCCCAGGGCGTAGCCGCCGGGGCTCGGGGTCTCCTTAGCCGACTTGATGTAGGCGATGATGTCTCGCTTCTCATCAGCAGAGAGCTGACGGTCAGAGAACTTCGGCATGTTCTGCGGGCCGGTGAGCATCGCCTGGTAGATCTCCTGCTCGTTGGCGGGATCCAGGGCCGGTGCGTACTTACCGGACGACAGCGAACCGCCGCGGCCGGTGAAGTTGTGGCAAGACGCGCAGTTCAGGCGGAAAAGCTCGGAACCGCGGGCAACGTCGGCGGCCTGAATGTTGCCGTCGTAGTCCTTACCGCGCAGCGACTCCATCGCGACGCTGCCGTCCTTGTCGTACACGAGCTCGGGGCCGCCACCGTTCGCCGCGACGTACGCAGCGAGGGCGAGTGCCTGGGACTCGGTGTAGCGCGGACGCTTGCGCTCAGCCTGCGCGTCGTTGGACATCATCGGCATACGGCCGGAGTTGACCTGGAAGTACACGGCGCCTTCACCGGTACCGATCAGGGACGGGCCGCGGTCTTCAACGCCCTGCAGGTTGGCGCCGTGGCAGGTGATACACGCGACGTCGTAGATGTCCTTGCCTTCTTGGATCATCGCCTGCTCGTCTCGCTCGGCGTTAGCAACCTGAGCGTTCGGGGCCAGTGCGGATGCCAAGAGGCCGGCGCCGGAGAGGCCGAGCGTGAGCGCGGCTGCACCAGCGACCGTGCGCCTGGTCTTGCGACCAATGCGCTTCTTCTTTGGTGTGTTTTCCATCTTGTTTCCTTTTAGCGACTATTCAAACGGTTACTAGGCCGGCTACTGGACGAGGTAGATCGTGGTGAACACGCCGATCCACACGACGTCCACGAAGTGCCAGTAGTAGGAGGTCACCATTGCGGCCGTAGCCTGCGCCGGGGTGAACTTCGACTTGGAAACGCGGAGCAGCACCACGATGAACGCGAGGATGCCCGCGGTCACGTGCGCCATGTGGAATCCGGTGATGATGTAGAACACCGAGCCGTAGACGCTCGCCTGCGGCGTCACGCCCTCGTGCACCATCTCAGTCCACTCAAACGCGACGAGGCCCAGGAAGACCACGCCGAGCAGAATGGTTACGGAGAACCACTTGCGAAGCCCGAATACGTCACCCCTTTCTGCAGCAAATACGCCCACCTGGGACGTCACCGAGGAAGCCAGCAGAACGATAGTAATGATGAGGCCAAAAATAACGTTCAGGTTTTCCGTCTGGTGCGCCCAGTCTCCGGCGGCCAGGCCGTTTGCGCGCGACGTGAAGTACATCGCGAACAAGCCGGCAAAGAACATCAACTCTTGGGCGAGGAACGCCATCGTGCCAACGCTGACCATGTTGGGTCGGTTCAGCACTGGGACACGATTCTGCGGTGTCGCCATACCTTGATTAGTAATTGCGGTCGTCACGCATGTGATTATGGCGCGTTTCCGCCTTAAAGTCACCTCGAATACCCCCGGACTTTCTCTGACAGGCATGCCCCAACCTGCCGTTTCAGCGCGAACAACGGTTACGGAAAACTTTTTGAAAAACTCGGGAACTTTTGGCCCGCGCTTTACGACGCGCATCGTCCCTGGTCACACCAACACGACACAAGCGAGCGCCGCCGGGCATCGATTTCCACAACCCCGTGCCCCTCCCCGACCGACGGATTCACGGTCGCACTGCTGGTTCCCCAAGTTCCCGAATGTGTCACTTCTCACATTTTCTCCCAGGGGATTTGGCGCGCGGACCTACTTTCGGTTGACCCCTGGGCGGGTGGGCGTCGCTAAGCAAAAAGCCCCGGCACCGAAGTGCCGAGGCTTGCGGACCCGCGAAGGCAGCGGGGCGGAGCAGTTAGTGCTTCTCGCGCGGGATGCCGTACTGCAGGTTGAGCTGGGTGGTGGTCCAGATGAGGAACACTGCACCGAAGGCGATCAGCCACAGCTGGTAGAAGGCGATACCCAAGCCGAGGAAGAGCACCGCGCCGGACATTGCGAACGGCCAAATGGAGTGCGGGGAGAAGAAGCCGAGCACGCCCGCGCCGTCTTCGATCTCCGCCTCTTCCCAGTCCTCGGGGACGACGTCCATGCGTCGCTCGGTGAAGTCGAGGTACACACCCATCATGAAGCACAGGGCGGTTGCCAGAACGAGGGCAACGCCGCCGACCCACTCGAGGCCGAACAGGTAAGCATCTTCACCAATCCAGCTCGTGGCGAAGATGTAGATCACCGCCATCAGACCCAAGAAGGTGCCGATTGCGTAGAAAACTTTTGCGCCAGGACCCATAGTTCTACACTTCCTCTTTCTTAGTTGTTGGCAGCGACAACGGCGTTATCGCCGTCGCGGGTTGCGGTGCGGTCAGTGACAAACGGGTGGGTGGTCGTTGCGAACGGCTCCTCGCCGATAGCCTTCAGCGCGTCCGAGTTCGGCGCCTCCGGGTTGGCTTCGCGGAACTCCATGTAGTCCTTGAACTTCTCCGGCGAGACTGCGCGGAGCTCGAAGTTCATCATCGAGTGGTAGGTACCGCACATCTCGGCACAGCGGCCGACGAATGCGCCTTCCTTCTCAATGCGCTCGATCTGGAAGCTGCGCTGCTGCTGGTTCGCCTCCGGGTGTGCGTAGACGTCGCGCTTGAACAGGAACTCCGGAATCCAGAACGCGTGGGAGACGTCGCCGGACGCGAGACGGAACTCGATCGGCGTGTCGGTCGGCAGCACCAGCACCGGGATTTCCTCGGTGGAACCGATGGTCTCGATTTTGTTGAAGTTCAGATACGACTGGTCGCCCTGGGACATACCGTGAATCGGGTTCGCGTTCGGCATGTCTTCCGGATCGTGCTTGGTCTCCTCGGCGAGCGCCTGGCGCTCCTTGTCCACACCCTCGTACTTCTGGCCGTTGTTGGTGAACTCGCCGTCGAGCTCGGCGTAGCCGAACTTCCAGTTCCACTGGAACGCGGTGACGTCCACGGTCACCTTCGGATCCTTGTCCAGCGCGGTGACCTTGGTCTGCGACTGCACGGTGAAGAAGAACAGGACCATAACGATGACGATCGGCACGATGGTCAGCGCAAGCTCCAGCGGGACGTTGTACTGCAGCTGCTTCGGGAACTCGCCCTCACCCTTCTTTTCCTTGGCCTTGCGGTTCCACTTGAACACAGCGGTGAGGAACAGGCCCCACATGATGATGCCGACAATCCAGGCGGCAACCCAGACCCACACCCAGAAGTTGTACAGCTCAGTGCCCTCCGGCGTAATCGGGTCCGGCCAGCCCATGTCCAGCACGTTAGCGAGGGCCTCCGGGGGAGCAACGCTGCAGCCAGCGAGCGCGAAGCCACCGAGCAGGAGCGAGCCTGCTACACCGAGCTTCCGGGCAAAGCTGCGCTTTGTTTCCTTTTCCACGTGTGTCTGCCTTCCTGTCCACACTTCAATTCGTTGAAAACGATGAACGTTCATAGAAATGCCAGAGCATTCCTACCCATTCCTACCCAGTCAGAATAGTTCATCCAGCGGGCAGGCACGGAATTGCAGATTGGAGCCGCAACGCGCCAAGCTTTCGCTTCTCGACGCACACCCGCCACCCTTGGCTTTTCCCCATCCCCCACCCACAGCGTGGTCTGTGTCACCCAAAAAACGGATTTTTCGCCAAAAAGTTCATCCGAAAGTTGGCCCCCAATCGGGGACGGGCTAAAGGTTGAACCACCGCGGCCACGTCTGGTTCGCCGTTCCAGCCCTCGGAACCTTATCCTGGAACACATCATGACGCGCCCCGGCCGATGCTTGCGGCGCACCGTATATATAAGGAGAAGGTTCAACTTACGATGTGTGGCCTGCTTGCAATGCTTACCGCCGGATCCAACGCCAGCACCTTCGTCCCAGCCGTGGACGACGCGCTGCCGTGCATGTACCACCGTGGCCCGGACGCCGCCGGCACCTGGCACGACGACGACGCAGTGTTCGGCTTCAACCGCCTGGCCATCATTGACCTCGAGCACTCCCACCAGCCGCTGCGCTGGGGCCCGGCCGAGAACCCCGAGCGCTACGCCATGACGTTCAACGGGGAGATTTACAACTACATCGAGCTGCGCGAAGAGCTCCAGGCCGCCGGCTACACGTTCAATACTTCCGGCGACGGCGAGCCGATTGTGGTGGGCTACCACCACTGGGGCAAGGATGTGGTCAAGCACCTGCGCGGCATGTTCGGCATCGTGATCTGGGATACCGAGACCAAGACGATGTTTGCCGCCCGCGACCTGTTTGGCATCAAGCCGCTGTTCTACGCCACGACCGACGCCGGTACCGTTTTCGCCTCCGAGAAGAAGTCCATCCTGAACATGTCCGAGCAGTTGGGCCTTGACCTCTCCGGTCAAGACAACGGCCTGGACCGTCGCGCCATCGAGCATTACGTGGACCTGCAGTACGTCCCTGAGCCAGAGACACTGCACGCCGGAATTCGCCGCGTAGAGTCCGGCTGCACCGTCACCCTGACCCCGGGCGGCGAGGTCCACGCGGAGCGTTACTTCAAGCCCGATTTCCGCACCACCCCGGTGACCAAGGACAAGGAGCAAGACCTCTACGACCGCATCGCAGCGGCGCTTGAGGACTCGGTGGCGAAGCACATGCGTGCGGACGTTACCGTCGGCTCCTTCCTCTCCGGCGGTATCGACTCCACCGCAATCGCCGCGCTGGCAAAGCGCCACAACCCGGACCTGCTCACCTTCACCACCGGCTTTGAGCGCGAAGGCTACTCGGAGGTCGACGTGGCGGCCGAGTCTGCCGAGGCCATCGGCGTAGAGCACATCGTGAAGATCGTCTCCCCCGAGGAGTACGCCGACGCCATCCCGAGGATCATGTGGTACCTCGACGACCCGGTCGCCGATCCGTCGCTCGTGCCCCTGTTCTTCGTGGCCCAGGAAGCCCGCAAGCACGTCAAGGTCGTGCTGTCCGGCGAGGGCGCCGACGAGCTGTTCGGCGGCTACACCATCTACAAGGAGCCGCTGTCGCTCGCTCCGTTTGAGAAGCTCCCCTCTCCCCTGCTGCGCGGGCTGAACAGGCTCGGACAGGTCCTACCGGAAGGCATGAAGGGCAAGAGCCTGCTCGAGCGCGGCACCACACCGATGGAAGACCGCTATTACGGCAACGCACGGTCCTTCAACTTCCAGCAGCTGGAGCGAGTGCTTCCCTGGGCGAAGCGCGAGTGGGACCACCGCGAGGTCACGGCGCCGATTTACGCGGCGTCGACAAGCATGGACCCGGTGGCGCGCATGCAGAACCTTGACCTCTTTACCTGGATGCGTGGCGACATCCTGGTGAAGGCGGACAAGATGAACATGGCCAACTCGCTCGAGCTGCGCGTACCGTTCCTGGACAAGGAAGTGTTCGAGGTGGCGCAGACGATCCCGCATGAGCAGAAGATTGCGAACGGGACGACCAAGTACGCGCTGCGACGCGCCATGGAGCAGATCGTGCCCGCGCACGTGCTCAACCGCCGCAAGCTCGGCTTCCCGGTGCCGATGCGCCACTGGCTCGCCGGCGAGGAACTGTACGGCTGGACGCAGGACACCATCAACGACTCGCAAACCGAGCACATCTTTGACAAGAAGGCCGTGCTGGAGATGCTCAAGGAGCACCGCGACGGCATCTCGGATCACTCGCGCCGCCTGTGGACCGTGCTGGCGTTTATGGTGTGGCACGGCATCTTCGTCGAGCACCGTATCGACCCGCAGATCGAGCACAAGGAGTACCCGGTCAAGCTGTAAACGGGCGGCCGCGTTTGGGGGTCCTGCGTGGGCTGGCGGATCCGGGGGGCACGCCGGGGCTGGGTGCACAAAGGGGGCGCTGGGTGCGCAAAGGGGGCTGGGTGCACACTGGGCAAATGGAGCTAGCTCCCTTTGGGCGGCGCCGGGGTCCGCGACCAGGCGTTTTTACGGGCAGCGTCCGTCTAGATGGAGCTAGCTCCGTTTGCACCTGGCAGCACCAGCCGACCGGGCGTTTTACGGGCCACGTGCGTCTAGATGGAGCTAGCTCCGTTTGCACCGGGCGGCCCCAGCCGACCAGGCGATTCCCCGACACACCTATCCACATGGAGCTAGCTCCGTTTGCACTTGGCAGCACCAGCCGACCGGGCGTTTCCCCGACACAGCTATCTACATGGCGTTAGCTCCATTTTGTCATGTCTAGGGACTTTTTGGACAAGGAGTCCAGGAAGTTTTTGGACAGGATGTCTAGTAGCTTTTTGGACGCCTGCAGCGGTGGAATAGCCGGATGGCTATTCCACTACACAAGCGCAGAAAGGTCGCAGATTTCGATCCTGCTCGTGACGGCAAAACGATCACACAGTTTTGCAAAGAACTGGGCATCTCGCGGCAGACGTACCACAACATCAAAGACCGGATAGCGCAAAAGGGGCGATCCGGCATTGTGCCGGATTCGACTGCCCCGAAGCACCCGGCCGGAAAGTTTGGAGACCACGACAAGATCGCCGTCGTCCACGCCAGGCAAAAGCTGATGGAACAGGGCTTGGATTACGGGCCTTGGTCGATCTACTACTTCTTGTTCGACTCCGTCGGTGCCGATCGCACCCCTTCACGTTCCACAATCGCCTCATGGCTCCATGAGCTGGGGTTTGTCGACGTTAATGCCCGCAAACGGCCGAGGAGTTCCTATAGACGCTTCGCCCGTGACTTCGTCGGTGAACTCTGGCAGATCGATGGACTGGTCTACCGCCTCTTCGACCATGCTCACACGCTCGTGACGATTTACCAGGTCATCGACGACGCCAGCAGATTCGACGTCGGAACCAAAGCGTTCGCGTTACCGGAAAACGGTACTGATGCGCGCACCGTGCTTGCCGAAGCGTTCGCCACCTACGGCAAACCCCAAGAGATCCTTTCTGATAACGGCGACGCGTTTGCCACCTACCACCGCGGATACCTCACAGCGACTGAAACATGGCTCGCCAGCGAAGGCGTGCTCGCCATTGCTGGATTCGCGCCGACAACCCAAGGCAAAGACGAACGCTCCCACCGCACATTGACCCAGTTTCTCGACGCTCGCCACCCAGTAAGCCTTGCCGAGGTCAACACATACCTCGCTGAGTATCGGCACGTGTACAACGAACGACGACGGCACCAATCACTGCTGGTCGGCAAGATGCACATCACTCCACGCCAGGCTTTCGAGACCTTCCCCAAAGCACCTTCGCCCACGCAGCCGCTTGATCCAGATCAAGTCTGGGCCCGCGTACTTGCCTACAACAAGGCGCACAACCCGCAGGCAGCAAACGAAGTGAGAAACGGCCCCGGGGAAGCGGCAACTTCACCCGAGACCAGCACCGATGACATGGCAGCTTCACACGGCATACCTGGCACCGATACCCCAACACTAACGGTGCCGACAACACAATCAACAAACGATTGGGGTATCCCAGATACGCTCCGCGTGAGCAAAGACGGTGTCGTTCGTGTGTGTAGCTACGGGCTCTACATCGGCCTAAGATTCAAAAACCGCGAGCTCTACGCCACGGTCACCAACGACGATATCGCGGAGTTCTTCACGGCCCACGACGGTGAATTCCTCTTCAGCGTGCCACTGCCAGTCACACTGAGCCACAGGCCACCAGGCGGGCAGATCAACATCAACCTCGTTGAAGGAATGAAGCACCGCAAGCCGCCACGGATGAACCCGAAACTCGCTAAGCCCCGACCGAAACGCAGACCACAAATATGACCCGCTAGAAACTGTCCAAGAACTCCATGGATTCCGTGTCCAAAAAGTCATTGGACTCCTTGTCCAAAAACTCTATGGACATAACAGCGTTAGCTCCATTTGCACCGGGCAGCCCCAGCCGACCAGGCGATTCCCCGACACACCTATCCACATGGAGCTAGCTCCGTTTGCACTTGGCAGCCCCAGCCGACCGGGCGTTTCCCCGACACAGCTATCTACATGGCGTTAGCTCCATTTGCACCGGGCGACCCCAGCCGACCAGGCGTTTTGCAGGCAGCATCCGTCCAGATGGAGCTAGTTCCATTTGCGCCAGGCAGCACCGGCCGCCGGCGAAGTAGCTGCGCGAGCTCAAGGGGTAGCGCTAGCTCTACCCAAAGACTCCGGTTGCCACCATTGTCCGAGCCCCGCCGCCACGGTGGAATGGACACCATGAGTACAGCAAAGAAAATTCTTCTCGTCCTCGGCGGCGTCGTAGTCGCCATCGGCCTGGCCCTCGCGGCCGCCTGCTACGTCTGGGGGCCGACACTCTCCGCGCAGATGACCGGCCAGGCAAAGTTCCTGGGCAAAGATTCTCCGCAGCGCTACGCCCGCACGGTGCTCGACCTGTCTGAGTCCATGGGGCTTTACGGAGACTCGGAGGAGTTCGCCGCCGCTCGAGCCAAGGCAGAGGAGGCTGCGAAGGGCGCGGAGCACCAGGCCGAGCTCCTGGACGTGCTCGACCAGGCTGTCCACGCCGCCGGCGGCAAGCACTCCAGGCTCATTCCGGCGGAAACCCAGCAGCCCGACGCCGAAGAAGGCAGCCCTACTGCCCAGGTCGGAGTGACAACGGTGGGAAACGTCGCGGTCGCAACTGTGCCGGGCATCGGCCGGAACGATGAAATCCAGCAGTACGCGGACACCCTCACCAGTGGACTGCTCGAGGCCCGGGACGGCGGGGCGTGCGGCGCAATCGTTGATCTCCGGGGCAACGACGGCGGCGACATGGGCCCCATGATCGCCGGCCTGTCCCCGCTCCTGCCCGACGGGACGGCGCTCGAGTTCGTCAGCCGCGTCAACACGTCTCAGGTCACGGTCGACGGCAACGCGGTCAGCGGCGGCGGCACCCCGCTGGAAACTGCAGGCGGTAAGTGGGAAGCGCCCACCGCAGTGCTTGTCGACGCCACCACCGCCTCCTCCGGCGAGGCAACCATGCTCGCTTTCCGCGGTCTGGACACCGCACGCTCCTTCGGCACCCCCACGGCTGGTTTCGCCTCCGCGAACATGCTCTACGACTTCCCGGATGGCAGCGTACTCATGCTCACCATGGCTAAGGACAAGGCCCGAACGGGCGAAGAGTTCGCCGAGTATCCGATCCAGCCCGACTCCCCCACCTCCACCGGGGACGAGGCCCTCGACGAAGCGAAGACGTGGCTGCGCGAGCAGCACGGCTGCGGGGCGTAGACGAGGTTCAGAAAGTGCGCAACATCACGCCATCCAAACTACAAGGCAATTCAAAGCATGCTGCTATTCTTTAGTTATGAAAAAGTCAATTCTGGCGCTAGGGCTGGCTGGCGCATGCATGTTTTCCCTAACGTCTGTGCCGAATGCGCAAGCTACCGAGGTTACTTCGCAAGAGGCTGCTCACGCAGAAGACAATGAGCTCTCCACAGGCGCAGCCGCTGCCATTACGATTGCCGCCATTCTTGCGGTCGTTGGCTTGGGCGCTGGCGCGACAGTTTGGGCAGTCCAGCAGCGACTCATCCCTAACCCCCTTCCGGGAGTTATTCCTGGGCCCCGCCCCCGAGCAAAAGCACCGGCACAGAAGCCGGCGCCCCGCCAGAACACAGCACCAGCGAACGCTCCGCGGCAAGCACCCAAGCCTGCTCCGGCCCCGCGGTCTGTGCCCAAACCAGCTCCAGCACCAGCACCCCAAGCGCGCCCCGCACCCGCTAATCAGAACGGGAAGCGGCCTGCAAACGGCTACTACCGCAATTGCGCTGCAGCCCGCGAGGCTGGTGTAAATCCCATCTACGACTATGAGCCTGGCTACCGCTCCGCCTTGGACCGCGACGGCGATGGCGTCGCCTGCGAATAACGCAGAAACAATCGGCCTATGAGAAATGAATCCCGTCCGCTACACAGCTTGTCGCCTGTGTGGAGGGCGGGATTCTTTCGCGTTGCGACTTAGTTGAAGGAGTCGCCGCAAGCGCAGGAGCCACCGGCGTTCGGGTTGTCGATGGTGAAGCCCTGCTGCTCGATCGTGTCTGCAAAGTCGATGGTGGCGCCCATCAGGTAGGGCACGCTCATCTTGTCCACCACGAGGCGCACACCGCCGACCTCGTCGGCCTTGTCGCCGTCCAGGTCGCGGTCGTCGAAGTACAGCTGGTAGCGCAGACCAGCGCAGCCACCCGGCTGCACGGCGATGCGCAGGGACAGGTCGGTGCGGCCTTCCTGGTCCAGCAGCGCCTTGGCCTTCGCGGCGGCGGCATCGGTCAGGTTCACACCAGTTGCAGAGGTAGGTGCAGTCATTGAAATCTCTCCTTATATATGTGGCCGGAGTTTGCCCCATCATACTGCCCGCGCAGCATCGGTGGGGACGGTGGGGTTTCCTCACGCCTCGCAACGCGGGGCCGTGGGCGATTATTCCCGGCAGCGCATTGCTCCTTTCCGGGCGGCGCCTTGTAGCCTAGAGTGCGTGAAACTCCCATGGCAGAAATCTGAGCAACAGTCCGAGCAACGGGCCGGGGGCGGCTCGACCGCCATCTCCGCCGCGGAGATCGGTGGGGCGTCCGGTGGGGACAAGGGGGCGTCGATAAGCGATGCACACGACGAGCCCAAGTACCCGAAGGGCTACACGCCGCCGAAGGGGCGGCCGACCCCGAAGCGCCACGACCAGGAGGTCAAGCGCGGCGTCTTGCGCGACCCTGACAACATGACGCAGGCGCAGCGCGCGCAGAAGAACAAGGAGCTCAAGGCCTCCATGTCGAAGGAGGAGTGGAAGGCCTACAAGAAGGAGCAGCGCGCGGAGAACCGCCGCGCGAACAAGGAGATTCAGGCGCGCATCGACGCTGGCGACGAGCGCTACCTCATGGACCGCGACAAGGGCGAGGTGCGCCGCTACGCGCGCGACTGGGTCGACGCGCGCCGCTTCTTCAACAACTACGTGATGCCGGTCGCGCTTGTGCTCGTGGTGGTCCTGTTCATTGGCACGTGGCTGCCCGAGGTGTCCGCGGTGCTCTCCGGGCTGACCATGCTGTTTATCCTGGCCATCTTCATCGAGGCCTTCGTGATTGGCAAGCGCGTGAACAACGCGGTGCGCGCCAAGTTCCCGGGCACCACCGAGACTGGCTTCGGCCTGGGTATGTACGCGTTCTCTCGCGCGTCGCAGCCGCGCAACTGGCGCTCGCCCAAACCGCAGGTGAGCATCGGCGAGAAGGTCTAAGCCATGACCGAGCCCCATCTGGCCGGCGTCGACTTCGCGCCCGTGCAATCCCCCGATCTCGGCCGCGCGCGGAACGTGTCGCGCCTCCTCGCGCGCTCCGTGCCGGGGCGGAACCTGGGCCGGTTGGCCGACATCGGCGCGTGGGTCGCGGGGGTGCAGGGGGCGTCGACGCCCGCGCCGTTCGCCCACCCGCGCGCGGTCATCGTTGCCGCTCGCCACGGCGTAGCCCAGCGCGGCGTGTCCGCGTGGGAGCCGGACGCAGGCGCGACGCTGCTGGAACAGCTTGAGGCCGGCGCGGGTCCGGCGCACATCGCGGCGCGCGCCGCGGGGGCGTCGGTGCGCGTGGTAGACGAGTTCGACGAGGTCACCGGCGCGATCGACGTGGAGCCCGCGATGACCACGCAGCAGTGCGTCGCCGCCATCGCGCGGGGCATAGAGGTGGCCGACCACGAAGTGGATTCCGGCACCGACCTCATCATCCCCGGCAACGTGGGCGTCGGCGATACCACGGTCGCCGCCGCAGTGTACGGCACGCTCACGCGCACGGAGCCGGTCAAGGCGATCGGCCGCGGCTCCGGGATCAACGACGAGGTGTGGAAGGTCAAGGTCGCCGCGATCCGCGACGCAATGTTCCGCGCCCGCACCATCGCCGACGACGTCGAGCGCGTGCTCGCGGAGATCTCTGGCCCCGACATGGCCTTCCTCGTGGGCCTCGTCGCCCAGTCCGCGGCGCGCAGGACGCCAGTGCTTATCGACGCCGCGCTCCCCTCCGTCGCCGCCTACACAGCAGAGCGACTCGCCCCCGGCACGAAGCGCTGGTGCATCGCCGGCGGGGTAAGCCCAGAGCCGGCGCACATCGGCTGCCTCCAGGCGCTCGAGCTGACCCCGGTGCTTGCCCTGGACATGACCACGGGCCAGGCGGCGGGCGCGCTGGCCGCGCTGCCGCAGGTCAACATGGCCGCGGAGATGGCAGCCGAGGCGCTCACGCAGCTGCGTGCCACGAGCCGGCCGGAGCCGCGCTAGGCCGGGTGAGGCGCTCTACGCCTCAACCAGCGTGACGTTCCACCCGTGGGTGTCCTCCACGCTGCCGTTCTGGATTCCCCGCAGGCGCTCGCGCAGCGACATCGTGATCGGACCGGCCTCATTGTTGTTGATGGTGAACTCGCCGTCCGCACTACGCACGCGCCCCACCGGGGTGAGCACCGCAGCGGTGCCGCACGCCAGCGTCTCCGTGATCGTGCCGTTTTCCACTCCCTCGCGCCACTGTTCCACGGTGATCTTGCGCTCCTCAGTGCCCAAGCCGGCGTCTTCCGCGACCTGGAGCAGCGACTTGCGGGTGATGCCGGCGAGCAGCGAACCGGACAGCGCCGGGGTGACCAGTGTGGCGTCGTCCCCGGAGCCCTCGACGAACATGAGGTTCATGCCGCCCATCTCCTCGATGTACTTGCGCTCGATGGCGTCGAGCCAGACCACCTGGTCGCAGCCCTTCTCCTGGGCCTCCGCCTGCGCGAGCAGCGAGCCCGCGTAGTTGCCGGCGAACTTCGCGTCGCCGGTGCCGCCCGGCGCGGCGCGGACGTACTCCTTAGACACCCACACGGAGACCGGCTTCACGCCGCCGGAGAAGTACGCGCCCGCGGGCGAGGCAATGACGTAGAACGTGTACGAATGGGAGGGCTTGACGCCCAGGGTCTCCTCGGTGCCGATCATGAAGGGACGCAGGTACAGCGCGGCCTCGCCGCCCGCCTCGGGCACCCACGCCTTATCGATGCTCACCAGCTGGCGCAGCGACTCGATAAACAACTCCTCCGGCAGCTCCGGCATGGCCAGACGGTGGGCGGAGTGCTGCATGCGCTTCGCGTTCTGCTCCGGCCGGAAGGTGCTGATGGAACCGTCGGCGTGGCGGTACGCCTTCAGGCCCTCAAAAATGGCCTGCCCGTAGTGGAAGACGTTGGTCGCGGGGTCCAGGGAGATGGGCCCATACGGGCGCACCTGCGCGTCGTGCCAGCCCTTGTCCTCGGTCCACTCGATGGAGACCATGTGGTCGGTGAACTCTTGCCCAAACGCCGGGTCGGCCAAAATGGCTTCGCGCTCCGCGTCGGTTGCGGGGTTCGGGTGTTGCGAAATGGAGAAGTCTAGCGTTGTCATGCGCCCCACCCTACTCGGGCAGTACCCCGCCGGAGCCCGAGTACGCTGAATAGGGCTGGAATTTATTCAGCAGAGCTTATCGACGATTCCCTGATCGAAAGGTAACCCAACATGACTTTCACTTGCGCACTCCCCGCCCGCGGCACCACCGCGGCGCTGACGTTGGCGGATTCCGCCCCGTTGCAGGCCGCGCGCCTGATCCCGGTCGCTGCGGGCCAGGACGGCGTCGAGCTGCCCGTGACCGCGCTGACTGCGGACGGCGTCCTCGACGCCCTGGCGAAGGTGGGCGCGAAGGGCGCGGCCGGCGAGCTGCACCGCGTCGTGGTCGGCGGCACCCTGTTTATCGCTTACGGCTTGGGCGCTGCCGACGAGGTTGACGAGGAGTCCGTGCGTCGCGGCGTCGGCACGGCGGCGCGCAGCCTCTCCGGCCTCGAGGAGGTCGCGGTGAGCACGGAGTTTGGCATGGGACCGATCGTGGAGGGCCTGCTGCTGGGCTCCTACTCCTACCAAGGCTTGAAGTCCGCGGAGGAGGACGCCCCCGCCCCGGTCGCGGTGACAGTTGTCGCGGGCGACGAGGAGCGAGCAGCGTTTGACCGCGCGCGCATCATCGCGGAATCCGTCAACCTGGCGCGCGACTTGGTCAACACGCCGGCGAACTACCTCTACCCCGAGGCGTACGCCGAGATCATGCGCGAGGTCGGCGAGCAGGTCGGGCTGAGCGTCGAGGTCTTTGATGAGCAGTACCTGGAGGACCACGGCTTCGGCGGCATCACCGCTGTGGGCAAGGGCTCGGCCCGCCCGCCGCGCCTGGTGCACCTGTCCTGGGCTCCGTCAACCGCGCAGGACGGCGAGGCAGCGAGCGCCGCGTTGGTTGGCAAGGGCATCACCTTTGATACCGGCGGTATCTCCCTGAAGCCGGGCGCGCACATGGAGGACATGATCAGCGACATGGGCGGCTCCGCGGCCCAGCTGGCCTCCATCGTCGCCGCGGCACGCCTCGAGCTGGCCATGCCTATCGACGCCTGGCTGCCCCTCGCCGAGAACATGCCATCCGGCTCGGCGACCCGCCCGGGCGACGTGATCACCCACTACGGCGGGCTGACCTCGGAGATCCTCAACACCGACGCGGAGGGCCGCCTGGTGCTCGCCGACGCGATGGCGCGCGCAGCGGAGGACAAGCCCACCTACCTCATCGAGACCGCCACGCTCACCGGCGCGCAGATGGTGGCGCTCGGTACCCGCACCGCCGGCGTGATGGGTACGGGGGAGCTGCGCGACCGCATCGCGGAGAACGGACGCACCGTCGGCGAGCCGGCCTGGTCCATGCCGCTGCTCGAGGAGCAGGAGGCGCAGCTGAAGTCCCCGATCGCGGACATCCGCAACACCCACAACGCGCGCACCGGCGGCATGCTGTTCGCCGGGCTGTACCTCTCCAAGTTCTCCGGGGAAGACAACGGCACGCAGTGGGCGCATATCGACGTCGCGGGCCCGGCCTTCAACACCGACTCGCCATTCGGCTACACCCCAAAGAGGGCAACCGGCGCGCCGGTTCGCACCATTGTGGAGACGCTCACGCAGCTTGCGGGTGAGTAGGCGTGGCCGGGGGCGGTGGCGTCGATAAGCGATGAACCCCTAACTGTAGGGGTCCTCGCCGCGCTCGAACTTGGCGCGGCGCTGCCGCTGCTCCTCGCGCTTGCGCAGAATGCGCTCCTGCTCCATCTTCTTGCGCATGCGGTCGGGGTAGCCGGTCTCTTCGACGTCGTAGAGCGAGATGCTCAGCAGCTTGGCCACCTGGTCGATGCCTTTCGGCCCGCCGATGCGGCGGCGGGTGTAGTTGCCCAGCTCATCGACGAGCACGACCGACATCTCATTGACCATGGTCTCCGGCTCAATGTAGCCCTCGACAAACTTGCGGCCACGCACCCACTGCTTCAGGTACTCGGCGTCGTCCGGGCGAATCGTTCCGCCTGGCGCGCGCGGGGGTTTGAAGCTGGAGGACTGTTTCCGTTTGCCGAAAAGGTTAAACACGCGCCTTATCTTACGGAACCGGCGCGCGGGCGAGGCGATGCCGCCCGGCTGAGGCCCCCACCGATGGTGCCCCCAAACGCGACGAATACGGGAGAATGCGGGTAGCCTGTTTTCTGTATAGCTTCCGTTACAACCTTGAACTACGAGGAGACTGAGAAAACATGGCGCACTCCGTAGAGATGCCCGAGCTGGGCGAGTCTGTCACCGAAGGCACGATCACCACGTGGCTGAAGGAAGTCGGCGATACCGTCGAGGTAGACGAACCCCTGCTCGAGGTCTCAACCGATAAGGTCGACACCGAAATTCCGTCTCCAGTCGCCGGCGTCCTCATTGAGGTCAAGGCTGAGGAAGACGACACCGTCGAGGTCGGCGAGGTCATCGCCATCATCGGCGAGGAGGGCGAGGAAGCCGCTGGCTCCGCCGACTCCGCCGACAAGGCTGAAGAGAAGGACGAGGCCGCAGAGGAAAAGCCGGCTGAGAAGCAGGAAGCCAAGTCCGCACCGAAGGCATCCGGCTCCGCGACCGACGTCGAGATGCCGGAGCTCGGCGAGTCCGTCACCGAGGGCACCATCACCACCTGGCTCAAGGAGGTCGGCGACGAGGTCGAGGTCGACGAGCCGCTGCTCGAGGTCTCCACCGACAAGGTCGACACCGAAATTCCGTCCCCGGTCGCCGGCACCCTGGTTGAGGTCCTGGCCGATGAGGACGACACCGTCGAGGTCGGCGAGGTCATCGCGCGCATCGGCGACGCAGACGCCGCTGCTGCTGGCGCGGACGACGCCGCCGACGAGACCGAGGCCGAGGAAGAGGCTCCGGCCAAGGCCGAGGAGCCGAAGCAGGAAGCTCCGAAGCAGGAGAAGAAGTCCTCCGGCTCGGGCGCTGGCACCAAGATTGAGATGCCGGAGCTCGGCGAGTCCGTCACCGAGGGCACCATCACCACCTGGCTCAAGGAGGTCGGCGACGAGGTCGAGGTCGACGAGCCGCTGCTCGAGGTCTCCACCGACAAGGTCGACACCGAAATCCCGTCCCCGGTCGCCGGCACCCTGCTGGAGATCCTGGCTGAAGAGGACGACACCATCGAGGTCGGCGGCGCCATCGCCGTTGTCGGCGACGCAGACGCCGCTGCCGCTGGTGCCGACGAGGCTGAGGAGGAGGAAGAGGCTCCGGCCAAGGCAGAGGAGCCGAAGGAGGAAGCTCCGAAGGCTGCCCCGAAGCAGGAGGCGCCCAAGAAGGAGGCCCCGAAGGCGGGCGCTTCCGAGAAGCTGGCAAA
Source organism: Corynebacterium gottingense (assembly GCF_003693265.1). Taxonomy (GTDB): domain Bacteria; phylum Actinomycetota; class Actinomycetes; order Mycobacteriales; family Mycobacteriaceae; genus Corynebacterium; species Corynebacterium gottingense. Next base: position 76,578 of record NZ_RDRE01000006.1, read on the forward strand.
CCGCGGTGGCGACGTCCCGTACGTCACCCCGCTGGTGCGCAAGCTGGCCGACAAGCACGGCGTTGACCTCAGCACCGTTGAGGGCACCGGCGTTGGAGGCCGCATCCGCAAGCAGGACGTGCTGGCTGCTGCTAACGGCGAGGCCGCAGCTGACAAGGGCGCTTCCGCAACTGACAAGGGCGCGGCCGAGAAGCCGGCCGCCAAGGGTGCTCGCGCAAACTGGTCCACCAAGTCCGTGGACCCGGAGAAGCAGAAGCTCATCGGCACCACGCAGAAGGTCAACCGCATCCGCGAGATCACCGCTGCGAAGATGGTCGAGTCCCTGCAGACCACCGCCCAGCTCACCCACGTGCAGGAGGTCGACGTCACCCGCGTCGCAGAGCTGCGCAAGAAGGTCAAGCCGGCCTTCGTGGAGAAGCACGGCACGAACATCACCTACCTTGCATTCTTCATCAAGGCGACGGCCGAGGCGCTGGTCTCCCACCCGAACGTCAACGCGTCCTACAACGCGGAGACCAAGGAGATCACCTACCACTCCGACGTCAACATCGGCATTGCTGTGGACACCCCGCAGGGCCTGCTCGTGCCGGTGATCAAGAAGGCGCAGGACATGGACCTGGCCGAGATCGCCAAGGCCATCAAGGACCTCGCCGAGCGCGCCCGCAACAAGAAGCTGCGCCCGGACGACCTGACCGGCGCTACCTTCACGGTGACCAACATCGGCTCCGAGGGCGCCATGCTGGACACCCCGATCCTCACCCCGCCGCAGGCGGGCATCCTGGGCACGGCGACGATTGAGAAGCGCCCGGTCATCGTCACCGAGGACGGCATCGACTCCATCGCGATCCGCCAGATGTGCTACCTGCCGTTCAGCTACGACCACCAGCTGGTCGACGGCGCAGACGCAGGTCGCTTCATCACCACGATCAAGGACCGCATCGAGGTCGGCGACTTCGAAGCAGACCTCGCCCTGTAATTTCGCCGACTGATCCGGCGCTGGATCAACGGCACAGCCACACAGCGGCCCGGCCCCCCACGAACGGGGGCCGGGCCGCTGTGTGCGTTCTGGGACTCCCCCACAGTTCGAGTCACCTAAGGCCCAGACCGTATACTGACGGTGTTTGGCACCACTTTCGACCAAGGAGCACCTGTTGGATTACATCTCCCGTCATATTGGCCCCGACCAGAGCGAGCAGCGGAAAATGCTGGACGCGCTGGGTTACGAGTCGCTGGACGCCCTGATCAGTGCGGCGGTGCCGAAGGGCATCCTCGCTGACGGGCCGCTGCAGCTGCCGCAGGCGCTCACGGAGTACGAGGCGCAGGACCGCCTGCGCGAGATCGCAAGCCAGAACACCGTGCTCAAGGCCTTCTACGGCCAGGGCTACAACTCCACGCTCACCCCGCCGGTGATCCGCCGCGGCGTGATCGAGGACGCCGGGTGGTACACCGCCTACACCCCGTACCAGCCGGAAATCTCCCAGGGACGCCTGGAGGCGCTGCTCAACTTCCAGACCATGGTGCAGGACCTCACCGGCCTGGACATTGCCAACGCTTCGCTGCTGGACGAGGCCTCCGCCGCCGCCGAGGCCGTCGGCCTCATGTCGCGCGCGGTGCGCAAGGGACGCAGGGTGCTTCTCGACGCCCGCCTGCACCCCCAAGTCATTACCGTCGCGGCAGAGCGCGCCCGCGCCATCGACCTCGAGGTGGAGGTCGCTGACCTTTCCGAGGGCGTGGTTGGCGAGGACCTCGTCGGCGCCGTGCTGGCCTACCCGGGCACCGAGGGCGACATCGCGGACCCGCGCCCGGTTATCGAGGCGATCCACGAACGCGGCGGCCTCGTCACCGTTGATGCCGACATCCTCGCGCTGACCGTGCTGGAGTCGCCGGGTGAGCTTGGTGCTGACATCGCGATCGGCTCCTCCCAGCGCTTCGGCGTCCCGCTGTTCTACGGCGGCCCGCACGCTGCCTTCATGGCGGTGCCGGAGAAGCTCAAGCGCCAGCTGCCGGGCCGCCTGGTCGGCGTGTCCAAGGACGCCGAGGGCTTTCCCGCCTACCGCCTCGCACTGCAGACGCGCGAGCAGCACATCCGTCGCGAGCGCGCCACCTCCAACATTTGCACCGCCCAGGCGCTGCTGGCTGTGGCGGCCTCCATGTACGCGGTCTATCACGGCCCCGCCGGCCTGACCGAGATCGCGCGCACCGTCCACGACTTCGCCGCGCGCTTCGCCGCAGGTGTGGAGGTCGCCGGCGCGCGCGTCAAGCACGCGCACTTCTTCGACACGGTGGCGGTTGAGGTGTCGGACGCGCAGGGGGTCGTCGATAAGCTTGCCCAGGCCGGCTACCTCGTGCGCTCCATCGACGCGACCACCGTGGGCGTGTCCTTCGGCGAGGACACCTCCGAGGCCGACCTTGCGGCACTCCTCGACGCGTTCGGCGCCACCGCGCCCGAGTCCGCCGAACCGCGCCTGCCCGAGGCGCTGGAACGCCGTACCGAGTTCCTCACCCACGAGACCTTCAACGCGATCCACTCCGAGACGCAAATGATGCGCTACATCCGCACCCTCGGCGACAAGGACCTCGCGCTGGACCGCACGATGATCCCGCTCGGCTCCTGCACGATGAAGCTCAACCCCACCGCTGGCCTGGAGACCATCACCTGGCCAGAATTCGCCAACGTGCACCCCTTCACCCCGGCCGAATACACGAAGGGCTGGGCCACGCTTATCGACGACCTGCGCACCTGGCTCATCAGCATCACCGGCTACGCCGAGGTGTCCCTGCAGCCCAACTCGGGCGCGACCGGCGAGCTCGCCGGCCTGCTCGCGATCCGCCGCTACCACGTGGCAAACGGCGACACCGAGCGCGACATCTGCTTGATCCCGGCGTCGGCGCACGGGACGAACGCGGCGTCGGCAAGCCTGGCCAACCTGCGAGTCGTGGTGATCAAGACCGCCGACGACGGCTCGATCGACCTGAACGACCTCGACGCGCAGCTGGAGAAGCACGGCGAGCACGTCGCCGCCATCATGCTCACCTACCCGTCGACCCACGGCGTGTACGAGGACACCGTGCGCACCGTGGCCGACAAGGTCCACGCGGCCGGCGGCCAGGTCTACATCGACGGCGCAAACATGAACGCGCTCACCGGCATCGCGCGCCCCGGCGACTTCGGCGGCGACGTCAGCCACCTCAACCTGCACAAGACCTTCACCATCCCTCACGGTGGCGGCGGCCCGGGCGTGGGCCCCATCGGTGTGGGCGAACACCTCATCCCCTTCCTGCCCGGTGACGCGAACGTCTCGCTTGAGCAGGCCTCGGCGCCCGTGCCTGGCGACGCCGGCGTGCCCGTCTCCGCGAGCCTCTACGGCTCCGCGGGCGTGCTGCAGATTTCCTGGGCCTACATCGCCATGAGCGGCGCCGACGGACTGAAGTCCGCCACCCAGCACGCCGTGCTCGGCGCCAACTACCTCGCTCACCAGCTCAACGAGTACTTCCCGGTGCTCTACACCGGCGACAACGGCATGGTGGGCCACGAGTGCATCCTGGACCTGCGCGAGCTGACCGACAAGTCCGGAGTGACCGCAGCGGACGTGGCGAAACGCCTGGTGGACTACGGCTTCCACGCGCCGACGCTGTCCTTCCCGGTCGCTGGCACCCTCATGGTCGAGCCGACCGAATCCGAGGACCTGGCCGAGCTGGACCGCTTCGTCGAGGCGATGCGCTCCATCCACGGCGAGATCCAGGAGATCATCGACGGCCGCGTCGCCTACGAATCCTCCGTGCTGCACCACGCGCCGTTTACCGCCCACTCCGTGGTGCGCTCCGACTGGCCGTACGAATTCAGCCGCGAGCAGGCGGCCTACCCGGTCGACCGGCTCGTGCACGCGAAGTACTTCCCGCCGGTGCGCCGCATCGACGAGGCGTACGGCGACCGCAACCTCGTCTGTGCATGCCCGCCGCCGGAAGCCTTTGGCATCAACACCGGCGAATAGTCCCCTCCCACTGAAAGCGAGAACCCTCATGGCTACCTCTCCCCTGCACGCAGCCCACGAGAAGCTGGGCGCCACGTTTACCGATTTCGGCGGCTGGAACATGCCGCTGAAGTACGGCAACGAGCTCGACGAGCACCGCGCGGTGCGCAGCGCCGTCGGCATCTTCGACCTCTCCCACATGGGCGAGATCGACGTCAAGGGCCCCGACGCCGCCGCGTTTTTGGACTACGCCCTGATTTCCAACATGTCCATCCTGAAGGTGGGCAAGGCGAAGTACTCCATGATCGTCGCCGAGGACGGCGGCATCCTGGACGACCTGATCACCTACAAGATGGCCGACGACCACTTCATGGTCGTGCCCAACGCTGCCAATACCGCCACCGTGTGGGCCGCATTTGAAGCGCGCAAGGGCGACTTCGACGTTGAGCTGCGCAACGACTCCGAGGCCTTGGCACTCGTCGCGGTCCAGGGCCCGAATGCGCTCAAGGTCCTCGAGCCTTTGCTCAGCGACGACGCCGACACACTCGCCTACTACTCCGGTGCCTGGATGACCCTGCACCCGGCAGGCGGCGGGTCCGTCGAGGTGTTCGTCGCCCGCACCGGCTACACCGGCGAGGACGGCTTCGAGCTGTTCTGCGCCAACACGGACGCCCAGGCGGTGTGGGACGCCGTGATCGGTTCCGGCACCCCGTGCGGGCTCGCCTCGCGCGACTCGCTGCGCCTCGAAGCATCGATGCCGCTTTACGGCCACGAGCTCACCACCAACATCACCCCGGTCGAGGCCGGGATGGGCCGCGCCTTTGCCAAGAAGGAAGCGGACTTTGTGGGCAAGGACGCGCTGACTGGCCGCGAGCCGTCTGTAGTCATCGCCGGTCTGACCTCCGAGCAGCGCCGCGCCGCGCGCGAGGGCGCGGAGGTGTTCCTGCCGGGCGCGGAGGAACGCATCGGTGTGGTCACCTCCGGCCAGCCTTCGCCGACGCTGGGCTACCCTGTTGCTCTGGCGCACATCGCGCCCGAGCACGCGGAGGTTGGCACGGCTGTGGAAATTGACATCCGTGGACGTCGCTATCCGTTTACTATCGTAGAGACCCCGTTTTACTCCCGAAAGGACGCCTAACATGGCACTGCAGAAGGACTTCTACTACTCCGAGGACCACGAGTGGATCAACGCCACCCCGGACACCGCCGTCGGCGCCACCGTGCGCGTGGGCATTACCAACGTGGCCGCTGATCGCCTGGGCGAGATCGTCTTCGCCGAGCTGCCGCAGGTGGGCGACACCGTGACCGCCGGCGAGCACTGCGGCGAGGTCGAGTCCACCAAGTCCGTCTCCGACCTGTTCTCACCGGTCACCGGCACCGTGACCGCCGTCAACGAGGACATCGACGGCGCCTACGAGGCCATCAACAATGACCCGTACGGCGCAGGCTGGCTGTTCGAGGTCGAGGTCGAGTCCGTCGGCGAGCTCATGACCGCCGACGAGTACGCCGCAGAGAACGGCGTCGAGGGCTAAACACCCACCACTTCACGCGGGGCTAGAATGCGAAAGCATGACTGCCCCGCGTGACCCATTTTTCCCCGCCGACAAATCCATCCGCGCCGACGCCGCCACCCCGCTCGAGGTGCGCGAGCTCGGCGTCGTGCCGTACCAGGAGGCATGGGACCTGCAGGCAGAGCTCGCGACAAAGCGCGCGAAGGGCGAGGTCGGCGACACCGTGCTCGTACTCGAGCACCCCTCCACGTTCACCGCGGGCAAGCGCACGCAGCCCGAGGACATGCCCGACGCCGACTACCCCGTCCCCGTGGTCAACGTGGACCGCGGCGGGCGCATCACGTGGCACGGCGAGGGCCAGCTCGTGGTCTACCCCATCATCAAGCTCGCCGAGCCCGTCGACGTGGTGGATTACGTGCGCCGCCTGGAAGAGGCGCTCATTGAGACGGTCCGCGAGGCGGGCGTGACCACCGCCGGCCGCATCGACGGGCGCTCCGGCGTCTGGGTCCCCCACACCACGCGCGCCGCCGACCCGTCGGCACCGACGCGCGACCGCAAAATCGCGGCCCTGGGAATCCGCATCACCCGTGGCGTCACCATGCACGGGCTGAGCCTCAATTGTGACAACACGCTCGCCCACTACGCGCACATCGTCGCCTGCGGCATTGACGACGCCGACGTGACCACCATGAGTCTGGAGTTGGGGAGGGACACGCGGGCGTCGGCAATCGCCCCAAGGCTTCTCCACCACCTCGACCGCGCGCTGTCCGGCGAGCTCACGGTGGCTAACCACACCTTCGCCTCGGCGCCGGATCCCACGAAGGGGCTGAAGAAGCGACCGCGGTAACGCAGCGCTTGACACGTCAGTTAACGTAGAAAACGTGACTGTAGCACCAGATGGCAGAAAGCTCCTCCGAATCGAAAAGCGCAACGCGCAAACCCCCATCGAGTCCAAACCGCGGTGGATCCGCAACCAGGTCAAAACGGGGCCCGAGTACGAGGACATGAAACAAAAGGTGAAGGGCGCAGGCCTGCACACCGTGTGCCAGGAAGCCGGCTGCCCCAACATCCACGAATGCTGGGAATCCCGCGAGGCGACCTTCCTCATCGGCGGCTCCCGCTGCTCCCGCCGCTGCGATTTCTGCGACATCGCCTCCGGCAAGCCCGACCCGCTGGACCGCGACGAGCCGCGCCGCGTAGCCGAAGAGGTCCGCGGCATGAACCTGAACTACTCCACCATCACCGGCGTGACCCGCGACGACCTTGAGGACGAAGGCGCGTGGCTCTACGCCGAGGTCGTGCGCAAGATCCACGAGCTCAACCCACACACCGGTGTGGAGAACCTCACCCCGGACTTCTCCGGCAAGCCGGACCTGCTCCAGGAGGTCTTCGAGGCCCGCCCCGAGGTTTTCGCGCACAACGTGGAGACCGTGCCGCGCATCTTCAAGCGCATCCGCCCCGCGTTCCGCTACGACCGTTCGCTGGACGTGATCCGTCAGGCGCGCGACTTCGGGCTGATTACCAAGTCCAACCTCATCCTCGGCATGGGCGAGACCCGCGAGGAAATCCTCGAGGCCTTGCAGGACCTGCACGATGCCGGCACCGACATCATCACGATCACCCAGTACCTGCGCCCCGGCCCGACCTACCACCCGATCGACCGCTGGGTGAAGCCGGAGGAGTTCATCGAATACCGCGACGCCGCCTACGACATGGGCTTCGCCGCCGTCATGTCCGGCCCGCTCGTGCGTTCCTCCTACCGCGCCGGCAAGCTCTACGTCCAGGCGATGGAGCACCACGGCCGCGAACTGCCCGAGAACCTCAAGCACCTCAAGGAGACCTCGCAGGGCGAAACGACGCAGGAGGCGTCGACCCTGCTGAAGAAGTACGGCCCGTCGAAGGACCACCCCGTGGTCACGCGCTAAGCGCTGCTTCACGCCCGCCTCACCGGCGGGCGTTTCTTTTTGCTTGCCCGGGGCGTGCCATTAACATTGGCGACATGGCGAAGCAGGATGACAAGGCCGCAGCGAAGGCCGCGAAGAAGGAAGAGCGCGCCGCGAAGCGCGCGAAGAGCAAGCAGACGCGCAGCCAGGTGTGGCAGGCGTTCAAGATGCAAAAGGAGCGCGACAAGGCGCTCATCCCCATCATGCTGGGTTCGGTGCTCGGCGTGGGCCTGCTGTTCTTCCTCATCGGCCTGCTCTGGAGCGGCCAGTGGTTCATGCTGGTCATCGGCCTGCTGCTGGGTGCTGTGCTGGCGATGTGGCTGTTCTCCCGCCGCCTGGAGAAGTCCATGTACGACGAGGTTGGCGACACCCCGGGCGCAGCGGGCTGGACCCTGGAAAACATGCGCAACACCATGGGCATCGTCTGGCTGACCAAGAACGGCGTCCAGGCCAACACCCACATGGACACCATCCACCGCGTCGTGGGCAACCCCGGCGTCGTGCTGGTTGGAGAGGGCAACCGGAACCGCCTCAAGCCGATGATGGCGAAGGAACACAAGCGCGTCGACCGCCTCCTGGCCGGCGTGCCGATCCACGAGGTCTACGCCGGCGACGGCGAGGACCAGGTTCCCGTCCGTGACCTGCAGAAGCACCTGCTGAAGCTGCCGAAGAACTACAAGAAGGACGAGGTCTACTCCCTCAACGCCAAGCTTGAGGCGATGGATAACCGCAAGGGCCCCGGCCAGGTCGCCGGGATGCCGGGCGGCCCAATGCCTCGTCAGGCACAGAACATGGCGGGTATGAACCGCCGCATGCGCCGCATGCAGCAGCGCAAGGGTAAGTAGAGCGACCGGGCGGCTACCGGATACGATCATGCGAATCGACCACACGCACCACGGCAGCGACGAGCACTTCGGCATGGGCGTAGAGGCCAGCACGGCGCTGCGCTTCGGCTCAATGCTGCTGACCTCCGGCGCGCCCGCCTACCGAGTCATCCGCGCCGTGAAGCGGTGCGCCCGCGCGCTCGGCTTCGACCACGCGGACGTCATCGTCGGGCTCGACACGCTCACCTGTACGTTCCACCGCGGCGAGCGGTTCCGCACCCTCGCCGCCGTGCTCCCGGTGCCCGGCGTGAACGCCTCGCGCATTGAGGCGCTGGAAAACTTTAGCCGCCACGAGCTGCACCACTACGCCACCGCCGAGGAAGTCAACGCGCTTCTCGACGACATCGAGCACATCCACACCCCTCGCTGGAGCCCCCTCGTGGCGTCGCTCGCCGCGGGCCTGGCGTGTGGCGGGTTCGCGATCCTCAACCGCTTCTCCCTGCTCACCGCAGTGCTGGTGGTGATCGCTGCGGGCGTCGGCCAGTTCGTGCGCCAGCGCCTGGCGCACAAGCGATTCCTCCAGCTCGGCGTGGTGATGATCGCCGGCGCCGTCTCCACCATCCTCTTCCTGCTGTTGTCGCTCCTCGTGCCGGGCGCGGACACGCAGCTCTCCGCCGGCTTCGTCGCCGCGATCCTCTACCTCATCCCCGGCTTCCCGCTGTTCGTGGCGCTCAATGACCTGTCGCGCTTCGACTTCAGCGCCGGCATCCCCCGGCTGTTCTACGCGCTCGAAGTGATCGTGGCCATGATGCTCACCGTCGCCGTGATCGCCATGATCACCAGCGCTCCCCCGCCGCCGCACATCGCCGCGGAGCCGGAGCTCGGGTTCTACCTCGCCGCAGCCGTCGCCAGCTTCTTCAGTATCGGCGGCTTTGCCATCCTCTTCAACGCCTCACGGCGCATGGCGCTCCTCGCCGCGACGCTCGGCACGGTCGCTAACATCCTGCGACTCGTCCTCCTCCACGCCGACATGCGGTACTTCCTCGCGTGCTTCCTCGGCACGCTCACCATCGGCATTCTCGGCCGCTGGCTCGGGCAGCACTTCCACGTCCCGCGCTCCACGGTCACCATCCCCGCGACCGTCGTGATGATCCCCGGCACCACGATCTACGCCGCGATGCAGGAGCTGACCAGCGGCGACGTCACCGGCGGCATCAGCGCCACCACCGAGGTCGTCCTCGCGGTGCTCTTCCTCTCCGGCGGGCTTACCGTCGCCCGCCTCATCACAGACCGCAATTGGGCGTTCCAGCACCACATCGACTTCCGCGAAAACCTCGGCGGCACGCCGGGCTAGTCGCTTATCGACGCCCCCACTTCCCCCTTCTCAGCCGCGGATCACCGTCGTGTTCGTCGCCCGGTCGTGCATACCGCGGCCGTCCGCATCCACGATCGCGGCCGGGAACACGAACCCGGTCAGGACGGTGCGCAGCGCGGCGCGCCAGAGGCCGACGGGCTCGGTGGCGTCGACCCGCGCGACACCCATGCCCAGCATGGCCATCCCCGGCGTGCGGGCCATGAGCCAACCGGTGAGGATGCCCAGGACGATCCAGACGAGGTAGGTCAGTGTGGCGGTGTCTCCCAACGCATCCGTGGTGGCGGTAATCAGCGTCGCGATCGCCCACGCGAGGACCCAGTCGATGAGGACTCCGCCCGCGCGCCGCATTACCGACGCCTGCGAGCCCGGCCCCTCCGCCGGCAGCCCCAACGTCTGCCCTGGGTACTCCGGTGTGCCGCCGAACTGGTTCGGCATTTCCGGGCCTTCGCGCCAACTCTTCGATCCTGCCATGGTGACCAAGCCTAGCTGCGCCGCGCGAGCCACGAAAATGGGCGGGGTACGCGACCTCGGCGGGGCATTCGACTAAACTTTGTGTGGTTCACATTGTCGCCGTAAGGAGATAGCACGTGTCTTTCGAAAATATCGAGGACGTAACAAAATTCATTAAGGACGAGGAAGTCGAATTCGTCGACGTCAGGTTCACCGACGTTCCCGGCCGCGAACACCACTTCTCCATCCCGGCGTCCATGTTTGATGAGGATGTCATTGAAGAGGGCCTCGCATTCGACGGCTCCTCCATCCGCGGCTTCACCACCATTGAAGAGTCCGACATGACGCTCATGCCGGACCTGGCCACCGCGAAGCTGGACCAGTTCCGCGAGGCGAAGACGCTGAACGTGAAGTTCTTTGTCAACGACCCGTTCACCCACGAGGCCTTCTCGCGTGACCCGCGTAACGTGGCGCGCAAGGCGGAGGACTACTTGGCGTCGACAGGCATTGCGGACACCTGCAGCTTCGGTGCCGAGGCCGAGTTCTACCTCTTCGACTCCATCCGCTACGAGGCCGAGGGCCACCGCGCGTTCTACGAGATCGACGCGGAAGAGGGCTGGTGGAACCGCGGCAAGGAATCCGACGCCGACGGCAACCCGAACCTGGGCTACAAGAACCGCTACAAGGGCGGCTACTTCCCGGTCCCGCCGTACGACAAGACCGTCGACGTGCGCGACGCGATGGTCCGCAACCTCGACCAGGCCGGCTTCCACATCGAGCGCTTCCACCGCGAGGTGGGCAACGGCGGCCAGCAGGAGATCAACTACCGCTTCAACACCCTGTTGCACGCGGCCGATGACCTGCAGGACTTCAAGTACATTGTGAAGAACACGGCGACCCAGTTTGGCAAGGCGGCGACGTTCATGCCGAAGCCGCTGGCCGGCGACAATGGCTCGGGCATGCACGCCCACCAGTCTCTGTGGAAGGACGGCGAGCCGCTGTTCTACGACGAGTCGGGCTACGGCGGCCTGTCCGACCTGGCACGCTGGTACATCGGCGGCATCCTCGAGCACGCTGGCGCCGTGCTCGCGTTTACCAACCCGACGCTGAACTCCTACCACCGCCTGGTCCCGGGCTTCGAGGCGCCGATCAACCTGGTGTACTCGCAGCGCAACCGCTCCGCCGCGATCCGCATCCCGATCACCGGCACCAACCCGAAGGCCAAGCGCATTGAGTTCCGCGCGCCGGACCCGTCTGGCAACCCCTACTTCGGCTTTGCCGCGATGATGATGGCGGGTATCGACGGCATCAAGAACCGCATCGAGCCGCACGCCCCGGTGGACAAGGACCTCTACGAGCTCCCGCCGGAGGAAGCGAAGGAGATCCCGCAGGCACCGACCTCGCTCGAGGCCTCGCTCGCCGCCCTCGAGGCGGACCACGACTTCCTCACCGAAGGCGACGTCTTCACCGACGACCTGATCCAGACCTACCTCACGCTCAAGCGCGAGGACGAGATCGCGCCGGCCCAGCTGCGGCCGACGCCGCTCGAGTTCGAAATGTACTTCGACTGCTAGCTCGCGCGCGTCAGTCAAAACCCCGAGGGTGTTCCCTCGGGGTTTACTTATACCCGGATGCCTAGGTCGAAGTCGCCAACTCCGGAAATGCTGCGCGGGTGAAGACGTGTGGTGATGCCGATCCGATTCCGGAGCTCGTCCGGCACGGACTCCTCCCCGTGGATTCGGGTCACGGCGTCGGTGAGCTCGAGTGCTGCGCACTCTTCGTCGGAGAATTGCTCCTTGTAGTCGGTCCAGCGCTCGGTGCTGCTGATCTTTTCTTCGCTCCAGCCGTCCTTCTTCGCATCACGACGGTGCATGGCCAGGCAATACACGCATTGGTTGAGCGCGGAAGCCCGCAGCTGCACCAGGTGCGAATAGCGCTTGTCGACGCGCTCGGCCTATGTTTCCAGCCCGAGCATTGGCGCGTAGGCGACTTTCGAAATTGGTTTGTGTGCAGTCATAGAACGATGCTACGCGGCCCGGACCAAAGTAGTCCGGGCCGCGAGTGCATCGTTTCTCGTGGGTCGCGTTCTTAGCCTTCCTGCGGTTCGCTGATCGTGGCCTTCGCCTCGATGAACTCGATCCCGTGGCCCTGGCTGCCCAGTGCGATGGTGTCGCGGTCCAGGATGTAGACGTCCGGGTTCGCCTGCAGGATGGTCTTCAGATCGTCGGCGGCGGCCATAGCGGCCGGGTCGCACAGCGCCTGAGTCTCGGCAAGGTCGCCGACGTGCAGCTTGCCCTGCTCGTCGAAGTGGTAGGTGGCGTTGCCGGAGTTGCACCCGTCGCCGTAGGTCAGGGTGCCGTCCGGGCTGAACTCGATGGTCACGTTCTCGTTGGCCTTCGCCTGCAGCGGGCGCTCGACGGCGGGGCCGCGCAGATGCTCGGGTGCCGGCTGCGCGTGCTCGGGCAGGGCGGTAATCAGGCCGCCCTGCTCGGCCGGAGCAGCCGGCAGCTGAGCGCTGGAGCCCGGCAGCGCCGGTGCGCCGCCGATGAGGATGGAGCTGAGCCCCGCAGCACTCTCGACGATCGCGGGGTCAGACGACAGCCCCTGCGGCAGCTCCTGTGCGTTGGCGGTGCCGGTGGCGCCACCCATCAGGGCAACGGCAATGGTTGCGGTGGACAGTTTCTTCATGATCTTGGAAACCATGGCCCTCAACCTACCGAGCAAAACCGCCAAATCAACCACCTTGAGAGAACTAGAACGGTATCTCCAGGGCACTCCTAAACGCGGCGGTCGAAGCTGAAAGTCGCATGAAAGTTGGTGCAATCAGTTGATAACCCGTTGTGTTTATGCAACACTCTGAGTCATGTCCCCAAAGAAAAGACCTGTGGATCCGATCTTTAACCGTATCCGCGTGCTGCGCACCGAACGGGACATGTCGCGCGGGCAACTCGCGGAAGCGGTTGAAGTCAATCCACAAACCATCGGAGCGCTCGAGCGCGGCGACCACTACCCCAGCCTCGACCTCGCATTCAAAATCTGCGACGTCTTCGGGCTGCCGGTGGAAGCCGTGTTCTCCCGTACCGAGTTCACGCCAATGTCAACCGAGATCTACCGCACACCCTAAAACCCCGAAAGGACTCCCCATGGCACCGAAAGATGTTCACGCGATCGTCGTGAAGCGAAATCGGCTCACTCTGGCCACCGACGTCGGAATCGCGATCGTGCTGCTCGCTGCGGTCCTCCAATTTTTCAACCCCACTGTGTCCACTGCGCTGTGGCTCGGTGGGGGTGCGCTCGCCGCGGTCGGAATCTTGCTGCTTCGCAAATCCATCGGCGGGGCCGACATGCCGCGCGCCGAGCTCGACGAGTACGAGACCCAGCGGCACATCGAGGCTCGCGACGAGGGACTAAGCTGGTCCATCTTCTCCTCAACCGCCATGTTTGTCCTGGCAGGATTCCTGGCGCTCGCGACGCGCTTCGGATTCGAACCGTCAAGCCTGGACGTGGCGCTGTTCTTTGCCAAACTGCTCTTCTGCCAGATGCTCTGGATCCCGTTCGTGGTGGCGCGCTCACTGGCGGGCAAGATCAACCGCGACGCGCTCATCGCCGCCGAGTAACTACTGCGCGGCGGCCTTGGTGAACTCGATCGCCTTCGCCTGGCTCCCGAGCGCGACGCCACCGTTAACCTGGTACACGGCCGGGGCGGACTGCAGCACCGACTTCAGCGCGGCGGCGTTGTTCATCGTCGCGGAATCGCACATGACGCGGGTCTCCGAAAGGCCGCTGACGTGCAGAGAGCCGACGTCGTCGATGGTGTACAGGCCGTTGCCGGAGTTGCAGCCGTCGCTGTAGGTGAGCGTGCCGTCGGCGCGCAGCTCCACAGTCATCGCCTGGCTCTGCTTCGCCTCGAGCAGCCCGGTCACCGCGCGCTGCGCCTGCGACTTGGGCAACGGCTGCGCGTCGGCGGGCAGGGTGGTCACGACGGAAGACTGCGACGCGCGCTGCTCCGCCGCCTTCCCGCTCGCGCCGCCAAGCACGGTGGCGTTGAGCTCGCCAAGCCGGTCGGTATCGACATAGTCGGTCACGTTCAGGCTTGCGACGCTCGGCACAGACGACAGGTCCTGCGCCCCCGCCGTACCAGCGCCGCTGAGCGCCAGCGCGCCGATCGCCGCCGCGGCAGCCGTCTTGGTGGTCAATTTCCGTACGATCTGGTTAGCCATGCGGACCAACGTACCGGCGCCCCGGCGCGATCTCCCTTGAAACGAACACGTCTTATGAAAGCGTTACGGTCCTGCCAACGCGCACCAAGGTCGAGTGTGGGGTGGTCTTTGCTACGCTTGAGGGACTTTTTACGCTACGCCGATAAGGAGCCCCCATGCCGTTCCGTTTCCGCCGCTCCAAGAAGTTCGGGCCGTTCCGGTTCACGATGTCCGGATCCGGCCTCTCCGCGTCCGTCGGCTCGGGCCCGTTCCGCTACACGTTCAACTCCAACGGCGGCCGCACGCGCACGATGCGCACCGGTATCCCGGGCTTGCGCTACGAGGAGCGCGACACCCCGAACCAGGTGCGCAGGAAGAAGCGCGCGAAGCAGCAGCGCAAGCAGGTTGGTAAGGAGCAGGCTAGCTTCGACGAGATTTCGCAGCAGTACCGCTAGCCACCAGCCACCAAATCGCGGCGGTGGCGAGCACGGTCGCGCCTATCGACGCCACCGCATCCCCCACCGTCGCCTCAGCCAAGCCCGCAACGGGCACGTGGAAGGGATCCGGTAGGATCGCGAGCGTGTTCGCCACGGCGTGCACCGCCAACGACGCCTCGAGCCCGCCCGTTGCCCACGTGAGGAACGCGCCGCAGAGCGCGAACGTCGCGACGCTGAGCTGGCCTCGCCAGCCGTAGTCGTGGACGGAGACGAACATGAACGCGGGGACGAGGTAGGCCACCCACGGCGAGCGGGTCCACTGCCCTACTGCCTGCACCAGCGAGCCGCGAAACACCAGCTCTTCCGACAGCGCCTGCAGCGGGATGAGCGCGACGAGGATGCACAACGCACCGAAGTTCTCTGCGGTGAACGCACCGTCCGCGGGTTCGCTCCGCCACAGCGTGTACGCCAGCTCCGCACCGAACGCGACGAGCGCCGGCACCAGCGCGATGCCGAAGATACGCCACCGGAAGCGGCGCTCCACCGACCACAGCACGGCCGGGCGCCGGCCCCGCAACCACGCGGCGATGAACGCCGCGGGGATCGTCGCGCCCTCTATTGACCCCGCCGCGAGCGCGAGCCAAGGCGTGTCCACGAACTCGAACTCGCCCATCGCCTTGACCGACGGGTCGAAGAACTGATCCGCCGCGCTGAAGAGCGCGAGCATCGCGGCGAAGATGCCGAAGAAGAGTATGAGGACGACGACGAGCTCGAGAAGCGGACGCCACCAGGCAACGCGCGGCGCACCGTCGCGGCCGAGCAAATGATAGGAACCCATGCCTTCAAGATACGCCGCTGGGGTGGGGTAACGTGGCGTCGTGAAGCAATAGGGATTACCATAAGCCCGTGACTGACAAATTTCGCCAACTCCCGCCCCCGGGCCCCGCGTGGGGCGGCAGCCTCATGGGCACCTCGATCGTCGCGCGCCTGCTCGTCGAGGAAGACCTCCTCCTCCTCGCCGGCATCTTCGCCGCCATCGCGTGCGTGATCCTCGTCGTGCTCACCGTAGGCTTTGCGCGCTACCGCCAGCCCAGCTTCGAGCGCACCACGATGGCCGAGTGGTCGATGTACTTTATCGGCATCCTCGCGCTCGGCGCCGCGCTGTCCGGGCTCACCGGCGACGGCGTGTACAGGCTCATCGGCTTCTGGATCGGCGGCCCAGTCACCGTCATCACCTGGGCGATCCAGCTCACGCGATTCGACGGCCAGCCCCGGTTCACCTGGGGCCTGCCGCTGGTCGGGCCGATGATTTCCGCGTCCGTCTCCGGCTGGCTCGCGCACGACTACGGCCCGCTCTACCACGTGATGGGCACCGCCCTGTTTGTCATGTCGCTGCTTACCGCGGTGCCGACATTCGCCCGCGTCTACTGGGCCGCCTGGCACGGGCGCGTTGACTTCGAGGGCGCGAAGTCCGCCACCGCGTGGGTGCCACTCGGCGTGGTCGGGCAATCCACCACCGCGATGCAGATCCTCTTCCCGGGCACGGTCTCCATCTACTACGGCCTGGTCGCGCTGATCATCGCGATCCCGCTCGCGATCTACGCCATGATCACCTTCTACCCCAACGCCGCGCGCTGGGTGCCGTACTCGCCGGCATGGTGGTCGTGTACCTTCCCGCCGGGCACCGTCAGCATGGGCGGACACCAGATGGCGATGGTCAGCGGGTCGCAGTGGCTGGACGCGATCGCACTGAGCATCCCGGTGCTGCTCGTCGCGCACTGGGCGCTGTGCTCGAGCCGGTTCGTCAGTTGGGTGGCGGAGGGGCGCACGAGCTAGGCGCGCACCGCGAGCACCGCGTAGGTGTAATCCAGCAGCGGGGTGGGCACGCCCGCGGCGGCGGCCTGCCGACGGATCGCGCCGACTTGCGCGTCGAGCTCGCTGGGCAGTCCGTCCGCGATGTCGCGCTGCATCGAGCTCGTCGCGCCCGCGTACTGCTGGTCCGCAAACGCGAGGGTTTGCGAGACCGCGTCCGCCGGCAGCCGCACGCCAAGCCCGCGGGCTGCGGCCTCGACTTCTTTCATCAGGGCGCGGAGTTGGGGGCGCAAAGCGTCGCGAAGCACGCCCATCGGCACGCCGGCCACCGCGCCGAGCGCGCCCGTCGTGGTGACAAACATGGCTTTTGACCACACGTCCGTAAGCACGTCGCCCGGCGCGTACAGCTCGCCGCCGATCCCCGCCTCATCCAGCGCCGCGCGGAACGTCCGGGCAGTTTCGCTTATCGACGCCCCCGCCACCGGCCCAAAGCTCAACGCCAAAGGCCCGGGATTGAGCACGATCTCTGCCGGCCCGACACGCGTGGCGTAGCAGCGGGCCACCCCGGCGAGGACCCGGTCGGCGCCGAAAATGCGCGCGGCGGTGTCGTGGATTTCGACCGAGTTCTGCGTCGTGACGATGGGCACGCCGCCGAGCTGCCGCGCGTCCGCGAGGTCCGCGAACGTCGGGTTATCCGGCAGCGCCTTCGTGGCGACAACCACGATGTCCGCCCCGCCCATCAGGTCCGCGGCCTCCCCGGCGTGCTCCGCCGCGTGGACCCGGACGGCGCGCGCCGGCTCGTCGCCGCGGCTGAGCAGCACGCCGCGCTGCCTGAGCGCCGCGAGCGTCTCCCCGCGCGCGACAAACGACACCTCGTGACCAGCCTCTGCGAGCACGCCGCCGAAGTACCCGCCGATCGCGCCCGCACCAATGCACACCACCTTCATGGTGCACAGTCTATCCGCGCGCACGCCGCCGCGTGCGCCTTTACTCCGGCGGCGACGGCCCCGCGTAGGTGGGCTCACCGGCCGGCGCGCCCTGGGCCGGCCCGCCGATCACGGCGCCGGTATCGGCGTAGGCCCGGCCGGTGAAGCGCGGCGCGGCGTACTTCGGACCGACCCACGCGATGCGCCCGTCGATGCGGGTCATGCGGCCGCGCTTCGGGTCGCCGTTGACGGCATTGTGGTGCGGGCACAGCCAGCACATGTTCGCCGGGGTGGTCTCTCCCCCGTGCGCGTACTCGGTGAGGTGGTGGGCCTGGCACTTGGAAATCGGCGCGTTGCAGTCAGGCCAGCAGCACGTCGGCGAGTCCACCTCCAACGCGAGCCGCTGCACCCGGGACGCGAGGCGCATGCGGTGGGTGTTGATCGGGCCAAGGTGCTCCGCGGCGAGCGTGATGTAGCCGTCCGGCAGGATCCGGCGCTTGAGCAACTGGCTGGTGGTCATGCGGACCCCGGTGTTGGTGACGACGACCGGCTCGGTGTCGTCGCTGTCGTCGGTGCCTGCGAGTACGTGGTCGATGTCCTTGTCGGTGACAATGGCGTGCACCGCCACCGGTGCCTGCACGATGCGCCGGTTGTTGACAATCCAGTCAATCGCATCGATAGGCTTGCCCCGCTCGTCGGGCGTTTCGAACGTGGTGACCACGTCCTGCAGTCGGTTGGTAGGGCCGGTGAGCCGGATGATGAACTTGTCGTTTTTCATGTCGCGCTGGATCCGCACCCCGTCCTCGGGCACGCGCGGCGCGATGAAGTCCTTGCGCAGCCGGGCGGCCTTCTTTGCGATGGTGGCGGTGTCCCCCTGCGCGGCGCACAGCTCGGCGGTGTATTCCCAACGCTTGGTCGGGTTGCTGATGCGGCGAGCGGTGCGCTCGATCAGCTCCAGCGTTTCAATGCAGTGACTGTTGGCTTCCGCCGCGGAGCGTGCCTCGGCCTGGTAGCGCGAGTGGCTGGTCGGCCGAAAGAACCGCCGCGCGAGCCGCACCAGCGTATCCGCGTAGTCCTCAGCCGCGCCCATCCCCACCAGCGCGGGCGCGTCGAGCCCGGCCTCGTCGACGAGCCGGAGCGTGGCAATACCCCCAGCGCGGAAGGCCAAAAAGGCCCGTAGTTGTTCCTCCCCCATAGGCCCACAACCTAGCCCACCCCCACGCACCCCGCAACCGCAAGGTTGAGATCCACCGCGATCCCACCGACGCGCCCGCGGGACGTGAACTGCCACACCTGCGGTGCCGGGAACCCGAGCGGCCGCGGCCACGGCCCGAGGCGCGCGGGGTCGGTCACGGAGTTGTCGCCCCACTGCGCCAGCCACAGGGCCCCGAACTCCGCCGGGTTGGCAAGGCGCATGTGGCGTCGCCAGTAGCGGGCGGTGGTGTAGACGCCGGCGACGGGGACGCCTGCGGCGCGGAAGGCGGTGTCGGCGGCGCGGACGTCGGCAAGCGAAAGCCCCGCGGGTGACTCCACGTCGAGCCACATCGGCAGCCGCCTCCCGCCCAACACGTCGAGGGCGGCGCCGACCTGCTCGGCGACGGTCGTGCCCTCCGACGGGCTGCGCAGGTAGTGGTAGGTGGACAGGGAGCAGTGGGACGAGTGGGCGTCGAGAAGCAATTGCTCGAAGCACGGGTCCTGGTAGGTGCCGTCGGTGGTGCGCAGGACCGCGAAGTCGAAGCCGGCGAAGTCGAGGCCGGCCTGGTACTCGGAGCAATCGACGCCGAGCCTCACCGCTTGGACAGCCCCATCCGCGGGGTGAACGACGCGGGGTGACGGCGCTGGGCGGCCGCGTCCGCGATGGCCAGGCGCCACTTCGGGTCCGTGACGGGCATGCGCGAGATGGGGAACCAGCCGACCTCGGTCGACTCGTCGTCGCCCACCACCGGCTCCGCGGCGGGGTTTACCGGCTCGAGGCGCAGCTGCACCGACATGTAGCTGGCCTGATCGCCGTTGGCGTGCACGAGAGGGCCGACGGACCCCGCGCCAAGGATCGCGGCGGGCGTGGCCTCGATGCCGGTCTCCTCGCGCACCTCGCGCACCGCCGCGTCGTGCGGCTGCTCGCCCGGCTCCGCGATCCCGGTCACCGGGGTCCACTCGCCGTTGTCCGCGCGGCGCACGAGCAGCACGTCCGGCACCGCCCAGGCGGACTGGTCGGCGGAATCGCGCAGCACGATCGCGGCGACCGACGGCAGCCAGAGCGGGTCGTGGCCGATCTTCTCGCGGATCTGCACGATAAATTCCGGGATTGGCACGGCGTGTCCTTTCGTTCGTCGTTCGCGTGCCCACGAGTCTACGTCGGCTAGGATGAGCTGCGATGCACACCCTGAAGCGCCTCCCCAAAGCCGTATTTATCACCGTCTACGGCGCGGTGCTGATCGCGCTCGTGGTCATGATCGCAGCGCTGACCAGCTACCAAACCAACGCGCGCACCACGCAGACGACGCCGGCGCCGCCGGTTTCCGCCTGGAACCCCACGCCTGCCGACGCCCCCAACGTCGCCGCCAGCGTCCGCCCCAACGTCATCGCCGACGCGCAGGTAGGCGCCACGAAGACCGGTGTGATGCTGCGCGGTGACCTCACCCCCACCGCCATGGTGAGTGCGGAGACCGCCGGCCACATCTCGCGCCTGCTCGAGCAGAACTGCCTGGACACGCTCACCCTCGAGACACCCGACAACATGCGCTTCGAGCTGCTGGGCTTTTGCTTCACGACGCTCCCGCCCCAGACCATCGCCGACCTCCTCCACTTCGGCGACGAGCACGGTGCCAACTCGGTCACGGTGACCAACAACCTGGAGCGCCAGGGGGGCGGCCAACTCGCGCAGCTGTACTGGCTCGACGCGACGCACGAGCAGGTGGAGGCGCTGCAGCCGGCATGGGAGGAGTTCGGCCTGCGCCCGTACCTGGACCGCGCGACTTTCGAGGCGTTCACGGACGACGAGCTCACCATCATGGAGGCGAATCCCTCGCGGCCGCACACCTACAAGCACGAACCGACCGGCGCGGCGCTGCGCGAGAAGTGGGGCATGCCGGAGCCTGGCGAATCCTGGTAGCTTCGCAGCGCAGCGCTACCAGCGTTGCGTCTCCCACTGCGCGTCCGGCACGACCTGGTCGATCACGGTCATCATCTGCTCGACGTTTGAGTAGGACATGAGCTTGGGGTTCTCCATCCCCTCCCAGCAGTCCTCGCCGCTGCGGCCGGCCTCCGTGCCGGAGACGATGCCGATGATTACGGCGCGGCCGTTGACGTGGGTGAACACCGGGCCGCCCGAGTCGCCGGCGGCGGCGCAGACTGCGGCGATGTCGCCGAAGGTTTCGCGGTCTTCGTCGTCCCCCGCGTTCACGATCTGCACCCGCTGCGTGTCTTCGAACTCGCCGCAGGTGTAGCCGGTGGTGGCGCCGGTTTTGCAGACGTGGCCCACTGGCGGGACTTCGTCGGCGATGCCGGTGGGGATTGGGTCGCCAATCACGTCCATGTAGCGGTCCGGGTCGGTGATCTTGATGATGCCGACGTCGATGCCGTCGGAGGCGCTGGCGTCGTGAGCAAACAGCCCCGAGTAGACGAACTGGCCGACTTCGTGCGCGTAGTCGAAGGCGCGCGAGGCGTTCGTGGGCCACACGAGGTCGCCGGCGTGGCCGCAGTGCCCCGCGGTGACGGCGTAGTGCTGGCCCGCCGCGTCGCTGAAGCTGAACGCGACGGTGCACGACTGCGCCGTGAAGCTCTCGCCGGGCTGCGGCTGGTGGTCTGTCGTCTGGATGCGCGTACCGGGCGCCCACAACGCGAACGCTGGCACGCGGACCAGGTTGGCCTGGCCGTCAGACTCGGCGGCCTCCGTCTCCAGCGGGGTCTGCACCGCCTCGCGCGCCTGGCGCTCCTCGACGGAGCCGGTGGGCAGCTGCGAGGTGGTCAAGCCGAGCCACACCACGGAGGCGACGAACAGGGCGACTGCGACGATGCAGACCACCCAGCTCACGGTGCGTGCCGTGGTGCTGCGCGGGGCGGGTGCGGCGCGGTGTTGCGGCGCGGGCTCCGGGAACGTCCAGCGCTCGCCGTAGGTCGGCTGGTACTTCCTGGCGTGGTTGCCGGTCGATGAATCGTTTGGGTGGGTCACGCTACTCGGCGTCCGAGTGCTCCTCCGCGTCGTTTTCCGACTCAGCGCCGGCGGATGCCTGGATCTTTAGGTCGCGGATGAACTTCTCCGGGTCGAACTCGGTGAAGTAGTCGGGGCCGGCGAACTGTTCCTGTGCCATGGTGTGCTCCTTTTCGTGCTGGGGCTTACTGCCCGAGGGTATCGACGATAAACTGCTTGACGCGCTCCGCGTCGTTGGGCAGGTCCGTGACGTGGCGGTCGGCGGCCAAGATGGAGGCGAAGCGCTCCGGCACCTGCGGCTCGCGGCCGGTCGCCTCGACGATCGTGTCGGCGAACTTGACCGGCAGCGCGGTCTCCAGGACCACGATGCGGGTGTCGGTCTCGTCGGCAAGGCCGCGTGCGACGTGGATGCCGTCGGCGGTGTGCGGGTCCACCATTACCCCGTGCTCCTCCCACGTCTGCTTGATCGTGGCGAGTCGGTCGGCGTGGGTGGACGAGCCCGAGACGAAGCCGAAGTCGTTCCGGATGCGGTCCAGGACCTCCTGGCCGCCCAGATCGTCCAGGTCGAAGCCGCCCTCCTTCACTTTGGTACCGAAGAGGCGCTTGGTGGCGGAGGCGTCGCGCTGGAGGGCGTCGAAAAGCATGCGCTCGAAGTTGGATGCCTTCGAGATGTCCATGGACGGCGACGAGGTGGCCTGGGTTTCCGCCGAGGAGCGCGGGCGGTAGTTGCCGGTGCGGAAGAACTCGTCGAGCACGTCGTTTTCGTTCGTGGCCACGATGAGGCGGTCGATGGGCAGGCCCATGCGCTTGACGACGTAGCCCGCGCACACGTCACCAAAGTTGCCGGTCGGTACAGCGAACGAGAGTTTTTCGTCGTTCGACTCGGTCACGCGCAGGTAGGTCGAGATGTAGTAGACGGTCTGCGCAAGCAGGCGCGCCCAGTTGATGGAGTTCACCGCGCCGATGGAGTACTTGGCCTTGAAGGCGGCGTCGGCGTTGACCTCCTTGACCACGTCCTGGCAGTCGTCGAAGACGCCGTCGAGGGCGATGTTGTGGATGTTCGGGTCGTCCAGCCCGAACATCTGCGCCTGCTGGAACGGGGTCATGCGGCCGGCTGGGGTGAGCATGAAGACGCGGATGTTGTTGCGTCCGCGCATCGCGTACTCGGCGGACGAGCCGGTGTCGCCCGAGGTCGCGCCCAACACGGCGAGCGCCTCGCCGCGGCGGGTCAGCTCGTACTCGAACAGCTCGCCGAGCAGCTGCATCGCCATGTCCTTGAACGCGGCGGTGGGGCCCTCGGACAGGTGGGCGATGGAGAGCGTTTCATCCAGCTCCGTGACCGGAACGATGTCCGGGTGCGCGAACTTGGGAGTGCTGTAGGCCTTGGCGGTGAGTTCCTCGATCACCGCTGGCGGGATGTCGTCCACGAACAGCTTCACAACCTCGGCCGCGAGGGCTGCGTACCCCTCGGCGGCGAGGAGGTCACGCCAGGCGTCGAGAAGCGAAGGCTCCAGGCGCGGATACGTGGCCGGCATGAACAGACCGCCGTCGGCGCTCAATCCCCCGAGCAGGATGTCGGTGAACTTGTGCGGTGAGGCGGTCGTATCGCGAGTTGAAATGTAATCCACGGGCGTCGAGTTTACGGGACCGGGTTGGAATTCGTAGATATTTTTGCGGCGCATCGGGCTGCGCAACGTGCACGAGTTCCCTCAAAGGTATTCCCAATTAAACATAACGGGCGTTAGGGTATTACCATTCATTGCCATGGCAAACAATCATCCACGCGAACAACTGACAACCAAAGCCCTTATCGTGTGGTTCGGCGCAGTCGCTGTGTATGCCGTAGCCATCCTCGGCCGCACCTCCTTCGGTGTGGCAAGCGTGGAAGCTATCGACAGATTCAACGTCGACGCATCACGAATCGCAGTCTTTACCGCAGTCCAGGTCGGCGTCTACGCCTTCGCGCAGATCCCCACCGGGCTGCTCATCGACAGGCTCGGCCCCCGCTTCATGCTCGTCGCCGGCGCCATCATCATGGCCGTGGGGCAGATCGTCCTCGGCCTGACCACGTCGTACGGCGTAGCCATTGTCGCCCGCGTCCTCATCGGCGCCGGCGACGCCACCGCGTTCCTGTCCGGCATGCGCATCCTGCCCTACTGGTTCCCGCCGCGGAAGACCCCGCTGTTCACCCAGCTCACCGCGGCGCTCGGCCAGCTCGGCCAGTTCCTCTCCGCGGTCCCCTTCCTCGCCCTGCTCACCGCCAAGGGCTGGACCGTCTCCTTCGTCTCCCTCGGCGCGCTCGGCCTACTTGTCGCGCTCCTCGCCGCGATCGCAGTCGCCGACACCCCGGAATGGGCCGAGATGACGCCCGGCCAGCGCCGCGAGATCAAGCAGCAGCGCCAGGACGACCGCACCCCGATGAAGGAGGTGCTCGGCGTGGTCCTGCGCTCCCCCATCGCCTGGGAGGCCTTCTTCATCCACGGCTGGGTCATCTTCTGGATGTTCAGCTTCTGCCTCCTGTGGGGCCTGCCGCTCATGACGCTCGGCATGGGACTGACCGAAAGCCAGGCCGGCACCGTGCTCATCCTGTTCACGGTGGTCAATATCGCCTCGGCACCGTTCGTCGGCGCGGTCTCCGCCCGCATGGGCTCGAGCCGCGACCTCGGCGCCCTCATCCTCGGCGGCGTCACCCCGCTGGCGTGGATCATCTTCTTCCTGCCCAGCGAGCCGCGCAGCTACGCGGCCATCCTCACCATGGCCATCATCATGGGCCTGTGCGTGCCCACCGCGAACTTCGGCTTCGACGCCGTGCGCGAAAACCTGCCCACCAATATGGTCGCCACCGGCACCGGCCTGGGCAACATGGGCGGGTTCGTCGCGACCATGATCGGCGCTCAGACCGTCGGCGTGCTGCTCGACCACTCCTCGCACGGGCAGGCCTACCAGTGGCACGACTTCCAGCTCGCCTGGATCGCCTTCTACGTCACGGCCGCCGTGTTGCTCATCGGCCTGCTCGTGTCGCGCCGCAAGGCGCAGCGCCTTACCGCGACACCGCGCGTCAAGATCGTCAACGAGGCGCCCGCCGAGCGGCAGAAGCTGCAGGACGCGTAGCCCCTACCGCCGGGGCGGCTCCTGGCGCCCGGTCAGGATGTCCACGACGGAGCGGATGGCGGCGTCGCCAAGCTGCGGCAGCTGCCCGCCCGTCGCCGGCGCATGCTCGCGCGCGGCGCTGCGCTCGGTCCGCGCATCGGGCTCGACCTCGAGCGACAGCGTCGTATCTTCAAGGTGCAGCGCGGCACGCTTATCGACGCCCGCCACACGCGCCCCCTCCACCAGCGCCACCAGGTCGGCGTAGGTCGCATCGGTCAGATCAATAGAAAAGTGAACAGCCATGCCCCCACTCTACGGGCGCGAGCGGGAGACGGCGCTAATCAAACTCGCGGGTGGGCTTTTCCCCCCAGAACACCTCTTCAATCACCTGGTGAGCCCGGCGCGTAATGCGCAGGTAGTCCTCCAAGAACTGCTGCTGGTCGTCCGGGTCGTAGCCGGCGGAGCCCGCCACCTGCGCCAGGTGCGGCCCCGGCGCGGGCAGCTGGTCGGTGCGCTTGCCGGAGACCAGCACGAGCGCGCTGCGGGCGCGCGTGGCCGTGAGCCAGGCGGTCCGGAGGATCTCCGCCTTCGACGCGGCCAGCACCTCCGGGTCGTCTAACTCCGCGAGGAAGTCCAGCGCGTCCAAGGTGGACGTGGTGTGGAGCCCCTGGTGCTCGTGGGCGTGCATCATGGTGAGGAGCTGGACGGTCCACTCGACGTCGGCAAGCGCCCCGCGCCCCAGCTTGGTGTGGGTGGCGCGGTCGGCGCCGCGCGGGAGGCGCTCGTTGTCCACGCGGGCTTTGATGCGGCGGATCTCGCGGATGTCGGCCCTGCTCGCCCCGCCCTTGGGGTAGCGGAACTGGTCAATCATGCGCAGGAATTGCTCGCCGAGCGGCGCGTGGCCGGCCACTCCGGTGGCGCGCAGCAGCGCCTGCTTTTCCCATACCTCGCCCCACTCGCGGTAGTAGCGCTCGTAGGAGGCGATCGTGCGCGCGACGGCGCCGGAGCGTCCCTCGGGCCGCAGCCCCAGGTCCACCTCGAGCGGCGGGTCACCGGACGGCTTGGCCAGGCGCTTGCGCATCTGGTCCACGATGCGCGCCGCCCACGCGGTGGCGTCGGCCTCGGAGGTCTCCCCCACGGGCTCGGCAACCACCATGACGTCGGCGTCGGAGCCGTAGCCCAGCTCCGCGCCGCCGAGGCGGCCCATGCCGATGAAAGCGATGCGCGCCGGCTGCTCGGTAAGCTCCTGGTCCTGCAGGTCGGCGTAGATTTCAGATTCCAGCGCCGCCTGCAGCACCGCCTCCCACACGATGGTCAGCTCGGTGCACACCTGGCGCACCTCCATCAGGCCCAGCAGGTCCGCAGACGCGATGCGTGCCAGCTCCGCGCGGCGCAGGGAGCGCGCCACCGCGACGGCCTTGTCGGGGTTGCCCCGGTGCCGGTTGGCGGAGTTGATGATCGCCTTGTACACCTGGTCCGGCGCGGGCTCAAGCAGGCGCGGCCCGCTGGAGCCGTCGCCGAGCAGCTTGACCACGTCGGGGGCGGAGATGATGAGGTCGGAGGTGTACGGCGAGTTGCCCAGGATGTGCATGAGGCGCATGCCGACGACGCTTTCGTCGCGAAGCATGCGCAGAAACCAGCTGCGATCCAGCGCGGCGTCCGAGAGTTTGCGGTAGTTGAGCAGGCCCGCGCCCGGGTCGGCAGTACCGGCGAGCCAGTGCATGAGCGTGGGCAGGAGGATCGCCTGCAGCTTCGCCTTGCGCGAGGTGCCCTTGACCAGCGCGTTGAGGTGGTCGTAGGCGCGGGCGGGGTGGCGGTAGCCCAGCGCGGCCAGCTGCGCCTTGACCGCGTCGGCGGAGAAGGTCGCCTCGCCGATGGACAGGTCTACGACGGCCTCGAGCAGCGGGCGGTAGAAGAGGCGCTCGTGCAGGTTGGACACCACCTGGCGCAGCTGCGACAGCGCCCGCTGCATCTCCTCGACCGCGGTGCGGCGCGCGGTGGCCTGAAACCCGGCGGCGCGGGCGAGCCAGCGCAGCCGCTTCTCGTCATCCGCGTCGGGCAGCTGGTGGGTCCGCTTGAAGCGCTGCAACTGCAGGCGGTGCTCCAGGAGTCGGAGGAACTCGTAGGCGCGGATGAGTTTGCTCGTGTCTTCGCGGCCGACGTAGCCGCCGTCGCGAAGCGATTCGAGCGCCGCGACCGTGTTGGGGTTGCGCAGGTCGGCGTCGATGCGCCCGTGCACGAGCTGCAGCAGCTGCACGGCGAACTCCACGTCGCGCAGGCCCCCCTCCCCCAGCTTCAGCTCGCGCTGCCGCAGCGACTCGGGCACGTTGTCCAGCACGCGCCGCCGCATCGCCTGCACATCCTCCACGAAGGATTCGCGCTGGGAGGCCTCCCACACGAGCGGAGCAAGCTTATCGACGTAGCACTGCCCCAACTCCAGCGACCCCGTCAGCGGCCGCGCCTTGAGCAGGGCTTGGAACTCCCACGTCTCGGCCCACCGCTTGTAGTACGCCACGTGGCTGTCCAGGGTGCGCACGAGCGCGCCGGCCTTGCCCTCGGGGCGCAGGTTGCCGTCCACCTCGAAGAAGCAGGCGGTGCCCAGCTGCATGAACTCGCTGGCGGTGCGGGTCGCCTTGGCGGTGGCGTCGTCGGCGACGAAGATGACGTCCACGTCGGAGATGTAGTTCAGCTCGCGGGCGCCGCACTTGCCCATGGCAACGACGGCGAGCCGTGTATCCGGTTCCTCGTCGCCGTAGACGTGGCGGACGGCGACGGCGAGGGCGGCGGTGAGGGCGGCGTCGGCAAGCGCGGTCAGCGTCTCGGTGGTGCGGGTGTAGCCGAGCGGTTCCGTCCCGCCGTGGCCTTTCACCGGGGCGAACGTGCCCGCCAGGTCCGCGGCGGCGACCCGCATCATGAGCGTGCGGTACGCGTCGCGCAGCGCCTCCTTCGCGGCGTGCTTGTCGTCGAAGCGCGCGCCGGCGCGGTACGTCGCCTCCGCGATCGGTGCGGCGTCCACGGCGGCGAGCATCGCCTCACGCATCTCCTCGGCGGTGGGCAACTCGCCCGCCAGCGCGCGCCACTGCCCCGGGTTGGCCACCAGGTGGTCCGCCAGCGCCGTCGAGCCGCCGAGCAGCGCGAAGAAGCGCGTGCAAAACGCCGGATCGGCCGCCAGCTGGTCGCGCACCTCGGCCCACTCGCCCGGCGCGTGCTCCTGCAGCGCCCCGGCGAAACGGTGCGTGTTGTTCAGGGCCAGGTCGGGGTCACCGGTGCCGGCGAGGGTCCAGAGCGAGGGGGCGTCGACAAGCGAAAGCTCCTCGATGTCCTCCGCGGCGCGCGGCGAGACGAGGCCGAGTTTTGCTGGGGTGGGAAGCGCCATATTAAAGGTCCATCCCGCTCTCCAGCTCCCACGGGGTGACCTGGCAGGTGTAGTCGTGCCACTCGTCCCACTTGGCGCGCAGGAAGTACTCGAAGACCTGCTCGCCGAGCACTTCGGCCATGAACTCGGACTGCTCGAGGTAGCGCAGCGCCTGGTCGAGCGAGTTGGGCAGGTCGCGGTAGCCCATCGCGCGGCGCTCGCGGCGGGTGAGCGAGAAGACGTCGTCGCGGGCGGGCTCGTCCAGCTCGTAGCCCTGCTCGATCCCGCGCAGGCCGGCGGCCAGGACCGCCGCGTAGGCCAGGTAGGGGTTCGCGGCGGAGTCCAGCGAGCGGACCTCTACGCGGCGCGACTCCGCCTTGTGCAGCCGGTATGTGGGCACGCGGACCATCGCGGAGCGGTTGGACACGCCCCAGGTCGCGGCGGTGGGCGCCTCGGAGCCGAACTGGAGGCGCTTGTAGGAATTGACGTACTGGTTGGTCAGGGCGGAGATCTCGTTGGCGTGCTCGATGATGCCGGCGATGAACTGGCGGCCGGTGCGCGACAGGCTGATCTCATCGTCCGGGTCGTGGAAGGCGTTCTCGTCGCCCTCGAACAGGGAGAAGTGCGTGTGCATGGCGGAGCCGTCCATGTCCCGGAACGGCTTGGGCATAAAGGTCGCGTGCACGCCGTTGGCTTCGGCGACCGTCTTTACGATGTAGCGGAACGTCACCACGTTGTCCGCCATGGTCAGCGCGTCGGTGTGGCGCAGGTCGATCTCCTGCTGGCCGGCGCTGGCCTCGTGGTGCGAAAACTCGGTGACGATGCCCATGTACTCCAGGGCGCTGATCGCCTGCCGACGCAGCTTCGGCGCCTCGTTGCGCTTGGCCTGGTCGAAGTAGCCGCCCTTGTCGGCCGGCCGCGGAAGCTCGCCCGGTTCGAAGGGCTTGACCACGTAGAACTCGATCTCGGGGCTGGCCAGGAACTCAAAGCCCATGTCGCGGGCGTTCTGGATCTGGCGGCGCAGCACCTGCCGCGGGTCCGCGTAGAGCGGGTCGCCGTCCGGCATGGTGATGTCGCAGAACATGCGCGCGGTTTGCAGCCCGGAGTCCTCGTCGAACGGCAGCGCCTGGTAGGTCGACGGGTCCGGCTTCAGCAGCGTGTCGGACTCGGAGATGCGGGTAAAGCCCTCGATGGAGGAGCCGTCAAACCCCGCGCCCTCATCAAACGCGGATTCCAGCTCCGCGGGAGACATCATGACCGTCTTCAGCGAGCCGAAGATGTCGGTGAACCAGAGCCGCAGAAACGCGATGTCCTGCTGCTCTACCTTGCGCAGGACCTCTTCCTGTTGAGTGTTCATACGGCCCACTGTAGCCGGGCTAGACTCTATGCCAGCCGAAGTGAGGAGAGGAACGCATGCCACAACCACAGGAATTTCTGGAACTCGAGGTCAAGCTCGCCGTCGACGCCGAGACTAAGCCACCGAAGCTTTCGCTTATCGACGCCACACTGTCCCCCATCTCCACCACCACCCACGAACTTTCCGCCATCTACTTCGATACCGCGGACCTGCGCCTGACGCGCTCCAAAATCACCCTGCGCCGCCGCACCGGCGGCAAGGACGCCGGCTGGCACGTCAAGCTGCCCGGCGAGTCCGGCGGGCGCCGCGAGCTGCAGCACCCGCTGTCGGACGGCACCGGCACGAACAGTGACGCAGACACCGTCCCCGAGCCGCTGCTGGACGCGGTGCGCGACGTCCTCGGCCCCGTCCACCCGCCGCTGAAGCCGATCGCGCGCGTGGACAACCGACGCGTGGAAACCGTGATCGGCGTGCGCTACCCGGACCCGGCCGACTCGCTCGCGGTGGCGGAGTTCTGCGACGACCACGTCTCCGCCGAGTCCTACCTGCCCGGCGGCACGGCCTCCGAGTGGCGCGAGTGGGAGCTTGAGCTCACCGACGCCATCGCCGGCACCCCCGCCGGCGAGCGCCTGCTCAGCCGCGCCACCGAGGCCATGCTGGCCGCGGGCGCCCGCCACTCGGACTCGCCGTCCAAGCTGGCCACGGCGCTCGGCGACAGCTTCAACAACGCGCCCCTGCCGTCCGCGGGCACCGGCGACGCGGCCGCCGACGCGGTGTACGCCTCTTTACGCGACAAACGCGACGCCATCATGAGCTGGGAGCCGCGCGTGCGCGCCGACGAATACGACTCGGTCCACCAGATGCGCGTGGCCACCCGCGAGCTGCGCTCCCTGCTGGAGACTTTCGACGGCGTGATCACCGCCGGCGACCTCGCCCACCTCGAGGCGGAGCTCAAGCACGCCGCGGCGGTCCTCGGCATGGCCCGCGACGCCGAGGTAGTCGAGCAGCGCTTCCACGACCTGCTGGCCAGCGACCAGTCCGACAAGATCGACGTGATCACCGCCGCCCACATCAATCGCGACATGCGCGGCGTCTACGAGGAGGCCCACGCCGACATCGTCGACATGTTCGACTCCGAGCGCTTCACCGCCCTGCTCGCCGAGGTCGACGCGCTGCTTCACGACGCCCTCACGCCCCACCTCCCCGGTGAGGTTGATGAGGATGAGGGTGGCGTCGACAAGCATGAGCCCGAGGAGCCCGCCGACGCGGTGCTCTACGCGCACCTGCGGGCGGCGTACAAAAAGCTGAAGAAGCGCAACGCAAAGGTGGAAAAATACTACGGCGACACCTCCCTGCCGCTGCTGCAGCGTGAGTCGTACGTACACGACGTGCGCAAGACGGCGAAGAAGCTGCGCTACGCCGCGGTGGCCGCCAAGGACGCGGGCCTGAAGACGGGGCCGCTGGCCAAGGCGTGCAAGCGGCTGCAGACCATCCTCGGCGATTTCCAGGACGCGGTGACCGCGCGCGAGCACATCGAGCGCCTCGCCCGGGCGGCGCGCGACCGCGGCGAGGATACCTTCGCGTACGGCATCCTCTACCAGCGAGAACTGGAGATCGGGCGCGCAGCGCTCGAGGACTACCCGAAGGCGATCAAGGACATCAAGAAGGCATTCAAGCAGGTGTAGAGCCGGGGGCGGGGCTCGCGTCCTAGTCCTCCCAGGCCTCGTCCTGGTCGTCTGCGACCTGGTTGCGCTGCGCCGCGGTCTCCAGCGCGCGCTCCGCCTCCTCGCGGGTGTCGTACGGGCCCATGCGGTTGTCCCAGGACGCAACCTTGCCCTGGGTGACCTCGCCGGTGGACGGGTTGAAGTAGAACTTTTCGTCTGCCATGGTCGGCTCCTTCGTGTATTCCGGGGGTTCGCGGTGGGCCGCGAACGGTGGACATTTTGGCCCACCATACCCGCCGACGGCGGTTGGTAGTCTGGAGTTTCCTCGTACCAATCCCCCTTTGCGCAGAGTGGAGAACGCTTTATGTCTTTGTGGCCTGCCCCCGACGCCCAACCATCCGGCCTGGTGGAACGCGCTCGCAAGGAGCACGAACGGCGCGTGGGCGCGCAGCCGGCACACGTCGCGTCCGCCCCGGCGACGTGGATCCTCGCCGGGGAAAACGTGGACCACTTCGGCGGCGCCACGCTCATCGGGCTCGGCGGGCTGCGCGCCGCGGTGGCGGTGAGCCCGCGCGACGACCATAAGCTCCGCTTCGCGGCGTCCGCGCCGGGCTCGGCGCCGGTCCTGGCCATCGCCCCGCTCGGCGACCCCGACGGCGCCGACCACCCCCTGGGCAAGCGGTGGGCCGGCCTGGTCCACCAGCTGATCCAGCGGCAGGTGCTCTCGCGCGACACGGCGGGCCTGGACGTGACGATTGTCTCAGACATCCCACTCGGCGCCGGGCTCGGGGCGCTGTGGGCCGCGGACTCGGCCATGTGCCTCGCCCTCGCCGCCGGGCACGGCGACATCAACGACGCGCCCTTCCGCGCCCGCCTCGCCGACATCGCCGCCCACGCGGTGGAGACGTACTCGTCGCTCAACGGCCTGCGCTCCCGCCACACCGCGGCCCTGCGCGCCACCGGCAACGGCATCGCCGTGATCGATTACGCGGACGGCTCGCTCACCGAGGCGCCGCACCCAACCCGCGAGGGCGTGCGCATCTTCTCCGTCGCGGAGACGTTCGGTGAGGCGGACGCGGGCCAGGTGGAGGGCATCGCCACGCACCGCGCGTTCATCAGCGCGGCGTGCGCCAACTTCGGCGTCCACTCGCTGCGCAAGCTGCCCGACGCCATCGAGCGCGTCGTCGAGTGGGTCCAGGCGCGCCACACCGTCGGCGACGCAACCGCGCCGGCGCCGGAGACGGCACGGGCGTGGGTCCACTTCTGCGAGGCGGAGACGCTGCGCAGCATGGCCGTAGCCAGGGCGCTGCGCTCTCGCCACACCAACGACCTGTTCGCGCTGGTGAACTCGCCGACCGAGCTGCGCGGGCTCAATGTCCCCGCCGAGCTCGTGGCCCTGTGCCGCGAGCGGGGCGCGCTCGCGGCACGGCCCGCGGCCACCGGCACCTCCAGGGCGGTGCTCGCGCTCGTGCCACGCCGGGACGCGGACGAGTTCGCCCGCCGCATGGCCGAGCAGTTCGACGTCGTCGAGATCACGCCGGGCACCACCGCGCGCCTCGAGGACGCCCCTGCGTCCTAGCCGGCAAACCTATTCAGCAGACCTAGTCGGCGGGCCAGGCGAAGGAGACTTCGCGCTGGGTGGCGTCGGCAAGCACGAGCGAAAACTTCGTCTCCGTGCCCTCCCCCGGCGCGCCGACGGACGGGGCGAGCACCGGCGGGTCCGCGATGAAGATGCGGGCGCGGTCCTCCTCGTTGACCGTGAGCGTCACGCCCTCGAAGTTGTGGCCGACCCACGGCTCGAGCACGGTCGCCTCGGTCAGGTTCAAGCACGCCTTGTCCACGGTGTTGGCCAGCTGGGACGTCCGCCCCATCGTCTTCATCACCCTTGGTGCGTCCTCGCGCACCCACTCCGGCACCTCCGTGCCCGCGCAGATAGCCAGGCAGACTTCGGTGGCGTAGCGGTCGACCAGTCGGCGCAGCGGCGCGGTGACGTGACTGTAGTAGCCGCCGATGCCCGCGTGTACCTCCGGCTCCTTCTCCGACAGGTCCACGTAGCCCGCGCCGCGCAGCAGCTTCTGTGCCTCGCGCATCATGGCCATCCCGCGCGGGGTGTCCGCGTCGATCCCGGCGAGGAACTCGCCGATGTTGCCGCCGACCTCGTAGCCCAGGTTCGACGCCTCGCGCCGGAACTCGGCCTCCGCCTCACCGGTCGCGGGCCCGAGCGTGCGCAGGAACCCGACGCCAGCCTCCACCATCATGTTGCCCGCCACCATGCCGGTGAGCAGGGAGATCTCCGAGTTGTAGTCCATGACGGGGTGGCGCGGCTCGATGACCAGCTCGAAGGTCCCGCCCTCGCCGACCACGCGCACGCTGGGCAGCCGTAGGTTGATCGCCTCGCGCCGCAGCGAGCTGCGCTGCCGCAGCTGGCCGACCTCGGGGAGCAAGCGTATCGACGCGTGCGGCTCCCCCCGCACGAAGTCCTCGTGCACCCCGTCGTAGTCCAGCCGGGCCACCGAGCGCACCAGAGCGCGCTCGACGTGAGCGCTGTCCACCTCGCCGTCCTGGTCCAGCTCGAACGTCCACAACACCGCCGGCCGGTCCACGTCCGGCAGCAGCGAGGCGGAACCCTCGCTCAGGCTCGGCGGGTGCAGGCGGGCCGGCTCGTCGGGAAGGTAGATGGTCTGGCCGCGCTGCAGCGACTCGTCCTTCACCGCCCCGCCCGGCTCCACAAAGGCGGCGACGTCCGCGATCGCGTACGTGACGGTGTAGCCGCCGCCTCCTCCCTCGCCGCGCTCGGCGATGTGCACCGCCTGGTCCAGGTCGCGGGAGCCGACTGGGTCGATGGTGACGAGGGGGATCGAGCGGGCGTCGATACGCTGCCCGGCGAACCGATCGGTGAGCTGCGTCGCTTCCTCGAGCACCTGCGGCGGGAAGTCGGTGGGGACGGAGAATTCGCTCGCGATAGCGCGAAAGTTCAGCGGCGCGGCATACAGTTTCATACCCCGCCATCGTGCCAGAGTCTGCGGGAGCGCGCAGTGCGAATGAGCCGGCCTATGAGCCGGATTCTGTGCCCCGGACGGGGCGGTGACCATCCATCTGGGCCACCCATCGCTGGGCGCCTCAAGCAGCTACCTTCGAACATGGGCGGGCAGCCTCATCGCGTCCGACGACCCCTGCGCACGCGCAGCGGTTCTTGCCTTGCTCCCGGTGGGGTTTACCTGGCCGCCGATGTCACCACCGGCGCCGGTGCGCTCTTACCGCACCCTTTCACCCTTACCCCGCGACAAGCGCGAGGCGGTCTACTTTCTGTTGCACTTTCCCGCGGATCACTCCGGGTTGCCGTTAGCAACCACCGTGCCCTGTGGAGTCCGGACTTTCCTCGGCCACCCGCCAGCCCGCATGCGCGGCGGTTCGGGCGGCCGCGGTCACCCGGCCGACTCATTCGCAAGCCGTCATTGTACCTTACCTGTGGTGCGCGACATCGTTGACGCAGCGTACGACGCCAAAATCGTCGTAGAAATCCACCACGGACACGCTGGCCAGGTCCAGGTAGGTGTGCTTGAACACCTCCGCCCCGGCGCCGAGCCCCTGCCGGATCACGCTCTTGATCGGCATCATGTGGCTGACCACCAGGATGGTCTGCCCGGCGCGCTCCTCCTGTAGCTTCAGCCGCGCGCGGGTCACCCGTCGGTGCAGCGCGGCGAGCGATTCGCCCCGTGGCGGGGCCTTGCTTACCGACGCCTCCCATTCCCCAAACTCATGCGGAAACTTCCCCCGGGCCTCGTCCCTCGTCAGCCCCTCGAAGTCGCCGAAGTTGATCTCCCGGAATCCGTCGTTGGTTGCAAACGCGTCGAACCCGAGCGCGTCGGCCGCGGCGCGCGCGGTCTGCTGGGCGCGCGCCTGCGGCGAGGCGACGATCGCGTCGATGGGCCCAAACTGCGACTCCTGCGCCAGCGCGGTGAGCGCCCCGGCGGCGCGGCGCGCCTGCGCGCGGCCCAGCTCGGTCAGCTCCGGGTTGGAGGTGCCGGAGAGGCGGTGTTCCGCGGAGTGCGCGGTCTGCCCGTGGCGCAGCAGGATGAAGCGGGTGCGGGTTGCGCCGCTGTTGCCGTAGACCAGCGCGCCGGGGTGGGCGGCGGCCGCGGTGGCGGAAGCGGCGCGGGTTTTCGGCGCCTTGGGGGGGGCGGTGGCGCGGGCGGGCGGCCCGCTGTGCAGGCTTGCTTCCTCCACGATGCGGGGCGTGCCGTCCTTCGTGGCGGCGTCCATCGCCTTGTTGGACAGCTCGTCGGCCTTCTTGTTCTTCGCGCGCGGCACCCAGGTGTAGGTGACGCGGTCGAAGCCGCCGGCGAGCTTGCGGGCCTTGACGGCGAGCTTCTGCATGTCAGGGTGCTTGATCTTCCAGCGGCCGTTCATCTGCTCGACAACCAGCTTGGAGTCCATGGACACCGCCACCTCGGTGGCTCCCAGCTCGGCGGCGGCCTCGAGGCCGCGCAGCAGGCCGTGGTACTCGGCGACGTTGTTGGAGGACTTGGAGCCCACCACGTAGACGATCTCGGCGAGGGTCTCCCCGCCCTCGCCGTAGACAACTGCGCCGGAGCCGGCCACGCCGGGATTGCCGCGCGAGCCGCCGTCAGTAAAGACGCTGACCTTCATCGGCTCCCCTACTCCTCGATGGTCAGTCCGGTGCGGGCCGCAGCCTCGTCCGGGGTGAGGCGCACGCGCACGAGCAGGGCACCGCAATTCGGGCAGGCGGGGACCTCGTCGGCGGGCGTGCCCATCACTGCGGCGCGCTCGGAGGCGGGCAGCTGGATGAAGCAGGCGTTGCAGGTGCGGCCGTTGAACGCGGCGGCGCCCATTTCGTCGTAGACCTCGAGGACGTCGTCGGGGAGCTTGTGGCGCAGCGCGGCGGTGTCCACCTGCTCGCGGTCCGGCAGCGCCTCAACGGCACGGCGGGCGGCCTCCACCTTGCGGTCCGCCTCGTCCAGGCGCGCGCCGTGGTTGTCGCGGTTGTTGCGCAGCGCGGCGATCTCGTTGTGCGCCTCCTTGAGCTCGGAGAGCAGGTCCGCGATGCGCGACTTCGCCGCGTAGCGGTCGTGCTCCAGGTCCTTGCGGCGCTCCGGGTTGGTCTCGGCGCCGAGCTGGCGCTTGTCATCAATCTCGCGCTTCTTCAGCTTGCGCTCGTCCTCCTGGATGCGCAGGATCTCCAGCTCCATGTCGTCCACGGCCATCTGCGCGGCGGCGGACGCCGCCTGTAGGTCCTTGCGCTCCTTGAGCAGCCTCTCCAGCTCCTGCTCCTCCGGACGCGCCGAATCCGGGTGCGCGGCCACGCGGTCCGCCTTGGCCAGCTCCAGCAGGATCGGCTGCTCCTCTGCGGAAAGCTTCACGGGGTACTCCTCCTTTTGCTACTTCGTTGTCTCTGGGTGCCCGGGGTGCGCAGACACCGTCCACGGATCGGTGCGGATGTCCAGCACCTGCGTCTGCACGCCTAGCGGCTCAACGATACTCGCCGCCTGCTCCGTCCACGGAAACTCGCTCGCCCAGTGCGCCGTATCAATCACGGCGGGCCCGCCCGCGCGCAGGTGTTCGTCCACCGGGTGGTGCCGCAGGTCCGAGGTCACGTATACGTCAACGCCAAGCTTTGCGACGTCACCGAGGAACCCATCCCCCGCCCCCGAGGACACCGCGACGCGCCGCACCAGCAGGTCCGGGTCCCCCGCGGCGCGCACGCCCCACACCGTTTCCGGCAGCGCGTCGGCCACCTGCTGCGTGAACTCGCGCAGCGTCATCGGCTCGGGCAGCTCGCCCACGCGGCCGAGCCCGTAGGCGTGCTCCAGCTCGCGCGTGCCTGCGGGCTGTGCCATCTGGACGACGTCGAAGGCGGGTTCCTCGTAGGGGTGGGAGGCGCGGAGGGCGTCGATAAGCGAGGCGCGCAAGCGCGTGGGGGCGACGAACTCGACGCGGACCTCGGGCGCGGTGAAGTGCGCGCCCACCTCGCCGTCGGTGGGGTCGGCGCCCTCGACGGGGGTGAACTCGCCGGTGCCGTCGTGGCTGAACGCGCACTCGCGGTAGTTGCCAATCGCGCCGGCGCCGGCGCCGAACAGTGCGCGCTTGACATCGTCGGCATCCGCGGGCGGCACGTGGACGCCCCAGCGGTCGGTGCCATCGAGGAAGATGGGCTTAATCGGGCGGCCTGGGGTGATGCCCACCAGCTCGGCGAGCTTGTCGGACACGCCAGGCCGCGCGGAATCCGCATTCGTGTGCGCGGCGAACAGGGCGCACCCGCCCGCGATGAGGGTGTGGACCACCTTGCCCTTCGGGGTATTCGCCGCTACCGAGCTCACCCCGCGCAGCAGCAGCGGGTGGTGCACCACAAGCATCTGCGCGCCCGCGTCCACCGCGGCCTGCGCCACCTCCAGCGTGCAGTCGAGGGCGAAGGCCACCTTGGACACCTCCGCGTCCGGGTCCCCGCAGACCAGGCCCACCTTGTCCCAGCTCTCGGCCAGCTGCGGCGGGTAGGCGGTCTCCAGGGCGCGGACAACATCAGCTACAACAGTCATGGCACCCAGCCTACAAATTTGCCATGCTGGGGTCCGTGATTGATACAGCAAACAACGGCGGGCAGGACACCATCCTGCTCGACGTGGACGGCACCATCATCGATTCCTATCCCGGCATCCGCGAGGGATTCCTCCGCGGGCTCGACGCGGTGGGCGCGACGCGCCCCGCCGAGGACTTCATCCGCCGCATCCCCGGTCCGCCGATGCGTGACTCCATGGCGGCAGCAGGCCTGGGACCCGACCAGGTCGAGCGTGCCATGCAGGCGTACTCCGACTACATGAGCAGCGAGGGCTGGCAGCGCTTCACCGTCTTCGACGGCATGGCGGAGCTCATCGCCCGGTGGAAGGACGAGGGGTGGAAGGTGTGCACGGCGACGTCGAAAAGCGAGCACTTCGCGCGGCTGGCGCTGGAGCGCGCGGGGGTGCTTGAGCACATCGACTTCCTCGGCGCGGCGAACTGGGACGCCGGGCGCAGCACGAAGATCGAGGTCATCCAGTACGTGCTGGACAACGCGGACCCGTACCGCCCGGTGATGGTGGGCGACCGGATTCACGACTTCGCCGGCGCGGCCGAGTTCGGCCTGCCGTCCATAGCCGTGACCTGGGGCTACGGCGCCGAGGAGGAATGGGAACAGGCCACCTACGTGGCGCACACGTCGACTGAACTGGAGGACATTGTCCGTGAGTACTGCTAACCCCTTGCACATCGACTTCGTCTGCACCGGCAACATCTGCCGCTCGCCGATGGCCGAGGTCATCGTGCGCGACGCGCTCACCGCAGCGGGACTTGGTGGCGAGGTCCGCGTCACCTCCTCCGGCATCGGCGGCTGGCACGTCGGCGGCCCGGCCGACGAGCGCGCGCAAGCCGAGCTCGCCGCACACGGCTACGACGGCTCGCAGCACAAGGCCGCACAGTTCGGTGGCGACCGCTTCGACGCGGACCTCATCGTCGCCCTGGATACCAACCACGTCTCCGAGCTCGTCGCGCGCGGCGTACCGGAGCAGCGCGTGCGCCTGATCCGCTCCTTCGACCCCGCCGCGCCTGAGGGCGCCGGGGTCGCCGACCCCTACTACGGCGGCCCGGCCGGCTTCACCACCACGCGAGAGCAGATCGAGGCCGCCGTCGACGGCATCGTCGCCTGGGTCCGCGACCGGGTTCAGTCCCAGCCCCGCACCGACTAAACTAGGCCAGCGTGAAGGGCGAACAGGAACGAGAACAGAAGCGAGACGGCACGCGCGGAACTGCCGAGAAGCGGTGGTGGAAAACCTTTCTCACCCCGGGCTGGATCATCGCCGCGATCCTGATCGCCCTGTTCTCCTACTACGCGTTCACCTTCCTCGCCCCCTGGCAGCTGGGGAAGAACGAGGCGCTCGAGCAGCGCAACGAGCACATCAGCGAAGCGTTCGACCACGACCCGGTCCCGCTTTCGGACCTGCTCGGAGCGGACGGCACCATCAGCCAGGACAGCGAGTGGGCCCGCGTCACCGCCACCGGCCACTACCTAGACCGCACCGTGCTGCTGCGCCTGCGCCCCGTGGACCGCAACCCCGCCTTCCAGGTCCTCACCCCCTTCGCGCTGGACA
Organism: Corynebacterium gottingense; assembly: GCF_003693265.1. Taxonomy (GTDB): domain Bacteria; phylum Actinomycetota; class Actinomycetes; order Mycobacteriales; family Mycobacteriaceae; genus Corynebacterium; species Corynebacterium gottingense. The sequence goes on from NZ_RDRE01000006.1 coordinate 115,780, forward strand.
ACGGCCCCACCATCCTGGTCAACCGCGGGTGGGTCCCCGCCGAGAACTCCACCCAGGTGCCCGAAATCGCGCCTGCCCCCACCGGCGACGTCACGCTGGAGGCCATGCTCCTTGCCGGCGAGCCCACGCACCCCAAGGCGCCGATGCAGGACCAGGGCTACGACATGGTCTACTCCATCGCCCCCGCCCAGGTCGGTGAGCTCACCGGCACCGAACTGGTCGCCCCCTACCTGCAGCTGCTCTCCGGCCAGCCCGGCGAGCTCACCGCCATCCCGCTGCCCGTGCTCGAGACCGGCAACCACCTCTCCTACGGCCTGCAGTGGATCGCGTTCGGCATCATGGCGCCGGCGGGCCTCATCTACTTCATCGTCGCCGAGACCCGCGAGCGCCGCCGCTTCCGCGAGGAGCAGGAGCAAATGCTTCTCGACGCCCCCGCCTCCGGCCCCGGGCCCGGGCCCGACCCCGAGTCTGCGGATGAGGAGGGTGAGGGTGGCGTCGAAAAGCATGCCCCAATGCCCCCGGCCCCCGCGCGGTCGCGGGCGCGCTACGGCGACGGTCGGCGCAACCCGTGGCAGCGCGCCTACGATAGGCAGGAGGAACGCTGACCCCGGCGCAGGAAGGATCCCGATGCCACCGCAACTGACCGTCACCGACCACGACATTCTCGCCGCCCACCTGGACCTTTTCCGCCGCGCCGGGCTGACGCTCGCACCCGGCATCGAGATCGCCGACGTTGAGGACGGCGTCTGCGACGACCTCGAGGGCTTCCGCGTCGCCCCCGCGACAACGGTGCTTTCGCTTATCGACGCCGACGCACACCCCTTCTTCACCTCCGTCACCTTCTCCGACGGACTCGACGGCCCCCGCATCCCCTCCACGCACGCGCAGCTGCCGGCGTACGTCCACGCGATCTGCGACCCCGCCGGCACGGACCTACGCGACGTCGCCGTCGTGCCCGACCCGGGCTCCGCTACTGCCGGCACGCTGCGCCTCCAGTTCGGCGAGTGGGACGTGGTCGACGTCTCCTACGACCTGACGAGCGGTGGCTGGGAGCCGGACCGCGTGAACGGGTCGCGCGGGCTGGTCCCCGACCTCATCGCCGCTGCGCTGCCGACGGGCGGGGAGGCAGCCCTCTTCGCCACCGCCGACGGCGACACCGCGATCATCTACCTCACGCCGAAGACCGGCGCGGATGCGGGCGTTGCGCACGGCCGTCCCGCGCCGCACACCTCCCCGGATGCAAAGAAGCCGGTCACCGCCGCGGCCGCGCGGGCGGCGGAGCGCAACACGGCGATTGACAACCTGCTCACGGTCCTGGCTGCGGAGTCCGAAGCAGACGCGTAGGGTTGGTGACATGACAATCACCAGCAAAGTCCTGCAGAAAGTCAGCCCCGACGCACCGTTCAAGGTCGTCGAGATCGAGCGCCGCGACCCGCGCGAAGACGACGTGGTCATTGACATCAAGGCCGCGGGCATCTGCCACTCCGACATCCACACGATCCGCAACGAGTGGGGCGAGGCCCACTTCCCGCTCACCGTGGGCCACGAGATCGCGGGCGTGGTCGAGGCGGTGGGCAGCAAGGTGACCAAGTTCAAGGTCGGCGACCGCGTGGGCGTCGGCTGCCTGGTCAACTCCTGCGGCGAGTGCGAGCAGTGCAAGAACGGCCAGGAGCAGAACTGTCTCAACGGCAACGTGGGCACCTACAACTCCGAGGACGTCGACGGCACCATCACCCAGGGCGGCTACGCCGAAAAGGTCGTCGTGAACGAGAACTTCGTCTGCACGATCCCGGATGGGCTGGATTTCGACGTCGCCGCGCCCCTCCTCTGCGCCGGCATCACCACCTACGGGCCGCTCGCCCGCTGGAACGTGAAGGAGGGCGACAAGGTGGCCATCGTCGGACTCGGCGGGCTCGGCCACATGGGCGTACAAATCGCCGCCGTGAAGGGTGCCGAGGTCACCGTGATCTCGCGCTCGCTGCGCAAGGAGAAGGAGGCGTACGAGCTCGGCGCCCACCACGTGCTGGCCACCGGCGAGGACGAGGACTTCTTTGCCAACCACTGCGGCGAGTTCGACGTGATCCTGTCCACCATCTCCGCGCACTACTCGCTCGATGACTACCTGCAGCTCCTCAAGCCGCGCGGCATCATGTCCGTCGTCGGCCTGCCGCCGGAGCAGCTGGGCGTACACATGGGCAGCCTGGTCGGCGGCGGCAAGGTCCTGACCGGCAACAACATCGGTGGCATCGCCGAGACCCAGGAGATGCTCGACCTCTGCGCGGAACACGGCATCGGCGCGGTGATTGAGAAGATCGGCGTGGACGACGTCGACGCCGCCTACGAGCGAGTCGTGGCGGGCGACGTGAAGTTCCGCTTCGTCATCGACACCGAGACGTTCTCGGAGGCTACTTCCGCAGCAGTTTAATCACGGCGACGATCCCGGACAGGGTCGTGCTGAGCGCCGCCCCCATGAACACGAGCGCGACCGTGATCGCGACCGGGTGCTCTCCCGGCATTCCCAGCCCGGCACCGAGCACGATGATCAGCACTGCGGTCACCGCCATCGTGATCGCCGACCACTTGCAGACCCGCGCGGCGCCGTTCCGCTTCTTCGCCGGCGACTCTGCGTCCGGCACGGTCACAGTGTTCGGCGGGGCGCTCGCCGGGGCGTTTGACGGGGTGCTTGACGACGCCAACGGGTCCTCAAACAACTCATCCGCAGCCGAGTACGCGTACGGACTCCCCGGCACCGGGGTGGCCACCGGGCGCGGGAGCGGCTCCGGCGCTGGCTCTTCCAGCGCTTTAGGCGCTGCCGGCTCGGGCGCGCCGTCGGCGGCGAGCTCCACGATGAGCTCCACGAGCTTGTTGCAGCGCTTCTCCCCCACGCCGCGCAGCTGAAGCAGGTCGGCGGCGCTGGCCTTGAGCATCAGCGGGTGCTGCTCGCGCCAGGCATCGAGGTACTTGTCAATCCCGGTGCCCGTCGCCTCGGGCCGGTGCTCCGGGCGGAGGTGGTCGGACATCTCGTACAGCGGGCGTTCGGGGTTGCGTGCGATCCACAGCGCCGCGATCTGCGCCGGCGACGCGCCCGTCCGTTGCGCGTCCTCGGGGGTGAGCCAGGAGAAGGGGGCGGTGGCGGTGGCGTCGATAATCGCCCCCGCACTGCCTGAGCCCATTGCGGCGATGAGCTGGGCAAACCGGGTCTCTTTGACGATGGGCACGCCGTACTCGCGGGCCTTGCGCGCCTTGCCGCTCATGGAGTCGGGGTTGGCGGCGACGAGCACCGCGCACTTCTTGGTCACCCCGCCCACGTCCAGGCCCGCGGCGGTGGCGCGCTCGGTCCACGCGTCGCGCGGGATGTCCAGCGCGCCGGTGAGCGCGACCCGGTCGCCGGGCTTGAGCACGACGCCGTCGTCATCAGTCTGCGGGTCCTCGAGCAGGCCGGCTGTGTTCACGCCCAGGGCTGCGGCGACCGCGAGCAGCTCCGCGCGCTCATCGTCGGTGATCACCCCATCGGCCCAGGCCTCGACGACGAGCTGCCGGGTGAACTCCTCGTTGATAGCCTCGACGTCCTCCGCCGCCAACCCGGTCGCGGCGGCCTCGAGCAGGCGGGCTTCGTCGCGGGTGATCTCCTTGTCCTTGAGCGCGTGCGCCAGCCTGCGCCGATACGTCTCCTCGCCCCACTCGCCGCTCGACGGCAGCGCGCGCGACAGTTGCTCAATCCGCGTGCCCGCCTGCCGCGCCTGCTGGCTGTAGAAGTACCGCAGGAGCTCCGCCGTGGCCTCGGCGTCCGCCAACGCGGAGTGCGCCCGCTTGTTCGTGATGTTCGCCAGCGCGAGAGCTTCGCTCAGCTTACCGACGCCCATATACTCCCTGGCCAGCCGCATCGTATCCACCCACGCCTCCGGCACCCAGTTGGCCATCCCCGCCCTGGCCAGCTCGGTCTGCAGGAACCGCTTTTCAAACGACGCGTTGTGAGCGACCGGCGTGCGCCCCTGCAGCAGGCCGCGCAATTCGTCCGCGACCTGGTCGAACGTCGGCGCGTCAACCACATCGGTCGCGGAAATGCCGTGGATGTGCGTGTTGGGGATGTCACGCATGGGCTGCACCAGCGTCCGCCACGTCCGCTCCGCCGACAGGTCCGGCCCCAATTGGACGACACCGATCTCCACGATCCGGTCGAACTTGCCAAACCCCGTGGTCTCGAGGTCGATGACCGCATAACCGCTGTCCTGGCCCACCGCTGACATCCTCCTCCGCGTCGCGCGACTGTTCCCTCCAGGCTAGTGGGCGGCCCGTGCGCGGAGTGCGCGTGGTCCGGGTGGGGCTGCCGGCGCGCGCCTGGTGCGCCTCGGTTGCGCCCTGATGTGCTCCGGTTGCGCCCCCGCTTCGCCAAATACCGATACCAGCATGACGAGAACGCAGCTCTAGAGCAGCGAAATCGGGGTCTTACTATCGGTATCTGCAAAACTGAGCGCTCCGAGGACCTGACCGCACCGCCCCCGCCTCGCCCCCGCCAGCACGACGAAAGCCGCCTCCCGGCCCCGGGATGGGGGCGGAAGGCGGCTTCCAGGCTGTGCGCCATGACGGGCTCGAACCGCCGACCTACTGGGTGTAAACCAGTTGCTCTTCCAGCTGAGCTAACGGCGCGCTAGCGGTAAAGGTTAGCAGAACTTGCCACGGCCGCCTAACGCGCAGGTCACGCCGTGACTCGACGCTACTTCTTGGTGCCCGCGGGGGTGAGGCAGGAGCCCTGCCATTCGCCGAAGCGGTCGGCCTTGGTCTGCATTAGGCCGGCGAGCTGGGCGGACTCGGAGATCTCGCCCGGGTGGACGCCGCCGGGCTTGGAGGCGCCCGGGGTCATGAGCCAGACGCGGCCGGAGTCGCCGAGGTTGCGGATGGCATCCATGAGCGCGTCGACGAGGTCGCCGTCGTCGGAGCGGAACCAGAGCAGGACGACATCGCAGAGCTCGTCGGTGGACTCGTCCAGAAGCTGTTCGCCGACCGCGTCCTCGATGGCCTCCGAGATGGAAGAATCGGCGTCTTCGTCCCAGCCGATCTCCTGCACGATGTCGTCGGCGTGAATGCCCAAGCGGTCTGCGTACGTGTTGACACCTGCGGCGCCCAAAGTCTTGTTTCCTCCATGTTTGGTAATGAACGACAGTGCAATAGAGCTTACATCTGTTGTAATGGGAGTGAGGGGTGAAAGGGAAAATGGGGGCGTCGATAGGCAACTGCCCCCGCGCAGGGGCAAAAACAAAAAACCAAGTAATGTAGGAAGAAACATTGCCCAACCATTTAGGGAGGATTTCTCGTGGCTGAGAAAGACAAGGCCAAAGCGTCAAACATCGAGCTGATTCGCGACGGTGTGGCGTCTTACCTACACGACAGCGACCCGGAAGAGACCCAAGAGTGGATGGACTCGCTCGACGGCCTGCTCGAGGAATCTGACCCCGAGCGCGCGCGTTACCTCATGCTGCGCCTGCTTGAACGGGCGAACGCCAAGCGCGTCCACCTGCCCGCACTGTCCTCGACTGACTTCGTCAACACCATCCCCACCACCATGGAGCCCGAGTTCCCGGGCGACGAGCAGATTGAGAAGCGCTACCGCCGTTGGATGCGCTGGAACGCCGCCATCATGGTCCACCGCGCGCAGCGCCCGGGCGTGAAGGTCGGCGGCCACATCTCCACCTACGCCTCTGCGGCCGCACTCTACGAGGTCGGCTTCAACCACTTCTTCCACGGCAAGGACGCGGAGCAGCGCGGCGACCAGGTCTTCTTCCAGGGCCACGCCTCCCCGGGCATGTACTCCCGCGCGTTCCTCGAGGGCCGCCTGAGCGAGGACGACCTGGACGGCTTCCGCCAGGAGCACTCCCGCCCGCAGGGCGGCATGCCGTCCTACCCGCACCCGCACGGCATGCCCGAGTTCTGGGAGTACCCGACCGTGTCCATGGGCCTTGGCCCGATGAACGCGATCTACCAGGCACGCTTTAACAAGTACCTGCAGGACCGCGGCATCAAGGACACCGACGAGCAGCACGTTTGGGCGTTCCTCGGCGACGGCGAGATGGACGAGCCGGAGTCCCGCGGCCTGCTCCAGATGGCGTCGCTGTACGAACTGGACAACCTCACCTTCGTGATCAACTGCAACCTGCAGCGCCTCGACGGCCCGGTGCGCGGCAACGGCCAGATCATTCAGGAGCTGGAGACCTTCTTCATCGGTGCTGGCTGGAACGTCATCAAGGTCGTGTGGGGCCGCGAGTGGGACGAGCTGCTGGAGAAGGACGAGGACGGCGCGCTGGTCAACATCATGAACACCACGAAGGACGGTGACTACCAGACCTTCAAGGCCAACGATGGCGCCTACGTCCGCGAGCACTTCTTCGGCCGCGACGAGCGCACGAAGAAGCTCGTCGAGGACATGACCGACGAGGAAATCTGGGCGCTGCGCCGCGGCGGCCACGACTACCGCAAGGTCTACGCCGCCTACAAGCGCGCGCTGGAGACCAAGGGCAAGCCGACCGTCATCCTCGCGCACACCATCAAGGGCTACGGGCTCGGCCACAACTTCGAGGGCCGCAACGCCACCCACCAGATGAAGAACCTCACGCTCGAGGACCTCAAGCAGTTCCGCGACAAGCAGGAAATCCCGATCTCCGACGAAGAGCTGGAGAAGGATCCCTACATGCCGCCCTACTACCACCCGGGCGAGGACGCAGAAGAGATCAAGTACCTCAAGGAGCGTCGCAAGGAGCTCGGTGGCTTCCTGCCGGAGCGCCGCGAGCAGTACACGCCGCTTGAGCAGGCCGACTTTGAAAAGACCTACAAGGCCATGTTCAAGGACTCGGGCAAGCAGAAGGTCGCGACCACCATGGCGCTTGTACGTACCTTCAAGGCCATGATGCGCGACAAGGAGCTGGGCAAGCGCGTCGTCCCGATCATCCCGGACGAGGCCCGCACCTTCGGCCTGGACTCCTGGTTCCCGGTGCAGAAGATCTACAACCCGAAGGGCCAGAACTACGTGCCGGTCGACCACGACCTGCAGCTGTCCTACCGCGAGTCGCCGCAGGGCCAGATCCTGCACGAGGGCATCAACGAGGACGGCTCCTCCGCATCCTTCATCGCCGCCGGTACGTCCTACGCCACCCACGGCGAGCCGATGATCCCGATGTACATCTTCTACTCCATGTTCGGCTTCCAGCGCACCGGCGATAACTTCTGGGCTGCTGGTGACCAGATGGCCCGCGGCTTCATCATCGGCGCCACCGCAGGCCGCACCACCCTGACCGGTGAGGGCCTGCAGCACATGGACGGCCACTCCCCCGTCCTGGCCTCCACCAACCCGGCCGTGGTCACCTACGACCCGGCGTTCGCCTACGAGATGCCGTACCTGGTGTCCAAGGGCATCGAGCGCATGTACGGCAAGGGTTCCGGCGAGGACGAGAACGTGATGTACTACATCACCGTCTACAACGAGCCGACCCACCAGCCGGCCCGCCCGGAGAACCTGGACGTCGAGGGCCTGCACAAGGGCATCTACCTGTACGACGAGGGCGAGAAGAAGGAGCACAACGTCTCCCTGCTCGCCTCCGGCGTGGGCATGCAGGAGGCGCTGCGCGCACAGGAGATCCTGCAGGAGCAGTACAACGTCGGTGCCGCGATCTACTCCGTCACCTCGTGGGTCGAGCTGGCCCGCGACGGCGCGCGCGTTGCCAAGGAGCAGCTGCTCCACCCGGGTGAGGACGCCGGCGAGGCGTTCGCCACCACGCAGCTGAAGCAGACCGAGGGCCCGTACATCGCCACCTCGGACTTCACCACCAGCCTGCAGGAGCAGATCCGCGCCTACGTTCCGGGCCAGTACATCGTGCTCGGAGCGGACGGCTTCGGCTTCGCGGACACCCGCGAGGGCGCCCGTCGCTACTTCAACATCGACGCTGAGTCCATGGCCGTCGCCGCCCTCCTCGGCCTGGCCAACGAGGGCAAGATTGACAAGTCCGTCGCCGCCCAGGCAGCGAAGGACCTGCACATCGACGACCCGACCGAGCCGAACCCGAATGGCGGCACCCACTAAGGGCTCCCCGCTTATCGACGCCACGCCCCCGCCGCGCCACGCGCGGCGGGGCGTCCCGCGTTTCAGGAAACAGCGCGCGCATCAGGCGCGCCGGAGGTGCACACCCTACGCCGAGCGCGTGGGGACGGTGATGCCGTCGCCGAAGATGCCCGCCAGCTGCGGGAGCAAGAACGCGACGGCGCCTCCGATGGCGGCGATCAGCCCGATGACCAGGGCCGCCACCTGCGCGTTAGAGGAACCCGCCTGCGCGGTTCCGGTCTTCCCCGGCTCCGCGGGCTTCCCGGTGCCGGTTGTACCTGCAGTACCCGTGCCCTTGCTCACGCCCTTGCCGGTGTTGCTCACCACGAACTTCGTGTTGTCGGTGGTCCCGTCTGGGTAGGTAGTGGTGACGGCGAACTCGGAGCCCCACGCCGTGTCCTTAGGGATCGTCGTGGTGACGGTCCCGTGCTCGTCCACGTGCACGTTCCACTTCTCGGAGGACTCGACGTGCCACCTGTTCACGTCGCTGCCAAGCGGTGTCTCGTACAGGTTGAACGGCGAGATGGTCAGCTTCTGGCCGGGGTCGCCCTCGACCGAGTCATACAGCGGCTCGTAGAGGTATTCGCTGGTGGGCGTGAGCTTCGGCGTCACCTGCACGATCTCAGTCGAGCCGTCCGGGTAGTTGATGCGGATGTCCACCTTGTCCGAGGTGTTCGGCCCGGCGTGCACCAGGGTGGGGCGCGAATGGGTGAGGTTGACCTGCAGCTGGTCCTTCTCCCGCTTGGTCATCAGCGGCTTGGTCAGGTTGTCCTGCGCGATCAGCTTCCAGGTCGCCCCGTCGGGCATGCCCTCCAGGTCGAAGAAGGCCGAGGTGCTGATCCACTGCCCCGGGACGGTGCGCACCACCTGCGGCTCGGCGGAGACGTAGGGCTGGTAGGTGTCCTTCATCGACTGGGCAGCCGGGGCGGCCTGTGCTGCGGGCGCGACGACGGCGCTCGCGCCCACGGCGAGGGCAACGGCGCAGGTGACCGAGGTGGGGGCGATTCGCAGCACGGCTAGGCTCCTTGGATCAGGCGGACGATGGCGGTGGTGACGGCACCGGGTGCGTCGAGCGGAGGCATGTGCCCGGAGTCCGGCAACACCTGCATGTACGCGCGCGGCCAGATCTCGTGCAACTTCTCCGACTGGGTGACGGGGGTGACGTCATCACGGTCTCCCACCAGGATATACCCAGGGATCTCAGAAAGGACTATACCTGCTTGCAGCTCGGAGTGAGAAAGCAGATCCTGGAAGTAGCCGGCGTAGGTCTCCAGGGGTGTTTCGCGGATCATGGCAGCGTGGAAGTCCACGATGTCGTACGGCATCGGCCGGAAGTAGAACGCCAGCGCCAGGACGGGCGAGATGGTGTCCGTGACGATCTCGCGCACACCCTCGGCAAACCTCGGCGTGTAGCGCACTGCCTTCTCCAGCACCCCGCCGATCGGCCCCGCGAGCACCTGCGGTAGGCCCTGCATGGTGAACGGCTCGACGGCGCTGGACACCTGCACACTGCCGGCCCAGGTGAACTCGTCCGCGTAGCGGCGCATCATGGACAGCGACACCGGCCCGCCCAGCGAGTGCCCCACCACGATCACGGGGCCGGTGGCGCCGCGCTCGCGGAGGACGGCGACGCAGGCGTCGGCGGCGTGGTCGATGGTCAGGGCTTCGGGTGCCGCGGTCGCGTTCTGCCCGTGGCCGGGCAGGTCCACGAGGAGCTGGCGCACCTCGGGGCACCGCTCGCGCACGTCCCGGACCTGCATGTAAAAGGTCTCCGCGGAGATATTGAAGCCGTGGACGTAGATGACGGTGGGCGCCGCGGGGTCGGTCGGGCCGACTTCGTACCAGTGGACGCGGGGGTGGTGGGCGGTGGCGTCGATAAGCGTGGTGCCCGAGCGCTCGTAGCTGAGGCCGAAGGTGCCGTCGGCATCGTGCAGCTTGGCGCGCGTGTCCAGCAGGTTGCGGCGCGCGGCGGGCGTGAGGGTGCGAAGGTACGCGAGCGGATGCAGCATATTTACACCTTATTATGAGGGTATGGAACTCTCACAACGCCTCAATCTTGGGGACTTGGGCAAGCTTATCGACGCCCCCTCGACCGACTCCCCCACCGAACCCGAGGACACCGACGCGTTCTCCCGGCTCGCCGCGCTGATCGAGCGCATCACCGGCGAGGAGGACAGCGTGCACCGCGAATCGCGGCTGTCGGACGTGGACGTGTCCTCGCTGGACCGGGTCGAGCTGGCCATCCGAATCGAGGACGAGTTCGGCGCGCGGGTGACCGAGCAGATCTACGATGAATACGAGACTGTTGGCCAGCTCGCAGAATTCTTGGAGGAACACGAGTGAGCATCGCGTACTTAACTGACATGGACGGCGTCCTGCACCGCGAGGGCGACATGATTCCGGGCGCGGACCAGTTCATCGCGCGGCTGCGCGAGGAGGACATCCCGTTCATGGTGCTCACGAACAATTCGATGCAGACCCCGCGGGATCTGTCCGCGAAGCTGACGCGGATGGGGCTGCACATTGAGCCGGAGCGGATCTGGACCTCCGCCACGGCGACGGCGAAGTTCCTCTCCCAGCAGGCCGGCGAGGCCTCCGCCTACGTGATCGGGGAGGCCGGGCTGACCACCGCGCTGCACGAGATGGGATGGATCCTCACCGAGGCGGACCCGGACTTCGTGGTGCTGGGCGAGACCCGCACCTATTCCTTCGAGGCGCTGACCACGGCCTGCAATCTGATCCGCGGCGGCGCCCGCTTCATCGCCACCAACCCGGACCTCACCGGCCCGGGGCCCAGCGGCGTTATTCCGGCGACGGGCGCGGTCGCCGCCATGATCACCGCGGTGACCGGCCGCGAGCCCTACTACGTGGGCAAACCGAACCCGGTGATGATGCGCTCGGCGCTGAACAACATTGGCGCCCACTCCGAGCACACCGTGATGATCGGTGACCGCATGGACACCGACGTCAAGTCCGGCATGGAGGCCGGCATGCGCACCGTGCTCGTGCGCACGGGCATTAGCGACGACGCCGAGATCGCCCGCTACCCGTACCGCCCCACCCAGATCGTGGACTCGGTCGCGGATCTGGTTGGGCGGATCCGCGACCCGTTCGGGGACTAGTCAGCGACGTAGAAGCGCTGCTTGTTCACAAACTCGTCCATGCCAAGCGTACCGAGCTCGCGGCCGAAGCCCGAGTTCTTCACACCGCCGAACGGCAGCTCCGGGCCGCGCGCCTGCGGGATGTTCACGTGGATCATGCCGGTGACCACGCGGTTGGCCACCTTCTTCGCGCGCTCCTCGTCCTGGGAGAACACCGCACCGCCCAGGCCGTAGTTGGAGTCGTTGGCTAGCTTGACCGCCTCGTCGTCGCTTGCAACCTTGTAGATCTCGGCGACGGGTCCGAAGAACTCGGTGTAGTAGGACTCGGAGCCGACGGGGACGTCGGTCAGCACTGCCGGGGTGAAGTAGGCGCCCCCGCCGGTCAGCTCGCCGCCGGTGTGCAGCGTCGCGCCTTCCTCGACGGCCTTCTTGACCTGCTCGTCTAGGATCTCCGCGGCGTCGCGGGAGGACAGCGGGTAGAAGTGGCCCTCTTGCGGGTCCAGCGGGTCGCCCTGTGTAAACGCCTTCGCGCGGCGCACCATGGCGTCGACGAAGTCGTCGTAGATGTCCTCCATGACGATGATGCGCTTGTTCGAGGTGCAGGCCTGGCCGGTGTTGGCGATGCGCTTGCCCCACGCGGTGTCGGCGGCGGCCTCGACGTCGTCGGTGTCCAGGATGATGTAGGCGTCGGTGCCGCCGAGCTCCAGCAGCGCCTTCTTCAGGTTCTGACCCGCGGTGGCGGCGACGGCGCGGCCGGCGCGCTCGGAGCCGGTGAGCGAGACGCCCTGCACGCGCATGTCTTCAAGCAGGCTCGCGACCTGGTCGTGGGTGGCGCGGATATTGGTGTACAGGTGGGCAGGTACGCCGGTGGCCTGGATCGCTTCGTCGATAATCGCCTGGATGGCCTCGGCGGAGCGCGGGCAGATCTCGGCGTGCTTGAGCAGCACGGTGTTGCCCGCCATGAGGGTCGGGGCAGCGAAGCGCGCGACCTGGTAGTACGGGAAGTTCCACGGCATGACGCCAACGATCACACCGGTGGGGACTTTGCGGATCACAGCCTCGCCGCCGGTGTGCTCGATCGGCTCGTCGGCGCTGAGCTCGGCGCCGTGGTCCGCGTAGTAGTTGAAGATGTTGACCACGTCGTTGAGCTCGGCCTCGCCCTGGTCAAGCGGCTTACCCATTTCCTCGGCGATAATGCGGGTGAGTTCGGGGCGCTTGGCGTCGAAAAGCTCGGCGACCTTGTGCAGCAGGGCCGCGCGGTCCTCAAAGCTAACCTCGCGCCACTGCGCAAAGGCGGCGTCGGCGCGGTCGAGGGCCGTGGCGAGGTCCTCGTCGGAGATGAAGTCGAAGGTCTCGACGACCTGGTTGTTTACGGGATTTTGTACGCGATACTGACTAGACATGCGCCCCATCGTACGGCCGTGACGTGACGCTCGCTACAAACCCATGCGATTCCGCGTATGCGTCCAACTTCTCGGCGAACGTGACCAGCGCCTCTGCAGGCGCGCGCAAGGTTTCGCGGCACTCGTAGGTGCCGTCCGCCGCACGGCGCCACCGGGTAAACCAGATCGCGTCATCTTCGCTCGTGGTAGGGGCCTCGGGCAGCTCGCAGAGCAGCTTCTCGACGCCACGCCTCCACCGCCCCTCCATCCCAGCCACCGTGAGCGTGGCCGTAGCGGTGCTGTGCTGGCGGGTGTGGGTGGTTTCGCGCGCAGTCAACGAGGTGTACGGCGCGGCCAATGTCGTAGTCATGGTGTGGGGGACCTTCCGTGGATTGCTTCGCGGTTTCGGTGAACAACACCCCACACCCGGTGACTAGGCGGGTTCCGGCGCGGTGACTAGGCGCGCCGGCGGGGTGTAAGACGAGAGGTTCGTCTTCCCCAACGGCCTCTGGCTTAACGCGACCAATCTTGCGCCACACACGTTCACTCCGGCAACCCTAAACCCCAGGTTGATCCCCCTATTTACTCAAGCTGAGGTAGAGGGTGAGCGCCCCGAACACGGGTGGAGCCGCACCGCGTTCCATCACATCCACCCCTTTATGTGTGCTATGTCTCCCCCGTGAGTCTAGTGTGTGTAGCAACACCCTCACCCATCACTACGGAAAGGTATCCCATGACTGAGACCCTGCAGGCCAACGCGGAACACGTGAGCGAAAACGACCAGTTGCGCGACGCTGCACAGCAATGGCTCGCCGACCTGGAAGCGGCGACGGCGACAGGCGACCCAGACGCGGCGGGCCAGGCCGCCGCCGACCTCTTCGAACCCGAAGGGTTCTGGCGCGACCTCATCGGCATGACCTGGAACCTCTACACCGCTGAGGGACGGGAAGAGATCGCGCGCATGGTCGCCGCAACGCACCCCGATAGCACAATCACGAATACCGAGCTCACTGACGTCGAGGACGAAGGCGACGGCGTCACGCGCCTGCACTTCACCTGCGACACGGGCCATTTCCACTGCCGCGGCATCGCCAGGCTGCGAGACGGCAAGGCGTGGACCCTGCTCATCTCCGGCCGCGAGCTGAAAGACTTCCCGGAGAAGAAAGGGCGCAACCGCGAGCTGGGCGCGCAACATGGTCCTAAGCAGGACCCGGAGAACTGGGCGGACCGCCGTGACAAGCGCCGCGCCACCCTCGGCGTTTCGGAGCAGCCGTACGTGCTCATCATCGGCGGTGGCCAAGGCGGCATCGCGCTGGGTGCGCGCCTGAAGCGCCAGGGGGTGCCGGCGCTGATCGTCGATAAGGCGGACCGCCCCGGCGACCAGTGGCGTGGCCGCTACCACTCCCTGTGCCTGCACGACCCGGTGTGGTACGACCACATGCCCTACCTGCCGTTCCCCGACGATTGGCCGGTGTTCACCCCGAAAGACAAGATGGGCGACTGGCTCGAGCACTACGTGGGCATCATGGACCTGGACTACTGGACCAACGCCGAGGTCAAGCACGCCGAGTTCGACGAGGCCCAGCAGCGCTGGGACGTGCGCCTGACCCGCGACGGCAACGAGATGACGCTGCATCCGACCCAGCTCGTCTTCGCCACCGGCATGTCTGGGGTGCCGAACCGCCCGCAGCTGAAGGGCCAGGAAAACTTCGCCGGCGAGATTCGCCACTCCTCCGAGCACCCCGGCGGTGATGTGGACGCGGGCAAGGACGTGGTGATCCTCGGCGCGAACAACTCCGCCCACGACATCGCCGCGGACCTGGTGCACAACGGCGCGCGCCCGGTGATGATCCAGCGCTCGTCGACCCACATCTCGCAGTCGGATTCGCTGATGAAGTACGTCTTCGGCCCGCTGTACTCGGAGGATGCGGTGGAGGCTGGCATCGACACCGACACCGCGGACCTCCTATTCGCCTCCTGGCCGTACAAGGTGCTCCCCGACGCGCAGCGCCCCGCCTTCGACCAGATCCGCAAGGATGACGCCGAGTTCTACGACTCGCTCGCCGACCGCGGCTTCATGGTGGACTTCGGCGACGACGACTCCGGCCTCTTCCTCAAGTACCTGCGCCGCGGCTCCGGCTACTACATCAACGTCGGCGCCTCCGAGCTCGTCGCGGACGGCTCGATCCCCGTCCACTCCCCCACTACGATCGCCGAGGTCAAGGAGCATTCAGTCGTGCTTGACAACGGCACCGAGCTCCCCGCCGACGTCATCGTGCTGGCCACCGGCTACGGGTCCATGAACGGCTGGGTCGAGCGCCTCATTGACAAGGAAACCGCCGACCGCGTCGGCCGCGTCTGGGGGCTTGGCTCCGACACCACCAAGGACCCGGGCCCGTGGGAGCGCGAGCTTCGCAACATGTGGAAGCCCACCCAGGTCGACCAGCTGTGGTTCCACGGCGGCAACCTCCACCAGTCCCGCCACTACTCGCGCTACCTCGCCCTCCAGCTCAAGGCCCGCTACGAGGGCATGGACACCCCCGTCTACGAGCTCGCGGAGGTCCACCACACCTCCTAGCAGTTTGCTTATCGACGCCACCGCCCCCCCTACAGCAGCCGCACCGCCAACACGCCGGCGATGATGACTGCGAGGCCGAGGGCACGCGTGGCGTCGATAGGCGTCTTGCGCGCGCCGAACGCCCCCACCGACTCCATCACCTGGCCGCCGACGATCGTGCCCGCGTTGAACGCGATGACCGTGGTGGCGGTGCCCAGGATTGGCACGAGCGTGGCGCCGCCGATGACGAAGATCGCGCCCACCACGCCGCCGAGCCACATCCACCACGGCCCCGGCTCTACCTTGCGGGTCAGCTGTTTCGGGCTGGTCACGAGCACCGTAGCCAGCAGTAGCACCGCGCCGACGGCCAGGTTGATCTCGGCCGCGTGCAGCGACGATCCCGCGACCGTGCCCAGGTACCCGTTGACCGCGGCCTGGACCGACGAGCACATCCCCACGCCCACACCGATGAGCCGGTAGAGCCACACCTCGGGCCCGTGAGCATCGCCCGCAACATTCTTCCTGCCCACGCCCAGCGTGACCACGATGCCCACCAGCACCACCATGGCACCGACGATGCGAATGAAGCTCACGTGCTCCTGCGGCGAGTGGAACAGGCCGAAGTGGTCGATGCTTAACCCCATGATGATCTGCCCAAGGATGGGCAGCACCACCGTCTGCACCGCGCCCAGCTTGGGAAACAGCAAGATGTTGCCCAGCACGAAGCAGGACCCCATGAGTCCGCCGAGCCAGATCCACCACGGCGTCTCCGTGCCCGGCGCGAACTGCGGCAATGGGTTTCCTACCAGCACGGTAGTGGCCAGGATGGACAGCAGCAGCGCGATGCTAAACGACGTCAGCGCCGGGACCACCGGCTTATTGTTCACGCTCTGGCGCAGGCGGGAGTTGGCGGCGGTTTGGATGGGGATGATCGCGCCGATCGCCAGCGCAATGGGGAGGTGCAACATAGGCACTCATGCTATCTGGTCGGGTGCCGCGGGGAGCGCGGCGCGCAATATTTCCCCGTCCCGCGAATGGCCTAGACCGTCCCACCTGGGGAAACGATAGAGGGGGTCGCGGGAAAGGGGAAATTTTACGCAGCCTCGTCATCCCGCAGCCCCGGAGGCAACCCCGGGCCCCTACCCCAGGTTCTCGGCGGCGCGCACGACCAGTTCCCAGAACCGGTCGGCGTCCAGCTCGGTGGCTACCGAGGTGTGGCAGTCGGCGGGGGCGGGGGCTCGGAAGTCGGCGACGGTGCGGCCTGCGGTGAGTGCGCCGGAGAGCTCTACGTCCACCGGCACGGGCACGGTCTTTACCACCGACGGGTCGATGAGGTAGGCGATGCAGCAGGGGTCGTGGACCGGCGGGTTGTCAAAGCCCTGGTTGTCTTTGTAGTTGGTGCGGAAAGCGTCGAAAAGCCCGACGACCAGGTCGCCCACGGGCGTGCCGAGCGCGGCGAACCGCTGCTCCACCTCGGGCGTGGCCAGGGCCTGGTGGGTGAGGTCCAGGCCGACCATGACCACGGGCCAGGACTCGTTGAACACAATGTGGGCCGCCTCGGGGTCGGCGACCACGTTGAACTCGGCGGACGCGGTCCAGTTGCCAGTGCCGTAGGCCCCACCCATGAGCACGACCTCGCGGACGCGCTCCACGATGCGGGGCTCCAGGCGGGCGGCAAGCGCGATGTTGGTCAGCGGGCCCGTGGGCACAAGGGTGACGGTGCCGGGTTCCTCGGCCATGATGGTGTCGATGATCGCGCGCACGGCGTGCCCCTCCTGGACCGCAACCTCCGGTTCCGGAAGGTCGAAGCCGTGGATCTCCATGCCGGAGTCGCCGTGGATGGCCTCGGCGGTTTCCACCGGGCGCACCAGGGGGCGGTGCGCACCGCGGTAGACGGGCACGTCGGTGCGGCCGGCCACCGTGAGGACTTGGGCTGCGTTGCGGGTGACCTTGTCGATGGTGTGGTTGCCGCCGATCGTCGTTAAGCACAACAGCTCGATCGAGGGGGTGCCGAGGGCGAGGAGAATGGCTACCGCATCGTCGTGGCCCGGGTCGCAGTCCAGGATGATCTTACGCACGCGCGGCCTCCTCGGCGGCGATCGTGTCGGGGAGGTCCTGCGGGCGCGGGATGAGGAACGAGGTGCAGAACGCGGCGATGAGCAGCACCAGGCCGGCGATCATGCCGGCGCGGTAGCCGCCGCCGTTGTCCGCAAACGAGGTGACTACGGCGAAGATGACGGTGAAGGAGATGCCGGCGCCCAGGTTGAACGCGCCCGCGTTCAGGCCCGGCAGGTAGCCCTGGTTGGACTTCGGCGCGAGCACGACGTGGAGCGAGCCGAGCATGATGTTGGCAATGCCTGCGTAGGTGACGCCGGCGGCGACGGAGACGAGGAAGAGCAGCCACGGCGTCGGGTTGCCCACCACGAACACGCCGAGCAGGACGGACAGGGCCGCGCCGCCGATGCCGATCTTGAGCACCGTGGTGTAGCCGAGGCGGCCAGCCATGTAGCCGGCGATGGGACCGAAGATGAGGCCGGCGATGGCGTAGGGGGTGAGCGTCCAGAAGGAGACCGTGCCGGCGGACAAGCCCGGGCCGTTCGTCGCGTCCTGCGCCAGGTTGGGCACCAGGCCGTTCATGACGGCGAAGATGCCGGTCATGGTGAGCGTGGTGGTGGTCAGCAGCGCCCAAGTGCGGCGCTGGGTGAGCAGCTCGGGTTGGACCAGCGGGTGCGAGCTCGAATTTTCGGCGCGCCAGAAGAAGAACAGCGCGACCGCGCCGATGATGAGCAGCACGATGACCAGGAACCAGTTGGCCTCCGTGAGCGCGCCGGCCTCGTTGAACGCGGTGAGGATCGTGCCGATGGCCACCACCAGGAGGACCACGCCCAGCCAGTCCATGCGCTGGGTCTCGCTGGACTTCGTCTCCGCCACTCCGAAGCGGATGGTAAAGACGGCCGCGAGCGCGAACGCGCCGATGACCCAGAACAGGGAGCGGAAGCCGAAGGCGGAGGTGAGCCAGCCGCCGAGCAGGGCGTCCACGCCGGCGATACCACCGTTAATGGAGGTCAGCACGCCAACCAGCAGGGCGAACTGCTTCTCATCGCGCACGGCCTGGCGCAGCATGACAGACGTCAGCGCCACCGTCGGGCCGGACACGCCCTGCACCACGCGCCCCAGGAACAGCATTGGCACGTTGGTGGACAGGGCGGCGATGATGGAGCCGATCACGGTCACGCACATCATGGCCACGAGCACCTTGCGGCGCCCAATCAGGTCGCCCCAACGGGGCATGAACAGGGAGAACAGCGCCGCGGCGGTAAAGAACGCGGTCTGCGTCATGCCGATCTGGTTGGTGGTAGCGTTAAGCTCCACCTCCATGGTCGCCAGCGCCGGGGCGAGCATGGATGCGTTGAGCTGGAATGCGAAAATAGCGGTGAGCAGGGCCAGCATGAGCGGCCAGACCTGCGAGGACGGAAGTTTGTGCCCGGCCGCGCCGGGCGCCTGGTTGGGTTGCATACCCATCAGCCTAGGGCATGGGGTGCAAAATCACTTCCCCAGCGCTGCCCAGATCGCGGTGTTGGTCTCCTGCCACAGGGGCTTGGCCCAGTCGCCGAACTCGCGGTCCGTCAGCGCCACCATCGCCTGCCCATCGGCGACCCACAGGTAGGTGCCCGCCATACCGAAGTGGCCGACCGTGTCTGCAGGCATCCCGTCGCCCGTCCAGTGCGGCGCCTTCTCCCCCTTGATCTCAAAACCCAGCCCCCACGGGCACGGCTTCTGCATCCCGTAGCCGGGCACCACGCCGCGCAGGTCCCCGAACTGGTTGCTGAACGCCTCTCGCAGCGTCTCCTCGCTCAAAAGCTTCGGCGCCATGAGCTCCTGCGCGAACAGGACGAGATCGCTTATCGACGCCCTCCCGCCATGCCCCGCCGACCCATACACTTCAGCCGTCTGCATCCCCAGGGGCTCGAAAACCCCCTCTCGCATGTAGTCCGCGAAGGCGAACCCAGTCTCTTGTTCCAGGTAGTCCGCGAGGATCTCGTAGCCGGCCGACGAGTAGATGCGTCGCTCCCCCACCGGCTTCTGCGGCTCGCGGGAGGCGAAGCCGACGCCGGAGGCGTGCGCGAGGAGGTGGCGGACGGTCGCGCCTTCGGGCCCGCAGGCGTCGTCTAGCGAGAACGCTCCTTCTTCGACGGCGAGGAGGAACCCGTAGGCCGAGAGCAGCTTGGTCACGCTGGCGAGTTCGTAGACGCGCTCGGCGTCGCCGTAGGTGGCGGTGCGGGTGCCGATCAGGGCGGCGCTGACGTTGTCGGCGGGCCAGGTGTCGAGGTAGTCGTCGAGGCGGAAATCCATGGTGTCGAGCGTACCTGCGCTCCGCTGATGTGGACGTGACACACGTGGCGTGTAAGCTAGCTCTCACCTAAGTGCCTCCGGGCCACGGGTCACCGGCCGAACGGCCTTCATAACTGCACGCAGCCTGCGCGGAGACCCGGGCAGGCCCCAACGAGCACGAGAGGGAGAATCGATGACCGGTTCCTCCAAAGTCACGCCCGGTTCCGCGGGCACAAAGACGAAACCCGACAAGCGCGACGACCGCGCACACGACACGCACGGTGAGGGTGCTGGCTTCCTCGGCATCATTGAAAAGATTGGTAACAAGCTGCCGGACCCATTCTGGCTATTTGTCATCCTCGCGGGTGTCGTAGCCGTCACGTCCTGGATCGGCCACAAGGCTGGCATGTCCGCAGTAGACCCCGGCACGGGCGAGACGATCGAGGTCCAGTCCCTGCTGACCACCGAGAACATCTCGCGCATGGTCACCGACGCGGTGGAAAACTTCATCGCCTTCCCGCCGCTCGGCGTGGTGCTGTCGGTGATGCTGGGCGTGGCCGTGGCGGAGCAGACCGGCTTCCTCGGCGCGCTGGTGCGCGCGATGGTGGCCAAGGTCGGCCCCGGCATGCTCACCTTCATGGTGGCGCTGGCCGGCGTGACCGGCTCGGTAGCCTCCGACGCGATCTACGTCATCATCATCCCGCTGGGCGCGCTGGCGTTCCACGCGCTCGGCCGCTCGCCAGTGGTGGGCGCGATGGTGGCGTTCGCGGCGTCATCGGCAGGCTTCAACGCGTCCCTGATCCTGAACATCACGGACCTCCTGCTCGCCGGTATTTCCACCTCCGCCGCCAATATTGTGGACGAGGCCTACGAGGTCTCACCGCTGGCCAACATCTACTTCGTCATCCCGTCCGCCATCGTGCTCGCGCTGGTGATCACCGCCGTGACCGAGTTCTACGTGGACAAGAAGGCGCAGGCACTGGTCAACCACGACCACATCGAGACCGAGGAGCTCTCCTTTGACAAGATTGAGAGCCGCGAGCACGCCAAGGCCCTGAAGGAAGCCGAATCCGGCGACCCGTTGCTGGAGGAGGCCGCCGGCAAGACCAAGGAGAAGGCCGCCGCCGAGAACGCGGCGGCCCAAGGTCGCCCCGACGACTACCAGGAGGGCGAGCTCACCGAGGACCAGCTCAAGCTCTCCCCCATCGAGTGGAAGGGCATGGTGTGGTCCACGATCGCACTGGTGCTGTTCCTGATCGCGTACTTCTGCCTGCTGTTCATCCCGGGGTCGCCGTTCGCGCGCCCCGAGGAGGGCTTCATGGAGTCTCCGCTAATCCGCGCGATCGCGGTCCCGATTTCCCTGGCGTTCTTCCTCATGGGCCTGGTCTACGGCCTCATTGTCGGCACGATCACCTCCGCCGCTGACATCCCCGAGTTCATGGCCCGCGGCCTGAAGACGCTCCTGCCCATGCTGGTGCTCTTCTTCGCCGTCTCCCAGTTCCTGGCCTGGTTCAACTGGTCCAACCTGGGCGCCTGGACGGCGATCAACGGCGCGGAGCTGCTGCAGCGCTGGAACCTGCCAAACGTGCTGCTCTTCCTGGGGTTCGTACTCATGGTCACGCTGATCAACCTGTTCATCACGTCCGGCTCCGCGCAGTGGGCGCTCATGGCCCCGGTGGTCGTCCCGATGATGATGTACGTAGGCGTTTCCCCAGAGGTGACCCAAATGCTCTACCGCATCGGCGATTCCCCGTCGAACATCATCACCCCGATGTCGCCGTACTTCGCCCTCGCGCTGACGTTCCTGCAGCGCTACTACAAGAAGGCCGGCGTGGGCACGCTCATGTCGCTGGCCCTGCCGTACACGATTGCCATGCTGGCGGGCTGGTTCATCTTCTTCCTCATCTGGTACTCCGTGGGCATCCCGCTCGGCCCGGGCTCGCCGATGCACTACCAGGTCTAAGTCGACGACGCGTTTTGGCCCCGCGCTTTCTCCGTTCCGGGAGAGCGCGGGGCCTCGGTGTTTTTTGGGCGTTTACTTCGACGTCGACGGGATGATCCCAGGCAACGGGTTGGGCACCACCCCCTGGAGCACCATGTAGTAGCCGGTCGACCCGGCCGCGAATGCACCGAGCAGCGCGGTAAGCACGATGTCGGCGCGGCTCGCGCTGCGCACGACCTCGGCGAAGCTGCCCGCGGCTATGGCGTCCTCGAAGCTGGAGCCGACGGCGCGCTCGTAGCTGTTCTTTACCGAGCTGCCGGAGTTGACCACTACGGTAGCGTCTCGCTGGAACTCGTCGTAGCTGGGGCGACTCGGGGTGGCTGCATGGGAAGAAATTGGGGAGATTGACATGGTGGCCACGGCAATTGCGGTGGCGACGACGGGGACTCGATGTTGCATGCCGCTCACAGTAACACTTTTTTGTATCGATTTTGTGGGGTAGATGTTTTGGGTTCGGGTCTTGCCTGGGGGACCCGCCGCGACATGCGGATTTGGCCGACCGTTCCGCAGATACCGTTAGTAAGATACCGACAACACGCTCCTGAGCAGCGTCTTCGGGTTCTTAATATCGGTATCTATACGCGGGACGACAGGAGAGGCACTGCCCCAGTGGCCGGGCTACCCACCAGGGTGCGTGCGGCACCCCAAGCTTGAAAAAATTATCCGATTCCACTGTGCACACACTGGAAAAACGTGCTTTCATAAACACGTCATTGCTTCCCCCTCTGCTACGAAAGGAAGACTTCCCGTGCCAAACGCTCGTGAACTCACCCGGATGCTCAACGACGTCCAGCAGCTCGTCCCCGCCATCGTCGGCGCAATCGTTGCGATCGCAACAGCTATCGGTGTCCTCGTCCCAAGCCTGGAAGATGGCTCCAGCAGCAACGCACTTGGCGGCAACGCCGGTACGAGCAACAGCCGCCCGACCGACTCGAAGGGTGGGTTCTCGAAGCCGGAGACCACCGTGAGTAACTACCTGGTCGACCAAGAGAAGTTTAAGCCGTATTCGTTCCAATCGAATGTGTCCGTCACGGTGGGCGGCAAGGATTATGCAAAATCCCTCATCTCGACTGCGGGGAGACCATACGAGAGTTCCCAGGTGTTTGTCGTGCCTGCAGGATATGAAAGCCTGAACTTCACTGCTGCATGGGCTGACACTGTTCCTAACTCCGGCGGTGTAGGAATCGTCACAGTCACCCTCGACGGGGGTGAACGTGGCAAGGTTTACATCAAGCAAGGTCAGAAAAAGTCACAGAAGATCGACGTCCGCGGCGGGGGACGAGTTAAAATCTCTGTCGACGCTGTAAACAATCTGGACGAGAAGAAGGATGCAGCGGCTAACGGCCTTGCATTGCTTTCCCCAGTGCTGAAGTAATTCGGCTCGCTCGTCTGAGCTTCATGGAGCGGTCCTAGATTTCGATCTCGGACCGCTCTTTCGTACGTCTAGCCCGGTTACTCCCAGTCGTCAGCGCCCACGCCCTCACCGACCGGCCCATCGCCATCCGTACCTGCCTCCTGCTCCGCGATCATCGCTTCCTGCGCGGGCCACATTTGCGACGCGCACTGCTGCGTCCACCCCGACGTCCCGTCAGTGAAAAAACGTGGTTCCGGTTTCGTGGATGCTCGGGTCGCCGCACGAGGCAATCTGCTTGTCCATCACGTGGGGCGCCTCGTTGCCCGGTGCCTCCGTAAAGCCAATGACGGGTTCAGCGGGCTCAGCCTCCGCCGGCGGGAGGGTCTGCTCAGTCACCACAGTTGCGGAAGCCTCCGCTGCAGGCGCATCTGCCGACTCCGTAGCCTGCGTCGCCGCGGGGGCTGGGGTAGCACCGCCCTTTCCCACTTCCGCTAGGTCAAACTTCGCATCCGCGATTCCCAGCGCCACCGCAGCCTCCGGGACCGCATACGTTCCGTACACACGAACCTTCTCTCCAGCCGACGCGCCAGTCGACGCGCCAGTCGACCACGGCTCGTACCCCGATGGCTTCTCGCATGCATCCGCAGGCTTGCCCGTGTTCTTGAAGCTCTCCTTGTCCCACACCACCGGCGCGTCCAGTCGAACCTCCCCGGCTTCAGCACTGAGTACGCCACGCACCTGCACGAGCGTCTCCCCCTCAGCCACGGCGGCGTCCCCGCCGGCCACACACTGCCCGCCAAGCAGGATCTCCTCGACTTCGATGCTGCCCTGACACTCCCCTCCGTCGCAGCCAACGGGCAGGGTATCCCCAACCGCGGCGAACTCAGGCACGGAGGTTGTCGACGTCACCGTCGTCGACTCCGCCTCCCCCGATCCGGCCCCAGAACCCGAACATCCAGCAAGCGCCAGCACGCACGCGGCGCCGAGCGCTACCACCACACGATTCACTTTGACTCAAACCCCTTTGTACAGCGGGAAACAATGACACACTTCTCACACTAGTGAGCCACGACTCCATTACCCGTGTTCCTGCTCTTCCCCGGCCTGCCCTGCACCTGTGCGTTGAGGAAAGAGTCCCTCCGCAACGACTACCGCGATGCACACGATTTACAACACGGTAAAATACACGCACGCGCTCACGTCCAAGGCTTCCGGTTAAAACCGTTCTGCGAAGCTTCACAGTATCAAGGCTGGATTGGGTCCCCGCATCATCTTCAAAACGGTCCTCTGCGGCGTCCCTGCCCGTATTCGCCAAGGCGTTTGATAACGGTACAACGCACTGGTTCCACTCCCGTGCAGCGCCCTCTTCAGCTTGTTCCCGAAGCTTCCTTCAGCGGTTTCGTCATGCGTATTCATACCGAATGCCCCCCTCAGCTGATCCACTCCCCGTTTGGTGTACCAATGAAAGGGACCGGTCTGTTTGTGAGTCGGTGCCACCGACAGCGAGTGCACCGACGTGGGCCATCCCCAGGTGCGTGAGCCAAAACTGTGCATACGCCCTATTCACGTGGCTGCGCTATCAACGTTTCGTTGTGGAATTGGCGGATGGGATAAGGTCATTAGTGCCCACCCGACAGGAGAACACCCCGCATGTATCAACTCTTCGTTGACGAGTCCTACCAGAAAGGTCACTATTACGTGGCGGGCGTCCTCGTTGACGAAAAGCAATGTGAGACCTTGGTGACGCGACTCGATGAGCTTGCTGACGGTCTGCGAGAACGCAATGGCTGGCTTGTCTCACCTGAGTTTCATGGCCATGCCTTGATGAATGGGTTAGACGACTGGAAGAGCCTCAATGGCAACTTTGGAGCGTGTGTGTCCATCTATCAAAAGGTGCTGCACGCAATACAGAACTCGGGTGCCCGGGTATACCTTGAAGGCGTTGATGTTAACCGGCTTAATGCGCGATACAAGTACCCGGATAGTCCTCACGAGGTGGCGCTCCGCCACACGCTTGAGCGCGTCAATGAGTACTGCGCACGCAACGGGGAGATGTGCAAGGTCATTGCCGACATGGTGCCGCAGCAAGACGATTTTAACGAGGCAATCCAAGGATTTACCCGCGTCAGCACTCCGGGTTATCGCAGTCAAAAACTACTTTGCGTTGACGGCGACATCGAGTTTGTTGACTCTAGGGAAAGTAGGGGCGTGCAGGCAGCAGACATGTCTGTCTATGTGCTGCGCCGCCACCGAGAAGAAACAACCGCGAGTAAGTCGGCACGCAGGGCGACCGCGCGACTCGTAAAGGCACTCGGTCCCGCTCTCGTCCACGAGCGGAAGTGGCTTCCTTAGACTAGAAAAAGCTCTGGAGCCTACGCGGCTCCAGGCGACAACGTTCCGGTATCCGGCTCGTCGTAGCCTTAATTTAACCTATTTTGGCGCTCTTGGTCAAGATTTTACACAGTTGGACTTGCGCTCCCCTCGTACAAGAATGAAACCCTGGGCACGTCTATCGCCTCTCCCGAAGACAGCGGTGTGATCTCCGATTCTGCCCTTGTCAACCTCTCCTTGCACGGGGCATTTCCCAATCACCGCTCCGGAAACAGCGCAATCCCCCACACGCCCACGGCAACGGCAACTGCCACGAGCACCCACCACAGCGCCCCGTGCGGACGCGCGAACCACGCATCCGCAGCGAGCCACACCGCGCTCGGCACCGCCAGCGCCAGGCCCAGGAACGTGAGCGCTCGCCAATCGGGCAGCTCCCGGGCGCTGAGCAGCATCACCATGCCCAGCGCGAGCAGCCCTCCCGCCAACGCGCGCGGCCGTGGCCATCCAAGCGGAATAATCATGCGCCCGATGCTACCCACGCCCGCCACACGCGCACCGACAAACTACGCTTATGCACCATGACCGGCCGCTACCTCGACACCTATGACGCCGCCTGCGACCGCGCAGCCGCGCAGGTCATGGCCCACTACTCCACCAGCTTCTCGCTGGCTACCAGGCTCCTGCCGCAGCCCATGCGCACGGACATCCGCAACCTGTACGCGGTTGTGAGGATCGCGGACGAGATCGTCGACGGCACCACCGCCCAGGCCCACGAGTGCGCCGAGACCGCACTCGACGCCTACGAGGCTGCCGTCCTCCACGCGCCCGCGCACCGCTTCCACGCCGATCCCGTCCTGCACGCCTTTGCCGCCACGGCCCGCGCGTGCCGCTTCCCCGATGCCGAGCTGCGCGCCTTCTTCGCCTCCATGCGCTCGGACTTGCCCGACCAGCCGGACCTTCCGCTCGACGACTACATCTACGGCTCCGCCGAGGTCATCGGCCTGCTCTGCCTGCGCGTCTTCTTCCGCGGCAACGAGGCCGCGCTCACCCCCGACCTCGCCGTCGGCGCACGCGCGCTCGGCTCCGCGTTCCAAAAAATCAACTTCCTCCGCGACGTCGCCGAGGACTCGGCCCTCGGCCGCAGCTACGCCGAGCACTCGCTTATCGACGCCCCCACCCACCCCTTCATCCCCCAAATCCGCACCGAACTCGCCCAGGCCAAGGAGCAGATCCCCAATCTACCGGCCCGGGTCCGCCCGGCGGTACGCGCAGCCACCGCC
Organism: Corynebacterium gottingense; assembly: GCF_003693265.1. GTDB lineage: Bacteria > Actinomycetota > Actinomycetes > Mycobacteriales > Mycobacteriaceae > Corynebacterium > Corynebacterium gottingense. The sequence continues at coordinate 142,205 of NZ_RDRE01000006.1, forward strand.
CTCTTCGAAGAACTCACCGACCGCATCGAGGCGACTCCTCCGGCCCAGCTGCGCACCACCCGCGTGCGCGTGCCCAATCACCGCAAGCTCGCGATCGCGGCCCGGGCGCTGCGTCAGTAACAGCTACACCGCGCAGTTGAGCAGCTTGTCGGTGAACTCCTGGGGCGCGCCCTGCTCGCGCAGGCGGCCGGTGTTGTAGCACTTGAAACCGGTCTCCGTCTTGCCGTCGGGCTCGACCACGTGCCACTGCTCGCCGTCAGCGCGGAAGGCGACGATCCAGTCGGTCTGGTTCGCGCCCGCGACCGCCCACTTGCCGTCGCAGTAGTCCACGTTCGTACCGGTGTGGTTGGGCCACCCGGGGACGAGCTGATCAAACGCGCCCGGCTGGCAGGAGGCGGCCTTCGCGTGGCTACCATTGGCCGCGCCGGCGCCGAGCGCCGGGATGGCGATGCCGGCGGCGCCCGCCAGCGCGGCGAGCTCGCCAAGCCCCGGAACCTCCGGGATCTCCAAACCGGGGACGTCGATAAGCCCCTGCGAGACGGCGACGTAGCTGCCGGCACCGACGAGCGCCAGCACGCCCAGGCTGATGCCGGCGATGGCGCCGGGGCTCAGCGACGAAGACTCCCGGGCCGGTTCGGCGGCGTAGGCGGGGCAAACGGCGGTGGCGGCGACGGCGGAGGCGACACCGAGGGAAAGCAGCGTGTTCTTCATGCCCACTACTCTAACGGGTTTTCGGCCGCCTGCGCGACGGCCTGGGCGGTGGCGAGGTCCTGCCACGGCATGCCCACCGTCTTGAACACCACGCGGCGGTCCGGGTCGAGCGCGACCTCGCCGCGCACCACCTGGGCCATCGTGATGAGGTCCTCGCGGCGCACGGTGCCTTCCTCGGTGGCGAGCACCACGTCGCCGCCCTCGCGGTAGGCCACGGTCGGGTCCTCCACGATCACCTGGGCATCGGTGAAGACGTCTGCGGCCAGCTCGCGGGCGTCCGCGGTGTGGGCGCCGACGGCGAGGACGGTGGCGTCCTTGCGAAGCTCCGCGCCCGTGACGATGGGCTCAGGCGACGTGGTCGCCGTGATGACCAGCCCGGCGCGGGCGAGTGCGTCCTGCGCTGCCGCAGAGCCGGAGGCGGCCCAGGGGTAGGCCAGGTCTGCGGGCTCCGTGCGCGAGATGAAGGTGATGCGCGGCTCGCGCACCCCGTCCAGGACGCTTTCCAGGGTGGCGGCGTGGCCGAGGCCCTGCGCCCCATTGCCGAAGATGGCCACGTCCAACGGTTCGTTCGAGACCGTGAGGCGGTCCAGCACCCCAGCGATTGAGGCTGCGGGGGTGCGGAGGGTGGTGAGCGCGGTGGCGTCGATAAGCGTGTGCGGCGTGAGCGTCTCGGAGTCCATGAGCAGGTAGGACCCCTGCACGAGCGGGACGTCCACCGTGGAGCCCGCGGGCTGGATGCCCAGGATTTTCACCCCCACCGCGGTGCCGGCCGCCGACGGCATGAGATGCATCTCCCCGTGCGGGAGCGGCACCTTGGTGCGGAGCGGGTCAGTGGCGGGGTCGAAACCCGCGGCGAGGGTCTGGCGCAGCTTCTCGACGGCCTCCGCCGGCGACACCGTGCGGAAGACGTCATCGTGATCAATAAAACGCATGCGCCCACCCTACGTGGGGCAACTAGACGCGGCCCTTGAGCGAGGCTGCGCCGTCGTCGAGGTGGCGCGAGTCGCCCTTGTCCTTGTCCTTGTCCTGCTTCGGCTGCGGCGAGGGCAGCACGCCCGGCAGCGGGTTGGGGATCATGCCCTCCTGCACCATGTAGTAGCCGGTCACCGCGACCGCGCCCAGTCCGAACAACACGGAAAGGACAACCTCCGTAGTGGAGGACTTGCCCTCCTCGGAGGAGCCACCCTTGCCCGCGATCAGGTCATCCAGGCTGGAGCCCGCGGCCTTTTCGTAGTTGTTCTTCACCGAGCTCATGCTGTCCACGATCTCGGACGCGTCCTGGCGGACCACGGGCATGCCGCCCAGATTGACGGTGTCCCCATTCGCGGCGTGAGCGGGAGCGGCGGTGAGCGAAGCGGTGGCCACCGTGAGCGCGGTAGCGGCGGCGATGATGCGTGAATTCATGGATCAAACACTAACACTTGCGCGTGCTTCATGCGCGATTTACCCCCTCTGAACTGGCGATTTTGTTTTTCGCCAGATATGCGCCAAAATGATTAACCGTTGCACAGAGCAACAAAGAAAATATTCCTCCATAGCTCAGTTGGCAGAGCATTCGACTGTTAATCGAAGGGTCACTGGTTCGAGCCCAGTTGGAGGAGCAGTACTTGCAAGGCCCCGCACTCCCCACGGAGTGCGGGGCTTCGCGTTTGGACGAGCATGCCCTCCAGGCAACGCTCGTGAACCCACCCCTGGTCGATGGGTTCCCCAGAAGCCGTTTGACGCGAGCGAGCTCATCGTAAGTGCTTCGCTCCGGCATCGACAACCACCCGGCAGTGGCAAGCGAGTGCAAACGCTGCAGCGAAAGCGGTACCTCCCCGATTTCCCTCTCTAGGCCTTCGCGCAGATTCGCCTCGCGTGCCCGCAGCTCCGCATCGTTCGCTCGCCTTAACTCCAACTTCACCGCGCTTACCTTTCCACCGCCACGACGAGCCAGGACACCACTACTAGGCACGCTGCACATGCCCGAGAGAACTCAGATTCTAACTTCACAGTCGGTTCCGAGTTCGTGCGCTAAATAAATAGTGAGCAGCTTCTCCTGGTCAAAGATCAGTGCCTGTAGGGTCATTAGATAAGCGGTGACCTGGCGCGTTTCAACACACGGACGGAGATAAATTTGAAGGTATCTACCTACTTACAGATTTCAATCTTCGGAGGTCCAAATGAGCACACGGCGAGAAACCCGGAACATATCGAAGAACAACTCCGCTGTGCTTTCGCGCAATAGCGAATACACTCCTGCGCAAGGAAGCGCGATCCGACGCCGTCAGGAATCAATGGCTGCAGTAAGACGCAATCTTGAAGAGAGGGAAGCGAAACGCCCAAAGACCCGCTGGCAAATTTTCTGGCACGCGATTCGCAACGCATAACAGCCACGATGGTAGTCCCGCAGGGTGAATTGTGAAGCCGAGACTTGCCACGAAAGCTGCCCACAAAGACTCCACCGCAGCCAGCCCCTTCTAGCAGTAACTCCAAAGGCACGAGGAGAACAGTCCAAATTGAAGCGGTAAGACAAATACCCACAACGCGATGTTGTGGGTACTACTGGTCACTACCATAAATGAGACATCAACAGAAAGCGGTCAGCATGCCTCCAGCTCTCGTCCGTTCACTGCCTCAGCGTGAACTTGCGACGCGTTGGTGAGCGAGCCACTAGTCGCGGTCATCCTCATCAAGTGCTTAAGTCCTAACTCCAAAAAGCCCCGCTCCTGCGTTTTCACATGAAAGCGCAGGGTAATGTCGTCTATGGAAGGAATCCGCTGAAGGGACAGAAGCTCCACGCCAACAACACAATCAAATCGATCGAAGTCTACAATTACATCTGCGTTCAGCTCATCCGAGTGCGAAACAGGGCGATCAGTGAGCTCTATGTAGCCAGCTGACATTTCTGGCGAGCGCGTCACCTGAATTTGCATTTCGGACACCCCTACTTTCTCTTAGTGAATACCGTTACAACTTCGACCGGACAAGAGTCGTTGATCGTAACTACGCAAACTACATTACCCAAGTCTGCTTCATAAACTGTTCTATTCGGTTCGTTTCCGGGCCTCGACAAATGATAATTCTCGAGAACATTGCGAATATTGAAGCGTCCTGGGTTTAGTTCCTACCTCTGCTAAGGAAGGATTGGCACTATGCCCAGAAAATATTCCGCCGAATTCAAGGAGAAGGCGGTCCATCAGATCATCGAAATGGTCCGCCTGGAGTCTTG
>NZ_RDRE01000060.1 GCF_003693265.1 Corynebacterium gottingense
TCCATCAGCTTCTCGCTGATCTCGTTGACCCTCGCCGGGTCATGGTTGTTCTTCGGTGACACCGTAGTCATTATCGGTGAAACTCCTTCTAGATGAGAGCCTCACACACAAACTTTCTGACACCCTCTGTCTAGGGACTCCTTGTCCAAAAAGTCCCTAGACATGACATCGCTAGCTCGTAGCTCAGCACGTCGAATCGGCTGAGCGGACAGCTAGTAGGGCCCACGGCACGTTTAAGGCGCACTGTCTCGGCTGTTACTCGATACCCGCCCGAGCGTTACCAGAAACCCACCACGCCGTTACTAACTACGTGGCCCAAACACTTCGAAGTGTAGCCCATTGGCGCTCGTTGAAAAGTCGCCCAGTGTGGCTGCAGAGTGATGGTGGCACCGGCGAATGCAGCGTTGTTACGTGGCTTCATGGAGACGGTCCGGGATGGTTGGATGATGCATAGCACGTGTCACTTATGGGATCGGGCAGGCGTCGATAAGCGAAAGCCCTGGGGTGAAGCCTTGCTGGCGCACGACGCGGCTGCGCTTGCGGAATGCGGCGGTGAGCGCGGGCACGCGGTGGTCGTGGAAGTCGAAGATGGTGGCGGAGGTTGAGGCGTCGCGGGTGACGCGGCCGATCTGTTGGATGATGTTGCCTTTGAACGCGACTGGGGCGGCCAAGACGAGGGCGTCCAGAGCCGGGAGGTCTATGCCCTCGCCGGCGATCTGCGTCATGGCGATGAGCACGAAACGGGGCGCGGTGGTGAGCGACCTGCGGGTTGCTGTGCGGTCTTTCGTCTGCTGCGCGCCGTGAAGGGTGAAGACGGGGATGGGGAGGTCCGGGTGGTTGCGGGCGAGGAGCGTTTCGAGCGTGGTGATGTGCTCGCGGCGCTTCACCAGGACGAGGACGTTCTTACCCCTGGTGGCGGCGCGGGCGATGGTTTCGGCGATGAGAGCGTTGCGGGCGGGATTGGCGGCAAGTGCGTTGTCAAGGTCGGGCCAGTAGAGGTGAGGCTCGTCGAAGGTGAACTCGGTGGTCTGCACCACGTAGTGCTTTGGGCCGGGGCGGTCGAGCTCCATGCTGTGGCGGATCGGGCCGCAGATGAGTGGCAGGAGCGCGTCGAGACCGTCGGAGCGGAACGGAGTCGCGGTAAGCCCGGTGACGAATCGGACGTTGAGATCCGCGAGTACGCGGGTAAGCCCGGCGGCGCCGACGCGGTGGCACTCGTCGATGATGACGTAGCCGTAGTCGGCGAGGAAATCCGTGCGGGAGTCGGCGCGGCTGATCGACTGGGCGGTGATGATGTCGATGTCGCCGCTGAGCTTTTTCGCCTTGCCGCCGTATTGGCCGATGGTGGGGCTGTCTTCGGTGCCTTTGAGGAAAGTAGTGAGCGCGTCACGCCACTGGGCGGCGAGCTCCACGTTGGGCACGATGATGGCCGTGGGGACTTGGCGGTGCGCGATCAGTGCGCAGGCCATGACGGTTTTCCCGGCGCCGGGCGGGGCGACGAGGATGCCCGTGCGGTGCTTGCGCATTGCAGCGACGGCTGTGCGCTGTTCGGGATAGAGTTCGCCGGTGAACTCGGTGGGCACGGTGCGCGGCTTTGAGGTTTTGCTGCGACGGGTCACGGTATAGCCGGCGGCTTTGAGGATGCGGATGGCGTCGTCGAGAGCGCCGCGGTCGAGGGTGAGGGTGCCGTCGTGTTCGTCGAAGCGGATGATCAGACGGGGAGTTTGATAGGTGGACAGCCGTTGGGCCTGGCGGATGTAGAACTGCGGGTTGGGGATCGCGCCGAGGTGGCGAAGGGCGGTGGCGGTGGTGGCGTCGACGCCCTCGAGGTTGATGTGGACGCGGGAATCGTGAGTGACTCGGACCTTGCCGGAGCGATTGAGTGCTTTGAGTTCTGCCTTGGTAGGCGGTTGGGGCAGCTGGGTCTCCGGGTCCGGTTGGAGGGCCGCGGCGATCTTTTTGAGCTGTTTTATGGAGGCTTTGGTGGTGTTAGTGAGGGTGGCGAACTGGTCGTCGGCGGACTCGAAGTCGTCGTTGACGAAGACGGTTCGCTGCTCGGCGCGGTGCTGACCGGCCAGTGGGAGTGCGATCAGGTTCCCGAAGCCGCGGCGTTTGCCCGGCAGCGTGTCCTGGGAAGGGAAGAAGCGGTCGAAGCTGGCGAAGTACTGCTTCGGGCTGGCCTTGGCCAGCAGGCCGATGCCTACCGTACGAGCGAGAGAAGCGGGGACGGGTTCGCTAAAGAAGAGCCAGACGTGCGCGCCGGTGCCGGAGCGGGAGAGCTCGATGAGCGGGTCAAGGCCGAACTTGCGGCACGTGGCGGCATAGGCGCGGGCGGCGGTACGGAAGTCCGCGTCATCGAAATCGCACGCCAGGAGGAAACAGGTATCGCCCTTGCACAGTGGGTACAGGCCAACGTGGAGGTCGTTATCGCGGCGGAGGTGCTGCTCAAGGACCTTCGGGGTGAGCGGCTTAAGGTTCGGGTTGTTCCGGTCATAGCGTCCGTAGGACGCAGGTGACCAGCCCTTCTTGTCGCCGTTGCGCCAAGCGGTGGCGTACACGTCTTCACGGCCGTGGAAGTAGTCCGCGAACAAGCGGAGTTTAGAGTCTGGGGAGGAGACGTTGGTGACTTTTACAGCTCCGAATGGTGCAGTTTCGGTTTGTACTGCGGTGTCGGTTTCTTGCGCAGTTTCGGCAGCGAGTGGGGGCCGTGGGGCGGGAGATTCGGTGTTGGCGTTGCTGGCGCTGTTGGATTTAACGGCGCAGTTGTTTGCTTCGGGATCCTGTTCCGCGAGGAAGGCCTCGAAGTCCTCGGTACCGAGCAGTTTGGACAGCGCGCGCTCGAGAAGCTGCACTCGGGTCTCGAGGTCGTGCGCATCTGGCATGGGAGCTCCACGGGGGAGAGAGCGTGGGATTTTACGAGGCTAGTGTAGTTGGGGAGGGGCGGGTTTAGGGGCTATACGGAAGGCTGGGTCCCATTCTTGGTCCTTGAGCGCTGAACCGCGTCCGCGGAGTAGGGGGAACCTCAGGGGAGGTTTGGGATGTGCCGGGAAGGGCAAACTGAAGAAGAGGAATGCTCGCCCGGCCAAAGGGAGGGGGAAAGGCTCTATGTGGACAGGTAAGTTTACTTGTAAGTAGCCTGAAGGTGTTCCAAGAAAGAAGCTGTATGGAATACTGTGCTTATGGCTTCTGAACTTGACTATGCTTTTCTTGCTGAATACGCGAAGACCGAGCATGGAACGATTACTGCTATTGGTGCGAGTTTTACGGAAGTAAAAGCGTCTACCTTTCCTAGCGTCGTGGACATAGCAATCGCAGGCCGGATCCGCCGTCCAGAGGGGGATGATGCCCCTGATATCTCTATTTCGATTTCCAGCCCGAGTAATAGAGATGAACCGCAAATTGAATTCGATTTCAAGTTGGAAAATGAAGATGACGCCGTTCGCTATGACGGCAAGGTAGCATCTGTGTTTGTGTTCCGTGGTCCTGTATATATTGATACTCTGGGGCTTTATGAGTGTTCTGTCAGAATAGACGGAAAGCATGCTCGTCGCCTAGCATTTGAGGTTGTCTCTAGCGATGCCGATTGAGCTAATAATCTGGCCCCACGCACGCAAGCGTATGCGGGAGCGCAACATTTCTGAAAGCGATATGAAGCGTCCTGGGTTTGGTTCCGCTTCTTTTACGGCCCTGTGTTGATGGGCTCGGTGAGATAATACTCGGTTTCTACTTCTTGTGGGGTGGCGTAGTCCAACGCCTCGTGAAGACGTTTGGTGTTC
>NZ_RDRE01000061.1 GCF_003693265.1 Corynebacterium gottingense
TGATGATCCGGGAGGAGAACGTCTCTTCCGGAGACATCTATTTCAACGACTTCCACGTCAACGAGCTGCGCGGCAAAGAGGTGAACAAGCTGCGCCAGTCCATCGGCTACGTCTTCCAGGACTTCCGCCTGCTGCCCAAGCTCAGCGTGTACGACAACGTCGCGTTCGCGCTGGAGGTGATTGGCAAATCGAAGGAGCGCATCAAGAAGCTGGTGCCGGAGGCGCTCGAGCTGGTCGGTTTGGACGCCAAGGCGAACCGCATGCCGCACGAGCTGTCGGGCGGTGAGCAGCAGCGTGTGGCGATTGCGCGCGCTTTCGTCGATAAGCCTGCACTCATGCTTGCCGACGAGCCCACGGGCAATCTCGACCCTGCGACCGCCGATGGGATCCTGGCGCTGCTCTCGCGCATCAACCGGATGGGGACCACCGTGGTGATGTCCACGCACAACGCCCGTGCGGTGAACGACATGCGCAAGCGCGTGATGGAACTCGATTTGGGCCGACTCGTGCGCGACGACGAGCACGGCGTGTACGGAAACGTGAGGGGATAGCTGTGAACTGGAATTTCATTTTCCGCGAGGGATTTCGCGGGCTGGGGCGCAACGTCACCATGACCATTGCCCTGATCATCACGACCGCCCTGTCGCTGGTGCTCGTCGGAGCGGGCATCTTGATTTCGCAGGCGACGAGCGAGACGAAGGACCTGTACCTGGACCGCGTCGAGGTCATGGTGGAGCTGGACGAGGACATCTCCGCGAACGACAAGGACTGCTCGTCCGACGCCTGCAAGGAGGTGCGCGACGCGCTGCAGGGAGATAGCGGGGTGGAGCAGGTGACGTTCCGCTCGCGCGAGCAATCGTACGAGCGGTTCAAGGAGCTGTTTGAGGAGTCCGAGCCGGACCTGGTGCGCGAGACGACCCCGGACGCGCTGCCGGCCGCGCTGCACGTGCGCCTGGCGGATCCGGCGGATACCTCACCGATTGAGAAGATCTCGTCGATGCCGCAGGTGACCGTCGTGACGGACCAGGCGGACACGGTGCGCGAGGCGGCCGGCACGATGGATACGTTCCGTAACGTGACCTTCACCGTTGCCGCGGCGCAGGCGCTGGCGGCGATCTTCCTCATTGTGAATATGGTGCAGCTCGCCGCGTTCAATCGCCGCGACCAGATCGGCATCATGCGCATGGTCGGCGCGTCCCGCTGGTTCACGCAGGCGCCGTTCGTGCTGGAGGCGCTGATCTCCGTGTTCGTGGGCGCGGTGCTGGCAACGATTCTCACGTGGGTGGCAAAGCGCTCCATCGTCGATCCGATGCTGGGCGACCTGTACTCGTCGTCGCTGATCGCGCGCGTGCCGGACTCCGCCGTGTGGACCGTCATGCCGCTCGTGGGGCTCGGCGCCATGGTCGTCGGCGCGGTGGCGGCGCAGGTGGCACTTCGTTCTTACGTGCGTAAGTAGTACACTTGTTGCTCCTATGGCCAAGAAGAGTAAAAAGAAGAAGCTGAGCAACACCGGTGTCCTCGCGACCAACCGGAAAGCTCGGCATGACTACACCATCTTGGACACCTGGGAGACTGGCATCGTGCTCTACGGCACGGAAATCAAGGCCTTGCGCGAGGGCAAGGTCTCGCTGGTCGAGGCCTTCGCCACCATTGATAACGGCGAGGTCTGGCTGCGTAATATGCACATCCCCGAGTACTCGCGCGGCCACTGGACCAACCACCCGCCGCGCCGCACCCGCAAGCTGCTGCTGCACCGCCGCGAGATCGACTCGCTGGAGGGCAAGATTCGCGACGGCAACCGCACCCTCATTCCGCTGTCCCTGTACCTCAAGGACGGCCGCGCGAAGCTGGAGCTCGGCCTGGGGCAGGGCAAGCAGGACTACGATAAGCGGCGTTCCATCAAGCGTCGCACCGAGGACCGCGAGATCGCCCGCGACCTGGGCCGGAAGTTCAAGGGAATCAAGGCCTAGCTGCTTAACGCTACGGTGGTGCCCATGAAGACTGCACTGATTACCGGCGCGTCCCGCGGCATCGGCCGTGCGATCGCCGAGGAGCTTGGCAAAGACCACCACATCATCGCGGGCGCGTCGCGCGACGCCTCCGAGGTAGTCCGCGCGCTGCCAAGCGCAGAACCCTTCGAGGTGGACCTTACCGATACCGAGGCGCTCATTCGCGCCGCCCGCGCCATCAAGCAGGTCGATGTGCTCGTCCACGCGGCCGGCGTGCTGCACAAGGCCCCCTTCACCGAGCTCACCGAGGCGCAGTGGCGGGAGTCGATGGAGGTCAATGTCCACGCGCCCATCACCCTCACCAGGGAATTGCTGCCCGCTTTACGACGCTCACGTGGACTCCTCCTCACCATCAACTCAGGCGCCGGCTTCTTCGGTGTTCCCGAAAACTCCGCGTACTGCGCGTCAAAGTTCGCGCTCCGCGGCTTCACCGACGCGCTGCGCCTGGAAGAAGCCGGCGCCATCCGCGTCACCTCCTTGCACCCCGGTCGAACGAACACGGACATGATCGCAGCTCCGCAGCACGGTGATGCCCCGAAGATGGCGGCGACCTCGGTGGCCAAGGCCGCGCGCCTCGCCGTCGACGCCGGCCCCGATGCGGTGGTGGACTTCCTCCGGATCACGCCGACCGGCCTGGAATAGGCACCGGGTGCTTGCAGTTGAAGAGGGGGAGAGGTAGAGTTACTTCTCCTACGGTTCCCGTAGTTGACAAGGGGTCGATTCAGGTTTCGACTTCATCGACTTAGCCAGGGGAAGCGTGCCGGTGCAGGCTGGAGACCACCGTAAGCGTCGCAGCAACCAATAAACGCAGAGAAGAACTCTCAGCGTGACTTCGCCCTCGCTGCCTAAGAGCTAGCGACCGCGAGTCTGTCAGGCCGGGGACGTCCCCGACCCGGTACCTGGCATCGACTTAGGGGACTCGCCTCCCGGGCTTGTGAGTGGGCCTTTGGGAGGGACACTTCACACTTACTGGGCTCATCATCCGGACATGTCCGCCTGATCCGGAGGGCCGAGCAGAGGTAGCGCGCGGACTGCGCACGGAGAAGCCCTGGCGCGGTGATGAAGGACCCGGGTTCAATTCCCGGCGGCTCCACCGAGTGCGAACGCCCGCTGGTCTGCAATGGCCAGCGGGCGTTTCTTTTTGCCAGTTCACCTAAAGTTTTCAATTCGAGATATTCCTGCGCGCGCCACGTGAGGGATCACCGCTGAAGAATCAACCGCTAGAAGTTTCGCGTTAACGCAAGCATTGGGTTGCTAAAAACCGTGAGTGTGCTGGGGGTTTGCGTGTTTGTGTTGTTCGTGGTTAAGTATTTCCTCGTTGCCGAGAGCGAGTGAGTCGCTCGGAGGGAACGGGATAATTTCACAGTGTTGCGGGCTTGGTTGCTTGAGTTTG
>NZ_RDRE01000062.1 GCF_003693265.1 Corynebacterium gottingense
GAGAACTTCATAGACCTTGACGTCAACAAGCGTGGCGGGCTCTACTGGCTCGACACCGACACGGCCAACGCAATGAGCATGCCCAACCCCCTCACTATCCCGTACGCAATCGAGCAAATCGACGAGCGAGCTCCCCACGCAGTTCCTGCAGCTGACCAATAGTCAGGGCACGGTACTCGGTGAGGAAGACGGAGCTAGAGTCCTTAAACTTGTCCTTCAAGGCAGCAAGCTCAGCAACATTCTTCGGGTTTACCATGGCACACGCCTCCTGCCCATTACTTCATGTCTTGTCCGCGCGGGACAATAAAAAATTGCCCCGCACGGAAGCACGAGGCAGTGCGCATATTGCGCGAAAGGTGCCACGTTTCTCCTGCGTGGGCCGATCCCTGGGTGGGATCCTTCGACCTAGCCGGATTATCTCCAGTCAAGTGACCGACGGTCTTCGGTGAAACTTGAGCTCGGCCCCCCCCCTTGTGCGGGCCGTTCAAACTTCGATGATGAGCTTTAGTGCAGGGTATCGTGCGACACCAAATCGCGGCCTCACTTCTTCTTAGCAGGGTCCTCCAGCTCGAGAAGTTCGAACGCGAACGATTCAATGTCCGTATACGAGTCAGCTACGACAAACGACGCTCGCTGTTTGTCCGTGTCGAGCAACAGCATGGACGAGAACCCGAACGTTCCGCCGTTATGCCAGTACAGCCCGGTACCTGCGATGTTGTTCCAAGTGAAACGGAAGTTATCTCGCTCGAGCGCGTGTGCGGTGTATCGAGCCATGTCGGTAGTTGTGGATCGCACTCCACCGGAAGGAGCCGTGCCGTCCATCTCCCATGCCTGGACGCGCCAGCCAAGCCAGGACACCCCTCGTGGCTTATCCGGCGCCACAGTGCCGGGCAGTGCCACGTAGGTCTCCCCCATTCCTAGTGGGTTGAGCACGCGCTGCTTGATCAGCCCGGGGTAATTGGTCCCCGCACTTTCAGCCAGCAGAAGCCCAAGCAGGTCATGGCCGAGGTTTGAATAATTTTCGGTGCCACGTCCTTCCACCTGTGCTGCCACCGCTTGGTCGACAACATCGTCAACCGTGGTGCCCACGTCTGGATTAAGGCCCAGAACTGCCCTGACCTTGTTGCTCAGTTTTTGCTTTCCCGTTCGCGGCAAGCCCGAAGTGTGGTTGGCTAGTTCTTCCAGCGTCACCGGCGACACTGGGGTACCGCTTACCCGCTCCCCAAACACTTCCTCCACCGTCGTGCCGGGCGTAGCCTCACCCAGTTCGATCGCTTGCTCCAAAAGATCGGCGTTGAATGTCTTCGTAACTGACCCGATCTCGAATTCGGTGTGCTCGTCCGCGCCGAGTCCAGCGAAAAGAGCCTTCCCGTCTTCGAAGACAAAGGTCGCAATATTGTGAAGCGGGTAGGCGTTGTCACCCGCTTCCGCGGCCAACGCCGCGAGCACACCCGCCAAACGCCGATCGCCTGTTTGGACCTGGGAGAGAGCGACACGCTTCAGCATGCCAACCAGTTATACCGGCGCTGCTCGCGTTTTACAACAGACAATCTTTCTCTGTCTTAGGCTTCCCGTCAGCCGTCGACTTTCTACTGTCGGCCGTGCCTCGGTGCCTCTTACTCGCCGCGCAGTCACGCTTTTCCACTTAACCGAAGAATGTCTCGTACAGCTGCAAGAGACATCGAGAAGTCACGAAACCTTGTTTCTTCTTATGAGGTCTGCCGCTGGGCCCGGCGGTGGTCGAGGATCTCCTGCAGGGCGGAACCGTCCCTCGCCCATCGTGCGTATTCCTCTGACGTGAAACCAAGGAAGGCATCGAGTGAAAGGTTCTCGCTCCTTGAAACATCGTCGTGCCATGCATCGACCCAGTCGTCGACATCGTCCGGGCGCGCATCCTCATCGAGACACGCGTCCACATACGTCTTAATCATCGATCCTCCTCCCTTTCACAGCCGGTCCAATGAGTTACCCTGAAACCACGTCGAACACTCCAACGTGCTTTCCTTGCAGGTGATAGCTCTCAATATGACCATGCAAGGGGTCATACTCGAAATTACGCTTGGCTTTCCGATCCCTTCAACGAGGTGCGCCACGCCCGCGGGTTTTTCCAAACTGTCGACAAGGCTCTTCCTCGGTCGATGAATATAACTAGCGGCCACAACGCTCCCCTTTCCATTTGCATGATTAGAGGGTTAAGTAGCAAAAAGTGTGTCTGAATCTCAGCATTATTGCTGATCATGCTGGGTAAATCGGGAAAATACAGCTCTAAGCTGCAAAGATTGTCTGGGCGTCTACCAAGGGACGACCAGTGGGCCACCGCTCACTGGGTCTGACGCCACGACCGCGGGGAGATCAAAAACGCGGCTCAGCAAAGACTCCGTGACCACCTCGGCAGGCGCACCGACCGCACGAACCTCGCCGCGCTGCATCACGATCAGCTGATCTGAGTAGCGTGCGGCGAGGTTCAAATCATGCAACACCATGAGCACAGTTCGCCCCTCCTGATCAGCAAGGCGACGTACAAGCGACAAGACCTCGACGGAGTGAGACAAATCGAGGTACGTCGTCGGCTCGTCCAAAAATACAAGCGGAGTGTCCTGCGCTAAGACCATCGCGATCCAGGCGCGCTGGCGCTGTCCGCCAGAAAGCCGTTCGAGTGGACGTTCTGCAAACTCCGCAATATTGGTCAGCTCCATCACTGCATCGACCGCACGCGCATCCTCCGCAGAGGCCTGCCGTAGCCAGGACTGATGCGGGTGGCGTCCGCGGCTGACCAAGTCACGGACCGTGAGTCCCTCGGGTGCGACAGGTGCCTGTGGCAATACTGCAAGCTGTCGCGCAATCTCGCGGCGCTTCAGTTTCGCCGTGTCCACGCCGTTGACCGTTACCGTGCCACCATCGCGCGCAATAAGCCCAGCGGTAGCTCGCAACAGCGTTGACTTGCCGCAACCGTTCGGGCCGATGATCGTGGTGACCCCACCTTGAGGCACGTCGAGGTCAATGCCGTCAACAATGACGGAAGCGCCGTAGCTCACTTTGAGATTTCGAACCTGAAGCATCATACGGACACCTTTCGTGTTGCGCGCAGCAGCGTGTAGAGCAGCACTGCACCACCAATCGCAGTTGTAGCTATCCCCACCGGCAAGTTCCCGGGCACCAGGGTGCGCACCGCTAAGTCAGCGCCGGACACGATCGCCGCGCCAGCGAGCATCGCGGTGCCTAAAGGCGGCGTCGCTGTTTGCGTGATCTTGCGTCCGATCTGTGGGGCTACGAACGCCACGAATGCTATCGGACCAGAGGCTGCGACGGCCATCGATGCCAGCACTACAGCCATGAGCATGAGGATGAGTTGCATATGCCGTGGCTCTA
>NZ_RDRE01000063.1 GCF_003693265.1 Corynebacterium gottingense
TGTTTGATCAACGGCGGATTAGTACCAGTCACCTCCACACCTTACGATGCTTCCAGATCTGGCCTATCAACCCAGTCATCTCCTGGGCGCCTAAGAAACCTCATCTCAAAACAGGCTTCCCGCTTAGATGCTTTCAGCGGTTATCCCTCCCGTACGTAGCCAACCAGCAATGCTCCTGGCGGAACAACTGGCACACCAGAGGTACGTCCGTCCCGGTCCTCTCGTACTAGGGACAGCCTTCTTCAAGTTTCAACGCGCGCGGCGGATAGAGACCGAACTGTCTCACGACGTTCTGAACCCAGCTCGCGTGCCGCTTTAATGGGCGAACAGCCCAACCCTTGGGACCTACTCCAGCCCCAGGATGCGACGAGCCGACATCGAGGTGCCAAACCATCCCGTCGATATGGACTCTTGGGGAAGATCAGCCTGTTATCCCCGGGGTACCTTTTATCCGTTGAGCGACACCACATCCACAAGTAGGTGCCGGATCACTAGTCCCGACTTTCGTCCCTGCTCGACTTGTAAGTCTCACAGTCAAGCTCCCTTGTGCACTTACACTCTAAACACCTGATTGCCAACCAGGCTGAGGGAACCTTTGGGCGCCTCCGTTACATTTTGGGAGGCAACCGCCCCAGTTAAACTACCCACCAGGCACTGTCCCCAACCCAGATCATGGGCCAAGGTTAGATATCCACTACGGTCAGAGTGGTATTTCAACAACGACTCCACACCAACTAGCGTCAATGCTTCACAGTCTCCCACCTATCCTACACAAACCGCACCGAATGCCAATACCAAGCTATAGTGAAGGTCCCGGGGTCTTTTCGTCCTGCCGCGCGAAACGAGCATCTTTACTCGTACTGCAATTTCACCGGGCCTGTGGTTGAGACAGCAGGGGAGTCGTTACGCCATTCGTGCAGGTCGGAACTTACCCGACAAGGAATTTCGCTACCTTAGGATGGTTATAGTTACCACCGCCGTTTACTGGGGCTTAAATTCTCCGCTTCGACCCAACAAAGGATCTAACAGGTCCTCGTAACCTTCCAGCACCGGGCAGGCGTCAGTCCGTATACATCAACTTAACCGTCTTCGCACGGACCTGTGTTTTTGATAAACAGTCGCTCCCCTCTCTTCTCTGCGACCCACACCAGCACACCACACGAAAAATGCGGCCACCAGCACAGGTCCCCCTTCTCCCGAAGTTACGGGGGAATTTTGCCGAATTCCTTAACCACAGTTCACCCGACCGCTTTAGTATTCTCTACCTGACCACCTGTGTCGGTTTCGGGTACGGGCCGTATGCACACTCGCTAGAGGCTTTTCTCGACAGCACAGGATCACCAACATCACCCAAAAAAGGGCTACGCATCACGCCTCACACACAAAAACGATGGCATTTCACACACCGTCGTGCCACACGCTTACACCACAATCCAATAAGTGGCTTGGCTACCACACTGCGTCACCCCATCACTTGACTACAACGACTCAGGCCCCACGCATCACACCAACCCAGGGCAACAAAGTTACCCCATGGCCAGCGATCAGGGTGGTTAGTATCACCGCTTCATCACTTGACGCACACACACGGGTACGGGAATATCAACCCGTTGACCATCGACTACGCCTGTCGGCCTCGCCTTAGGACCCGACTCACCCTGGGAAGACGAACTTGACCCAGGAACCCTTAGTCATCCAGCGGTAAGGATTCTCACCTTACACTCGTTACTCATGCCTGCATTCTCACTCGCACACAGTCCACAACCCCTCACGGTACTGCTTCACACCATGCACGACGCTCCCCTACCCAACAAAACATTGTTGCCGCGGCTTCGGCGGTGTACTTGAGCCCCACTACATTGTCGGCGCGGAACCACTCGACCAGTGAGCTATTACGCACTCTTTCAAGGATGGCTGCTTCTAAGCCAACCTCCTGGCTGTCTTCGCGATCCCACATCCTTTTCCACTTAGTACACCCTTAGGGGCCTTAACCGGCGATCTGGGCTGTTTCCCTCTCGACTATGAAGCTTATCCCCCACAGTCTCACTGCTGTACAACACTTACACCGGCATTCGGAGTTTGGCTGATGTTGCTAAGATGATAGTCCCGCTCAACCAACCAGTAGCTCTACCTCCGGCAAGCTCATACAACGCTGCACCTAAATGCATTTCGGGGAGAACCAGCTATCACGGAGTTTGATTGGCCTTTCACCCCTACCCACAACTCATCCCCGCAGTTTTCAACCTACGTGGGTTCGCGCCTCCACAACCTCTTACAGCTGCTTCACACTGGCCATGGGTAGATCACCCCGCTTCGGGTCCAGGACATGCCACTTAAAACACCCAATGAGGATTCGCTTTCGCTACGACTACCCCTAACGGGTTAACCTCGCGACATGCCGCTGACTCGCAGGCTCATTCTTCAAAAGGCACGCCATCACACTAAAAGAAGTGCTCTGACGGATTGTAAGCGCACGGTTTCAGGAACTCTTTCACTCCCCTCCCGGGGTACTTTTCACCATTCCCTCACGGTACTATCCACTATCGGTCACACTGAGTATTTAGGCTTACCGGGTGGTCCCGGCAGATTCACAGCAGATTCCACGAGCCCGCTGCTACTCGGGGCAACAACAACACACACGCACACGCCTTCACGTACAGGACTCTCACCCACTCCGGCGCACCATCCCAGATGCTTCCGCTAACACGCACGCGCACGCTCCTGGTCAGCAGCCCAGAAACACTGCACCCCACAACACCACACACGCAACCCCTGCCAGGTATCACACGCACATGGTTTAGCCTCATCCACGTTCGCTCGCCGCTACTAGCAGAATCACAATTGTTTTCTTCTCCTACGGGTACTGAGATGTTTCACTTCCCCGCGTCAACCTCCACACAGACTATGCATTCATCTGCAGGTAACACCACACAACCGGTGCTGGGTTCCCCCATTCGGACATCCTCGGATCAACGCTTTGTTGACAACTCCCCGAGGCATAACGCAGCCTCACACGTCCTTCATCGGCTCAGCATGCCAAGGCATCCACCGTACGCCCTGAATAACCAAACAATTATCCAACACACACAAACACACACCACCACAGGGC
>NZ_RDRE01000064.1 GCF_003693265.1 Corynebacterium gottingense
CCCTTCACGCGCTCCAGCACCGCGTCGAGCGTCGCCTTCTCGTCCGCGTCGTGGTTGTCCAGGATCCAGTAGATGGCATCCGCCAGCTCGTTGAGGTTGTGCGGCGGGATGTTGGTGGCCATACCGACCGCGATGCCGTTCGAGCCGTTCATCAGCAAGTTTGGCACACGCGACGGCAGGACCGTCGGCTCCTGCGTCTTCGAGTCGAAGTTAGGGGCGAAGTCCACGGAGTTCTCGCGGATGTCGCGCACCATCTCCATGGCCAGCGGGGTGAGCTTGCACTCCGTGTAACGCATCGCAGCCGGGCCGTCATTACCCGGCGAGCCGAAGTTGCCCTGGCCGTCCACCAGCGGGTAGCGCATCGCCCACGGCTGCGCCATGCGCACGAGGGTGTCGTAGATGGCGCTGTCGCCGTGCGGGTGGTAGTTACTCATGGTCTCACCCACGGCCTTCACGCTCTTCACGTACGAGCGCTCGGGGCGGAACCCGGCGTCATACATGGCGTAAATGACGCGGCGGTGCACCGGCTTCATGCCGTCGCGCACCTCTGGCAGCGCGCGGCCCACGATCACGCTCATCGCGTAATCGATGTAGCTGGTCTGCATCTCCTCATTGATGTCAATGGGTTGGATGGCGTCGAAGTTGCCGCCACCCGGGGTGTCGTCGCTCATTGCTCACCTTTCTTATTGTGCTCACGTGTAGTTTACCGGCCCTGTGACGCGTTTCCGCGCTGAGCAGTGGTATCAAAGTGGTATGGCTATGACACTTCGGCTCACCACAGACGAGGACAAAGCGCTCGTGCTTTTGGCATCCGCGTGGGGCTGCTCCAAGCAGGAGGCCGCGCGTCGTGCGGTGGTCACCGCGGCATCGCGCCTGCTTGACGACGCCACCGTCACCGACCTCGCACGCTCCGTCATCCCCGGGTACAAAACTATGGAATCGCGCATCAGGCAAGCGCGATGAGGGGTTTTAGCGCCGAGCAACTTTTAGCCGTTGCCGATGAGTACTGCGCCTATACGGGTGCCCGGGTGCGCTCCTTCTCTGCCCTGGTTGCTTGTGCTTCCGTCCCCGGTGCAAGGGTGCATGGGGTGCCTGTATGTGACACTGCTGGGCAGGCTTCGGAGGAGCTAGCCGAAGCGGTGCGGAGGATGCAGCCCTTAAGCACTGAGAATTCCGGCTTCGCGGAAGTGGCCGCGGAGGTGTATCGGCGGTGGGCGGGGTTGGCGCCGTGACATCGTCGACCACAGCAAACGCACAGGTGAGCGTTTCCGCAGGTCGTGGAGCGCTGTATTTGTTTCCTATGCGAAATTTGTCACAAGGTCCGGCGCAAAATCTCCTCAACGCTCTCAGGCAGCCTGGCTAAAGTCCCCTCGGCGAAGCGCAGCACCTGCCACCCCTGCGCAACCAGCTCAATCTGGATCAGCGAATCTAAGGTACGTTGCTGCTTGTCCCAGTGGTGCGCGCCGTCGTACATCAGCCCAATCTTGGGTTCCATAAGGGCAAGGTCCAGGTCAGTGACCCGCTTACCCCACCTATTACGGATCACCACCTGCTCGGCCAAGGTCAGCCCATGCTTCTGCGCTACCGGCGTTGCTAGCAGGCGCATCTCGGTTTCCTTTGGCGAGTCTGCCAGCGCGCTCGACGCACCCAACACCTGGGACAGCCACCGCCTATCCAGCCTGCGGGAGGCACTGATGCGGATGGATTCGGGGGTGAGGTTGAGGAAGCGCCGTGTGGCGTCGATAAGCTGCACTGCACGTGTCAGCGCACTGGCGTCAAAGGTGTGCCAGGCCGACTCTCGGCGGCGGATACTTAGGAGCGCGTGGACCGCGGCAAGCGGAGGGGCTGCTACAGATATGGGCTGACCCGCACACATGACGGTCCAGGTCTCATGTTCGCGCAGCTTGAGCCGCCAGAGTGCCGGGGTGTATTGCGTCGCCGGCCGGTTCTTGCGGATTCCGGGGCCAACAAGCACAGTGTCGCAGGCATCCGCAAAGAAGGGCAGGCCGTAAAGCGCCAGCGCGCCCATGCCGGTGACCGTGGTGCCAGGGTGCGACAGCGCGTGGGCCACGGCGCGGTCGGTGGCGGGCACGGAGTAAGCAATCCCGCGTGGGTGATGCCTTGCTGCGTGCGCTACCAAATTCGGCTCGCGCAGCATCGTCGCCGGCAGCGAAAACTCGCGGTTGATTGGCTCCCCTACCGCCCCGTGCACCATGTGCAATCCCGCCATCGTGTGCATCCCATTGTGTAGCTTCGCCATACCTATTAGACGCAGCGAGCGACGCGCCGGTTCCCCCACACCCGCGAACGGAATAGAGTGTTGTGCATGAGAAAACGCTCCCTTGCCGCGCTGACCGCGGCCGCTCTCGCCATCGCCGTCCCCGCGCCCGCGCACGCAGGTGTGTCCGAGCTGTCGTCGGGTTCCAGCACGTCAAGCTCGGGGAGCTCGAAAATTCCGGAGGGCAAGGTGCCCGCCGACGGCCCGCAGGTCCCCGAGCAGCCGCCGCTCGGCAGCGCCTACACCGGCTCGGCCCCGATCTCCCTGACCATCGCCGCCCTGGCCACTTTTGTATCGGTGCAGTTGCTTATCGACGCCATCCCGCCCCTCCGCCAGGCCGTCGACCAAGTTGCCAACCAGGCCGGCCTGAGCCACGTCTACGGATCCTCCGAGGGCAACCGCATTTTCGACGTCCCTGCCTGGATCAAGGCCGCCGAGGACGCCGGGTACTCGCTGCCGCAGCTCCCCCAGCTGTAGCGTGGCCGCAACCGCCGTGCTAAATTTGGCACGGTTGTGGTTGCAGTGACTCATGTGACTCCTGTGTTTCGTTTTGCGCGGACGCGCACGGCGACGGTGCAGCGGGCGAGATGACTGTGGCGGAAGAGCCGCAACAGCCGTGCCCATCGGCACACGGTAAGGGCGACCCTGGGGGTGGGTCGCCCTTTTGCGTGGGCGTGCCGAGGCTGGACTTCGAGCTTGAGGGGTCTGTGTGTCTGGCTCGGGTTGCCTTCGGGGGTGCCTCCGGGTGCCATTCGCCTGTTTGACGAGGACAGGATGACGTAGATACGAGTGTCG
>NZ_RDRE01000065.1 GCF_003693265.1 Corynebacterium gottingense
ACGGCTGCGCTAAGATGCGCTGCGTGGAAGAACAGGAAGACGGGGCGCAGCCCCAGGCGGACGCATCCGCGCAGGAAACCACTCACAGCAGGCGGTGGTCAACCGTGGTGTGGGGAGCGATCCCCGTGGCAGCACTCGCCGTCATGATGTCCATCAACCACGTCCCCGGCACCAACATTTCCCTGGCCGTGCCGTACGCGGCGGAGGGCCCCGGCCCGATGTTCAACACCCTCGGCGAGGTCGAGGGCGAGCCGGTGATTGACGTCGAGGGCACTGAGACGGACCCTGTCTCGGGCAACCTCAACATGACCACAGTGTCCGTGCGCACCAACATGTCGCTCGCGCAGGCGGTCGGCCGGTGGATCGGCACCGACGACACGATCGTGCCGGTGGAGCAGATCATCCCGCCGGACGTGGACGAGGAGCAGATGCGCCAATACAACCAGGCCGAGTTCGCCGCTTCGGAGGGCAACGCGACCGTGGCCGCCATGCGCTACCTGGGCAAACCGACCCGCGTGCTGGTCCACGACCTGGTGGATGACTCCCCCGCGTCCGGTGTGCTGGAAGCAGAGGACGTGATCACCCGCATCGACGGTACCCCCGTCACCGAGCCCAGCGAGGTGCAGGAAAAGGTTCACGCCCACTCCCCCGGCGACGAGATCACCGTGAGCATCGAGCGTGACCGCGCCCCGATGGACGTCCGCGTCCGCCTCGGCGAGAGCCCCGAGGACAAGGGCACCCCGATGGTGGGCATCCTCATGACCTCGGAGCCCGGCGGCGACGTGACGGTCAACTACAACCTCAACGACGTCGGCGGCCCAAGCGCCGGTATGATCTTCTCGCTGGCCGTGATAGACAAACTGAGCCCCGGCGAGCTCAACCACGGCAAGTTCGTCGCCGGCACCGGCACCATCGCGGAGGACGGCGAGGTCGGCCCGATCGGCGGGATCCAGCACAAGCTCGCCGCAGCGCGCGACCAGCACGTCGAGCTGTTCCTCGCCCCGGAGGGCAACTGTGACGCGGTCCGCACCGTTGATCCGGGCGACATGACCGTGGCGAGCGTGGGCTCGCTGCAAGACGCCGTCACCGCCATGGACAACTTCGCCGCGGGCAAGGAAGTCCACGGCTGCGGCGAGTAGCGCTCACCCGAAGCGCTGGTAGGCCTCCAAGTAGCCCTTCGCCCTTTCTGCCCGCGGCGCCCGGTCCGCCCACTCCCAGAACTCGGCGGAGTGCCCGGGGATAAACGTGTGCACCAGCTCGTGGACGATCACGGCGTCGAGCACGTAGTCCGGGACCCCCTTGAGCCGGGAGCTGATCCGGATGTCGCCGGTGGTCGTGGTGCACGACCCCCAGCGCGTCTGCTGGTTGTCCACCCAGCGGATGGAGCCGACGCGGGCGCGGCCGTCAAGCACGCTCTCGTTCAGCTGCGTGGCGCGGGCGGTGAGGGTGGCGTCGTTGAGCGCGCTCGCCTGCGTCTTCTTCGCCACGCGCGCGAGCATCTCCTCCACCACCTGATCCTCTTGCGCCTGCGAGAACCGCGCGGGGATGCGGATCTCCACGACGCCGCCGACCAGGCGTGCCTGCACAGACCGGGTGCGGCGGGCCGAGCGGATGACGCGGTAGGGCTGCTCGCTCACGCGCGTCACCGGAACTCCGCGAGCGTGTCCAGCACGCCCTGGCCGTACTGCTCAATCTTGGCGGGGCCGACGCCGGAGATGCCGAGGAGCTCGTGCTCGTCGGCGGGCATGGCCTCCGCGATAGAAAGCAGCGTGGCGTCCGTGAACACGATGTAGGCGGGCTTGCCGGCCTCGCGCGCCTGGTCCCTACGCCAGCGCTTGAGGGCGCCGAAGACGGCTTCGTCGTAGCTGGGCTCGCAGTCCTCGTGGCGTCCCAGCGTCTTCTCCGCGGGGGTGAACAGCAGGTTGTTGCACACGCGGCAGCGACGGTTGCGCTTCAGCCGCTCGGGGGCCTTCTCCACCTCCAGCTCGGGGGCGATGCCGTCGAGGAAGCGAGAGCGGCTGCGCGACTTGCGCCCTCCCTCCTGCCTGGCGAAGGACCAGGACAGGCGCAGGTGCTCGCGGGCGCGCGTCACGCCGACGTAGAACAGGCGGCGCTCCTCTTCAACCTGGTCATCGCCCGCTTTGATCGCGTGCGAGATCGGCAGCGTATTCTCCACCAGCCCGACCAGGAACACCGCGTCCCACTCCAGGCCCTTCGCGGCGTGCAGGCTGGCCAGCGTGACGCCGTCCACCGACGGCGGCTGCTTCGCGTCCGCGCGGCGGCGCAGCGACATCAGCACTTCCGGCAGGGTCTCCGCCTCGCGGCTGCGCACGATCTCCTCAATGAGGTCCACCAGCGCGCCGAGGGTCTGCCAGCGCTCGCGCGCCTTCGCGCCCTCCGGCTCGGTCGGCGTCAGCCCCAGCGGGCCGAGGGCGGCGCGGGCCACCGCCACCGGATCGTCCGGCAGGTCGCCGCGGCGCGATGCAGCAACGAGTGCGCGGATCGCCTCGCGGATCTCGCCGCGCTGGAAGAAGCCCTCCCCGCCGCGGACCTGGTACATGATGCCCGCGTCCGCGAGCGCCGCTTCGAACGCCGCCGACTGTGCGTTGATGCGGTAGAGGACGGCGATTTCTCGGGCGGGCACGCCGGCGTCGAGAAGCTCCCTGATCTGGATGGCTACCTCGCGCGCCTCGGTCGGCTCGTCATCGTACGCGGTGAACGTGGGCTGCGGGCCGTGCTCGCGCATGCCCTGCAGCTCGAGTCGGGTGCCCGCCTCGCGCCCCTTCGCCTTGCCAATCACGGTGTTGGCCAAGTCCGTGATCTCCGGGGTCGAGCGGTAGTCGCGCTGCAGCTTCACGACGGTCGCGTGCTCGTACGTCCGCGAAAAGTTCAACAAGTATTCCGGGGTCGCGCCGGTAAACGAGTAAATGGTCTGGTTGGCGTCGCCGACGACGGTGAGGTCGTCGCGCTGGCCCAGCCACCCCTCCAGGACGCGCTGCTGCAGCGGCGTGACGTCCTG
>NZ_RDRE01000066.1 GCF_003693265.1 Corynebacterium gottingense
TTCTGCGCCTTGGTCCCATGTGATGGTCTTTAGCTGCTCGGTGTTGAGGTCTTTGACCATGTCCTGCAGGGTTGCGACCACGGTGTGTGAACTGTGCTCATCGGGAAGGTGTCCAAGCAGGGTGTAATGAAGCGTCCTGGGTTTGGTTCCGCTTCTTTTACGGCCCTGTGTTGATGGGCTCGGTGAGATAGTACTCGGTTTCTACTTCTTGTGGGGTGGCGTAGTCCAACGCCTCGTGAAGACGTTTGGTGTTCCACCAGTGCACCCACCGCAGGGTGGCTAGCTCGACTTCTCCTACTGATGTCCACGGGCCCTGGGCATGAATCAGTTCCGCCTTGTAGAGACCGTTGACGGTCTCGGCCAGCGCATTGTCGTAGGAATCGCCGACTGTGCCGACACTCGGCCGGATCTCGGCTTCGGCCAAAGCAGTGGAGTACTTCAGTGACACGTACTGACTTCCCCGGTCACTGTGGTGTATCAGCTGGTCGCCGTGGATTCGACCAGCAGTCGTTAACGCATGTTCCAGTGCCTCCATCGGCAGCGCATCAGTGCGCATCGTAGATCGGGTGGCAACACCGACTATTTTGCGGCTGTAGACGTCAATGACAAACGCGGTGTAGGCGAATCCTGACAGGGTGCGAACATAGGTAATGTCGGCGACCCAAAGTCGCCCAGGCGCTGTGGCCCGGAAGTTTCGTTGCACAAGATCCGGACGATGATCCGGCACCTTAGGGCTGATCGTGGTCACCGGGGTGCGTCCACGTCGTCGACCAGACACACCTGCAAGTTTCATCAGGCGTGCGGTCTTGTCGCGGCCGATATGAAAGCCCTCACGGTTCATGGCGTGCCACATCTTGCGGATGCCGTAGACCGAAAAGTTTTCCGCATGGACGCGCTGAATCTCTGGGATAAGCAGGCTATCGCTTAAGGCCCTCGCACTCGGGGCGCGGGTGGTGGCTTTGCGGTAGCCACGTGAGGTGATGAATCCACGGTCTGCTTGTTTCAGAACACGGCAGATGGCCTCGACCCCAAATTGCTCCTTGTACTCGTCGATGTAGGAGATCATCTGGTCGTGGGTCGGTCGAGTTCCGCCGCGAAAAAAGCCGAGGCAGTCTTGAGGATTCCGTTGGCTCGTTTCAGCTCGCGGTTTTCCCGGCGTAGCCGTTTGAGCTCTTCTTCCATGGTTTCGCCACCTGTTGGTGCCGTCTGCTCATGGGCGACGCTGTCACGGTACCAGGCGCGTAACGTGTGGTGGGACACGCCAAGAAGCTCCCCGACTTCCTCGTACGCGCGTTGCCGTGAGCAGGACTCCAGACGGACCATCTCTAGGACTTGATGGACCGCCTTCTCCTTGAATTCGGCGGAATACTTTCTGGGCATAGTGCCAATCCTTCCTTAGCAGAGGTAGGAACTAAACCCAGGACGCTTCAACACCGACTATTTTGCGGCTGTAGACGTCAATGACAAACGCGGTGTAGGCGAATCCTGACAGGGTGCGAACATAGGTAATGTCGGCGACCCAAAGTCGCCCAGGTGCTGTGGCCCGGAAGTTTCGCTGCACAAGATCCGGACGATGATCCGGCACCTTAGGGCTGATCGTGGTCGCCGGGGTGCGTCCACGTCGTCGACCAGACACACCTGCAAGTTTCATCAGGCGTGCGGTCTTGTCGCGGCCGATATGAAAGCCCTCACGGTTCATGGCGTGCCACATCTTGCGGATGCCGTAGACCGAGAAGTTTTCCGCATGGACGCGCTGAATCTCTGGGATAAGCAGGCTATCGCTTAAGGCCCTCGCACTCGGGGCGCGGGTGGT
The DNA here is from genome assembly GCF_003693265.1 of Corynebacterium gottingense. Lineage (GTDB taxonomy): Bacteria > Actinomycetota > Actinomycetes > Mycobacteriales > Mycobacteriaceae > Corynebacterium > Corynebacterium gottingense. Next base: position 1,814 of record NZ_RDRE01000066.1, read on the forward strand.
GGCGTTACGGTAGCCGCGGGAGGTGATGAATCCACGGTCTGCTTGTTTCAGAACACGGCAGATGGCCTCGACCCCAAATTGCTCCTTGTACTCGTCGATGTAGGAGATCATCTGGTCGTGGGTCGGTCGAGTTCCGCCGCGAAAAAAGCCGAGGCAGTCTTGAGGATTCCGTTGGCTCGTTTCAGCTCGCGGTTTTCCCGGCGTAGCCGTTTGAGCTCTTCTTCCATGGTTTCGCCACCTGTTGGTGCCGTCTGCTCATGGGCGACGCTGTCACGGTACCAGGCGCGTAACGTGTGGTGGGACACGCCAAGGAGCTCTCCGACTTCCTCGTACGCGCGTTGCCGTGAGCAGGATTCCAGACGGACCATCTCTAGGACTTGATGGACCGCCTTCTCCTTGAATTCGGCGGAATACTTTCTGGGCATAGTGCCAATCCTTCCTTAGCAGAGGTAGGAACTAAACCCAGGACGCTTCATGGCGCTAGCTCCATCTGCGGCCACAAGACGGATGCGACCAGGGTATTTACCGGCGCAACCGTACAAATGGAGCTAGCTCCATATAACGCAGCCCGCGCCGAAGTCTCACAACCACCGCACCCACACACCTGGCACCGTTCCGCAAGACTCTGCGGCCGCAGAGTAAATGGGGAGCGTGGACCGCCGTGGTGCCTACGCTGTCGCCGCAGAGCGCCACCCGGTTGAATACCCGGGCAAAGGCTTCGCGGTTATCCTCTCCGCATGATCGCCCGGCGTTGCTGCTGCCCCCCGATTCACGCGTGCTGGCGCACCGCCCAACCCCGCGTGCAGTCAGTAGGGCGGCTGTTTGACGAGATCTCCGTGACGAAGATGCGAGACGAGGTCCGTGAATTCGTCACCCCCTTCTCGTCCAACACACAGCTGCCATCAAACACATGGTCTTCTCGTCAAACACCCGACACCACACCCCACCGAAACACCGAGCCAGACGAAGGCCACCCCGAGCCGGCGAACACCCCGCCACCGCAGAGTAGAAGTCGGGGCAGCGTCGGGCAGACGACTTTACTTCCTGGTTATTCTTGATGACTGTTTTTGACGCGATTAACCAGTACAGCTGCAACTATGGTGAGCAGCATGAGGATGATGAATCC
>NZ_RDRE01000067.1 GCF_003693265.1 Corynebacterium gottingense
AACGTCCGCGAGGAGTACTCCATCGCCCGCCAGCGCCAGGACCAGCTGGCCGTCAACTCGCACCAGCGCGCCGCCGCCGCGCAGGAGGCTGGCCACTTCGACGAGGAAATCGTCCCCGTCTCCGTGCCGCAGCGCAAGGGCGACCCGATCATCGTGGACAAGGACGAGCACATCCGCCCGAACGCCTCCATGGAGTCCCTGGCCAAGCTGCGCCCCGTCATGGGCAAAACGCTTGAGCGCGCCACCGTCACCGCCGGCAACGCCTCCGGCCAAAACGACGGCGCGGCTGCCATGATCGTGACCACCCGAGAAAAGGCCGAGGAGCTGGGGCTCACCCCGTCCGTCGTCCTGCGCGGCTGGGCCGTCGCCGGCGTGCCGCCGGAGACCATGTGCATCGGCCCCGTCGACGCCACGAAGAAGCTCTTCGACCGCCTCGATATGTCCTTCGACGACATCGACCTCATCGAGCTCAACGAGGCTTTCGCCGCGCAGGCCCTCGCCGTCCTGGATGCCTGGGGCATTTCTGAGGACGACCCGCGCATCAACCCGGTCGGCTCCGGCATCTCGCTCGGCCACCCGGTGGGCGCCACCGGCGCCCGCATGCTAGTCACCGCCGCGCACGAGCTGCAGCGCACCGACGCCTCACGTGCCCTGGTGACTATGTGCATCGGCGGCGGCCAGGGCCTCGCCGCGGTGATTGAGAAGGTGTAGGGCCCGACGCCAGTTGCCACACCGGGGATCCCCCGGGATACTCGGTGGCATGAAGAAGTCCCACATGGATCTCCTGATCGGCATCGCGCTCATCGTCGTCGCCGGCCTCGCGGTCGCGTTCCTGTCCGGATCGACCGGCGCATTCACCGCGATCATCGGCGCTGTCGCCGGCGCCGTCTTCATTATCAAGGCCATGCAGGCTAACGACGACGCACCGCACCCACCCGCCGGACAGCCCGACCCGCTCGAGCTGAACAACTCCAGCCCGGCGCAAGAGACCAGCGGCTCGGGACTCGGCGCGGGTCTGGCCGGGGAATACGACTGGGACGCGCACTACCAGCGCGAATTCGGCCAGCAGGACGGCAAGCCGGACGATACACAGGGCGGCAGCAGCCAGTACCGCTAGGCGCTACTTCTTCGCCTCGCGGTAGACCTCGCGCGGGCTCATCAGCGCGTTGCGACGCCCCGCCACAATGAGCCGGTCCAGGTCCGCGCGCACCGCGTCCACGTCCGCAGGGTTGTACTTGCGCTCGCGGCGAGCGCGCTGCAGCTCCTGGCTCGCCGCGGCGAGCGCGATCTGCTGCATGTCCGCAGCAGCCAGGCGGACCTGCTGGAACTTCTGCTTGCGGTCCTCCGCCGTCTCCGGGTCCTCCTCCTCGTGGCTCTGCGAGAGTTTGTCCAGCCACTGCTGCACGATCTCGAAGGACTCCGGGGCGAGCTCCGGGCCGTGCTTCTGCACCGACCGTCGCGCCGCCGCGTAGGCGCGCTTGTTCAGCTCCGCCTTCGCGCGGTCGCCGGCCGGGTCCGGGCCGGACTCCATGTCCAGCTTGCTCACCAGCCACGGCAGTGACAGGCCCGGAAGCACCATTGTGCACATCAGGACGGTCAGGGCGATGACGTCGAACTCGTGGTGGTACTGCGTGACCCCCAGCGGCACTGACAGCACCAGGGCCAGCGTGACCAGGCCTCGCATGCCCGACCACGCCATAAGCAGAACCTCCTGCATGCGCAGCGGGGCGACATTGGTGCGCTTCTGTTTCTGGTTGATCCCGCACAGCACCCACATCCACATCAGGCGGACCAGGAACGCGACGACGGAGAGCGCCACGCCGATGCCCACGGCGTGCCAGAGGACGGTGCCGGCGGCGTCGATAGCATCGCGCACGCTCATGCCGATCAGGCCGAAGGCGACGCCGGTGAACAGCATCTCCACAGTGGACCAGAACGAGGAGCCGGACAGGCGGTCCTCCGCGGTCAGGGGCGCGCGCGAGGACATCTCCACCGCCGCGATGACGATGGCGATCACACCGGAGGCCTCGACCTCCTCGGCGATGATGTAGATGAAGAACGGGAGCACCCAGGTGAACGCGGTGCGGATCACGGAGTCCGGCACGGAGTTCACAAACAGGGCCGCGAGCCTACCGACGATCAGCCCGATGACGACCGCGACCGCCGCCGCGTAGAGAAACTTCAGCAGGCCGTGACCGAAGTCGATCTGGTTATCCGCCACGAGCGCTGCGACGGCGAGGTTGAAAGTGACGATCGACGCGGCGTCGTTAAACAGCCCCTCCGTTTGCAGCGTGCCGGTGATGCGTTTCGGGATGCCGGCGGGCCCGGCCACCGCCTCCACCGCGACCGGGTCGGGCGGGGCGATTGCCGCGGCGAGCACCACCGCGGCCGCGAGACTGATGCCGGGCAGGAGCCACATGGCGGTGGCGGTAAGCGCCGCGGTGGTGAGGAAGACGAGGATCACCGACATGGTGACCACCACGTTGAGCTGCGAGCGGATCATGCCCCAGCTGGTGTGGCGCGCGAGCGACCAGAGCAGCGGCGGCAGGAAGATGGGGAGGATGATTTCCGCCGGGATTGTCACCACCGGCACGCCGGGGATGAAGATGGCGGCCGCCACGACGATGGTGAGCAGCGCCGGCCAGGGCAGGCCGGTGCGCTCGCCTACGGCGGCGACGAGCACGGTTGCGAACAGCAGGGCGATAACGGCAATCAGGACTTCCACAGTCCTGATAGTAGTGGGCGCTCGCCGGAGGTGTTCGCGGAACTAGATGGGCTCTAGTGCCCGCGCGCCTGGTTCAGCGCCTCGCCGTCCTCGGTGTAGACCCGAACAGCAATAATTCATACAGCCGGGCTGCTACAGTCGGGTCGGCACCGGTGACGGTGGCGGTACCAAA
>NZ_RDRE01000068.1 GCF_003693265.1 Corynebacterium gottingense
GCAGCCTCGGCGGCGGCAGCGGCCTCAGCCTCGGCAGCAGCCTTGGCTTCCTCCTCTTCCTTCGCCTTCTTGCGCTTCTCGGTGATGGCCTCGGCGGTCGGGCCGTTGTTGGCCTCTTCGAGCGCCTCGTTGAACAGCTCGAGCTTGGTCTTCTTCTCCGGAGCGACCTTCAAGGTGCCCTCGGCGCCCTCTTCGCCCTTGTGCTTCTGCCAGTCACCGGTGACCTTCAGCAGAGCGAGGACCGGCTCGGTCGGCTGCGCGCCGACGCCCAGCCAGTACTGAGCACGCTCGGAGTCGATGCGGATGAGCGACGGCTCTTCCTTCGGGTGGTAGATGCCGATGTTCTCGATGACGCGCCCGTCACGACGGGTGCGGGAGTCAGCGATGACAACACGGTACTGAGCGTTGCGGATCTTACCCACACGCTGCAGCTTGATCTTGACAGCCATGAAAAAACTTCCTTTTCGGTCACTGGGCAGTGCAGACACCCGCCCCTTGTCGGCGAGCCGGTTCAACCCTTCTTCTTTACCCTGCGCGTGACTGGCCGGCCGACCGCCGCGCTCCCGACCTTCCGGGGCGCGGACCAGACGGGTCCGGCGCGTACGCAGATTGTGCTGTCCCCTGGGGCGGCAAACCACCAGGCAACCCTGCATACATTACCTGGTTGAGGCACATACACCAAAACGACGTGCCACGCCCAACGGGGCCAAGTTTTTTCAAATCGGGCGGTTGAGCCGGTAATGTCTTCAGCGAATTGAACCGGATAGTACCAAAATTTTAATGATGTTGTAGGGGTTTTACGGGCTTATGGGCGAAGGAACGGCGCAGCAGTCACAGACGGCGCGGCAGGCGCAGCAGTCTCCTGGCGCGCACCCCCGCCCGCGCCCCTCGTCCTACCGCGTGGACATCGACGGCCTTCGCGGATACGCAATTGCGCTCGTCGTGCTCTTCCACGTCTTCGTCGGCCGCGTATCCGGCGGCGTGGACGTGTTCCTCCTGCTCTCCGGCTACTTCTTCCTGGGCGGACAGCTGCGCTACGCACTGCGCCCGAACCCCAACCTCAATCCATGGTGGCCGCTCTGGCGAACCATTCGTAGGTTGGTCCCTGCGCTCGTCGTCGTCATTCTGGCGGTGCTTATCGCGGTGCATTACCTCACCCCGGAGCTCATGAGCGACGAGCTCGCGGCCCAGTTCACCGCGTCGATGCTCTACTACCAGAACTGGGAGCTCATGGCGCAGGACGCGGACTACGCGGCCGCCAGCCAGGACACGTCGCCACTGCAGCATTTGTGGTCCATGGCGGTCCAGGGCCAGTTCTATCTCTTTGGCATCCTCTTCGGCACGCTCGTCGCTGTCTTGATTACCAAGTGCAAGCTGCCACGCACGCTCGCCCGCCGCGGCGCCGTGATCGTGCTCGCGCTCATCACCGTCGCCTCCTTCGCGTGGGCGTCCCGCTTCGGGTTTATCGGCACCGGCGCGAACTACTACTCCACGTTCTCCCGCGCCTGGGAGCTCTCGCTCGGCGCGCTCCTCGCGTTCGTCCCGCGTTCGCGCTTCTTCCCGCAACGCATCGCCTGGTTGACGTCGGCGCTTGGCGTCGTGTGCATCACGATTACGGGCGCCGTGGTTGCCAATTCGCTCGCGTTCCCGGGCCCGGTCGCGCTGCTCCCCCTCGTGGGCGCCGCGCTGGTGATCCTCAGCGGCAACGACAACCCGATTTCCGCGGTCCTCGCGTCCAAGCCGATGACCTGGCTGGGCGGCATCGCCTATTCGCTGTACCTCTGGCACTGGCCGCTGCTCATCATCGTCACCGTCATCGGCGGCTTTGGCACCCCGCCGGCCTGGGTGGGCACGATCGTCATCGTCGTGTCCCTCGCCCTCGCACACGTCACCCACGAGCTGCTTGAGGAGCCACTCCGCCAGCACCGGAAGCGCCCGACCGCCACGGACACGCCGCTTCTCGACGCCCGCAGGTCACTCCGCACCCCCGCCGGTGCAGCCCGCGCTGTCGGTGGCGTGATTGTCACCTGCTTGGTCGCCGCTACCTTTACGATCCAACCGCTATGGAACCAGAAGGTTCAGGAGGCGGAAAAGCCGCTCAATGACACCTTCTATCCCGGCGCCTTGGCACTGGCGGGTGCGAACGTCCCGGACGTGCCCCCGCAGCCGGACCCGAACCTCATCGCCGGTGTCTACCCGCCCGCGGGTACCGACGGCTGCATGGTGTTCCAGAACCAGGACGCGGACACCATGCCGCGCCCCGACTGCGTGTACGGCGACCCGGAGGCGGACACGACGGTGGTCATGGTGGGCGGCTCCCACATCGAGCCGTACGTGATCCCCTTAGACCGCCTGGGCAAGGAACACGGGTTCAAGGTGATCCCGTACGTCCGTCAGACGTGCCCGCTCATCCTGGACGCCGCGGAGAGCGGCGAGCTCGTCTCCCAGGTCTGCCAGGAGTGGAGCGTCAACGCGTTCAACGAGATCGTCAACCTGGACCCGGATCTGGTGGTCTCCACCTCGACGCGCCCGGAAGGCCACGCGGGAGACGTGACGGTGTCCGTGGACCACGTCCCGGACTCCTACCTCAACCTGTGGGACGAGCTCGCCGCCAACGACCTTCCCTTCTTGGGATTCCGCGACAATCCGTGGATCTTTGACATCTTCGGGGAAATCATGGACCCGAACATCTGCGTCGTCGGCGGCCACACCGAGGAGGAGTGCTCCATGGCCACCAAGGACGTCTACGCCCCCGTCGACCCGGCTGCCGAGTACCTCGACGGCTCGCGCAACCAGTTCAGCGTGGACACCGCCGGGTGGTTCTGCGACGCCGAACTGTGCCGCCCCCAGATCGGCAACGTGTACGTCTACCGCGACCAGAACCA
>NZ_RDRE01000069.1 GCF_003693265.1 Corynebacterium gottingense
ACGTACAAGGCGACGATGCGCGGCATCAAGGCGGCAAAGCCTGGCCGCGAGATCAACGTGATCGGCCGCGTGATCGAGTCCTACGCGCAGCGCTTCGGCTACAACGTGGTCACGGACTTTACCGGTCACGGTGTGGGCACTACCTTCCACAACGGTCTGGTTGTGCTGCACTACGACTCCGATACGTACCGTGATGTGCTGGAGCCGGGAATGACGCTCACCGTGGAGCCGATGATCAACCTCGGAGGGCTCGAATACGACATCTGGGACGACGGCTGGACGGTGCAGAACCGAGACGGGGAATTCACGGCGCAGTTCGAGCACACCCTGGTGATCACCGACGACGGCAACGAGATCCTCACCATCCCGGACGAGCAGTACGCCGCCGGTCAGCTCATGCTGGGGAGCTAGGTTGGTTCTTCTCCGTGGCCGCGTCTTGATCTTGACGGCGCGGCTTTGCACATGGCGCTAGCTCCATGTGGTCGGCGGGGAACACCACGACCTGGGGTTTCCTCCGCGGTAGTTCGTACTTGGAGCTAGCGCCATGCACGGGAGCGGACAAAACGTTCGTGTTCCGGGCAGCTGAGACAACCCCCCAAAGCACACGAAAAAACCTCCCGCACCGAGACGGTGGGGAGGTAATTCTTTGCTAGGACTCAGAAGTCCTGAGCAGTGCTTCTTACAGCTTGATCAGGCCGTTGTAGGAAGCGAAGTTGAAGCCTGCGATGACCAGGCCAACGAGAGCGCCGATCGCGGAGACGATGGTGCCGTCGATCCAGATGCGAGCCCACTGCGGGAGAGCCTCGGCGTTCTTCTCCTTGCCGAATGCGTCAACGCCGTAGAACGGCTTATCCGCATCGTTGACGTAGTGGGAGGAACCCTTGCCGTTGAAGAGGCCCTCGGTGCCGTCGGAGATGGACTCGTTGAAGGACTTGTCGCCCTCGCGGCCGTCGAAGCCCTTGAATGCGACGGAGTTGTCCTTGTTCTCGGTCTCGGCCTTCGGACGGTTCGCCGGCTTTTCGTAGGAAGCCTCGGTGGTGGCCGGGGTCTCCGTGGTCTCAGCGGACGCGACGGCGACGCCACCGAAAGCGACGGTCAGTGCGGTTGCGGATGCAACTGCTGCGGTGCGGAAGTTACGCATTGATGTTCCTTCTTTCGAGAAAGTCGTTAGTTGTTGTGTGCGGAATTCCGCGACTTACATGTTCGGGAGGCCGTGGACAACGAAGTTGTAGGCCGGGCCGACGACCAGGCCGACCAGTGCGGAGACAGCGGCGAAGATGGTCGTGGCGTAGAAAGCAATTGCCCAACCCGGCTGCTCATCGAAGTGCTCCTTCTCGGAGCCGAAGATCTCACGGCCGTCGGCAGGGGTAGCGTTGCCGTCCTTGTCGTAGGCACCGAGGGACGCGCCGATCTTGGTGGAAGCGGACGGCTTCTGGGCGTCTGCCGGGGTCTGGTTGTTGGTCTCCGGGGCGGCAGTCTCTTCAGCTGCGGCAATGGTGGTGGAGCCGAAAGCCAGGGCGACTGCGGTTGCGCCTGCGAGGGCTGCCTTACGGAAATTACGCATGAAACGAAATCCTTCTCTGATAGTACTTGCAAGACGTCCGGGGATTAACGGAGAAAATCCAGGGGCCAAAGCTCCTAGGACCGAATGACAAGCCCGATGGACTCGGATCCCGGTGTCGAAAAACCACACTAATGGATAGACGGCATGAATGCACAAGTGAACCGCGAAAAAATTTCAAGAAACGTGAAAATGGGGCCTCTCGTATCGTGGCTTTTGGGGTTCCTGTTACACAACCATTATCTGACGTGGGTTTTTGCTGCTCGATTCTATGTTTTTCCTGGAAAAGCGTTACACCCCCACAACGGGGGTGGACGAACGGTCTAAAATTCGTAAAAGTCCAGGTCGAGGCCCAAAAGCGCGTTCTCCACCACTTCCGGCAACGCCGGGTGAATCCAGTACTGGCGGCGCGGAATTTCCCGCAAGTCCAGGTCATACGCCATGATGGTGACCAATTGCTGGATCAGGGTGGAGGCCTGTGGCCCGATGAGGTGAGCTCCCAGGAGTTTGCCAGACTGGCGGTCGGCGACGAGCTTCACCACACCAGTCGAATCTTCGAGCGCCCAGCCGTAGGCCACATCGCCGTAATTCTGGACCTTGATGGTGACGTCGTGGCCGGCGTCGCGAGCTTCCCGCTCGGTCAGGCCCACCGACGCGATCTGCGGGTGCGTGAACACGGCGTAAGGTACGTGCTGGTGCGGCATCGGCACGAAGTCGTCGGAACCCTTCATCGCTGCAATGACGTTGTGGGTCACCGCGCGCTGCTCCGCGTTGGCCACGTGCTTGAGCTGGTACGGGGAAGAGGCATCGCCGAGAGCCCAGACGCCGTCGGCGGTGGTTCGGCCGTACTCGTCAACCGCGATGCGCCCGTCCTCGCGGACCTCGACGCCACCGGCGGCGGCGTCGAGTCGGTCACCGTTGGGCACACGCCCGGTGGCGATGAGGAGGGCCTCGGAGGTGATGACGGTGGCGTCGTCAAGCGTGAGCTCCACCGAGTGCTCGTCGCCGCGTGCGGACGTGACGGTACGGCCGATGTGGGTGGTGAAGCGCTCGGTGGCAAGTGCGTTGAAGCGCTCGTGGATGTCGGCGTCGAGCGCGCGCATGAGCGGCGAGCGATTCACGATGGTCACCTCGCAGCCAAGCGCGTCAAAGATGTGCGCGAACTCCATGGCGATGAAGCCACCGCCCACGATCGTGAGCGACTTCGGCAGCTCCGGCAGGCGCATGATGTCCTCGTTCGTGTGAAACGGCACGCCCTCGGCCCACTCGGGGATGAACGGACGCGCGCCGACGGCCA
>NZ_RDRE01000007.1 GCF_003693265.1 Corynebacterium gottingense
CAAGGTCTGCAATCACATCCATACCCAGCACCATACGGGCCTGTGACCAGCGCAAACAAGCACTTGTGAGAAGACTCCCAAAACACCCACCGAAGGGAACCGCGGGCCCGTTCCCTGCGTCTAATACGGGTTAAGGGTTTTCCGCGTGCCTCGCCGATGGGACAATGGTCCACCCGCTTGGTTAGGATGTTCGCATGCGCCAGACCATTCTTGCCGGCACCATCGCTGCCGCACTCGCTGTATCCACCGTCCAGTTCAGCCCCCTCGTCCCGGCCGCCGCCGCTGCGGAGGCGGGAGAGAACGGGGGCGATGGGGCGTCATCAAGCACTCGCCCCAAGGGCAACAAGCCCGGCGACCCCGCGCCCGGCCTGAAGCCGCTGGACTACGACGAAGAGAAGGATCCCATGCACCTGGATCCGGACAAGAACCCGGTGAAGAAGGTGTCGAGCTCCGAGATGTTCCTGGATTGGACCAAGGACATGGAGGAGGGCGACGGCAAGGACGTCGTGCAGGCGTGGGCGAAGAACTCGTCGGTGCCGGATACCGCGAACCCGTGGGAGCTGGCGAAGCAGGAGGTGCAGGGCTCGTCGATGATGTCGTCCGGCTTTTTTACCGGCGACTTTGCGCAGAGCTCCGCGGGCTCGAGCCGCGCGGCGTCGTCCGTCATCCCGGTCATGCTGGGCCTGCTGGTGATCGGCCAGCTCGTGGAGCTGGTGATGCGCGGCATCCGCATGGCGCAGCAGTAGCTACGCCGCACGGCATGGCAACTTCCCCACCGACGCCGTTGCGAGTAATATACGGTGAACAGTATATTTCTACGCTTCTGGAAGTTCCATGCACGCAACATTCACCGCACGCCGGGCAGGCGTCCTCGGGGCCTGCCTCGCCGCAGCGACCCTGCTGACCGGCTGCGTGACTAACACCGAGGACGGTACGCCCGATGCCTGGGAGCCGATCGTCCCGGAAGAAGTCCCCGAGATCGCGGCCCTCGTGCCCGAGCAGGTCGCCGCGGACGGCAAGCTTTCCATCGGCGCCAACCCGCCATTCGCCCCGTTCGAGTTTAAGAACTCCGAGGGCGAACTCATCGGGTTCGAAATGGACATCGGACGCGCGCTCGCGGGCGTGATGGGCCTGGAATACGACCCGCAAGACATGGACTTCTCCATGATCCTCCCCGCGGTGCAAGCCGGCAGCCTCGATGCCGGCATGTCTGGATTCACTGACAACCCGGAGCGTCGCGAATCGTTCGACTTCGTCGACTTCCTGTACGCCGGCATCCAGTGGGCGCGGCAGACTGGCAGCGCCGTCGACCCCAACGACGCCTGCGGGCTCACCGTTTCTGTGCAGCGCACGACCGTCTCCGAAACCGACGACGTGCGCCCCAAGTCCGACGCCTGCGTCGAGGCGGGCAAGGAGCCGATCACCGTCCTCTCCTTCGACACCGCCGATAACGCGGCGCTGGCCGCGCTCGTCGGCCGCGCGGACGCGTACAGCGCCGACTCCCCCGTCACCGCGTGGGCTGTGGAGCGCTCGGGCGGCGACCTCGAGCTCGTCGGCGAGATGTTTGACGCGGCGCCGTACGGAATCGCCGTACCGAAGGACTCGGAGCTGGGCCCCGTCATGGCGCTGGCCATGCAGCACCTGATCGACACTGGGGAATACGCCCGCATCCTGGAGCAGTGGAACGTCGATAGTGGGCTGCTCGAACACGCACTCCTGAACGAACAACCGATAGAAGGGCTGGGGTAACACCAGATGAGCAACAAGGTATACAGCCGGCGGAGCAAGCCGGAGCGCATCGAGGCGAAGCCGCTTCGCCACCCCGGCCGCTGGGTGCTCGCCGCGATCCTGGTCGCGCTCGTCGCCTGGTTCATCATCGGCGCCGCGCGTAACGACGCCTACGGGTGGGACACCTACTTCCAGTACCTCTTTGACACCCGCATCGCCATCGCCGGCCTGCACACGCTCGCGATCACGCTGCTAGGCATGATCATCGGCGTCGTCGGCGGCATCCTGCTCGCGGTCATGCGCATGAGCCCGAACCCGGTGTTCAACGCGGTCGCCTGGCTCTTCCTCTGGGTCTTCCGCGGCACGCCGGTCTACGTGCAGCTGATGTTCTGGGGACTGATCGGCGCGATTTATGACTCGATCAACCTCGGCTTCACCGAGATCCCGCTCGAGCCGTTCACCTCTTCCGCGTTCGCGCTGGCGGTCGTGGGCCTCGGGTTGAACGAGGCCGCGTACATGGCGGAGATCGTCCGCTCGGGCGTGTCCTCGGTGCCGGAGGGCCAGGTCGAGGCGTCGAAGGCACTCGGCATGAGCTGGCGCCAAACGATGACGCGCACGGTGCTCCCGCAGGCGATGCGCATCATCATCCCACCGACGGGCAACGAGTTCATCTCGCTGCTCAAGACTTCGTCGCTAGTCGTGGCGGTCCCCTACTCGCTCGAGCTGTACGGCCGCTCCATGGACATCGCGGCGGCCCTGTTCCAGCCGGTGCCGCTGCTGCTCGTCGCGGCGACCTGGTACCTCGTCATCACCTCGCTGCTCATGGTCGCCCAGTACTACCTGGAGCGCTACTTCGAGCGCGGTGCGACTCGCCAGCTCACCGCCCGCCAGCTCGCCAGCTTGGCCGACGCGGAGGGCACCATCCCCTCCAACGTGGAAATCATCACCGCACCGGACAAGAAGAAGGGACGCTAAGCCATGACGGTCAAAGCAACACCGATGATCCAGGCCGTGGACGTGTGGAAGTCGTTCGGCCAGTTGGACGTGCTCAAAGGCATCAACCTGGAGGTCATGCCGGGCAGCGTCACCTGCCTCATCGGCCCATCGGGGTCCGGCAAGTCGACGTTCCTGCGCTGCGTCAATCACCTGGAAAAGGTCAGCGCGGGCCGCCTGTACGTCGACGGCGACCTGATCGGCTACCGCGAGCGCGACGGCGTGCTCTACGAGATGAGCGAGAAGGATGCGGCCAAGCAGCGCCGCGACATCGGCATGGTGTTCCAGAACTTCAACCTCTTCGGCCACCGCACGGTGCTGGAAAACATCATCGAGGCGCCGATCCACGTCAAGGGCGAGGACCCGGCGAAGGCGAAGGCGCGCGCGATGGAACTGCTTGAGATGGTCGGCCTCGCCGCGAAGGCCGACGCCTTCCCCATCCAGCTCTCGGGTGGCCAGCAGCAGCGCGTCGCGATCGCGCGCGCCGTGGCCATGGAGCCGAAGCTCATGCTTTTCGACGAGCCCACGTCTGCCCTCGACCCCGAGCTCGTCGGCGAAGTGCTGCGCGTGATGAAGGACCTCGCCGCCGAGGGTATGACGATGATGGTGGTCACCCACGAGATGGCGTTTGCCCACGAAGTGGCCGACCACGTTGCGTTCATGGCGAACGGCCAGGTCATCGAGTACGGCACGCCCGCCGAGGTCCTGGACAACCCGCGCGAGGAGCGCACCAAGGCCTTCGTTTCGACGCTGTTCTAACGCTCGTTCTAGCGCCCTTTACGCCCCGAACATCCCGACCAGCCCGCGCACGAGCGCGGTAAACCCGCCGAAAAACGCGAGCGAGAGCGCCACGGTGTGCGCCTTGGCGCTCGGGATGTGCGGGGCTAATTTCGTGCCCGCAACCTGGCCGACGATGAGCCCCGCGGCCGCCGCCACCCAGAACGCCGCCGGGATGGTCGCCAGGTTCGCAGCCCCGGTGAGCTCCTTGATCAGGAACGAGACCGCGCCGGAGACCATGAAGATGGGCTGCAGGGTGGCCGCGTAGGTGCGCTGCGGCCAGCGCGCCGCCTGCGAGTACACCGTGATGGCGGGCCCTGCCACGCCAGCGAGCGTGTTCATGAACCCGCCGACGGCGCCGGAGACGGCCGCGGGCAGCGCGCCTTCGATAGGCGGCACGTAGCGCTTACCCAGGGTCACCACGCTCAGCGCGATGAGGAGCACGATGCCGACGACCACGAGCAGCGCCGAGGGCGACACCGCGCGGATGAGGAACGCACCCGGCACCGCGCCGACGACGAGCGCCGCCGCAATCGGTGCGAACTTGCCCCAATCGACGTCCGCGCGCATGGACCACGTGTTCAGCACCGCGTTGATCGTGGCGAGGACGTTGATGAGGATGATGCCCACGACCGGCCCCAGCATGAGCGAGAGCGCGGGCGCGGCGATGAGACCGAGCCCCATGCCGGAGACGCGCTGGGAGATGGCGCCGGCAGCGATGGCAACGAACACGCCGACGGCGAGCCAGATCACTGGAACTTCTCCCGCATGGCCTCGCGGACCGTGTGCGGCACCAGCCCGGTGACGTCGCCGCCGTACTTGGCCACCTCTTTGCACAGGGAGGAGGAGACGTAGCCGTACTTCTCGTCCGTCATGAGGAAGTAGGTGTCGATGCCGGACAAGCGGCGGTTCATCTGCGCCATGGGCAGCTCGTAGTCGTAGTCCAGCGAGGAGCGCAGGCCCTTGACCAGGGCGGTCACGCGGTGCTCGTTGGTGTAGTCGACGAGCAGGCCTCCCCAGGAGTCCACGCGCACGCCCGGGATGTCGGCGGTCACCTCGCGGATAAGCGCCATGCGCTCCTCCACGCTAAACAGGCCCGACTTCTTCGACGGGTTGCCGGTGACAAGCACGACGACCTCGTCAAAGCTGTGCGAGGCACGGCGCACAATGTCGAGGTGCCCGTTCGTGATCGGGTCGAAGGACCCGGGGCAGACAGCGGTGGTCATTGCTCCTCGCTTTCGTTGGTCTCGGGGTCCGCGTAGACGGCCATGTCCATGCGGGCAATGCCGTAGGTGCGCTTCTTCAGCTTCTGGCCCGTCGGGGTGAAGGTCGCCGGCCAATCGGTCTCTGGGCTGTCGCGGTGGCGCTCGACGACGACCACGGCTCCGTCGATAAGCAATGGCTCGAGCGCGCGGACCATCTCGGCGACGGTGGCGTCATCGAGCGCGTACGGCGGGTCTGCGAGCACCATGTGGAAGTGCTTGCGCGGGGCGCGCGCAACGTAGGTGGAAGCCTTGACCGGCTCGATGCGGACGTCCGCGTGGCCGACGACCTCGGCGTTGTGCTCGATGACGGCGACCGCACGCGGGTCATTTTCCACCAGCACCACCTGCTGCGCGCCGCGCGACGCTGCCTCGAGGCCAAGCGCGCCGGAACCGGCGAACAGGTCGAGCACGTTCGCCCCCGTGAACCCGAAGCGGACCTGGAGGGACGAAAACAGGCCCTCGCGGGCGCGGTCGGATGTCGGCCTCGTGCCCTCGGGCGGGACCTTGATCTTCCTGCCGCGGGCGTCTCCGGAAATAATGCGGTTCATGCCACACACTGTAGCGGGCAGGTAGCGCGGGTTTAGCTTTTGTCTAGGTATTCGAAGTCTTCGGCGACAAAGTCCGCGGTGGCGCTGCGCGCGAACTCCAGGTTGTCGGCGACGATGCTGCCCGCGTCCCGGTAGGCGCGCTCGACGAGTGCTCGGTCGTCCACAAGATTGATCAGCCGCAGGGTGCGGTGCAGGCCCGATTGCTCCTTGCCCAGCACGTCGCCCTCGCGGCGGTTGAGCAGATCAAGCTCCGCGAGTTTGAAGCCGTCCGTGGTGGCCGCGACCTGCTGTACCCGGGTAAACGACGGGGAGCCCTGGTCCGCCAGCGTATGGAAGAGGCACCACGACTCGAACCCGCCACGGCCGACGCGCCCGCGCAGCTGGTGCAGCTGGGAGACGCCGAAGTGTTCGGACTCGCGCACCATCATCACCGTGGCGTTGGGCACGTCCACGCCGACCTCGATCACCGTGGTGGACACGAGCACGTCCGTGGCGCCCGCGGCGAAATCCGCCATCACGGCGTCCTTCTCCTCGCCCTTCATCCGGCCGTGGAGGACGGCGACCGTGCTGTCCGGGAACTCCGCGTCGGCGAGGTACTCGGCCACCTCGTGCACGCCACCCTCGCCCTCGATCCTGGGGCAGACAATGTACGCCTGGTGGCCCGCCGCGATCTCTTCGCGGATCTTCTCCCACGCGCGCGCCACCCAGGACGGCCGAAACTCCGGCACGACCGAGGAGCGAATCGGCTTGCGCCCGCCCGGCAGCTCCTTGAGCGTGGACACACTCAGGTCGCCGAACACGGTGATAGCGATGGTGCGCGGGATGGGGGTCGCGGTCATGACGAGCAGGTGCGGGGTGCGCTCCCCCGCCTTCGCCCGCAGCGTATCACGCTGCTCCACCCCGAACCGGTGCTGCTCATCCACCACGACCAGCCCGAGGTTGAAAAAGTCCACCGTGTCCTGGATCAGCGCGTGCGTTCCCACGACAATGTCCGCCTCGCCGGAGACGATCTTGAGCAGCGCCTCCTGCTTCTGCGCGGCCCCCATGGAGCCGGTGAGCGCGACGACGCGCGCGGGAACGCCGGCGCGCAGCAGCGTCTCTGCAAGCGAGCGCGCGTGCTGCATCGCCAGCACCTCGGTCGGCGCGAGAAGCGCGGCCTGCGCGCCGTTGTCCACCGCCTGCAGCATGGCGATCAGCGCGATGATCGTCTTGCCGGAGCCGACCTCACCCTGCAACAGCCGGCTCATCGGCCGCACGGAGGCCATGTCCGCGCTGATCTCCCCGAACACCGCCGACTGGCCCTCCGTGAGCGCGAACGGCAGCTGGTCCAGCAGCCTCGCCTGGTCCCGGTCCGCCACCCGCGGCAGGGCCTCCGCGCGACGGTGCGAGAGGTCTGCCCGGCGCACCCCCATGGCCAGCGCGACGGACAGCGCCTCGTCGTACTTCAGTCGGTGCAGCGCCTTGCCGGGCCCCTCGGGACCGGGCTCGTGGATCTGGCGGACCGCCGAGTTCAGCGGCAGCATCCCGATCGGCGTGAACCCGAGCGGCTCCTCGATGGTCGGCAGCGAGTGCAGGACCATGTGGACCGCGCCCATAATCGTCCAGGTGTTGATCCCCTTTTTCGCCGGGTAGATGGGCAGCCAGTCGCGCCCGGAAAGGATCTGCTCCAACGACCCGAAGTGCATGAGTTGTTTCAGTGAGCCGGTGGCCTGGGACGTGCCGTCGAGAAGCACGAAGTCCGGGTGCTGGAGCTGGGGGCGGCCGCGAAAAAAATTGAGCTTGCCGTTGAGCATCACGCGGCGACCCTCGCGGAGCATGCGTTGCGCGTAGGCGGAGCCGAAGAAGGTGGCGGGGATGGTTTGGCGGCCGTCGTCGACCTCGATGCGGAAGATGGGGCGCTTCGGGGTCTTGCGGTTCGGGATCAGGGTCGTGCTCACGACGGTGCCGATGATCGTCGCGGTGGAGCCCTCCTCCATGCCGGTCAAGTCTGCGCCCTTGCCGTACTGGAGGTAGCGGCGCGGGTAGTACTGCAGGAGCTCGCCGCAGGTCGTGATGTCCAGGTGCTTCGCAATCGCCCGCGCCTGTTTGAGCGGGATGACCAGGTTCAGCGGACGCGAGTCTGCAAACCCAAGCATGGACTACTCCACCCCGATCTCGGCGACCGCGCCGAGGCCGTCTGCCGGGTACGCCACCGCCTCAACGCCGAGCGACTCAGCGAACCGCACCGCGAGCGCGTCCAACTCGTCGGCGTGCAGGTAGGTGGGGTCGTAGAGCACCGTGACCTGCTCGCCGCCGTGGTCGAGCAGGCGCCGGCACGCGCCCTCGAGCGCCTCCGCCGGCGTGTCCGCGATGAGCACGGTCTCTCCGTGAGCAGTAACGATGATGTCGCCCTTGCCCACGGGGCCACCCTGGATAAGCCCCGCCTTTTCGGCGCGGTGCGCGACGGCCGTGCGCATCTCGCCCGCGGCCTCAGACATGGTGAACGCGGCGGTCGCCAGGGGCTGGTTCGCGTCGTGGACGGTCAGCGCAGCGATCCCGGAGACCAGCCGCACGGTGGCAAGCAGCGTGATCGTCTGTTCGAAGGCCCGCGTCGCGCGCTCGACCGCGACCAGGTTCCGGCTGTCCAGCAGCCCGTTTGGCAGCAGGATCACCTCCTGGGCGCGGGAGCGGCGGATCGCTGCGAGGATGTCCGCCACCACATCAGGGCCGGGGGCAATGGTCACGGCGCCGGCCTGACCGTACAGCTCGGTGAGCGAACCGGGCGGCGTGACCGCGATGATCACCCGCTTCGGCGCGTGCGTCACCGGCTCCGCGGGCAGGATCTCCAGCCGCAGGTCGCTGACCTTCCCGGCGCCGAAGGCCTGCTCGATCACCTCGCCGGCGCGCTCGGTGTGGATATGGACGGTTCCCTCGTCCTCGCCGGCGCGCGCGACGACGAGGCTGTCTCCCAGCCCGACCAGCGCGTCTTCGAGCCTCCCGAGCGCACCGACCTCGCCGCGGAAGTAGAACATGACCTCAAGGTTTCCCGCGGCACCGTGCGAGTGCGCCGCCGAGCCAGTGCTTCTGGGCGCCCCCTCCCCCGGCTCGCTTGCCCCCGGCGCGTTTTGCGCAGCGCCATCCGCCACCTCGGCCACGAGGGCTTCGAGGAGGATGACCAGCCCCGTCGCGCCCGCGTCGACGACTCCGGCTTGGCGCAGGGCCTCGAGCTGCGACGGCGTGTTCGCCAGCGCCTGCTGCGCCGCCCCGGTTGCGGCGGCAGCGACGTCGCTGAGCGTGTTCGCGGTGGTGCCGGCAGCCGCCTCCTCTGCGGCGACGGCGGCGGCCCGCAGCACGGTGATCACTGTGCCCTCGACGGGCTCGGCGATCGCCCGGTCCGCAAACCGCACCGCGGCGGCGAGCGCGTCGGCGACGATGGCCCCACCGGAGGTCTCCTCCGTCATGGACTGCGCCAGGCCGCGCATGACCTGGGAGAGCACGACGCCGGAGTTGCCGCGTGCGCCCCGCACCGCGCCCTGGGCGAGGGCTTCAGCGACCTCGGCGGCCGTGGCGTCCGCGCCGATCTGCTCGGTCGCCTCCACGGCAGCATGCATGGTGTGCGCCATGTTGGAGCCGGTGTCCGCGTCGGGAACCGGGAACACGTTGAGCTCGTTGATCTCCACCCTGCGGCGTTCGAGTTCGCTGGCGGCGCGCCTGGCCCATGAGCGCAGGCGGTCACCGTCGAAGCCACGAGGAGTCACCATGAGCGGTTATCTTACAGGCCCCAGTCCACCGGCTGCCCACCTTGGTCTTGAAGCGCCTGGTTGGCCCGGCTAAACGGGCGGGAGCCGAAGAACCCTCGGTTGGCGGAAAGCGGGGACGGGTGCGGGGACTCGATGCGCGGCGTATCACCAAGGAAGCGCGCCGCCGACTGCGCGTCGCGGCCCCAGAGGATCGCCACGAGGGGCTGGTCGCGGGCCGCGAGCGCGCGGATCGCCGCCTCGGTCACCGCTTCCCAGCCCTTCCCGCGGTGCGAGGCGGGCGCACCGGGCCGGACCGTGAGCACGCGGTTGAGCAGCAGGATGCCCTGGGCGGACCAGGACGACAGGTCGCCGTCGGCGCGCGGGGCGACGCCGAGATCCTCCTGCAGCTCCTTGTAGATGTTGACCAGGCTGCGCGGCGGCTTCACGCCCGGCTGGGTGGAAAACGCCAGGCCCATCGGGTGGCCAGGCGTAGGGTACGGGTCCTGCCCGACGATGAGGACGCGCACCGCGTCGAACGGGTCCGCAAACGCGCGCAGGATGTCGTTACCGCGCGGCAGGTAGGCGTCCTCGCCGCGGAGGAAGTCTCCCATGGCGTGGATGCGGTCCTCCACTCCCGCGAGCGGTGCCTGCCAGGTCTCGTGTACGGGCAGATTCATCCGAAGCTCTCCCATCCGTTGGTGTAGTGGGGCGCGGTGGCGTCGATAAGCACCTGCCCTGTGCGTGTGACCCTCCCGATCGAGCGGAAGCCGACGGGCGCGGAGCCGTCGCAGGTGCCCAGGAGCGTGTGGTCCTCGCCGCCGGTGAGCACCCACTCCCAGGGGTCCTGCTCGAGGAGCTCGCCGGCTTTGCGCAGCAAGTCGTCCGGCGCGATGGCCAGGCTGGACAGGTCGATGCCCACCTTGGAGTGCGTGGCAATCTGGGACAGGTCGCGGATCAGTCCGTCGGAGTTGTCCGTCATCGCGGTGGCGCCGGCGGCGCGCGCAACCACGCCGCGGCCGGGGGTCAGGCGCGGGACCTGGTGCGCGTGGACGAGCGGCTCGAGCGCTTCCGGGATCCGCACCCCGGCGTTGAGCAGCGCGAACCCGGCGGCGGAGTAGCCGATGTCGCCGTGGGCCACGACGCGCTGCCCGGGCCGCGCGTGGTCCAGCGAGAGCGGATCGCGGTTCCCGCCGAGCGAGCCGATCGCGGCGACGGAGACCACGAGCTGGTCCGACTGCGTTACGTCGCCGCCGACGAGCTCGGTGGAATAGTCCGCGGTTGCCTGGCCCACGCCGCGCGCAAGCCCCTCGATCACGGCGAGCGGCATCTCCGGCGGCGCGGCGATGGCCAGCAGCGCGGCGATCGGGCGCGCGCCCATCGCCTCGATGTCGGCGAAGTTTTGGACGACGGCCTTGCGCCCCACGAATTCCGGCGTGGTGAGGTCGGCGCGGAAGTGGCGCCCCTCCACGAGCATGTCGGTGGCGGCCACGACCCGCGAGTTCGGGGTCGAGGGGGTGAGCACGGCGGCGTCGTCGCCGTTGATGGGCGATGGCGAGGCGCGCACGATGGCGTCGATCACCGCGTGTTCGCCCACGGATGTCAGCGTGGGCCCGACGGTGGGAAACCCGGTTCGGATCACGGTTGCTATACCGCCTTTCGTTAGACTGTGGCGCCATGAGTGCTTCCCCGGCGAACGAATCACAGGTTAATAGAACAGCGGCGTACGTCAGCCTTGGGCTCGCCGTCGTCTTCGTTGTGGCGGTGCTCGGCGGGGCGCGCTTCGTGGCCACCCAGGCCGCGAACCAGCCGGTAGCGATGTCCCAGCTCGACTCGCCGCAGGCCGGGTCTCAGGAGTGCAGCACGCTTATCGACGCCCTCCCCAACCGCCTCCTCTCCCACCGCCGCGCAGCACTTGCGGACCCCGCGCCCGAGGGCGCTGCCGCGTGGCAGTCCTCCTCCACCGAGCGGGTGACCTTGCGTTGCGGGGTGGCCATGCCGCAGCAGTACACCGCGTTCGTCGAGCCCCTAACCTTCGAGGCCGCGGGCGCCCGCTGGCTGCGCGTCGACGACGCCACCCCCGGCTCCACCATGTCCACCTGGTACACCGTGGACCGCGAGCCCGCCGTGGCCGTCACCGCCGACGAGGCATCCCTCGGGCGCGATGACACCCCGCTCGACGGCCTGGACCTCTCCGGGCTGCCGGCGCAGCAACACGTCTACGCGCCGGCGCCGCTGACGCAGCTCGCTGCCGACGAGTCGGGCGCGGCGGACTCGTGCCGCGCGCTCACGGACGTCGCCCCCGACTCGATTGCCGAAGGCTACCGCCGCAGCGCGCCTCGCGACGTCCCCGAGTCCGCCCACGTCATCGGCTGGATCGCGGACGGCAAGGAGCCGATCGTGGTGCGCTGCGGTGTCGCGGACCCGGCAAGCTACGCCGCGGGGGCGCAGCTCTCACAGGTGGATGACGTCCCCTGGTTCGAGGACACGACACTGGCGAACGGGACGACCGCCTCGACCTGGTACGCGCTGGGTCGTGCGACGGGCGTGGCGGTGTCGCTGCCGCAATCGGCGGGCAACGAGGCAATCTCGAACCTCTCCGCGCTCATCGCCGAACAGCTGCCGGAGCAGGGCTAGCGCTACCGCTTCAGCGCGGTGGTGACCAACAGGTCCAGCAGGTCTGGGTACGCCAGACCGCTGGCCTGCCACACCTGGGGGTACATGGAAATCGGGGTGAACCCGGGCATGGTGTTGATCTCATTGAGCACCGGGCCGTCCTTGGTAACGAAGAAGTCGATGCGGGCCAGGGACTTGCAGTCCAGCGCCTCGAAGCAGCGCAGCGCGAGCCGCTTGAGCTCCGCGATCGTTGCCTCGCCGTAGGGCGCGGGAATGGTCGCGGTGACCTCGTTGTCCAGGTACTTCGTCTCGAACCCGTAGAAGCCTTCGGCGGAATCCTCGGTGCCGTTGAGCTTGGCGGGCACGCTCGCTTCGATGCGCCCGTCCGGGTGCTCGATGACGCCGACTTCTACCTCGTCACCGTGCAGCTCCGACTCGACGAGGACCTTGCCGTCCGATTCGTGGGCGAGCGCGATCGCCTCGTCGAGGGCCTCCCATGACTCCACCTTGGACACGCCAATCGACGAACCACCCGAGGCAGGTTTGACAAAGACGGGCAGTCCGAGGCGGGCACGCTGGGCGTCGTCAAGCGTCTGCCCTGCGCGCAGCACCACCTCCTCGGCGACAGCGACCCCCTCCGCCCGTACGAGCTTCTTCGTGTACTCCTTGTCCATGCCGCACGCGGAGGCGAGGACGCCGGGGCCGACGTAGGGCACGCCGGCCATCTCGAGGAGGCCCTGGATGGTGCCGTCCTCGCCGAACTTGCCGTGCAGGACCGGGAAGACAACGTCGACCTGAGCCAGGGCCTCGCCGCTTGCCGCGTCGACGAACACGCCGCGCCGGTCCGGGTTGAGCGAGAGCGCCACCTCGCGCTTCCCGGATACCTCCGGCAGCGTGGCGCCCGCGACCGGGTCGAGCGCGCCCTCCACCCAGGCGCCGCTGCGCGTAATGCCCACGGGGTAAATCTCGTAACGCTCGGACGAGAGGTGCGCCATGACTGCGCCGGCCGAGATGCAGGAAATCGAGTGCTCGGTGGACTGGCCACCGTAAATGACGGCTATACGAATCACAGATCGAGACTACACCAGCCAGCGACCCAGCCAGCTCCCCAGCTACTCGGACTTCTTGCTCCGCCCCATCAGCGCCGCAATCGTCTCCGGCACCTTCACTCCCTTGTGGCACACGGCGTACACCGCCTGGGTCAGCGGCATGTCCACGCCCCGCTCCTGCGCGAGCTGGAAGATGCTTCTCGACGACACGACGCCCTCCGCGACCTGCCCCTTCGTTGCAGCCTTCGCCTCCTCGATCGTGGCCCCCTTGCCCAGCGCGGCGCCGAACGTGCGGTTGCGGGACAGCGGAGACGAGCACGTGGCGACGAGGTCGCCCAGGCCGGCCAACCCGGAGAACGTGCGGGCGTCCGCGCCCAGCTCCGTGCCGAGGCGGGTGATTTCCGCGAGGCCGCGCGTGATCAGCGAGGCCAAGGTGTTCTCGCCGAGGCCCTGGCCGGAGGCCATGCCGCAGGCGAGCGCGATGACGTTCTTGGTCGCCCCGCCGATCTCGCAGCCGACGACGTCCTCGTTGGTGTACGGGCGCAGGTAGTTCGTCGCGCAGGCGGCCTGCACCAGCTTTGCGCGGTTGAGGTCGGAGCAGGCGATGACGGTGGCGGCCGGCTGCTCGAGCGCGACCTCCTTGGCCAGGTTCGGGCCGGAGAGCACGGCGATGCGATCCTCGGTCGCGCCGGTGACCTCGCCGATGATTTGGGACATGCGCAGGTGCGTGTCCGATTCGATGCCCTTGGAGATAGACAACAGCGTCGAATCGGTGCGCAAATGCTGCGCCCACCCGGTGAGGTTGTCGCGCATCGTCTGGCTCGGCACCGCGAAGACGACGATGTCCGCGCCGAGTGCGGCTGCGGCGTTGGAGGTGGGGCGCACGGCGTCGGGAAGCGTGATGCCCGGCAAATAGTCGGGGTTTTCGCGTGTGGTCTCTATCGTGCGGGCGAGCTCCGGGCGGCGCGCCCAGAGGTCTACCGCGTTGCCGGCGTCGGCGAAGACCTTTGCCAGCGTGGTGCCCCACGACCCGGCGCCGAGCACTGCCACATTCACCATTGCGTTGCTGCCTTCCTCATTCTTCCTCGCTGTGCCTCAACAAACTTTGTCAGCCTATCAAGAGTTTTGCACGCCGTGCGCGGCACGCGGGCGCAGCGGGCGCATTGGCGCGCGAGCACAGCGTGCGCAAAAATAGCGGGTATGGCTGACAAGAAATCGCGCGCGGGCGCGCCGCGCAAGGGGAAACTGCACGAGCAGCACAAGGACATCGCCGGGGAGATGTTCCTCACCGGGCGCCACCAGGAGATCCCGAAGCGCCCGCTGGACGAGTTCCCCCGCACCACCCTGGCCGCGGGCGCGGTGCTGTGGCGCGGCGACCGCACCCAACCGGAATCCATCGAGGTGGCGTGCATCCACCGCCCGCACTACGACGACTGGTCCCTGGCCAAGGGCAAGCTCGACCCCGGCGAGTCCCTGGTGGTCACCGCGGTGCGCGAGATCCGCGAGGAGACCGGCTACGAGGTGCGCCTGGGCAAGCTGCTGGGCAAGACCATCTACCCGGTGAAGCACACCACGAAGGTGGTCTACTACTGGACGGGCGAGGTCACCGGCGGCGAGTTCACCCCGAACGACGAGGTGGACGAGATCCGCTGGCTGCCCATCCCCGAGGCGAAGCCGCTGATGAGCTACAACCTGGACCGCCAGGTGCTAGAGAAGGCACAGAAGCGCTTCTCGCGCTCTGCGGATACCCGCATCCTCCTCGTGCGCCATGCTCGCGCGCACGAGCACGCGAAGTGGTCCGGGGATGACAATCTGCGCCCGCTGGACAAGAAAGGCCGCCGCCAGGCGGAAATGCTGGTGCCGATGCTCTCCCCCTTCGCACCCACCCGCATCTTCTCGGCGGAGCCGGACCGCTGCCAGGCCACCGTCGAGCCGCTTGCGGACGAACTGGGCCTGGACGTCACCGTCGACGCTCGCTTCGGGGACCAGTCCTGGCTGGGCGATATGGTCGGCGCGAAACGCGCGTTCGAGGACGTGATCAACGCCGAGGGCACGAGCGTGATTTGCAGCCAAGGCGAGGCCATCCCGGGGCTGATAGCGTGGTTGGCAGCAAGCGGTACGCTGCCGATTGATACGGAAATCAACGCGAAAAAGGGCTCGGTGTGGTCGCTGACGTTCCACAAGGGCCAGCTCTCGGGTGCGGATTACCTGCCTTCGGCGCTACCGGTGAAGTAGCAGAAAGGACAATTATGGCTTTCGCCCCGATTACGCAGGAGCGCGTCGAGGCCACACTGGACGAGCTGGGCCTCAAGCACTACCGCAGCGAGTCGGACGACATGACGGTCACCGCGTTCCCCAGCGCGGTGTGCTTCTTCCGCTTCGACGGCGATATGTTCAACATCGTCGCCCGGTGGCTGGGTACCGCCCGCACCGAAGAAGACAAGCAAGCTTTGCGACGCTGCGTGAACACCATCAACCGCTCCCTGCCCCGCCTGCGCATTCACCCCACCCCGTGGGAAGACGACGCCTTGCTGGCCTTCGTCGATTCCCCGTTCTTCCCCAACGGCGGCGCAGAGGACGAGCAGCTCAAGCGCATGCTGGACTTCTACTTTTCCATGCTGCGATACGCCACCGATGCGCTCAACGAGGAACTCAGCGAGCTTCGCGACGACATCGCGCGCGAGCGTTCCGCCGAATCCAGCACTGCATCCGACGCATCCGACGCATCCGACGAGGGGGCACAGTAATGGCCGACCACACAACCGGTTACCGCAACACCGACCTGGACCGCGTGCGCGAGTACTTCCGGCAGCAGGGCTGGACCTACACCGACTCCGAGAACCCGGATTCGTTCCAGACGGGGTTCGCGGGCATCTCGATGGAAATTTCGTACACGTCGAACTCGATCGTGCTGTTTACCACCGTCGGCGTCAGCGAGGTCACCGCATCCCGCTTCGACGAGGTATTGACCTGGTGCGAGGAGTTCAACAACGTGCGCTCCTTCCCCACCGCGGTGGCGCTGGAGGACCCGGAGCGCGACCTCGCCGCGCTGGGCGTGACCTACGCGCTGCCGTGCCACTGGAAGCACACCGACGAGCAATTCCGCGACTTCGTGGACCGCGGCGTGCTCGGCCTGGTGAACACCTCCAAGGCGTTCCTCAAGGAGTTCGCCCCGGAGGCGCTGGAAAACCTGCCCGAGTAGCGCGTCTAGCGCACCGCCGGCTTGAACGCGGGGCGCTTCGCTTCGAAGGCCTGGATCGCGGGCTCGTCGCGAAGCGTCAGCCCGATGTCATCCAGCCCTTCCATCAGGCGCCATCGGGTGTAGTCGTCGATGTCGAAGGTGTAGGTGTTTTCGCCGACGGTGACCGTGCGGTCCGCGAGCGAGACCGTGGCCTCCAAACCCGGCGTCTGCTCCAGCTGCTTCCAGATCAGCTCGATGTCGGACTCGCTCATGATGCCCGCGAGCAGGCCGGCCTTGCCGGCGTTACCACGGAAGATGTCAGCAAACCGGTGGCTAAAGACGGCTTTGAAGCCGTAGTCTATGAGCGCCCACACGGCGTGCTCGCGCGAGGATCCGGTGCCGAAGTCTGGGCCGGCGAACAGCACCGAGCCTGCCGCGAAGTCCTCCTGGTTGAGCACGAAGTCCGGCTGGTTCTCGCGCCAATTGGAGAACAGGCCGTCCTCGAAGCCGGTGCGGGAAACTCGCTTGAGATAGCGGGCGGGGATAATCTGGTCCGTATCAACGTTGGACCTGGTCAGCGGCACCCCAACGCCGGTGTGGGTGGTGAACTTCTCCATGATGTGTACTCCTCGTTGTCGTGTGTGAGTGCTTATGGGCTTAGAGATCCGCGGGGCTGGCCAGGTGCCCGGTCACCGCAGTCGCGGCGGCCACCAGCGGCGAGACCAGGTGGGTGCGCCCGCCGGGGCCCTGTCGGCCCTCAAAGTTGCGGTTGCTTGTCGACGCCGACCGCTCCCCCGGCGCCAGCTGGTCCGGGTTCATCCCCAGGCACATCGAGCAGCCGGCGGTGCGCCACTCCGCGCCGAAACCGGTGAAGACCGCGTCCAGCCCCTCCTCTTCGGCCTGCTGCTTGACCAGCGTGGACGACGGCACGACGAGCATGCGGGTGCCGTCGGCAATGCGTCGGCCGCGCACGACCTCGGCGGCGGCACGCAGGTCCTCGATGCGCGCGTTGGTGCAGGAGCCGAGGAAGACGGTGTCGATGGCGATGTCGCGCAGCGGCGTGCCCGGGGTGAGGTCCATGTACGCGAGCGCCTTCTCGGCGGCTTGCTTCGAGCTGTCGTCGGTGAAGTCCTCCGGGTCCGGCACGTTTTCGCCCAGCGGGAGGCCCTGGCCGGGGTTCGTGCCCCAGGTAACAAACGGGGTGAGCGCCGAGCCGTCGATCTCGACGACGGTGTCAAAGGTGGCACCCTCGTCCGTGGGAAGCGTCTTCCAGTACTCGACGGCCGCGTCCCAGTCGGCGCCCTTCGGCGCGTACTCGCGGCCCTTAACGTATTCGAACGTCGTCTCGTCCGGGGCGACCATGCCCGCACGCGCGCCCGCCTCGATGGACATGTTGCAGATGGTCATGCGCGCTTCCATCGACAGCTTGCGGATCGCCTCGCCGCGGTACTCGATGATGTGGCCCTGCCCGCCACCGGTGCCGATCTTGGCGATGATTGCCAGAATCAGGTCCTTCGCGCTCACGCCCTCGGCGAGCTCGCCGGTGACCTCGACGGCCATCGTCCTAAACGGCTTGAGCGACAGGGTCTGCGTCGCCATCACGCGCTCGACCTCGCTGGTGCCGATGCCCATGGCGATGGAGCCGAACGCGCCGTGCGTCGAGGTGTGCGAGTCGCCGCACACAATCGTCATGCCGGGCTGGGTGAGTCCCAGCTGCGGGCCGACCGTGTGGACGATGCCCTGCTTGACGTCGCCCATCGGGTGCAGCCTCACGCCGAATTCCTCGCAGTTCTTGCGCAGCGTCTCCACCTGGATGCGCGACGTCGGCTCGGCGATCTCAAGCAGGTTGCCGTTCACGATGCCTTCAGTGGGTACGTTGTGGTCCTCGGTGGCCAGGTGCAGTTCGGGGTGGCGCATGGTGCGCCCGGCCATGCGCAGTCCGTCAAACGCTTGTGGGGAGGTGACCTCGTGGAGCAGCTGGAAGTCGATGTAGATAAGGTCGGGCTCGTCGCCCTTGCCTGCGGAAACGACGTGGTCGTTCCACACTTTTTCGGCCAGCGTCAGGGGCTGTTGCTCCATGGTGATTCTCCTTGGGTCAACGCACCGTCGAGAAGCGCTGCTTCCCAAAATGCGAGATGCTACTATCCATTACGTGAGACAGTATAGCGAAGACTCCGGCATCAAAGTGCTCGACCGTTCCGTAGCAATCGTCCGCTCGGTCGCGCGGGGCGACAAGACCCTCGCGCAACTCAGCGAGGACACGGGGCTGCCCAGGGCCACCACCCACCGCATTGCCACCGCGCTCGAGGTCCACCACATCCTCGCGCGCACCGACACGGGAGCCTGGACGGTGGGCCCCGCGCTCGAGTCGTTCTCTTCAGGTACGCCGCCGCGGCTGCTCAGTGCGGCGTCCCCCATCATGCGCGAACTCGTCGCCACGACCGGCGAGGCGGTCCAGCTCTACGAGCTCACCGGCGACACCCGCACGTGCATCGCCGCCGAGGAACCCGCGGCCGGCCTGACCTACACCGTGCCGGTCGGCTCGCAGCTCTCGCTCTCTGCGGGATCGGCCGCGCGAGTCTACGCCGCACATGCGCTTATCGACGCCACCCCGTTCCCCACCTCCGAACTGGACTCCGTGCGCGAGACGGGCTTGGCAGAATCCGTCGCCGAGCGCGAGGTCGGCCTCGCGTCCGTCTCGACGCCGGTGCGCGACCCCGACGGCTCGGTCATCGCGGTGCTCTCTATCTCCGGCCCGGCGGAGCGGTTCTCCCCCAGCCCCGCCGACAAGTGGGGCGCGGAGCTCCTAAGCGCCCGCGGCCGGCTCGAGGCCGCCCTCTAAGTTAAGCCTCTAAGTTAGGCCTCGACGAAGCCCTCGCCGATGCGCCACTGCTGCTCGTGCGCGAGCGACACGGTGGCGTCCGGGTCCTCGACGTCGGACACGCGGTAGTAGAGCATGTCGACGTAGTCGTGGTGGATGCTGGCGACCCCGTACCCGTGCCCGTCAAAATCGATGTGCTTGACCCACGGGTTGTTGTCACGAATGACCTTCTCCACCAGCAGCGAGGTGGAGTTGTCCTCCTCGTGGTAGGTGCCAAACGCGCTGGTAAGAATCTCGTCCACGTTGGGCGCCGAGATGGAGGTGGTAACCATCTCGCAGCCGATCTCGCCGTAGGTCGAGGAGATTGAGTTCGCCCACTCGGAGTGGATGTCGCCGGTGAGGAACAAGACATTGCTCTCCTGCTCGTCCAGCATCGTGAGCAGGCGGTTGCGCTCGGCAGCGTAGCCGTCCCACTGGTCCGAATTGACCGCGATACCGGTGGAGCGCTCCCTAATGAACCCAACGGCTTCATTCGCCTTGTCGTTGTCCGCGATGGTGACAAAGCGCATCGGGGAAATCATCACCGAGTTGCCCAGCACATCCCAGCGGGCGTTGGATTCCTGCAGCTGCTCGGCGAGCCAATTGAACTGCTCGCTGCCCAGCATCGTGCGATCTGGATCGTCGAATTGGTCGCTGCCGGACTCCTCGTCGCGGTAGGTGCGCAGGTCCATCATGGTCAGCTGCGCGAGCTTGCCAAAGTTGAAGCGGCGATAGATGCGGCGCTCTCCCGACAGGGATTCCGCGCGAACCGGAAGCCACTCAAAATAGGCCTGCATCGCAGCGTCGCGACGCTCATCAAACTGCCCTTCCTCGCGGCCGTCCGTGTGGTTCTCCGCGCCTTCGCGCCAGTTGTTGTTGGCCACCTCGTGGTCGTCCCACACCACGATCCACGGACAGGCCGCGTGCGCCGCCTGCAGGTTGAGGTCCGTACGGTAGCGCCCGTAGCGCTGGCGGTAGTCCTCCAGCGTGGTGATCTCCCACTCCGGGTGGTGCATACGAGCGACACCGCTCTTGCCCGCGTACTCGCCCGTGGGGTACTCGTAGATGTAGTCGCCCAAAAAGACCACGTGGTCGATCTCGCCACTGCGTCCGCGCTCGGCCATGTCCGCATACGCCCGGAAGTACCCGGATTCCCAGTTGGCACAGGAGGCGATGGCCAGGTTGAGCTGATCCAGGTCCGCGTCCTCCTTCGGCGCCGTCAGCGCGCGCCCGACCGGAGAGACCGCTCCCTCATGCTCGCCGCTTTTCACGACAAATCGGTAGAAGTACTCCGTCTCCGGCTTCAGTCCGGTCGGGTCCACGTGCACGGTGTGGTCCGACGACGCCACCGCCATGACGGAGCCCGTCTTCGGCTTCTTGAAGTCCTCAGAGGTGTCCAGCTGCCACTCCAGCTCCACATCTTCGCCCAGACCAGAACCCGGTAGCGCCTCGCGCGACGGGGTGACGCGCGTCCAGAGCACGACCCGGTCCGGCAGCGGGTCACCGGACGCGACACCGTGCAGGAACGGCAGGCCCCACTGGTCCGCAGTGGTGGGTGTTTCCGGGGTGGAGACGGTACCGGTGCGGGCGGCGTACGCCCCGGTGGCCCCCACAGCAGCGGCGGCAGCGGACGCTGCGGCCGCCTGCAGGACGACGCGACGATTCACACGAAACTCTGAGCTCATGACCGTTACTTTTACCCAACGCTCATGCCTCCGCAAGACGAACAGCGCAAAGTAAGTTACTGTTCACTTAAATTTCAGCTTTCCGCTGCTTTGCACGTAACCGCCTGTTCAGAATCTTCAGATTAAGTAAAGGACCATGGCCTTCATGCGTACCCCTCACCGTTCCCCCGCCCGCCGCGGCGCACTCGCAGCCGCACTTGCAGTGTCCCTCTTCGCCGCTCCCGTCGCAGTGCCCACGGCGCACGCCGCGACCAATGCGGTCGACCGCGTCGCCCTCGGTATCGGCGCTGACGAGACCCAGGCGAACGTCGCTTGGCAGTCCGCGCGACTCGGCGAGCAGTACCTCGAGTACTGGAAAAGCGACGATCCGTCGTCGAAGCAGAGCGTGACGTCGGAAAAGGGCCCCCGCGAGGCGCTGATGACCAACCTCGAGCCGGAGACTGAGTACACCTACCGCATTGGCAGCGACAAGATCGGTTGGACCGATGAGGCGACCTTCACCACCGGCGAGGAGTCGGATTCCTGGAACTTCCTCGCGTTCGCAGACGCGCAGATCGGTGTGGACACCAAGATCGATGAGCAGGCCGCCGCCTGGGACAAGGCAGTCACTACCGCCACCTCTGAGCACCCGGATTCCGCATTCATCATGCATCTGGGCGACCAGATCGAGGGCTGGGGTGCGCCGAACCAGCAGATGAAGGCGTTCCTGGCTCCGGAGAAGCTCAAGGAGTACCGCCTCGCCGTGCTGCGCGGCAACCACGAGACCTACGCCCCGGCCAGCATCTTCGACGACGGCTTCTACCTCCCCAACGAGGACGCCGATACCACCGACTACTTCTTCACCTACAACAACGTGCTGTTCATCGGCCTGGACGGCAACCGCAGCTCCAGCGAAGACATTCAGAAGCACGCGGAGTTTGTAAAGAAGACCATCGCCGAGCAGGGCAAGGACGCGGACTGGGTGATCGCCGGCATTCACCAGGCGCCATTCTCCCAGGGCACCCACTACACCGACAATGACGTCGTGCGTATGCGCAACGAGCTCACCCCAGAGCTGTCCAGCGCCGGCGTGGACCTCGTCCTCAGCGGCCACGACCACATCTACACCCGCACCCACCTCATGAACGGCGCCGACCCCGTCGTCCCTGAAAGCGCGGCGAAGGCGGGGGACGTACTCATCCCGGACGAGAACCAGGTCCTCTACGTCACCTCCACCACCGCGACCGGTGGCAAGTACTACGACTTCCAGGACGAGAACAAGGAGAAGCACCCGCGCATCCGCGAGGAGCGCGCGACGGACCTTGTGCACAAGTCCACGGCCCGCTGGCGCCAGGACTACAACCCGGACTACACCAGCATCGATGTCTCCCCGGAGTCCCTGAAGCTGACCACTTACAACATCAATACCCCGTACACGGTCGATCAAGTCACGCTGCAGAAGAAGGACGCGGCGAAGCCGGAGGAGACCACCACCCCGGCCAAGCCGTCCGAGGCCACGACCTCCGCGACCTCCGCGCAGGCGACGCCGACCACGGGCAAGACCAGCCCGGCCGAGACGACGACGGCAACGACCACCGTGCGGCAGGAGCCGAAGACCAGCGTGGTCACCACCACCGTGGAAAAGCCGGTCACCACGACGCAGACGGTGGACAAGACCACCGAGGTCCCGACCACGATCATCAAGGGCTCCCCGGCCCCGACCACGGTGACTACTGCGGTCCCGACGACCGTGCGCGAGGAGGTGGCGAAGACCACCACCAAGCTGGTGCCCACCACCATCACGCGCACGGAGGAGGTCGCCTCCACCGCGAAGGAAACCGTCAAGGAGACGGTTGAGAAGACCGTCGCTACCACCGCACACGCCACGGTGACCACCACCGCCGAGCCCACTGAGAAGCCGGACCAGCAGCCAAGCGAGAAGCCGAGCGACGACACCGAAGGCGCATCGAGCGGCAGCAGCGTCGCCGGCGCCGTCCTGCTCGCGCTCGGCCTGTTCGCTTCCCTGCTCGCCGTCATCGCCGGCATCTTCGCCCACCAGTACCCCGACCTGGTGCAGCAGATCCGCAACTACTTCAACATCTAGCTCAACGGCCATTGCCGCTTTGCGCCGCCGCCTGCCTCCACGAGGGGCCAGGGGCGGCGCACTGTGTATGAAGCGCCCGGAATCGGCGACGTCCAGGCAGGGGTGTATGAATCCGGAGCCGCCCCGACGGTGCCCAGTTGACGAGATCTCCGTGACGAAGACGCTGGAAAAACTCCGTGATCTCGTCAACCTGTCTTCGTCAAACAGTCCAAACTGCACCCCGCCGGCACGCCGGGCCAGTTACGGCCCACACGACAAAACCGGACCGGCTTCCACGCTGTGGTGAAAACCGGTCCGGCTACGTTGTACCCCGTACGGGATTTGAACCCGTGTTACCGCCGTGAGAGGGCGACGTCCTAGGCCACTAGACGAACGGGGCTCGTTCGCTGTCCTTGCGACTTTGTAAACAATAAAGGCAGACCCTACCACTTAGCAAATCGCCAGCTCATTCCCCGTTTTTCGCGCGGATCACAACGCGACAAAACCAACAAGCGCCGCGCCGATGACAACGGCCCACGCGGGCACCTTCCACGACCGCAGCGCAACGAAGGCGACCGCGGCGAGCGCCATCGTCGCGGGCCCTCCGATCCCCGAAGTAAACACCGGCGTGTACAGCGCCGCTGCCAGGATTCCCACTACCGCGGCGTTCGCGCCGGCGAGCACGCTGCGGCTTGCCGGGTGGGCACGCAGCTGGTCCCAAAACGGCATCGCCCCCGCCACGAGGAGCGCAGCGGGCAAAAAGATCGCCACCGTGGCCAGGACAGCACCCAGCGCCCAGTGGATGCCGTGTGCGCTCGCGCCGAGGAACGAGGCAAACGTGAACAGCGGCCCGGGCACCGCCTGCGCGGCACCGTAGCCGGCGAGGAAGACGTCCTCGCCCACGAGCCCGTTCGGCACCACGGCCTGTTCCAGCAGCGGCAGCACCACGTGCCCGCCGCCGAAGACGAGGGCGCCAGCGCGGTAGAAGGTATCCACGATGCCGAGGCCGACGTCGCCGCCTCGAGCAATCAACGGCAGCGCGACCAGCAGCCCGGCGAACAGCGCCAGGCACGTCACGCCCACGCCTTTGGACTGCTGGTACACGGCGCGGTCGCGCGACGCAGCATCGGCCGTGCCGCCGTCCCCGCGCAGCAAACCGAACCCGGCCGCCGCGCCGACGAGGATCGCGGCCACCTGGACCCAGGGGCTCGGCACGAGTAAGACCAGCACCATCGCGGACACCGCAATCAGCGCGCGCGACGCGTCTGTCACCAGCGAACCCGCCATCCCAATCACCGCGTGCGCAACCACGGCCACGGCGGCGGCTTTCATCCCGGTGAGCCAGCCGGCGTGGGTGGCGTCGTCAAGCGTGGCGAGCCCCAGAGCGAAGCACACCAGGGCGATTGCCGACGGCAACGTGAAGGCCGCCCACGCCGCCGCCATGCCCAGGTACCCGGCCCGGCGGAGGCCGAGCGCCATGCCGACCTGGCTGGAGGCGGGACCGGGGAGGAATTGGCAGAGCGCGACGAGATCGGCGTACTCGGAATCCGTGAGCCACTTCCGGCGCTCGACGAACTCGTCGCGGAAGTAGCCGAGGTGCGCCACGGGGCCGCCGAAGGAGGTGCAGCCGAGTTTGAGGAAGACGCCGAATACCTCGGCGACGCTGCCGCGCTGGCTCACTCCTGCTCCTTTGGCGTTGACGCGAAGACCAGTGGTGGGTCGATGCGGACCACCGCGGCGGTGTCGATCTCCGGGCGTGCGCTGCCGGGGGCGAAGGCACGGAACTCGTGGTCGCCCGCGCGCAGCGAGACCGAGTAGCCGTCGCGCTCGTAGAGCGCGGATGTCACGATCATCGTCATCGCCGTCGCTGTCGCGCCGTCGTGCCCGGCGCCGTCGAGGTGGACCATGGATGGCCGGACCGCCACCTCGACTTCGGTGCCGTCCGCCGCGGCGGTGCCCGAGAGCTCGGCGGGCCAGGACAGCTCGGGTAGGCTATCGACGACCACCCGTCCCCCATTGATCCGCCCTGGCAGCACGGTGGCGTCGCCCATAAACGACGCCACCCACGCCGACGCCGGCCGCGCGAGCAGGTCCGCCGGGGCAGCGATCTGTTCGATGACGCCGTCGCGAAGGACCGCGATGCGGTCGGCGATCGCCAGCGCTTCCTTCCGGTCGTGGGTGACGTGGACTGTCGTGAGGTTGTGCGTGCGCGTGAGCGCGACGAGCTCGCGCCGCAGGCCGTCGCGGAGGGGCTCGTCGAGGGCGGACAGGGCTTCGTCGAGAAGCAAAACGCTCGGCCGCGCGACGATGGCACGGGCGAGGGCGACGCGCTGGCGCTGGCCGCCCGACAGCGAGTCCGGTTTGCGCGCGCCGTACCCCGCCAGGCCGACGAGCTCGAGCACCTCTTCGACCCTGCTGCGGCGCTGCGATGCGGGCACCTTGGCCTGCTTGAGGGGGTAGGCCACGTTGGCCTCCACCGTCATGTGCGGCCAGACCGCGTGCTGCTGGAAGACCATGCCCATGTTGCGGTGCTCCGGCGGCACGGCGGACACATCGCGGCCGCCGATGCGGATCGTGCCGGACGTGGGGCTGAGGAAGCCGGCGAGGGTGCGCAGCAGCGTCGTCTTACCAGAGCCGGAGGGGCCGACGAGCGCGAGGAACTCGCCGCTCTGCACGTTCGCGTCGAGATTGTTGAGGCCGACGGTGCCGTCGGGAAACGCCACGGTCAAGTGCTCGAGCTGGATTTCGCTCACTTGGCGCTCCTTTCTGGGTTGCGGATGGTCAGGGCGAGCGCGACGATGCCAATGACGGCGAACATGAGCGCCAGCGCGGACGCCTGGTTGTAGTTGCCGGATTGCTGCAGGTTAAACAGCTGCACACCGATCGTGGTGGTGCCGGGCGCGATGAGCAGGATGGAGACAGTGAGTTCCCGCACCGCGGTGACCGCAACCAGCACCGCGCCGGAGACGACCGCGGGGATGGCCATGCGGCCGGTCGTATCAAGCATGGCGCGGAGCCGGCCAGCACCGGAGATGCGCGCCGCCTCCTCCACCGCGGCTGGCATGGACGCCAGCGGGGCACGCACTGCCTGCAGCACGAGCGCGGTGAACGCGCACACGTACGCCAGGAGGATCACCCACCGGGTGTTGTAAAGGTCGGTGTAGCGGCCGTAGATGACCCATCCGACGCCGATGATCAGCCCGGGCAGCGCCGTCGGGAGCAGCACGATCAGCGTCAGGGCGGTGTTCGAGCGCGCCCGTGTGCGGGTGACCAACAACCCGACTGCCCAACCAAGCAGGCCGCACAGCAGCGCAGCACCTAGCGCGAGGGTGACCGAATTGGTGAAGCCCTCGATCACACGCGGGTTCTCCAGGGTGGACTGGAAGTTCGACAGCGAGATGTTTTCCAGCGTAAATGGCACGCCCGGTGCGGGAAGCAGCGCGCGGTACGTCAGGCCGATGAGCGGCCCGAGGGTGAGCGCCAGCGCGACGATCCAGGCGACGACGGACACCGCCGCCCGCGACTTCCCCAGCGGCAGCGGCATCGACGCGCCAGTGTGGGTGGTGTTCGCGGCCCGGGCGGAGACGACGTAGTCCGCGACCACCGCCACGATCCCGAGGACAAGCAGCACCGTGCCGATGGTGGAGACCACCTGCAGCGGGTTGGCCACGATGCCTGACTCCATCATGCGGTAGACCATGGTGGCCAGCGTTTCGAAGCGGACAGGCGAGCCCAAGATCGACGGGATTCCAAAGTCGGCCAGGTTCGACACCGCGGTCAGCGTAAACGCGCTGAGGAACGCGGGGCCGAGCAGCGGCAGCGTGACCGTCCGTAGCACGCGGGCGTTGCCGGCGCCACTGATCCGCGCGGCGAGCTCCAAGTCGGCGGGGATGGAGCGCAGCGCCGCCGCGACGATGACGTACACCAGCGGGTAGGAGTGCAGCGTCATGAGGAAGATCACGCCGTCCGCTCCGTAGAGGTTCCAGATCTCGCGGCCGAACACAGCGTTGAGGCCCTGGTT
The DNA here is from genome assembly GCF_003693265.1 of Corynebacterium gottingense. Lineage (GTDB taxonomy): Bacteria > Actinomycetota > Actinomycetes > Mycobacteriales > Mycobacteriaceae > Corynebacterium > Corynebacterium gottingense. The sequence continues at coordinate 26,502 of NZ_RDRE01000007.1, forward strand.
GTTGCCAAACAGCTGCAGCCAAGAAATCGCACCAACAAACGGCGGGACGAGCAGCGGCGACAACAGCAGGATCCGCAGCGCGCCTTTGCCGTACACGTCTGTCCGCTCGAGCAGCAGCGCCACTGCCCCGCCGAGAAGCACCGCAAAGGCTGACGACGCCAACGTGGTCACCGCCGAGTTCAGCGTCGCCTTTCCAAGGCCTTGCTCCAGCAGGAGCGGAATCTGGTTGCCGCCGAGCGCGAGCGACACGACGAGCGCGAGCGGAGTGAGAAACAGCGCGGCGACGACCAGCCACACGCCGAGGCGCGCGAGGCCGACGCCGGTGATACGGCGAGAGGTGGGAGTGGGCACGGTATTAGTCGGGCTACTTCACCGCGTTCTGGAAGAACGAGACCGCTTCCTCGCGGTCGTTGGTCACCGACTCGAGGTCGGCCGCCATCAGCGGGATGTCCTTGAGGCTCGGTGCGTCGCCAGGTGTGCCCACCGAATCAATCACCGGCAGGTAGTTCTGCTCCACCGCCAGCTTCTGCCCCTCCTCAGAGAGCACGAAGTTGATGTAGCGCTGCGCAGCGTCTTGCGCATCGGAGTCCTTGAACACGGCAATGGGCTCGGTGATAAACGGCGCGCCCTCCTCCGGGTAGGACGTCGCGATCGGGGACCCCGCATCCGCCAGGTCGCGCACCAGGTAGTCCACCACGACGCCCACCGGGTGGCCGCCGCCCGCGATCTCCTGCGAGGTCGGGCCGTTGGACTTGGCAATCATCGGCTGGTTCGCGCCCAGCTTGGTGATCCACTCGTCGCCCAGCGCCTCGTTACCCTTCCACACCGTCGCGTTGTACGCGGCGGCGCCGGACACGGACGGGTCCGGCATGACGATCTTGCCCTGATACTCCGGGTCGGTGAGCGCCTGCCAGGAGGCGGGCGCGTTGCCCTGGTCGTACACGCCGGTGTTGTAGGCAATCACCGTCGGGATGATGCGGGTACCCACGTACATGTTGTCGGCGTCCTGCGCCTCCTCGATCACCTTGGAGGTGTCCACGTCCTTCAGCTCAGCCAGGTCGCCCGCCTCCTTGTACGTCTCAAAGGTCGGCGCGTCGGCGGCCCAGAAGATGTCGGCCTCGATGCTGCCCGCGGTCTTCTCCGCCTCAAGGCGCGCGGTGAGGTCACCGGTGCCAGCGCGGTAGACCTCCACGTTCACGTCCGGGTTGGCCTTCTCAAAGGCCTGGTTGATCTCGTCCACCTTCTCTTCCGGCTCGGAGGTGTAGACGGTGATCGTGGTCTCGCCGCCATCGGCCGCGGCCGTGGACCCGTTCTCGGTGGAATCCTCAGCGGAAGGTTCGGAGCAGCCAACCAGCAGCGCCGCCACGGATCCCGTGGCAAACAGGGCGGTCAGGGTGGTTTTCGCAGTCATGCGCATGTCAATCGTTCCTCGCACTCGGCCATTTTTAACGACCAATACCGTAGCAAGGACCCGGGTACTTCGCAGCGCGAACGCACTATTGCTTCTCGACGCCACTCCCCCGCCCCAAACGCAAAAAACTGAGGCGGCCAGCAAACTCGCTGACCGCCTCAGTATCTTGTACCCCGTACGGGATTTGAACCCGTGTTACCGCCGTGAGAGGGCGACGTCCTAGGCCACTAGACGAACGGGGCTTAAGGACACAGAACAACAATGTGAAGTTCTGTTGCTGGCCTACCTGGACTCGAACCAAGAATGGCGGTACCAGAAACCGCTGTGTTGCCAATTACACCATAGGCCATCGCTTTTCAGTGCTTACCGGAGTAAACTCTCTGTGAAGTTGTTTTCCGTGTTCGCTCTGAACAACGATGATTACTATAACCAGAACGCGCTATACATACCAAATCGCCTGGTCAATGCGCATTTTCGTCGTCTTAAATCACGCCGTTGTAAGTGTGCTTTTGCGGGCCCTCTCCTGTCCTGTGCTCAACCCTGCACAACAACGAAACCCGCGTGGCAGGCGGTGGGCCTGGCACGCGGGCGTCGTGAAGCGATGGGCGCCTATGCGGCGGTGAACGGGGTGACCTCGCGCGCGGCGCGCAGGCGGGTCAGCGTGGACTCCTTGCCCAGCAGCTCCATGGACTCGAACAGCGGCGGGGAGACCTGCTCGCCGGAGATGCCCACGCGCAGGGCGCCGAAGGCCTTGCGGGGCTTGAGCTCCAGCTTCTGGATCAGGGCCTCGTTGAGCGCCTCGTCGATGGCGTCGGTGGCCCACGCGGACTCGTCGATCGCCTCGAGGGCGGCGATGCCCTCGTCGAGCGCCTGGACCGCGTCCTCCTTGAGGTTCTTCTTCGCGGCCTTCTCGTTCAGCTGCAGCTCGGCGTCCGGGGTGACAAGGAACTTGAGGAGCCCGTAGGCGTCGCCAAGCATCTTGATGCGCGTCTGCACGAGCTCCGCGGCCAGCGCGAACTTGTCGGCCGGGTAGTCGGCCGGGAAATCGGTGTACTCCGTGAGGTAGGCGCGCAGGCGATCGCGGAAGTCCTCCGAGTCCAGCTGGCGGATGTGGTCGGCGTTGATGGCCTCGAGCTTCTTCTGGTCAAAGCGCGCGGGGTTGCCCAGCACGTCGTGCACGTCGAAGGCCTTGACCATCTCGTCGACGGAGAAGATGTCCTGGTCCGCGGACAGCGACCAGCCGAGCAGCGCGAGGTAGTTGATCATGCCCTCGGGGATGATGCCGGCGTCGCGGTGGTTGAACAGGTTGGACTCCGGGTCGCGCTTGGACAGCTTCTTGTTGCCCTGCCCCATCACGAACGGCAGGTGGCCGAACTCGGGCGTGAACTCCGCGACGCCGATGCGCTGCAGTGCCGCGTAAAGCGCGATCTGTCGCGGGGTGGAGGACAGCAGGTCCTCGCCGCGCAGCACGTGGGTGATGCCCATCAGCGCGTCGTCGACCGGGTTGACCAGCGTGTACAGCGGGGCGCCGTTGGAGCGGGCGACCACGAAGTCGGGCTGTGTGTTCGACTTGAACGTGACTTCGCCGCGGACCAGGTCGTTCCAGGTCCAGTCCTGATCCGGCATGCGCAGGCGCCACACGGGCTTGCGCCCCTCGGCCTCGAACGCGTCGATCTGCTCCTGGGTCAGGTCGCGGTCAAAGTTGTCGTACCCCAGCTGCGGGTCGCGGCCGGCGGCCTTGTGCCGCTCCTGCACCTCCTCGTTGGTGGAGTACGCGGGGTAGACCTCGCCGGCCTCGATGAGCTTGTCCAGCACATCTTTGTAAATGTCCATGCGCTGCGACTGGCGGTACGGCTCGTGCGGGCCGCCGACGTTGATGCCCTCGTCCCAGTTCAGGCCGAGCCACTCGAGCGACTCGATAATGGCCTGGTAGGACTCCTCGGAGTCGCGGGCGGCGTCGGTGTCCTCGATGCGGAAGACAAACGTACCGCCGCTGTGCCGCGCCTGCGCCCAGTTGAACAAGGCGGTGCGCACCATACCGACGTGCGGGGTGCCGGTTGGCGATGGGCAGAAACGTACGCGCATTGCAGAATCAGTCATGGGGTAAATAGTAGCGCGGACGCAAACAGCGTCAATTAGCAGGCAATTGCTTCTCGACGCCCCTCCCCACGCCCCCGACCACGAGCGCCAAATCCCCAAGAGTTGCCGCACACATTGCGGTTGCTAAAGTCTTCCCTTATGCCGCATACCCCCGCGTCCGATTCCCTCCGCCCCGCGAGCGCACCCGACTTCCTGCTCTCACGCCCGGGCGGCTCTGTGCGCACCCAAGGAGCCGCGCGCCGGTTCTCCGACGCGTGGGACGCAATCGACGCGCTCGAAGCGGGCGACGTGGACATGCTCGTCGGCGCCCTGCCGTTCGACCAGGACTGCCCCGCCGCGCTCACCGCCCCGGAAAAGATTGTGCGCGAGTCCGGCACGCTCGAGCCCCACCCCTACTACCGAGTGGGCCCGGGCGCCCAGCTCAGCGCGTCGGTGACCAGCTTCGACCCCTCGCCGCAGGAGCACCTGCGCCGCATCGAGGCCGCGATCGGCACGATCGAATCCTCCAAACTGAACAAGGTGGTCTTGGCGCGCGCCGTCGATATTGCCTTCGACCCGCCGGTTGATCCCCGGCTCGTCGCCGCGCGCCTGATTGACCTGTCGTACACCCGCGACGGCTTCATTGCGGACCTCACCCCCTCCGGCCGCACCGGCCACTTCTTTGTCGGTTCCTCCCCCGAGGTGCTGGTGAAGCGGCGCGGTTCGGAGGTGTCCTCGCGCCCGCTGGCCGGCTCTGCCGCGCGCATCCCGCACGACCGCGACGCCGACGAGGCGGCGGCCGCAGCCCTGTACAACTCGGCGAAGGACCTGGGTGAGCACGCCTACGTGGTTGAACACATCCGCCGCGTACTCGCACCGCTGTGCTCGCGCCTGGACATCCCCGACCGCCCGGAGTTGGAGAAGACCAGCGAGATGTGGCACCTTGCCACCCCGATCCGCGGCGAAATCAAGGATCCAGCGCCGAGCGCGCTGGACTTGGCGCTGCGCCTCTACCCCACTCCGGCCGTGTGTGGGACCCCCTCCGACGCGGCGGAGGCGCTGATCACCACCGCGGAGACCGACCGCGGTTTCTACGGCGGTGCGGTCGGCTACACCGACGCGAGCGGCGACGGTGAGTACATGGTGGCCATCCGCTGCGCCGAGGTCGACGCCGCTGGCGCCACCGCCCGCACCTGGGCCGGCGGCGGGCTCGTCATCGACTCCGACCCGCAGGCGGAGCTGGACGAGACGAGCGCAAAGCTGCGCACCATCATGCGCGCGCTCGGGCTCTAGGTCCGCCTGCCGCTACGCCTTCGCGACCGGGTTGCCCAGCGAGCCGATCCCGGGGATCTCAACCTCGATGAAGTCACCCGGCACCATCTCCGCGGTGCCCGCCGGGGAGCCGGTGGCCATGACGTCGCCCGGCAGCAGCGTGAACGACTGGGTGACCCACTCGATCATCTCACCGATGCTCATGATCATCTGCTTCGAGTTGGAATCCTGCTTCGTCTCCGTGGTGCCGTCGTGCGTGAGGTGGGCCTTGATGGGCAGGTCCGTGAAGTCGAACTTGTCCAGGTCCGTCTCAATCCAGGGGCCAAGCGGCGCGAAGGTGTCGATGCCCTTGGCGCGGGCCCACTGTCCGTCCGCGAACTGGAGGTCGCGCGAGGAGACGTCGTTGATAATGGTCACGCCGCGTACCACTGACTTCCAGTCCTTCGCTTTGACGTTCTTGCACGGCACGCCGATGACGACGGCGAGCTCACCCTCAAATTCCACGCCGGTGGCAAAGTCCGGGATGCGGATCGGCGCACCGGGGCCCACCACGGCTGTCGGCGGCTTGATAAAGATGGTGGGCGGCAGGTGCTCGGCAGATTCCTTAAACACCTCGGCAACGTGGTCCGCGTAGTTGCGGCCGACCGCCACGATCTTGCTCGGCAGCGTCGGCGCGAGCAGGCGCACGTCTTCCAGCTTGTATTCCTTGCCCGTGTACTCGGGGTCCGTGTAGGGGGTGCCGGCGATTGCCTTGGCCACCTTCCCCTCGTCATCGATGACCGCGAAGGTCATCCCTTCGGGTGTTGCAATTCGTCCAAAACGCATGCTGACGAGCATACCGAATTACATAGTGCAGTGATACATCACTCACCAGACAGGGCAAGGTAAAGTTCCGCACACGCCAGCGCGTCCGTCAGCGCGCTGTGGCTTGAGTACCGCGGCAGATTGTACCGCTGCCGCACCCGCGCCAGCCGCAAATCCTCCCCGCGCGGGTACGTGCCCATCCGCTCCATGTGACGCCGCTCCAGCGCCATCGTATCCACCACCTCACTGTCGCGCAGGACCCACTTCGTGCCGGTGACCTGCCCGCCCAGGCGCCCCAGAAACCCGGTCTCCATCTGGGAGAAGTGCGCCAGCAGCTTTCGCCCGTCGATCGCGCGCGCGAACGCCGCCCACACCTCGGCCGGGTCCTCGCCCAGGCGTGCAACGTCGTCGTCGGTGATGCCGTGCACCGTGGCGGAATCGCCCACCTGCGCGCCAGCGAGCACGTGGTATTCGGCTCGCGAGAGGTCGATCACCCGCCCGTCAAGCGGCACCCAGCCGACGGCCACCAGTTGGTCGCGCCCAGGGCGCAGGCCGGTGGTCTCGACGTCGACGGCCAGGAGCGCGGCGTCGACAAGCGTCCTGCGTGATGCTCTCGTGAACCCAAACATGTCACACCGCCTGGACCGGGTACTTGCTGGCCAGCGCATTTTGCAGCGACTTGATCACGCGGAAGCTGTCGCGCAGCGCGGCGCGGTCACGCTCGGTGAGCTCGCGCGGGTCGATGTGGTAGTCGGGCCGCTCGCCCGCGCGCAGCTGCCGCGCCTGGTGACGAAGGACCAGGTCGGAGAGGTAGTCGGAGGCGTCGAGAAGCTCGCGCGCCCCCTTCTCGGAGAGGGCAGTGCCTATCGACGCCCGCACGCGCTCCCTCGTCGCCACCTCCCCAACCCCCGCGACGATGGCGTACAGGCGCGCCATCTGGACGACCGCCGCGGTCCCGCCGCGCTTCACGTCCAGGGTGGAGGCGTACTCGCCACCGCGCTCGACGACGAGCCCCCGGAAGAACCCGATCGGCGGCTCGCGGAACGTGGCCAACGCCGCCAAATGGGTGTGGAGCCGCCGCGAGCCGTGCGCGGACGCAAGTGCGGACTCGCGCACCTCCCGGGCCACCCTCCGCGCCGCGTCGTCCGAGGCGAACACGGTGCGGAAGTCGAAGAAGACCTGCGCGTGCAGCAAGGCGTCGGGGTCGGGCGCGGTCACCCAGCGGTGGAAGGTGCGCTCCCACTGTGCCTGCGTCATCCGCCACGCCGCGTTGGACACCATCATCTCGCCCGGGCACAGCGCCTGCCCCGCCTCGCTGAGCCCCTGGCAAACAAACCTCCCGAGGGCGGCGAAGTACTCGCCGTGCGCCTCCGGGTCGTACGCGTTGCCCAACACCAACGCGTTGTCCTGGTCCGAGGCCGGCCCCATCTCGCCGCGCGCCTGCGAGCCCACGGCGACGAACGCGAACGGGACCGGCGGCGGGCCGAGCTCCTCGATGGCCAGGACGCACAGACGCCGCGCGATGGCGTCAGTGATCGAGGTGAGCAGACGCTGCGACTCGGCGGCGGTGGCCCCGCGCTCGAAGAATCGCGCCGACACCTCGGCGGCGCGGCGAAAAGCGCCGTCAAGGCCGGAGCGGCTACTGCGCTCCACGTCGGCGGCGAGGTAGATCGGGTCCGCCTGGAGCAGGCGCATAATGTCGCTGGAGGTCACCACGCCGACGATCCCGCCCGTGCCGGTGACCGGCAGGTGGTGCACGCCGAGTTCGCCCATGAGCAACATCGCCTCGAACACGAGGGCGTCCGCGCCGATGGTACGCACCGGCGCAGTCATCACCTCGCGCACCGGCCCGCGCGGGTCCTTGCACCGCGCCACGACGCGGGAGCGCAAGTCGCGGTCCGTCAGGATGCCGGGCCGCTGCGTCCCCGTTGCATCGGCGACGATCAGACACGTCACGCCCTGCCGGTCCATCTCGGCAGCGGCCTCCGCAATCGAGGTGCCGGGGTGGACGGTGGCAAGCTTGCGGTCGCGGAGCAGCTGGTCCAGCTCGGTGCGCAGCACCTCCGCGGAGCTCGACCTCCGGACCTCTTCCGCAGCAGCGCGCACACGGCGCGAGGCGGACTGAAAGAATCGCCCCAGGTCCGGGTAGCTGGCAAGGAGCTCGCTAAACGACGCGCGCGGCAGCAGCAGGAGCAAACTGTCTTCCACCGCAACCATGCCGTACTGCGATTCCCGCGCGCCGAGCAGCGTGGAGTAGCCAAAATTCTTGCCGGCATCGCGGCGGTCCAGCAGCACGCCGTCCCCGGAGACGATGTCCACCGCGCCGGAGCGGATGATGTGGAGTGCGTCGTTGACCTGCCCGGGCGCCACGATCGTCTCGCCCCTACGGACGTACGTCACTGTCATTTGCGCAGGCAGGCCGGCGAGCACTTCCTCCGGCAGGTGCGAGAACGGCTCGTGCTGGCCGAGGAAACCTGCGACTTCTTCAAGTTCGACGCTCATGCCCCAACACTAGCGTGGGGCAGCGCACAATATCAGCGGCTTTACTGGTAGCTCACAAACCACGGGCGGGGCTGGACGTCGTTGAACGTCTGCTCCGGGCTGAAGGTCGGGGTGTCCTCGTCCAGGAAGTTCTTCCACGCCATGAAGAAGCGCGGGTTCAGGCCCTCCCGTAGCACGTTCCAGGTATCAAACTTCTGCCCCGGGTCGCCGTGCCCGTCGGCGTGCAGCACGTACGCGAGCTCGTCGCGGTCGGTGCGGATGTTCTGCCGGTCGGGGAACATCTGTACCTGGAATTGGTGCAGCACAAACGCCTTCTGTGGCAAGTTGTTGTCGCGCGTGAGGTCCGCGAGCCAATCGGCAACGACGTTGATCTCCTCGGCGGTGGCGGAGCCCACGCGGGACAGCGGCGCCTCGCCCGGGTTGAGCTTCCACTCCGCGTCGAGTGCAAGGCCGACGTTCGGTCGCTTCAGCAGCTCCTCGTACATCTGCACTTGGTGGAGGAAGTCGCCCTGGCCCGGTTGCATGTCCAGCACGGCGTAGCCGCCCGCCTCCGTGATCGCATCGATGTACGGCACGACCGATTCTACGGGCGCCTCGTTGGAATAGTCGCCGTCCTCGCCCGGCGAGTTGGACGCAACGGTCACGATGATCTCAAACGCCGGAATTACCGGTTCCCCGGCCAACGGCTGGTACTTGCTGGCGTAGTCTTTGGCCATCGCGGCAGCCTCTTGCGGCGGCTGCTCGCCCATCACTCCCAGCTCGGGCGCGAACGAGTGACCATAGAGCGCGATCATCCTGCGCCCCGGGAAGACCAGGCCGCCGCCGCCCGGCAGCTCGCCGTTGCCCGCCAGCTCCACGCGGCGCGCGAACGCATCGGTGCCGCCCCACTGCAGGCCAAGCGCGAGCGTGTCCTGGTCGGAGACGGTACGCATGCTTTCCGACGTCACACGCGGATCCGGGTATGCCACCACCTGCACGTCAGCGCCTGCGGCGCGCGCCGTCGCGGCCGCCGCGCGCGAGGTCTCGGCGGTGGCGAGCATAGGCGGGAGCTCGCGCTCGCCCTTGTTCGGCGCATCGAGCGCGGCGATCGCGGCGACGTCCTGTTCCGGCGCGTCGCTCTGCACGGGCTCGGTGGCGTCGTCGGCGGTGTCCTGCGCGCCCGCACCGACCTCGATGACCTCGTCGGCGCCGAGCCGTTCCAGCTCCGCGCTCACCGCGTCGTCCGTCGCCGGGTAGCGCACGAGCATCGGCGCCCCCTTGTCCACGGCGAGCGCCGCCGCCTTCAGCTGGTCCTCACGCTTCGGGCCGGACACCACGGCGGTGTCGGCGGCGTCAAAAAGCCGACGCGACACTTCGACGCCGGAGCCGTCGGCGTCGTCAATCGCCTCGGCACCATGCGTCTCCAGCTTGTCGGGCTGCGGCGAGGATGCCGCGCCGATGCCGCCCTCACCGCACGCGGTCAGGGCGAGGCTGGAGGCCAGCACTACGGCCAGCCCCACCGCCCCAATTACCTTCCTACGGGCTCGGTTCGTGCTGGCGGACATCGCGGGAACGCTCATACGGGAGTGCACCTTTCATCTGTCTAAAGCTGGCTGACAGATTACTGCAGTGCTGCCGCGATCCGGGTTCCGACCTCCTCGGTGCGCACCGCGCCGCCGTCGCGAGCAGCCACCTCATCCTCAACCGCGCGCTCAATCCGCGTGGCGTTCTCCTCATCGCCGAGGAAGCGCAGCATCATCGCCACGGAAAGAATCATCGCGGTCGGGTCCGCTATCCCCTGCCCCGCGATGTCCGGCGCCGAACCGTGCACCGGCTCGAACATGGAGGGGAACTCGCCCGCGGCGTTGATGCTGCCGGAACACGCCTGCCCCACGCCGCCCGTGATGGCGCCCGCGAGGTCCGTCAGGATGTCGCCGAACAGGTTGTCGGTCACGATCACGTCGTAGCGCGACGGATCATCCACCATGTAGATCGTGGCGGCGTCGATGTGGTTGTAGTCCACGTCGACCTCGGGAAACTCCGAAGCAAGCTTATCGACGACACGCTGCCACAACCCGCCCGCGTTCACCAGCACATTCGTCTTGTGCACCAGGGTGAGCTTCTTGCGACGCGTCATGGCCAGCTCGAAGGCGTAGCGCACCACGCGCTCCACGCCGAAGTAGGTGTTCTGGCTCACCTCGGAGGCCACCTCGTGGTCGGTGCCCTGGCGCAGCGTGCCACCGTTGCCGGCGTAGAGCCCCTCGGTGCCCTCGCGCACGACGACGAAGTCCACGTCGCCGGGGTTGGCCAGCGGGCTCGTCGACGTCGGGAACAACCGCGACGGGCGCAGATTGACGTAGTGGTCAAGCTTGAACCGCAGCGGCAGCAACAGACCGCGCTCCAGCACGCCCGCGGGGACGTTGGCTGGGTCGCCAACCGCCCCGAGAAGGATCGCGTCGTGCGACTTCAGGCTGTCCAGGTCCGCGTCCGTGAGCAGCTCGCCGTTGCGGAGGTAGCGGCGCGCGCCAAGGTCGTACTCGGTGGTCTCCACGTCGTTGTGGACAGCGCGGAGCACCTTGAGGCCCTCCGCCATGACTTCGGTCCCGATGCCGTCGCCAGCAATCACAGCCAGTTTCATTTTCTGAGATTCCTTTCCCACATATTGGACTACGGGATAGCGTAACAGCTCCGCCGGCGAAAAATCGGCGCTGCGCGGAAAAGGATTCAGGACCGAGTCCAGCCCGGAACGACCTAGTCCAGGTCGATCTGCAGCGCGGAGGCGCCGAGCTCCTGTGCAATCTCGTTGACCAGGGCCTCCGGCACCTCGGCCTCGACGCGCAGAATCAGGATTGCGCCATCGCCCTTGGACGCCTGCGTGAGCGCGGCGGCCTCGATATTGATGCCCTTGTTCCCCAGTTTGCTGCCCACCGTGCCCAGCGCACCGGGCGCGTCCGTGTACTGGAAGAACAGGTTGCGCCCCTGCGCGCGCATGTCCACGCCGCGGCCGTTGATGCGCACGATCTTCTCCACGCCCTCGAGGCCGGTGAGCGCGCCCGTGACCGAAACGGCGTTGCCCGCCGCAGAGACCACCTGGACCTCCAGCGCGCTGCGGTGCGCCCGCGCCTCCGTCTGCGTCTCCACCGAGTACTCCAGCCCGCGCGACTGCGCGATCTGCGGCGCGTTCACAAACGTCACCGGCTCATCAATGATGCCGGAGAACAGGCCGCGCACAGCGGACAGCCCCAGCGAATCAATCTGTTCCGTGGACAGCTCGCCGCGCGCGGTCACCTTCAGCGACGTCGGCGCGCCGTCCAGCAGCTCGCCGGCGATGAGGCCGAGCTTGCGCGACAGCTCGAGCCAGCGAGCGACCTCCTCGCCCACGCGGCCGCCGGTGATGTTCACCGCGTCGGCGACGAACTCGCCGGCCAAGGCCTTGAGTACCGAGTCCGCAACGTCCGTGCCCGCGCGGTCCTGCGCTTCCACCGTGGACGCGCCCAGGTGCGGGGTGACGACGACCTCGTCCAGGGCAAACAGCGGCGAATCGGTGCACGGCTCGGTGGCGTACACGTCGAATCCGGCACCGCGGATGGGGCCGTTCACGATGGCGTCGGCAAGCGCCTGCTCATCGACCAGGCCACCGCGGGCCGCGTTAATGAGGATCTGCCCCTCCTTCGCCTTGGAGAGCAGGTCCGCATTGAACATGCCTGCGGTCTCCTTCGTCTTCGGCAGGTGGATGGTAACGAAGTCGGCGCGTCCCATGAGCTCCTCCAGCTCCACGAGCTCAACGCCGAGCTGCGCGGCGCGCGCCGGATTCGCGTACGGGTCGTAGGCGATGACGGTGGTCTCGAACGCGCTGAGGCGCTGCGCAAAAAGCTGGCCGATGTGGCCGAAGCCGACGATGCCGACGGTCTTGCCAAAGACCTCAACGCCCTTGAACGACGAGCGCTTCCACTCGCCGTCGCGCAGCGTCTTGTCCGCCGCCGGGATCTGGCGCGCGGTGGACAGCAGCAGCGCGATCGCGTGCTCGCACGCGGAGTGGATGTTGGAGGTCGGCGCGTTGGCCACCATGACACCGCGCTCGGTCGCGGCGTCAATGTCTACGTTGTCCAGCCCGACGCCGGCGCGGCCGATGATCTTCAGGTTCGGCGCTGCCTGGATCACCTCGCGGTCCACGGTGGTGGCGGAGCGCACGAGCAGTGCGTTCGCGTCAGGCACCGCGGCGAGCAGCTCGTCGCGGTTCGGGCCATCGACCCAGCGCACCTCCACGGAGTCTCCAAGCGCTTCGACGGTTGATTGGGACAGCTTGTCTGCGATCAGCACGACCGGTTTGGACACTGGGGATCGTCTCCTGCGGTATTTCAATAAAGGAATAGGTACGGGGGTAACTTTAATGTCCGCAGGCACGCTTGTCTGCCATCCGCGCTAATATTTTTCTTCCGCCTGCATAATTCGCTCCGGAATGTCGCTCGCCGGCTCGAATTGCGTCCCGAGTGCAATGAGCGGTGCGTCCGCCAGGCCCGCCATCGCCAGCAGCGTGTCCTCGGATTCGCGGGGGTCCGGGTTGTCCACCATCGTGACCCGCGCGCCGAACGCCCGGGCGTTTGCAATCGAAGCAATTGACGACGCCCGCGTGGCCACCACCTGCGGCGCCATATCCGCATCGCGGCGCGAATGGACCGGGAACGGCTTCGCCACCGCGTTCGGCATCACCTGCGGCTCCGCCCAATTGGCGTGCAGCCACGTCGGCACCGACGTATCCAGGTCGGCGATCACCTCCTGCGCGTCCGCCGGGTCGTGCACGGGCCGTTCGTGGAACCGTACCGAGGTCATCTTGCCCAGCGCGTCGATCCCGCCCGGATCGCGGTAGACGCGCACGCTCCCGGACGCCGGCGCGATCGCCACATCGCCCACCGTGAGCAGCGTAAACGTTTTCAGACGCTTCACTTCCTGCGTGATCTGCCCGTGGTGATCTTCGTCGTAGACCAGCATCGGCGCGTGCGCGTACGCGGCAATCGACGCCGCCCGCAGCTGCGCCTCCACGCTGGAATCCGACACCACCAACGTCTCGGACGTGTTGAAGAAGTACTCGGAGCTGACAAGCCCGTTCGTGTCATCGAGCACAACCGGGTGATCATCAAACGCAGTGGAGACGTGCCGCGACTGATTCGCGGCCCGGGCCTGGTCCAACGGGGTACTTGTGTCCTCGCCCGCGCACCCGCCGACGGCGAGCGCCACGCAGCACATCGCCGCGGCGAGGCCCCGGCTAGCTTTCTGCTTCGCTGCCATTCTCCCCGTCTGCGTGATTGGTGCGCGTGCCGAGGGCCCCGAGGGCTCCGTCCAGGTCGCGGACGACCGGCTTGTCCAGCGCGTACTCGATGATGCCCACGAAACGGTCGCGGCGGTCATGGATAAAGCTGTTCCAGTCCGAGTTCAACAGGTCGGCCGGGCGAATCTCGTGGCCCTCCAGCATTGCGTCGAACTCTGCGTCATCCATCAGGGACTTCGACTGCAGGCGCGGCAGGTACCGCTTCGGCTCATTGTTCTCCATCACCACGTCGGTGCGCCGCCCCATCGGGGTGCGGTTGAGCACGGAGTCAGCCAGCTCCTCGGTCGCGCCGGCCTGCAGGCAGAACTCGCGCGGGAAGACGGTGTGGAAGCGCGGCTGCAGCTCGGCGATGGTGTCGCGGTTGAGCGGCTTCCCGGTGCGCCAGTCGAGCGCTCCGCGGGCCATCAGCAGGGAGTACAGCCCGCGGTACACGCCGCTCTCCGCCGTCGCGGACTGCAGGCGGGACTCGTGGAACTGCGCGTCGCCCACGGTGCGCGGCACCTCGTCGGTGTCCCCGCGGACCCAGGGGGTGACCTCGGTGACGTCGAGGCCGGCGCGAATCGTCGGCGCGTGCGCGCCGTAGAGCTCGCCGAACACGCCGGACCAGTACCAACGGTTGAGTCGGTCGCGCGGCTCCTTCTCGTCCAGCAGTCCGGGCTGCTCGGCCAGTCGCGCGAGGATGACGGCCAGCGGAATGATCTGCGAGGAGTACGGGACCTGGTCGATGGCCAGGATGCACCGCTCCGCGAGGAACTCGGCAGCGGCAACGAAGGCATCGGCCAGCTCGTCGCAGTGCGTCAGGTAGTCGTGCAGCGAGATATTCAGGATGTCGCCGCGGTGCCCCACCGCGTTGCCCTTCCTGCTGGTGATCAGGAGCGACAGCCCACGCAGGAACTCGATGCGCCCGATCCCGTCCAGCGCCGGGTACAGGCGCAGCGTGTGTTCGATGTGCGCGAAGTGGTCGGCCAGGCGGAAGTTGGGGTCTTCAGTGGCGAATACGGCGGTGAGCAGCTCGAAGACATCCATCTGCACACCGGCAGAGTTGGCGTGCGCGAAGATCTGGCCGACGCCGATCTGCGAGGTTTCACGGTCAATCCGGATCACAGGCACGTCGTACGCCGGCAGCCAGCGCAGGACCTCGTTCTGGAACGTCTTCACCGCGGCGCGCATCTCCGGGTCGTCCGTGTCGGCGGCCATATCAATGAGGAGGTCGTTGCCTTCCTTCCACAGCAGCATTGAAACGGGCACGACGCCGTGCGCCAACATGTCCTCGCGGGAGTGGATGCCCCCGTCGATCTGCGGGCCGAAGTGGGAGCGCACCTGACCGTCCGGGTCGACGGCAAAGACCGCTTCGACCGGCATCGGGTCGGCGGCCACCGCGGCGCGCACGTCGACGAAGAAGCGGCGACGGATGCGCCGGCCCAGGTAGTCCACCGTCGGGATCTCGCCGGCGCCCTTCAGGGCGTAGAAGAGCGAGGTGAGGCGCTGTTGACCGTCGAGAAGCAAAAGCCCCGGCTCCCGATCCCCCGTCGTCAGACCGTCGAGCGGGCGCGGGCGGAAACGCATGGGCGCGTTTCGGGTGTCCAGGGCAAGGAAAGATCCGATGGGGTAACCGCGAAGCACTGAGGTGACCAGGGTGCGAATCCTGTCAACATCCCAGATGTATTCGCGCTGGAAGTCGGGCAACTGCAATTCGCCACGTTCAGCACGGGCGAACAAGTCCTTCAAGGAATAGCTTGGCGTCGTAAAACCCATGCCCCAACCTTAGAACGGAATCAGCAAACCTGCTCGTGCGATTCGTGCTCCGGGCGCTCGATCTGGATCGTGGAGTGCTCGATGCCCAGCTCGCGCAGGGCGTGCTGTACTGCATCTAGAAGCGGCCCACTATCCGTACCCGCCGCGCCGACCACGTGCACCGTAGCCAACACGTTCACGCCGTCGAGGCTCCAAAGGTGAAGGTCGTGGATGTCTGCAACCCCCGCGGTCGCTCGCAGCGCCTCCTCCACCTCGGCGGTGCGGAAACCCTCCGGGACCTGTTCGAGGAGCACGCCAGCAGATTGGCGCATCAGCTGCCACGCCCGCGGCAGCACGAGCGCGGCGATGATGAGCGAGGCCACGGCGTCCGCCACGGCCGCACCGGTTGCCATGACCACGATGCCCGCGACAATAACCGCGGCCGATCCCAGCAAGTCCACCAGCACGTGAAGGAACGCGCCGCGGACGTTGAGCGAGTCGCCGCGGTGACCGTGCAGCACCCACGCCGAGATGCCGTTGGCCGCAAAACCGATGACGGCGATGAGAAGCATGGTCTCGCCGTGCACGTCGGCGGGTGCGCGGAGGCGACGGATCGCCTCAACGACAATCCACACAGAGATCGCGAGCACGAGCACCGCGTTGACCAGCGCCGCGAGCACCTCCACACGCCGGTAGCCGTACGTTGCGTGGCGCGAGGCCTGTTTCCGCCCCACAAGCACCGCGAGAACGGCGATGATGAGCCCGGCGGCGTCGGAAAGCATGTGCATCGCGTCCGCCATGAGCGCCATGGACCCGGCGAGCCATCCCCCAACCAGCTCCGCAACGAAGACCGTGGCGGTGACGGCGAGCGCAACGAGGAGCGCGCGCAGCGGAGTATCGCTCGACGGGGCGTGATCGTGGTTGTGGTCGTGTGCCATAGCTCAACCCTAAGCTGCCACACAGTTAATGACAATTAAATGAAAACGGCTCCCGGTTTCAAAAAACACGCGGTGAGCAGGGCTCATTATCGACGCCACGCCCTGCCCACCCCACACAACCGTACAAGTTGCTGACTATTTGGGCGATGCCTCAACAACTTTTGCTACCGTTGATAGGCGCAATAGCACAATGGTCTCGAGCAGTGAGCCAATTTACGCAATGTTCATCCGCTCGCATGGGGCCACATACGAAAGGATACGACTATCACTTCCGCAAACCCGAACCCGAAGGATCCGAACCGCGTGGAGAAGGCCGCGAAGCACATCGGCGACCACGCACACGACGCAAAGGACAAGGTCGGCGAGACCTTCACCTCCGCAAAGGGCAAGGCTGGCGACGCTGTCGACGGCGTTCGCGGCACCGGCTCCACCACCGTGTCCAAGACTGAGGGCACCACGAAAGCAACCTCCGGCACCACTGTAGCCGACGCCGGCAACGGCGGTGGCGGCTGGTGGAAGTGGCTGCTCGGCCTGATCGTCGCAGCTCTGCTGGTCTGGCTGCTGATCAGCCTCTTCAGCGGCGGCAGCGACGACTCGGACGGCGCTGCCGTCACCGAGACCTCCACCGTTGCTACGGAGACCAGCAGCGAGACCGTCACCGCTGACCCGAGCGAGGACGCTACCGCGGGTGCCGGCGACGCAGCGGCTGACGCCACCGACAAGGCTGGCAATGCCGCAGGCGACGCAACCGACAAGGCTGGCGACCTCGCGGGTGACGCGAAGGACGCTGCAGGCGACGCGGCCGACAAGGCTGGCGAGGTTGCAGGCGACGCAACCGACAAGGCTGGCGACCTCGCGGGCGACGCGAAGGACGCTGCAGGCGACGCGGCCGACAAGGCTGGCGACGCTGTCTCCGGCGCCACCAACTAGTTCGTAGCGACAGAATCACGTCGCATACAACACCGCCCCAGCTCCTGGACTGACCAGGATGCTGGGGCGGTGTTTTTCGTGTGCGCCTTCGCGTGTGCGTTTACGCGGTCTCGTTCAGCGGGTTCTTCACCCAGGTCATCATGTCGCGCAGCTGCGCACCGGTCTTCTCAATTGGGTGCTCTGCAACCTTCGCGCGCAGGCCCTCGAGCTCCTTGTTGCCGCCTTCGACGTTGGCTACCAGGCGCTTGGTAAACTCGCCGGACTGAATGTCCTTCAGGATGTCGCGCATGCGATCTTTGGCACCCTCGTCGATCACGCGCGGGCCGGACAGGTAGCCGCCGAACTCTGCGGTGTCAGAGACGGAGTAGTTCATGTTGGCGATACCGCCCTCGTAGATGAGGTCCACGATCAGCTTCATCTCGTGCAGGCACTCGAAGTAGGCCATCTCCGGCTCGTAGCCGGCCTCGGTCAGCACCTCGAAACCCTTCATGATCAGGTCCTCCAGGCCGCCGCACAGGACTGCCTGCTCACCGAACAGGTCGGTGACGGTCTCCGCCTCGAACGTGGTCGGTATGACGCCCGCGCGTGCGCCGCCGATCGCGGCGGCGTAGGACAGCGCCAGCTCCTTGCCATTGCCGGTCGGGTCCTGCTCGACCGCGATCAGGCAGGGCACGCCCTTGCCGTCGACGTAGGTGCGGCGGACCAGGTGGCCCGGGCCCTTCGGCGCTACCATCGCAACAGTGATGGTGTTGGCCGGATCGATCAGCTTGAAGTGGATGTTCAGGCCGTGGCCGAAGAACAGGGCGTCGCCGTCCTTCAGGTTCGGCTCGATGTCCTTGCTAAAGATTTCTGCCTGCGAGGTATCCGGGGCCAGCAGCATGATCACGTCGGCCCACGCCGCGGCGTCCGCGTTGGTCTTGACCTCAAATCCGGCCTCCTGGGCCTTCGCGGCGGACTTGGAGCCCTCGCGCAGGCCGACGACCACCTCAACGCCGGACTCGCGCAGGTTCTGCGCGTGGGCGTGGCCCTGGGAGCCGTAGCCGATGATGGCGACCTTCTTGCCCTGGATGATGGACAGGTCCGCGTCGTTGTCGTACAGAACGTCAATTGCCATGAGTGAAACACTCACCTTTCCTATTATATGGGACAGCCATTTCATATTATGGCACAGATTTGGGTTGTGTGGGGATGTTGTGGCGTCGGCAAGCGATTGCTTCTTTACGCCACCGCCTACCCCTTCGTCGGCGCCATCGTCTTCGGGCCGCGGCTCAGCGCGACGTTGCCCGAGCGGACGAGCTCCTTGATGCCGAAGGTCTCCATCAGCTCGAGGAACGCCTTGAGTTTCTGGGAGGAGCCGGTGGCCTCGATGACCACGGACTCCGGCGACACGTCGACGATGTGGGCGCGGAAGATGTTCGCCGCGTCCACCACCTGCGGGCGGTTCTGGTTCGTCGTGGCCACCTTGACCAGCATGAGCTGGCGCGCGATCATCGAGTCGTCTTCCAGGCGCGCGACCTTGAGCACTTGAACCAGCTTGTGCAGCTGCTTCGTGATCTGCTCGATGGCGTACTCGGACGCGTCGACAACGATGGTCAAGCGGTTAATGCCCTCGGTCTCCGTCTTCGCCGACACGAGCGAAACCAGGTTGTAGCCGCGACGGGTAAACAGCGCGGTGACGCGGGTGATGATGCCGTCGACGTCCAGCACCAGCACCGACAGCGTGTTGCGAGAAATGGTTTGGTCAGACATCTACTTTGCCTCCTGGGTGGTGGTATCGGCAGCCTCTGTAGCTTCTACGGCCTCGATGGCCTCGTTGATCGCCTCCGGGGTCTCCCCTGCGGACTCCTCCATGTCGAAGAACGGGCGCATGCCCAGGGCGTACTGCATATCGGAATTCGACGCGCCGGCCGCGATCATCGGCCACACCTGCGCGTCCTCGCCGACGATGAACTCGACCACGACCGGGCGATCGTTGATCTCGCGCGCCTTCTGGATCGCGGGCACCACGTCCTCCTCCTTGGTCACGCGGATCGCTTCCGCGCCGAGCGCCTGCGACAGCTGCACAAAGTCCGGCACGTAGACTTCCTCCCCTCCGAGCTTGGTGTGGGAGTAGTGGCCGTCGTAAAACAGCGTCTGCCACTGGCGGACCATGCCGAGATTGCCGTTATTAATCAGCGCCACCTTGAACGGGAAGCCCTCCATCGCGGCGGTGGTGAGCTCCTGGTTGGTCATCTGGAAGCAGCCGTCGCCGTCAATCGCCCACACCTCTTTATCCGGGCAGGCGACCTTCGCGCCGAGGGCCGCGGGCACCGCGAAGCCCATCGTGCCGAGGCCGCCGGAGTTGATCCAGTGCCGCGGCTGTTCAAAGTCAACAAACTGGGCCGACCACATTTGGTGCTGCCCCACGCCCGAGACGTAGATCGCGTCCGGCCCCACCGTCTTCGACAGCGTTTCAATCACAAACTGCGGCGAGAGCTTTCCGTCGGACTGCGGGTCGTAGCCCCGCGGGAAGCGCCCCTTCAAGTCGTTGAGGCGCGCGAGCCAATTGCTTATCGACGGCGCAGCGTTCCTCTTCTCGTCCCTAAACGCATCGAACAGCTGGGACAGGACCTTCTTCGCGTCGCCGACGATCGGCACGTTCGCCTCGCGGATCTTGCCCACCTCGGCCGGGTCGATGTCGGCGTGGATGACCTTGGCGTAGGGGGCGAAGGTGCTGGTGTCGCCGGTGACGCGGTCATCGAAACGCGTGCCGATGGCAATGAGCAAGTCCGCCTCCTGCAGAGCGCCGACCGCGGGGACGGATCCGTGCATGCCCGGCATGCCCATGTACAGCGGGTGCGACTGCGGGAACGCGCCCAACGCCATGAGCGTGGTCACCACCGGGATGCCGGTGCGCTCCGCAAACGCGAGCAGCTCCTCGTGCGCGCCCGACTTCACCACGCCGCCGCCGATGTAGAGCACCGGGCGCTCCGAGGCGGCGATCAGCTTCGCCGCCTGCGCGATCTGCCGGTTGTGCGGCTTCGTGTTCGGCTTGTAGCCGGGCAGGTCCACTACCGGCGGCCACGCGAACTCGATCTCCGCGGCCTGCAGGTCCTTCGGAATGTCCACCAGGACCGGGCCCGGACGGCCCGTCGACGCGATGTGGTGCGCGGCGGCGATCGCCGCCGGGATGTCCTCGGCGCGGGTGACCATCAGGTTGTGCTTGGTAATCGGCATCGTGATGCCGCGAATGTCCGCCTCCTGGAAAGCGTCGGTGCCGATGAGCGGCGAGCCGACCTGGCCCGTAATCGCGATCATCGGGACGGAGTCCAGGTACGCGTCCGCGATCGCGGTGACCAGGTTCGTCGCGCCCGGGCCCGAGGTGGCCAGACACACGCCTACCTGGCCCGAGGCGACCGCGTACCCCTCCGCCGCGTGGCCGGCACCTTGCTCGTGGCGCACGAGCACGTGGCGCAGCTTCTCGGCCTGAAACAGGGCGTCGTAAAGCGGAAGGACCGCTCCCCCCGGCAACCCGAAGACGAACCGGGTGCCCAACTCCTCAAGACTTCGCACGACCGCGTCCGCGCCTGTGATTCGCTCCGGCTCGACGCTCGGCGCCGGTTGCGAGTTGCCGTCCGGCGCATTCGATGAAGCTGCCACGTTTCCAAACTCCTTGGGTCAATGTGTCGGTTGTGAGGGTGATCAAAACAAAAGCCCCCGGCGAGCACTTCTCGTGAGTGCTGTCGAGGGCGCTTGTGTCAGCGGCGTACGAAAACGAACCCGCTACGGCAAGCGCCGCGAGGGAATTCGTACTACTAGTCGCTGTGTGATCATGTGCGCTACGTTACACAGCCGGGCGGACTACCGCGCCGATTTCACTGATTAAAATTCACATCCCACTTTTTGGGAAGCCGCGCGAGTGTGACCGACGGCACCGTTCAGGCCCCCCTGCCCCGGACTAAACTCAAACAGACTATGCCGTTCACATATATTCTGCTCGGTTGGTGGCACTGGATCGCCGAAACCGGCATCAACCTCGCCCTCCTCTTCGTCCTCGCGCTGCTGGTGCCGCGCGCCGGCCGGTTTATTAACCGCTACTTCGAGCGCCAGGTCACGCGCACGACCGATGTGGACGAGGGCAAGAGCCGACTTGCCCTCGTCGGCGTGGCGGTCTACATCGGCGAAATCGTCGCCTACTTCCTCCTGCTCATCTTCGCGCTACAACAGATCGGCTTCTCGCTCGCCGGCGCCGCGATCCCCGCCACCGTCGTCTCCGCCGCCGTCGGCTTCGGCGCGCAGAGCATCATCGCGGACTTCCTCGCCGGCTTCTTCATCCTCACCGAAAAGCAGTACGGCGTGGGCGACTACGTCTCGTTCCAAGGCAGCGGGGTCGACATCGAGGGCGAAGTCATCCAGATCACCATGCGCGCGACGCAGATCCGCACCATCGAGCAGGCGACCGTCTCCATCCCGAACTCCACCGCCCGCGTGTGCATCAACCAATCCAACTACTGGTCCAACGCGATGGTGGTCATCCCCGTCCCGCTGCTCGGATCCCGCTCCGCCGACGAGGCCATCGCGCGCTCCGAACGCGCCGCGCGCCGCGCCCTCGCCCAGCCGGAAATCGCCGACACCGTCCGCGACGAGCTGCAGGTCCACCCCGCCGTCGGCATCGCACCGCCCGCCACCGTCGGCTCGCCCTGGACCGTGGACATGCGCTTCCTCGTGCGCGTCGACCCGCTAGCCCAGTGGATGGTCGAGCGCGCAATCCGCGTCGCCATCCTCGACGAATTCTGGAACGAGTACGGCTCCGCAACGACGCTCGACGGGACGCTTGTCGACGCCCCCGTCACCCCTCCAACCACGCATGACTCCGGCGTCAACCCGCCCGAGGCACCCTCTCCTGTTCGTCCTCCCGATGCACTGGATGCGACAGACACGACGGAAACACCAGCACCGTCGCCCTCCGCCGAAGCGACGAACAGCCCGACCCCTCCACACCCAGTAGACGATCCGGCCGCAGCACCCACCCGGTCTGACCCCGCTTCCTTCGCTGCCCACGGCGACAACGCGCGCACTGACGACGCCCCCAGCACCGATACAGGCAGCGACCACCGCACCTGGTTCTTCTCTTCGCCACAACGGGTACTCAACGGCATCATGCGAATGTCTACCCTCGTATTGCTGGCGATCTTCGGCGTCCTCTTGCTCATCCGTGGCTTCATGGTGCAACCGGGCGAAGAAAGCGAGGCAAACAGCGGCTTCCTCGCACCTCCCGCCCGCACCACCGCGCAGACGACCGAGACCGTGCCGGACGCTGAGGACGTCGCCCCCACCTACGAGCAAACCGAACCGGAGTTTACTGCCCCAGCCCAGCCCACCACTGAGGCCCAACAGTCCACTGAGCACACACCTTTGGAAACCTCGAGCTCAGACGAAACCGTCCGAAGCAGCGACGCGCTTCAGAGCCCGACCGCCTCTGAGTCTGCACTCCCACAGGTCACTGAGTCCGCAACGCTCTCCACCGAGCCTTAAAACGACCGTCCTCTGCTGAAAAGCCCCAAACTGTATTAGACGTTGGAAACAGGGGCTCGGTTCTGTTTCGGGGCGATATTGGAATACTTCTCACACTTTGCCGTTTTCCCTGGTCATGGGGTGCTTGTTGCGGTTATTGTGTGGGGCATGGACTACATTGACGCGCTTGTTACCGCCGACAGGAACGGCATCTCCATCATTGCCGATGCCGCCGGCGCAAGCGTTGATGCGCTCAGCTCTCGCGGGTGAGACCAGGACCGTGCCGAGCACTTGGTGGATACGGCCGGGGTGTTTTACGGCCGTGTGAGTATCGGACAATAATGCGTAGTCCTCCAAGGGTCTGGACACAGGAGCTCTCCCCTTTGCTCAGTGGTGCGACCAGAAGGAGAAGAAACATCCACCCCGGTGCACCCGCTGCGGTGACAACGACCCATCGCCCGCAGCAGGTGGCAATCGTCACGGTTACCCTTCTTTTTCAGATTCCTGTCCTCGGGGTCAGAAAAAGACGGGGACCTGTCATAGGTCAGTGAGCATCTGCTGCATCTGAGCGATCTCGGCCTCCTGGTCGTTGATAATTTGTTCGGCCAGGGTGATCGCATGGGGATTCTGGCCGTCAGCAACCTCGTCACGGGCCATGTCGACCGCACCTTCGTGGTGGGCGGTCATCTGCTCCAGGTAGAGGCGGGCGGCCTCGGTGCCCTGGGCTTCCTCAAGGGCTGTCATGTCCTCCTGGCTCATCATCCCGCTCATGCCACCCATCTCGCCGTGATCCATTCCACCCATCTCGTCCATGGTTCCCATGCCCCCAGAGTCGGTGACCGGCTGCTGGCCCCAGGCCTCGAGCATGGCGGTCATCCGGTCAATCTCCGGTCCCTGGGCGTCAATAACCCCCTGGACAAACTCCACGACCTGGACGGGGATACCCTCCTTGGCCAGGAGCATCTCACTCATCTCCACGGCCTGCTGGTGATGGGAGATCATCATCTGGGCAAACATGATGTCCGCGTCGTTGTGATCGGCGGAGATCTCCCCGTCCGCATCAGTCGTCGCCGTGGTGGTCTTGGTCGTCTCAGCGGTAGTCGTCGCAGTGCTGGTGGCCGAGGTGGTGGCGTCGGTGTTGCTCGACTCGGTGGCCTCACCGCAGGCGGCCAGCGCCAGGGTGGAGGCCACGGCGAGAGCGGAAAGAACAAGGGTGCGCTTCATGGTGGAGCCCTTTCAGGGTCATATGGGGTCTGGTGGATCAGTGGACGGCGGTGGATTTCGGAGTAGGCGTGGTGTGTTCCTCCTTCGACTCGGTGGGAGCCAGGTGGGCCGGGTCCAGATCAATCCGGCGCAACAGCTGGGCGTTCAGGGCCACCACGATGGTCGAGGCAGACATCAAGATCGCGCCCACGGCCGGGGACAGCACGAACCCGATCGAGGCGAGCACTCCGGCGGCCAGCGGCACGGCGAGGATGTTGTAGCCAGAGGCCCAGATCAGGTTCTGGATCATCTTGCGGTAGCTGGCCTGGGACAGCTCAATCATCGACAGCACTGCCCGCGGGTCATCACTGGCTAGGACCACCCCGGCAGATTCCATGGCCACATCCGTGCCGGCACCGATGGCGATACCGACCTCCGCGCGGGTCAGAGCGGGGGCGTCATTGACACCGTCACCGACCATGGCCACGCTCAAACCCCGGTCCTGCAGCTGCATGACCTTGGTGTCTTTGTCCTGGGGCAGGACCTCGGCGAAGACCTCATCGATCCCCAGGTCCTGGCCAACCGCCTGGGCCACCTGCTGGGCGTCACCGGTGATCATCGCGACCTTCACCCCGCGGTCCTGCAGGGCTTTCACGGCGGCGCGAGATTCGGGGCGGATCTTGTCCTCGACGGCCACCGCACCGATGATCTGACCGTCGCGAACTATATGGAGCACACCGGCCCCACGCCCGGTCCAGGCGCTGGTGGTGTCGGTGAGCTCGGCCGGGGTAGTGAGGTTGAACTCGCGCAGCATGTTCGGCCCGCCCACGAGGATCTCAGCGCCATCGACAGTGGCCCGGACCCCCCGGCCGGAGGCGGCGCTGAAACCAGTTGCACGCATTTGCTGACGGGAGGCCTCGGGATGGGCGGCCGCGGCCGCCACGATGGCGCGGGCCACGGGGTGCTCACTGTCGGCCTCCGCGGCGGCGGCCAGGGCCAGCAGCTCGCCCTCGGTGACGCCGCCAGCTGCCGCGACACCGGTGACCGCGTGCGCACCCTCGGTCAGGGTGCCGGTTTTGTCGAAGAGCACCACGTCGATGGTGCGCATCCGCTCGAGCGTCATCCGGTCCTTGATGAGCACCCCGGATTTCGCGGCCCGCTCGCTGGAGATCGCAATGACCAGCGGAATCGCCAGGCCCAAGGCATGCGGGCAGGCGATGACCAGCACCGTGACCGTGCGCACCACGGCATCGTCCGGGCTGCCGATAATGGTCCACACCACCGCGGTGATCAGAGCGGAGATCAGCGCGAACCAGAACAACAACGCCGCCGCCCGATCCGCCAGGGCCTGGGCCCGGGAGGAGGACTCCTGGGCGTCGGCAACCATGCGTTGGATCCCGGCCAGGGCGGTGTCCCCGCCTGTAGCCTCCACCCGGATGCGGACGGTGTTGTCGGTGGCCACGGTACCGGCGACCACCTTGTCACCGGTGTCGCGGAAGACGGGACGGGATTCGCCGGTGATCATCGCCTCATCGAATTCGGCGGCTCCGTCGATGATGGTTCCGTCGGCCGGCACCCGGGCACCGGCCCTCACCAGCACGACGTCGTCGACGACCAGCTCGGAGATGGCCACGGTGCGGGTGGTCCCGTCGATGACTTTCTCGGCCTCATCCGGCAGCAGGGCAGCCAGCGCGTCAAGCGCGGAGGACGCGGCCCCGAGAGCAGACATCTCCAGCCAGTGGCCCAGCAGCATGATGGTCACCAGCAGGGCCAGCTCCCACCAGAAGTCCAGCTCAAAACCGCCCAGCCCCAGAGTGGTGACCCAGGAGGCGACAAACGCCACGGTGATGGCCATGGCGATCAGGAGCATCATCCCGGGTTGGCGGGATTTCAGTTCTTTCCATCCGCCCTTGAGGAAAGGCGTTCCGCCGTAGACGAAGATGATCGTGCCCAGCACCGGGGGGATCCAGGTGGATCCGGGGAATGCCGGGAGGTGGTAGCCAAGCAGGTTGGCGACCATGGGGCTGAAAATAACGACGGGAATGGACAGAATCAGCGACCACCAGAAGCGGTCCCGAAACATTGCGGTGCTGTGTCCGGCGTGTTCGCCGTGACCATGAACGTGGTGGTCGTCGTCCAGGGCGGAATGCGGGTGATCGTGGGGCATCGCCTGGCCGTGGGTGTCGGCATCTGCGTGGTGTTCGTGGCTGGCATGGTGGTGTTCATGGCTTGCATGATCCGGGTGGTAGGTGTGGTCTGTTTCCGGAGCAGGGTGATCACCATGGTGATCGCCGGAATGGTGGGGAGTGCTCATGACGTTCCTTTCCACTCAACCCGGTCGGGGTCGAGATGACGGGTAAAACTGATCAGGATAAGACGGTGTAGCCGGCGTCCTCGATGGCCCGGCGAACCATCTCCGGAGGTACGACACCGGTGACCGTGACGGTGGAAACTCCACCAGCAGCGAGATCAACCTGGACGTCGTCGACCTGGGGAAGGGCCTGAAGGGCCTGGGTCACACTTTTCGCGCAGTGCCCGCAGGTCAGGCCGGTGACCTGGTAGCTAGGGGTAGATCCTCCTGCTGACGAGTCGCCGGTGGCAGGGCTGGAGGCGGTGTCGGCGCGTGAGGCAGGTCCGCAACAGCTGCAGCCGTGGGAGGCCATGGGCAAGAGGCGGGGCTGGGAGGTGATCATGGGAAAGCTCCTTCGGTTCGGTGGGGTGAGGCGATGCCGCCCTTTATCGTATACCCCCCTGGGGTATATTTCCCTAGCGTATACCCCACCAGGGTATATTTTCAAGGAGTGGAGGGCACGGCTCTCACGCGGGGCTGGGTCCTCACCTGCGCCTGTCTCCCGTGTCACTGAAATCTTGCACCAAGAAAGGTTAAATGATGATGAACGCGTATTCCCGACGACAGATTCTGCTCGGCGGGCTCGCCCTCGCCGGCACCGGGGCCGTGGCCGCCTGCACCAGCGATCCTGGACCCACTGCCTCGGCACCAAGTCCCTCCCTTCGCCCCACTCCCACCCCCACTGCGCTCGGTGAGCCGACGGTGCGCCGGAAACTGACCGCCCGGCCCCTCTCGCTGGATATCGGCGGCATCGAAGCCAAGACGTGGGGATACGTCTCTGACACCGGGGATGCGGCCATTGAGGCCACCGCCGGCGACGTCCTCCAGGTCGATATCACCAATGAACTGCCTGAGAGCACCTCCATCCACTGGCATGGCATCGCACTCCACAACGCAGCCGACGGTGTGCCCGGCATGACCCAGGACCCCATTGAACCTGGCGAGTCTTTCTCCTATGTTTTTGAAGCCCCCCACGGTGGCACCTACTTCTACCATTCTCACACCGGCCTGCAGCTTGATCGCGGCCTCCACGCCCCACTGATCATCCGTGACCCGCAAGACGCTGAGGACCACGACGTCGAGTGGACCATCGTGCTCGACGACTGGGTCGATGGCATTCAGGGCACTCCCGAAGATGAGCTCGACAAGCTCACCGGAATGGGTTCGGGCGACCATAACGGGAGGATGGGAATGGGAGGTCACGGCCAGATGATGCACGGCACCCCGGACCGGGTACTGGGCGGGGATGCCGGCGATGTGATGTATCCGCACTACCTCATCAACGGACGTATCCCCCGCGCTCACCGGACCTTCGAGGCTCGCCCGGGCGACAAGGCCCGCCTGCGGTTTATCAACTCCGGCGGTGACACCATCTTCAAGGTGGCCCTCGGTGGTCACCGCATGACCGTCACCCACACCGACGGCTTCCCTGTCCAGCCCTCGGAGACCGAATCGATCTACCTGTCGATGGGCGAGCGTGTCGACGTCGAGGTCATCCTCGACGACGGCATCTTCCCGCTCACGGCTTTGGCGGTGGGTAAGGACGACCGCGCCTTCGCCGTCATCCGCACCGCCGGCGGCCAGGCCCCCAACCCCGATGTCGACTTCCCCGAGTTGTCGTCCACCGGACTGCTTCTGTCCTCCCTGAAGCCAGCGGACCGTGCACTCCTGCCCGAGGGCACACCAGACCGAGAAGTCAGCATCGACCTGGGCGGGCAGATGATGCCGTATGAATGGAGCATTCTCACCGACGGCCAATCCTCCTCCGCAACCGTGCAGGAGGGCCAGCGCCTGCGACTGGTCATGCGCAACAGGACCATGATGCCCCATCCCATGCACATCCACGGCCACACGTGGGCGCTGCCCGGCAGCGGCGGGCTACGCAAGGACACCGTCCTTCTCCGCCACGGTGAAACCATGGTCGCCGACATGATCGCTGACAACCCCGGTGAGTGGGCATTTCACTGCCATAACGCCTATCACATGGAAACCGGGATGTTCAGCTCGCTTCGCTACGAGTAACCCCCACAGCAGGATTGAGTGCCGAGGTGGGCAGAGTCGCTGCAGACCACCCGCCGGGCAGCACGATGAGCTTCCTCGGTGTTGTGGTCTTCCGGGACAACCAGAACACCGTCCTCTTCCCCACCGCCCCGGAATAAGGAAATCTAATCGATGCCGAGCACACCCCCGTAGAGCCGCCATCGCGGTTGTCGCGGTACTCACCGCCGTAACCCTGGTGGCCTGTTCCTCAGGCGACGGCGCCCGAAACGCCGTCGCCGTCGGGGGCACCTTCCAGTACCACTCACCAGGAGGCCAAACCGAGATTATCTGCGTAAAGGAGGAACGTGCCCCGCTGCCGGATTTCTCCGGCCCGTCGCTGATGGAGAAGGGTGATGAGATAAGCCTGTCTGATTTTGAAGGCGAGGTCGTCGTCCTCAACGCTTAGGGCCAGTGGTATGCACCGTGTCAGGCGGAAGTCGATGACCTGCAGCTTGTCCAGGAGACTCTCGATCCCCTCGGCGGCACGGTGCTAGGCATCAACGTCCGTGACTACAACCAGACCATCGCCCAGGACTTCAAACTCGACAACGCGGTGACCTATCTCTCGATCTACGACCCGCCGTTTCGTATCGCTACGCACCCGCGCACCAATCGCCGCGTCCAGCCTCGCGCCGACTAGCATGTTGTGCATGACTGAGCAGCCTGATCATCAGCCGAAGGTTTTTCGTCCGTCTCGCGAGCACATCATTGGTATTGTCCTCATGATTGGTATCGCGTTGATTGGTATTTCGTGGGCGCCGTTGGCGTTGGGGTGGTTGCTGCTGTTCCCGATCGGGTGGATTGTGTGGGTGCTTTCGTCTTCAACCACTGTCGATGAGCGTGGCATCGCACTGCGTTATGTCGTACGACCGAATACGCGCATCGCTTGGGATGAGCTCGAGGGGATCGGGTTTAAGGGTGCGCGCGCGATGGCGACGACCACCTCCGGCAAGGAGTACCCCATGCCCGGCGTGACTTTTAATTCACTGCCAGAGCTCGCGGAGGCGTCGCGCGGACGAATAACGGACGTGATCACGGGCGCGCAGGAGGCTGCGGACGGCAAGTACGAGATCATCGACAAGGACAACCACCACGTTCTGCTGTCGCGCGAAGAGTATGAGGAGTACCTTAAGTCTCACCCTGATACGCCGGGCCCGCGTCCGAGCTAGCGCCCTTTCGCTTATCGACGCCCCCGTGCCCCCACCCCATCCCTCGTCGTAAGGAGCTTTTCGTGATTCCCCTTCGCTCGCGCGTGACCACTGTTGGCCGCCAAGCCGCCGGTGCCCGCGCCCTCTGGCGCGCAACTGGCACGGAGGAAAGCGAGTTTGGCAAGCCGATCGTCGCGATCGTCAATTCGTACACGCAGTTCGTGCCGGGCCACGTGCATCTCAAGCACATCGGCGACATCGTCGCGGACGCGGTGCGCAAGGCGGGCGGCGTGCCGAAGGAGTTCAACACGATCGCCGTCGACGACGGCATCGCGATGGGCCACTCGGGCATGCTGTATTCGCTGCCGAGCCGCGAGATCATCTCAGACTCGGTGGAGTACATGGTCAACGCGCACACCGCCGACGCGATGGTGTGCATTTCCAACTGCGACAAGATCACCCCGGGCATGCTCAACGCCGCGATGCGCCTGAACATCCCCGCGGTTTTCGTCTCCGGCGGCCCGATGGAGGCCGGCAAGGCGTTCGCGGTCGACGGTGTGACCAAGCCGAAGTCGGATCTCATCGACGCCATCGCGCTCTCCGCCAACGACGCGGTCTCCGACGAGCAGCTCGACGACATCGCCAACGGCGCCTGCCCCACCTGCGGTTCCTGCTCCGGCATGTTTACCGCCAACTCCATGAACTGCCTCACCGAGGCCCTCGGCCTCTCGCTGCCGGGCAACGGCACGACGCTGGCCACCCACACCGCCCGCCGCGACCTGTTCACCAAGGCCGGCGAGATGATCGTCGAGATGTGCAAGCGCTACTACGGCAACGGCGACGAGCGCGTCCTGCCCCGCAACATCGCTACGAAGCACGCGTTCCGCAACGCGATGGCCCTGGATATGGCGATGGGCGGCTCGACCAACACGATCCTGCACATCCTCGCCGCCGCGCAGGAGGGCGAGGTCGACTTCGACCTCACCGACATCGACGAGCTCTCCCACGTCATCCCCTGTCTGTCCAAGGTCGCGCCGAACGGCGAGGCACACGTCGAGGATGTGCACCGCGCCGGCGGCATCCCCGCCATCCTCGGCGAGCTGCACCGCGGGGGCCTGTTGCTTGACGACGTCCACTCGGTCGCCTACAACTCCCTCACCGAATGGCTCGGCGACTGGGACATTCGCGGCGACCACCCGCTCGACGAGGCCGTCGAGCTCTACCACGCAGCCCCGGGCGGCAACCGCACCACCGAGGCGTTCTCGCAGTCGGCCCGCTGGGACTGCCTTGACACCGACTCCGCCAACGGCGTGATCCACGACCTGGAGCACCCCATCACCTCCGACGGCGGCCTGGTCGTCCTGCGCGGCAACCTCGCCCCGGACGGCGCGATCCTCAAGACCGCGGGCGTCGAGGAAGGGCTCTGGGAGTTCACCGGCCCGGCTCGCGTGGTCGACTCGCAGGAGCAGGCGGTATCTATGATTCTGAACCGCGAGGTGCTCGAGGGCGAGGTCGTCGTGATCCGCTACGAGGGCCCGTCGGGCGGCCCGGGTATGCAGGAGATGCTGCACCCGACGTCCTTCCTCAAGGGCGCTGGTCTGGGGAAGAAGTGCGCGCTGATCACCGACGGCCGCTTCTCCGGCGGCACCTCTGGCCTGTCCATCGGCCACATCTCCCCCGAGGCTGCGCACGGCGGCCTGATCGGCCTGATTGAGAACGGCGACACCATCGCCATTTCGGTGGCGAACCGCGAGCTGAAGTTGGACGTGCCGGAGGCGGAGTTGCAGAAGCGTCGAGAAGCGATGGAGGCGTCGGAGCGCCCCTGGACGCCGAACCGCGTCCGAGAGGTGTCGAAGGCGCTGCGCGCCTACGCAAAGATGGCGACCAGCGCCGACAAAGGCGCGGTCCGCCAGGTGGATTAGTTCGCGAGCGGGTTCACGCCGGTGCCGAACCACCAGATCAACCCGGCGGCGACCACGCCGAGCAGCGCGCAGATCCAGCTCCACGCGATGGGGCGGCGCGCCCACGAACGGGTGGCGTCCACCCCGTAGAAGCCTGGGCCGGTGAATTGCTGGCCCAGTGCCAGGCCGAGCAGGATGATCGGCAGCCACGCCTCGGCGCCCCAGGCGAAGACGTTCCAGGAGTCGGTGGCGTCGACGATGCCGTGCACCGCCATGAACCCCGTCACGGCGACCGCCACCATCGACGCGATCGGCGAGAGCAGGCCGAGCACAAGGAAGACGCCGGCGGCGAGCTGCAGGATCGGCACCACGATGGCCAGGCCGTCGCCGTACGCGTAGTCGCCGAACGCGTCGCGCAGCCCGGAGATGCCGTCGGAGCCACCGAGACGGAAGAGCGTGGTCACGGACGCGACGATGAGCCAGCCGCCGAGCAAGAGGCGCAGCAACAGCAGCCCGAAGTCAATGGTGCCGCGCTTCGCCCGCGGCTCCTCGACGCGCACCGGCTCCGGCTCGGCCACAGCTGGGGTCGGGTCGAGGTGTACGGTCTCGGTCGGCGATTCGGGGAACACCTCGGTCGGCGCAGCCTTGCCGGTCAGCGTCGCGGGCTGTTCGCTTGTCGACGCCCCCACCGCCGTACTCCCGGCAGTGTCCTCATTGCCGAGCGGCGCGTACGGCAGACCGTCGAGCGGATCGAAATCATCAGGAGTGACGTCGCGTGCGTTCTTCTTGTCCATGCCTGTAAATCTATGCCACGCACCCCACCGCCGCTGGCAATGTCCTCGGCGTGCCCCCGCAAATCTTGGTTGACACGTCACTGTCTCGCGTGGATACTCGAGTCCATGATCTCCAACCCAGCCCGCAACGCGTCCCCGGACGGCGAGTTAGTCCGCGACACCACCTATATCGCAGACTCCTTCAGCGCCGACCTCGCCCCGGGCAGCGCCCCGCATCCCGCCGACGACGGCACCTACACCTGGCCCGTCGAGCCGGGCCGCTACCGGCTCATGGCGGCGCGCGCCTGCCCGGGGCGCACCGCGCGATCATCGTCCGCCGCCTCCTCGCCTGCACTTCCTCAAAGGCGCCTATGAGGCGCGTTTCCCGGGCTATCCGCGTGGGATTACGGTGCCGGTGATCGTCGAGAAGCAAACGCGCGCCGCGGTCACGAACGACTTCCGCCGCATCCCCGTCGATTTCCAGGACGCCTGGGCGGCCCACCACCGCGACGGCGCCCCCGACCTCTACCCGCGCGAGCTGCGCGCCGAGATCGACGAGGTCGCGGACCGCGTCTACCGCCACATCAACAACGGCGTGTACCGCGCAGGATTCGCAGGCTCGCAGGACGCGTACGAGGAGGCCTACGCCGACCTCTGGGAGCACATGGACTGGCTGGAGGACCACCTCTGGCGGCACCGCTTCCTCGTGGGCGAGCACCTCACGCTTGCCGACGTCTACCTCTACCCCACCCTCGTCCGCTTCGACCCCATCTACGTCGGCCACTTCAAGGCGTCACGCAACCGCATCGCGGAAATGCCCAACCTGCGTGGTTACCTCCAGGAGCTCTTCCAGCTCCCGGGCTTCGGCGACACCACCGACTTCCAAGAAATCAAGGAGCACTATTACATCACCCACGCGGAGATCAACCCCACCGGCGTCGTCCCCGTGGGCCCCGACATGCGCTGGCTTATCGACGCCCACGAGCGCCACCTCCTCCCCGGCTCCCCCTTCGCCGACGGGGTCACCCCGCCGCGCCCTGTCCGCGCCGGCGAGGAGGTCAAGCACCCCGCGCCGTTCCAGCGCTAGTCGCGCGTGCCGCCGAGGACGCGCAGCGCCGCCCCGTCGAGGCGCATCGTCGACCAGTCGCCCATGTCGTCGGCGCCCATCGCGTTGTAGAAGCCGATGGACGGCGTGTTCCACTTCAGCACGGACCACTCGACGCGGCGGTAGTCGTTCTTGACCGCGATGCGCGCGAGCTCCTGCAGCAGCGCCGTGCCGATCCCCCTGCCGCGACACTCCTCGCGGACGTAGAGATCCTCCAGCCAGATGCCGTGACGGCCCTCCCAGGTGGAGTAGCTCAAGAACCACAGGGCCATCCCCTCGAGTTCGCCGTCGTTGTCCGCCACCAGCGCGAACACTCTCGGGTTCTCACCGAAGAGGTGGTCGCGGACGTCCTGCTCGGTCGACGTCACCGCGTCGGGCTCCTTCTCGTAGAGCGCGAGCTCGTTGATCATGGCGTAGATGGCGGCAGCATCGGCGTCGGTGGCCTGGCGGATTGTCGTCATGGGTCGTTAGCTTAGGCGAGAGCGGGCGGATTCCAGAATTGGGAGACACCAACGACCCGGCTGCGCCCATAATGTCACGAGAAGGTCACGTTTTACTGTGCGAAACGATCCCGCGGCCGAGGCAGCGCTGTGCGCACGCTGAGCGCGCGTGCGGGGCGATACGCTGGCGTTTCTTGGGGTGCGTGGTGGCGTCGAGAAGCGAAAAATGCCCGTACACACGCAAAATGGCCATTCGCGGGGGCGAGCGTGCTTTGTTAATATCGCCCCGGTTCATTTTTATCGTACGACTATTTTTCTAGGATCATTCCATGAAACAGACAATTCAGGTGGCCATGGCGCTCGTCGGCCTGCTCGTCGGCGCCGGCTTCGCCTCCGGCCAGGAAGTCATCCAGTACTTCCTCGCCTTCGGCTACATCGGCATCGTCGGTGCCGTGATCTCCGGCATCATCATCTTCGTCGTCGGCACCACCATCTTCCAGCTCGGCTCGTACTACCTTGCCGACGACCACTCCGTGGTGTTCAACCGCGTGTCCAGCCCAATCGTGTCCAAGTACATGGACTACGCCACCATGTTCAGCCTCTTCGCGTTCGGCTTCGTCATGGTCGCCGGCGCCGGCTCCAACCTCAACCAGCAGTTCGGCTTCGCCCCGTGGATCGGCGCGACCATCATGACCGTCCTGCTCGTCCTCTCCGGCTTCCTCGACGTGGACCGCATCACGCAGGTCATCTCCGTCATCACGCCGTTCCTCATCATCGCCGTTTTCGTGGCGTTTGGCATCACCATCATGAACATGCCCGACAGCCTGCACGCGATGAACGACATCGCCCTGCAGCAGTCCCCCGCCGACGGCGTGTTCAACAACTGGCTGCTCTCCGCCGTCAACTACGGCACCCTCGTCAACATCATGGCGGTGTCCATGATGCTGGTCATCGCCGGCTCGCAGATGAACCCGCGCACCGCCGGCGTCGGCGGCCTGCTCGGCGGCCTCATCTTCGCCATCATGCTGGTCATCCTGAACTTCATCCTGTTCTTCAACATGGACAAAGTCGCGGGCAAGGACATGCCGCTGCTCGCCGTGTTTGACTCGATGCACCCGGTTGTCGGCGTCATCGTCTCCATCATCATCTACATGATGATCTACAACACCGCCGTCGGCATGTTCTACGCCATGGCCCGCCGCTTGACCAACAAGCACCCGGAGCGCTTCCGCATGGTGTACTTCATCGTGGTCGGCATCGGCTTCCTGCTGTCCTTCGTCGGCTTCGCTGACCTGATCAGCTGGGTCTACCCGGCGATCGGCTACCTGGGCATCATCCTGACCATCGCCATCATCGTCGGCTGGTTCAACGACCGCGACAACATCAAGGAGGAGACCAGCCGCCGCGAGCGTCTCGCTGAGCTCGCCGAGACCGCGCTCGACCCGTCCGAGGACGAGCTGACCGCCAAGGAGCGCAAGGAAGTGGAGAAGCTCGCGTCCGAGTCCCACGTCGAGGACTCCGACCTGTGGCACTCTGTCCAGGAGGAGGTCGCAGCAAACCTCGACGCTGACGAGGAGAACGAGTTCAACCTCGAGGACGCCCCCTCCCTCGACCCGGATCACGACGACTACGAGGGCGCGCCGGAGTCCGACGGCGACGGCATCGACTGGGACGCCTACAAGGAGGTCTACGAGACCGGGAGCTTCCCCGCCGTCGACCCGAACTCACCCAACGGCGTCAAGGGCAACGACGACACCCCGGGCGGCAGCACCGCGGTGAAGTAGCAGCTTCTCGACGCCCCCGCGCACACAAAAAGGCGCTCCTGGTCCAAGACCGGGAGCGCCTTTCGTCGTGAAGCGAACTGCGCCTAGGCGAGCTTCGCGGCGATCATCTTGTTGACCTCGCCTGGGTCAGCCTTGCCTTGGGTGGCCTTCATGACAGCGCCCACGATCGCGCCGGTGACCTTTTTGTTGCCCGCACGGTACTTCTCCACGATGTCCGGGTTCGCAGCCAGCGCGTCGTCGATCGCCTTCTCGATGGCGCCGTCGTCGCGCACGACCTCGAGGCCGCGGGCAGCGACCACCTCGTCCACGGTGCCCTCGCCGGCGATGACGCCGTCGATCGCCTGGCGGCCGAGCTTGGTGGTCAGCTTGCCCTCCTTGACCAGCTCAACTACGCGCGCGACGTCGGCGGGGGCGACGCCGATCGCGTCGAGGTCCTTGCCCGCCTCGTTCGCCTTCGCCTGGATGTAGGAGACCCACCAGGCGCGGGCCTCGTCCGGCGTCGTGCCGGCCTCGACGGTGTCCACCACCAGGTCGAGCGCACCGGCGTTGACCAGGTCGCGGAACTCCTTCTCCGGCAGCTGCCATTCCTCCTGGATGCGCGCGCGGCGCACCCACGGCAGCTCCGGCAGCGTCTGGCGGATCTCCTCAACCCACTCCGGCTTCGCAATCACCGGCGGCAGGTCCGGGTCGTTGAAGTAGCGGTACTCGCTCGCCTCCTCCTTCGGGCGGCCCTTGGAGGTGGAGCCGTCCTTCTCTTGGTAGTGGCGGGTCTCTTGGACGATCTCGCCGCCGTCGTCAAGCACCTGGGCCTGGCGCTGCATCTCGAAGCGCATCGCCTGTTCGACGGACTTCAGCGAGTTGATGTTCTTCGTCTCGGTGCGCGTGCCGAACTTCTCCTGGCCGATGGGGCGCAGGGACAGGTTGGCGTCGCAGCGCATCGAGCCCTGGTCCATGCGCGCGTCGGACACGCCGAGGGCCTTGACCAGCTCGCGCAGCGCGCCGACGTACGCCTTGGCCACCTCGGGGGCGCGCTCGCCGGCGCCGATGATCGGCTTGGTCACGATCTCAATGAGCGGGATGCCGGCGCGGTTGCAGTCCACCAGCGAGGCGGTCGCGCCCGTGATACGGCCGGACGAGGAACCGAGGTGCGTGAGCTTGCCGGTGTCCTCCTCCATGTGGGCGCGCTCGATCTCCACGCGCCACTCGGTGCCGTCCTCCAGCTGCACGTCAAGGTAGCCGTCGTGCGCGATCGGCTCGTCGTACTGCGAGATCTGGTAGTTCTTCGGCTGGTCCGGGTAGAAGTAGTTCTTGCGCGCGAAGCGGGAGCTCTCCGCGATCTCGCAGTTGAGCGCCAGGCCGATCTTGATCGCCCACTCGACGCCCTTCGCGTTGACCACGGGCAGCGCGCCCGGCAGGCCGAGCGAAACCGGGTCAATATTGGTGTTGGGTTCAGCGCCGAAGTGCGCGGAGGCGGTGGAGAACATTTTCGTCTCCGTGGCCAGCTCCACGTGCACCTCAAGGCCCATCACGGGGTCGTACTTTTCCAGTACTTCGTCGTAATCCATCAAGTCGTAGGCAGTCATGCGCCCCATTCTACTAATCCACGCGCACGTTCTCCCCGCCAGTGCACCATTGCGAGCGAACATACGCTTCCTTATCATCGTCGCCGTGCGTTACCCCGATTTCTCAGACTCCCCAACCAGAACGGGCGTGGTGATCGTAGTGCTCGTGGGCCTCCTCGTACTCGCGGCACCATTCGCCGCCCGCGCCGTGGTGAGCACCCCCGCCCCGCAGGCAGAACCGGTTTCCGCAGGCAGTGTCACGCTTGTCGACGCCCACGGCACCCCACTCGTCTGCCCGCGCACCGAGAACCGCCCGGCGCAGGACGACACCGGCGTCGGCGGTATGTGGACGTGGAACTGCGCCAATGACGTGAAGGCGAGCGCCCGCGTCGAGCTCTCCCCCGCCGACGGCGAGGCGCCCGCGGCCCTGACACGCTACTTCTGGCAGATGACCAGCGGCGAGGACCTCCGCCCGGACGACATCACCCACCCCGCTCCCCACGTCGCGGTGGGCCAGCGCGGTGACATCGCTGCCGCTTCCGTCCAACGCGGCAACACCACCACCTACTTCAGTGCGAGCGGTGGCGATGGCGTCGACCTCATTTCCCGGCTCGCCGCGGAGGAGGCGATGCACGAGTGAGTGGTTTCCGCCTCCCCCAAGTACTCGTCGGGCTGATCTTCACCGCCCTGCTGGCCTACTCCGGCTACAGCTACGCGCAGATCCCGTGGCGCCCCGTGTTCGCCGGTATTTCGGTGGCAATTGTCCTCGCGCTGCTGCTCATCGCATGGGTGTTGTTGCGCCGCCACCCCGGCCGCCCGGATTCGCGCTGGTGCCTCCCCGCAGCCGTACTCGTGGGCATGGCGCTCACCGGCCCCATGGGCCCGGTCAACTCCGCATTCCAGGAGGCTGCGGCGAGCCTGCCGAGCGTGGTCTTCTACGCCGTCTCGCCGTTCCCGGAAGAAACGGCGAAGCTGCTGCTGGTGCTTGCCACCGTGTCGGCGTTCGCGCCGGTGGCCCGCCGGATCGAGGTGGCGGTCGTCGGCATGGCCGTCGGAGCCGGCTTCTTTATCGCAGAAACCATGTCGTTTGCCGCAATTGCCGCCGCGACCGACCTGCAGTCTGATTTCGCCGACGGCACGTTGACCTACGCGGTACGGCTCATCATGTCGCCGTTCGCCCACGCGCTGTACACGGGGCTCGCCACGTGGGGCCTTGGCGCGTTGCTGTGCCGGACTGACCGCCCGCTGTCGTGGAGGCTGCAGCGCGTCGCTGGCTGGTTCCTCCTCGCGGTGTGCGTCCACGGCGCCTTCAACGCGTCGTCAGAACTCCCCGGGGCCGCGGGACTCATCGCGATGGTGGTCACCGTTGTGGCCAGCTGGTGCTTGCTGGTTTGGTGCTACCGACGCTCACGGGCAGTCGGCGCCGACGCGGCGACTGAGTCCCACACTTCGCGGTAGCTCTCGGCCAGACTGTCCACTGTTTCGTGGGCGTTGAGCCCGCTCGGGTTGCCCACCACCCACACGGGTACCCCGGCAAGGCGTTCGGGCTGCAGTCCGCGCTTGGCTTTCGGAGCACGGTAGGCGTCGCGAAAAGCACCGATGCCCACGACCATAACCACGTCAGGACGATGCCGCGCGACGCACGCTCGTACTTTGTCGCCACCCGCAATGAGCTCCTCGCGCGTCAGTGCTGAGGCTCGCGGCGTCATGCGGTCAACAAAGTTGGTAAAACCGATGCCCATTCCGGCGAGCATGGCGGCGTCTTCATCTGCGAGCCCTCGCTCGGCGTGCACCCGGTACGGCGTGATGCCGGCGCGCTCGAGCGCGGGCCAGAACCGGTTTCCGGGGTGGGCGAACGGGGCGTCGACCTCTTCCGTCAGCCGACCGGGGTTAATCCCCACCACCAGCAGGCGGCAGGGGTCCGGGATCCGATCCCGCATCTAGCCAAACATCGCCTTCGCCGTGGTGTAGCGGTGCTCCGGCACGCTCTTCAGGTGCGCAACCGCGTTCTCCAGCGGGACGAGGTCGATGTCCTCGCCGTGCAGCGCCACGCAGGTGTCAAAGTTGCCCTCGTGCGCCGCGCGCGCCGCGTGGACGCCGTAGCGGGTAGCCAGGACGCGGTCGTACGCGGTGGGCGTACCGCCGCGCTGGATGTGGCCCAACACGGTGGTGCGCACGTCGTAGCCCAGGCGCTTCTTGATCTCGTCAGCGACGATCTGGCCCATGCCGTTGAAGGTGATGTGGCCGAACTCGTCCTCCTCGCCCAGGCTGCCGTCCATGGTGCCTTCCTTCGGGGTGGCGCCCTCTGCGACGACGACAATGCCGTACTTCTCGCCCATCTGGAAGCGGCGCTCCATCGCCTTGCAGATCTCGGCGATGTCAAACGGCTCCTCGGGGATCACGGTGTAGTGCGCGCCGCCGGCCATGCCGGCGTGCAGCGCGATCCAGCCGACGTGGCGGCCCATCACCTCGACGATAAGGATGCGGTTGTGCGATTCTGCGGTGGTGTGCAGGCGGTCGATCGCGTCGGTGGCGACGGAGACGGCGGTGTCGAAGCCGAAGGTGTAGTCGGTCGCCGCGACATCGTTATCAATGGTCTTCGGCACGCCCACAACGGGGATGCCGTTGTCCGCCAGCCACTTCGCGCCCTTGAGGGTGCCCTCGCCGCCGATGGCAATCAGCGCGTCGATCTCCGCGTCGGCCAGGTTTTCCTTGATGGTGTCAATCCCGGCTTTGAACTTGTCCGGGTGCAGGCGGCCGGTGCCCAGGATCGTGCCGCCGCGCAGCAGGATCGAGTCGATGAACGCGTCGTCGTACAGGTCGACGCGGCGATCCTCCATGAGGCCGACCCAACCGTCCTGGTAGCCGACGACGGTCGAGCCGTACTCGGCGCTGGCAGTGCGGACAATTCCACGGATGACGGCGTTGAGCCCTGGGCAGTCGCCGCCGGAAGTTAGTGTCGCAAGTCGCATAACTGCCACCTTAGCGCGTTTGCCAGGAAGCTGGCCGACCGAGCTGGTGGCGTGGGCGTCGAAAAGCGAATTAGCGGTCGCTCTTGAGGAAAAACGAGCTGACCGCACCGATGAGCATCGCCGCGAGCGGGATGAGCACAGCCCAGCGCACCGACACTGCGATGTCGCCGGAGACGAGCACGGCGCCGACGAGCGCTACGCCGAGCACGCTGCCCACCTGGCGCAACGTGTTGTACAGCCCGGAGGCCGCGCCCGAGTCCTCCTCGGGCACCGAGCGCATCGTGGTCGTGGCATTCGGCGCCCACGTGAACGCGCTGCCCACGCCGAAGACCGCGGCGAGCAGCGCGACCCAGAGCGGGTTCGCACCGGTGCGCACGACGGCGTACGTGGCGAGCAGAGCGATGCTCATCGTGCCGAAGCCGAACACGCACAGCACCTTGGGGCGCATCTTGTCCGACAGCACGCCGGCCACCGGCGTGAGCACGAGCGCGACGATAGACATCGGGGCGGTGAGCAGGCCCGCGCGTGCCGACGACACCTCCATGACGGTTTGCAGCCAGTACATCATCGGGATGAACATCGACGCTGCCGTGAAGCCCAGGGCGGCGACCCCGAGGGTGCCCAGGGCGAAGTTGCTGTCGCGGAACAGCCCGACGGGCAGGAACCCGTGGTCGCGCCCGCTCACGCCGCGCCAGATGATGAGCGCGACACCGCACAGGCCGAGCACGATGGCGACCACGTTGCCGTACTGAATGCCGTAGATGAGCAAACCCAGGCCGGCGAAGGAGAGCGCGACCGACGCCAGGTCTATCTGCGCGGGCGACGACGGCAGCCGCGGCACCCACGCGAACGCCGCGCACAGCGCGACGACGCCCAGGACAGCTTGGGCGATGAATCCGGCGCGCCACCCGCCGGCGTCGATGATCGCACCACCGACCACCGGGCCGGTGAGCGAGGCGATGGAACCGATGACGCCCCACGCGGCGAACGCGCGGCCGCGCTTGTGCTGCGGGAAGACGCGGTTGATCATCCCGAAAGCCTGCGGGAGGAAAATCGCGGAGCCGACACCCTGGATGGCGCGCGCGAGGACGAGCCCCCACAGGTGCGAGGAGCCCGCGGCGATCGCGAGCGCCGCGACGTAGATGCTCAGGCCGGTAAGGAAGACGGGGCGGTGCCCGTACTTGTCACCAAGCCGCCCGGTCACCGGCATGGGCACGACGGTGCACAGCAGGTAAACGCTGGTGAGCCAGACCGCGTCGCCGACCTCGTAGGGCAGCCGCGGGGTGATCACCGGCATAAGGCCTTGGTCCACAAGGATGAGGAAGTAGCCCGCGGCGAGCGCCGCGAGCGTCACCCAGGGGTTGGGGCCAGAGTGGGGTGCCACCGAGCGCCCCGCCGACGTCACAGAAGTTGTCACGAAAGGGGTCCTCTCAGGGTCTCGGGGGTTGGGATGGGCGACGCGCTACTTGTCTGCGTCGCGGCCGTCGCGGCCGGTCTCGTAGGCGGCGCCGACGCGGTAGAGGCGCGCGTCCTCGAACGCCGGGGCGATGAGCTGCAGGCCGACCGGCAGACCCGTGTCGTCCGCCTTGCCGGCGGGCACGGACATGCCCGGCAGGCCGGCGAGGTTCAGCGGCAGGGTGAACAGGTCGAAGTTGTACATGGCCAGCGGGTCGTCGACCTTTTCGCCGAGCTTGAAGGCGGTGGACGGCACGGCGGGGGCCGCGATGACGTCGCAAAGCTCGAATGCTCGGGCGAAGTCCTGCGCAATCAGGGTGCGCACGCGCTGCGCCTGCAGGTAGTAGGCGTCGTAGTAGCCCACCGACAGGGCGTAGGTGCCGAGGATGATGCGGCGCTTGACCTCGGAGCCGAAGCCGGCGCCGCGGGAGGCGGCCATGACCTGCTCGGCGGAGTGCTCGCCGTCGTCGCCCTCGCGCAGGCCGTAGCGCATGCCGTCGAAGCGCGCGAGGTTGGAGGACATTTCGGACATCTGGATGATGTAATAGGCGCCCATCACGTCGTCGAAGTGCGGGCAGTCCACCTCCACGATCTCCGCGCCCTGGGCCTCGAGCTGGGCAAAGGCTGCGTCGATGCGCGCGTTGACCCCGTCCTGGGTGCCGGGGCGCTGGAACTGCTTGACCTTGCCCACCTTGACGCCGGTGAGGTCGCCGCTCGCGCCTTCGCGGGCGGCGTCCGCAAGCGGTGCCACCGGGCGGTCCACGCTGGTCGCGTCGAACTCGTCGTGGCCGCCGATGATCTCGTGCAGCAGCGCGGTGTCCAGCACGTTGTTGGCGCAGGGGCCGACCTGGTCCAGCGAGGACGCGCAGGCTACGACGCCGTAGCGGGAGACGCCGCCGTAGGTCGGCTTCACGCCGACGGTGCCGGTCAGCGACGCCGGCTGGCGAATCGAGCCGCCCGTGTCCGTGCCGATACCCAACGGAGCCTGGCCCGCCGCGAGCGCCGCCGCGGTGCCGCCGCCGGAGCCGCCCGGCACGCGCTCGGTGTCGTGCGGGTTGCGGGTGACCTTGTAGGCGGAGTTCTCGGTCGAGGAGCCCATGGCGAACTCGTCCAGGTTCGTCTTGCCCAGGATCGGGATGCCGGCCTCGCGCAAGTGCTTCACGACGGTCGCGTCATACGGGCTCATGTAGCCCTCAAGCATCTTCGACGCGGCGGTCGTCGGCGCGTCGGTGGTCACGAGCAGGTCCTTCAGCGCCAGCGGCACGCCGGCGAGCGGAGACGCGGGCTCCTCCCCCGCCTTGACCTGCGCGTCCACGGCGTCGGCCGCGGCGAGCGCTTCTTCCGCGCCCACGTGCAGGAACGCGCCGAGGGTCTCGTCGGTTTCGGCGATGCGGTCCAAGAACGCCTGGGTGACCTCGCGGGAGGTGACCTCGCCGGCCTGGATCATGCGCGCCAGCTCGTGGGCGGGCGTGGCGATGAGGCCGTCACTGGGCATGGTGAAGCTGGTGTTCTCGCTCATTTACTCGTCTCCCTCCCCGAGGATCTGCGGCACGACGAAGCGGTCGTCTTCCACCTCCGGCGCCTGGTCCAGCGCCTGCGCCTGCGTCAGTGTCTTCTTCTCAACGTCCGGTCGCATGCCCGCCTCGATGGAGTGCGGGTGGCTCATCGGCTCAACGCCCTCGGTGTCCACGCTCTGCACCTTCGAGACAGCGTCGACGATCTGGTCGAGCTGTTGCGAAATCTGATCGAGCTCGTCGTCCTGCAGCGCAACGCGGGCGAGCCGGGCGATGCGGGCGACCTCCTCGCGTGAAATCTCAGCCAAAACGGTTCCAATCTTTTCGTGCTTGAGTTATCTAACGTTATCCAACAAGGTCAGTAAACCGACCCTCATCTTACGTCACGGCCCTCGCTTGCCGACGAGCACCGCCCGCGCCCCGCTAGCGCCGCGGGGTCAGCGTGACGGGCAGGCTCGCCCACCCGCCGACCGGGAACTGCTCGCGGCGGCCCGCGTCCGCGGCGACCTCACCCAC
Organism: Corynebacterium gottingense; assembly: GCF_003693265.1. Classification (GTDB taxonomy): domain Bacteria; phylum Actinomycetota; class Actinomycetes; order Mycobacteriales; family Mycobacteriaceae; genus Corynebacterium; species Corynebacterium gottingense. Next base: position 69,733 of record NZ_RDRE01000007.1, read on the forward strand.
GGTGAACGCTTGCAGCAACTCCTCGGTGAGGCACCGCAGCTCTAGCATGGACAGGTACTTGCCCGGGCAGGCGTGGGGGCCGGCTCCCCACACCAGGTTGCTCGGGTGTTCCGGGTCCCGGTTCGCGGCGGTCCAGTGGATCCGCACGCGCTGCCCCTCGTCGAGCTCGACGCCGTCGAGGTCCACCGGGCAGGTGGTCACGCGCCGGTTGCTCACAAAGGGCGAGTCCTGGCGCAGGATCTCGTCGGCGATCGCGGTGAACTCCCGCTCGGACACTCCGCTGCGCAGACGGTCCTGCAGCGCCGCGTCGTTGCCCAGCGCGTAGAGCAGGACGCCGACGCAGTAGGCCATCGAGCTCAGGTCGCCCGCGGTCCAGTTGCGCAGGACGGAGACCAGCTCGTCGAATTCGAGGTGGCGGCCGATGCTCGTGTCGTTGAGCAGCTGCAGGGTCACGCTCGGCTGGCCTGCGGCGTCTGCAGTCTTCGCAGTCTGCGACTCCTTCGCGGCATCGACGGCCTCGTGGATCATGGCGTCGAACGCCTCCGCCACCGCGGCGGTGCGCTCGAGCTGGCCGGAGCGGGTGGCGGCGTTGTTCTCCGCGACCCAGTCGACCAGGCGATCCTCCATGCCTGCGGGCCAGCCGAGCCACGCGAGCATGGCGCGCACGGCGTAGCGAGCGCCGATCGTGGCCACCGCGTCCACCTCTCCCCCGTCAGCGTCCAACTGCGCCCCCTGGACGTCGGCGACAACGCTGCGCGCGGCCTCCCGAAACGCCGGGGTGTAGGGGGTGAGTGCGTCGGGGGTGAGGTAGGCGTCGATAAGCGCGCGGAAGCGCTCGTGCTCCTCCCCATCGAGGCCGTTGGGCAGCTGCATGAAGCGCGAGACCGCGGACGAGAAGCGGGCGGGGTCCTCCGCCACGGCGCGGGCCTGGGTGTTGCCGAGCACGACGACCTCGTTGCCGCTGCGCACGATGCGCTCCCCGCGGCTCAGGTGCGCGTCGCCGTACGCGCGCGGTTCGGTGTTGGCGGTGGGGGCGTCTGGAAGCTCGCGTGCGTGCACGGTGCATGGTCCTTTCTGCGTAAAGATTCGCCAGCCTATCACCGTTTTCACGGTCAGTTGTACGGGCTGACTGATATAACTAGGTGCATGTCTTACCTTATTCGCGTCTCTCTCCCTGATGTCCCGGGCAGCCTTGGCGAGCTGGCCGCGGCGTTCGGCATGGTCGACGCAAATATCCAATCCGTGGACATCGTGGACAGCGTTGCCGCAGGCAAAACGGGGGATTCGGCGAGCGGCCACGTGACCGACGACATTGTCGTCGAGCTCCCCACCGGCACGATGGTGGACACGCTGATTACCGCCGCGGCCTCGGTGGAGGGCGCAGAGGTGGATTCGATCCGCCCGTTCACGGGGCGCGTGGATCGCCGCGGCCAGATCCAGATGCTGCAGCGCATCGTCGCGGCGTCCGGCGACGAGCAGCGCGCGATGGAGGAACTGGTGGGCGCGATTCCGCGGTCGATGACCTCGTCCTGGGCGGTGGTGCTGCGAGCGACCGACCACGGCCTGGACCGCGTCGCCGCGTCGCAGGCGGCGCCGGAGGACGACGGCTCTCACCCCACAATGCAGGACGTGGACGCCGCGCGCATCCTCCTGCCCGACGCGGATACCTGGGTCCCCGAGTCGTGGTGGCTGTTGGACACCGCCCTGTCCATCACCCGCCTGCCCGGCACCGAGTTGGTCCTGGTGGTCGGCCGCGTCGGCGGGCCGGACTTCTTGGCCTCCGAGGTATCGCAAATCGGCGACCTAGGCAGCATCATCGGGGCGATCCTGAGCTAGTTGGCTTATCGACGCCACCGCCCCCCCCTTTACAACTTTCTAGATTTTTGGAATTCTAGAAGGTATGAAACACGCATGCTCCCGACCTATTGCCGGTGCCATTGGCGCCGTCACCGCCGCCGCGACGGCTGCCCTCCTGCTCACCTTCGGCCCACAGCGCATCAGCCTGGCTACCGCGCACACCGGCGACGCGCAGCTCGCGGCCGCGCTCGAGCGCAGCGCCGCCGCCGAGCCGGGGCACCGCGCGCTCTCGGCGCTGGTGTACGACCAGGGCCGAGTCACGTTCGGCGGCCTCGGCGCCGACGAGCACACCGAGTTTGAGATCGGCTCGGTGACCAAAACGTTCAACGCGGAGCTGGTACGGCAGCTAATCCGCGCCAATGAGCTCACCCTGGACACCACCGTCGGCGACATCCTCGGCGCCACCGGCGCACCGATCGATTCAGTCACCGTGGAAGAGCTGCTCAACCACACCGCTGGGCTCCCGCCAATGGGCCGCCTCGGGCTGCCGGACATCCTGAAAGCCAACGTCACCCAGGGCGGCAACGCGTACCGCACCGACTCCCCCGACGACATCCTTGCCGCCGCCCGGACCATGAAGCTCCACGGCCGCGGCGAATACGCATACTCCAACTACGGGCACGCGCTGCTCGGGCAACTGCTCGCGGTGAAAACTGGCACGCCGTACGAGGAACTGGTGCGAACGCGGATCTTTGAGCCTGCGGGCATGGACGAATCGTTCGTGGCGGGACCCGGCGGGGTGGATACGCACGTGCTCGGGCGCGGCCTGCGCAGTAACGGGCGCGAGGCGGAGCCCTGGGACATGGACGGCTGGGCACCGGCGGGCGCGATCCGCTCGACCGCGTCCGACATGGCGCGATTCATCGAGTGGGTCGACGAGCACGGTCGGCCCGACTACGGCTGGGCCACGGCCGATCAATACACCTTCCACAACGGTGGGACCGGTGGGTTTCGCACGATGCTCGTGTGGGATCCGGACAACCCGCACCGCGCCGTGTACGTCGCCGGCGACACCGAAGCCTGGGTCGACGACCTAGGCATCAACCTCCTCGACACCACCAAGGAGCTCGCATGATCCTGCTCATCGCATTCGTTATCGCCCTCCTGGCGTGGGAGACGTTCCGCGCCGCGCGTCGCCCGCAGCGTAGGGGCTTCGCGCTTGCCAACGCCACCCTCACCGCCCTCGTAGTGTGGTGGATCGCCACCCCACTTGATTGGAACGCTACGCTCCCCATCTGGCTGTGGTGGGCCCTCGCGGTGTGGGCGGCGGTGCTCGTCGGCTTGAGCGCCGCGCGACTCGCTTTACAGCGTTCCACGGTTTTGGAACGCTAGAACGCATGACATCTGCTGATTTCTCCACCGACGCGCGCCTGGACGCCCTCGAGGCGCGCGTCGCGGCGCTCGAAGCCGCGCGCTCCGGCACTCCCCCAGCGCCCACCGCGGTCCCGCACGGAACCGAGCTTCCCGACCTCCCCGCCGCGTTGCGCGCCCTGGAGGGCTGCGACGACGGCGCGGTCGCGTTCGGCGGCTCGGTCACCACGGACGGCGGCACCTACGAATACCAGTGGGCCCGGCCGACGGAGGTGGTGACCGAGCACGCCTGGTCGGACCAGATCGAGCGCCTGGCCGCGCTCGCCCACCCCGTGCGCGCCGAGATGCTGCGGCACCTGCTTTCCGGCCCCGCGACCCCGGCCGACCTGGTCGCCGCCGAGGTGGTCACCTCAACAGGGACGGCGTACCACCACCTCAACGCGCTGCAGGCCGCGGGGTGGGTTGCCAAGGAAGCCGGCGCGTATGCCATCCGCCCGGCGCGCGTCGTGCCGCTGATGGCAATCATCATTGCCGCGGAGGCGCACTAGCGAGACAGGGCGTCCGGCCCTTCCTCCAGCAAGGTCACGAACTGCTCCTCGGTGAGGATCGGGCGGCCCAGGTCGCGGGCTTTTTGTTCCTTGGACCCGGCATTCTCCCCCACGACGACATAGTCGGTCTTCTTGGACACCGAGCCGGAGGCCTTGCCGCCGCGGGTGAGGATCGCTTCCTTGGCGGAGTCTCGGCTAAAGCCTTCGAGGGTGCCGGTGACGACGACGGTGAGGCCCTCGAGGGTGTGCGGGGTGGCGTCGGCGTCGTGGTCGTCTTCCATGCGTACCCCCGCTTTCGTCCAGGAGTCCACGATGGCCTGGTGCCAGTCCACGGTGAACCAGTCCTTGAAGGATTCGGCGATGATCTGCCCGACGCCATCGGTTTCGGCGAGGTCGGACAAGGGGGCGTCGAGAAGCGCTTGCATGCTCTTGTAGCGGGCGGCGAGCGCGCGGGCGGCGGTGGGCCCGACGTGGCGGATGGACAGGGCGACGAGCACGCGCCAGAAGTCGACCTGCTTGGCGGTTTCGAGGTTGGCCAGCAGTTTCTTGCCGGCGGCGTTGACCTGGCCGTCCTTGCGCGTGTAGGCGTTGGACTTCTTCAGGTCGTCTTCGGTGAGGTCGAAGAGCGCGGCTTCGTCGATGAGCACGCCCGAGGCGATGAGGTCCTGGGCGCCCTTCTCGCCGAGCGCCTCGATGTCGAATGCGCCGCGCGAGGCGAGGTACTCCAGGCGTGCCGACAGCTGCGCCGGGCACGAGCGGGTATTCGGGCAGCGCCAGTCCGCGTCGCCCTCCTTCGCGGGGGCGAGTTTCGTGCCGCACACCGGGCAGTCCTCGGGGTAGACGAACTCGCGCTCTGAACCGTCGCGCAGGTCCGCGACGGGCCCGAGCACCTCGGGGATGATCTCGCCGGCCTTGCGCACTACGACCGTGTCGCCGATGAGCACGCCTTTACGCTTGACCTCGTGCTGGTTGTGCAGGGTGGCCATGGACACCGTGGAGCCTGAGACGAAGACCGGCTCGAGGACCGCGTACGGGGTCGCGCGCCCGGTACGGCCGACCGAGACCTGGATGTCTTTGAGCGTGGTGGTGACTTCTTCCGGCGGGTACTTGTACGCGATGGCCCAGCGCGGCGCGCGGGAGGTGGAGCCGAGCTGGCGCTGCGCTGCCACGCTATCGACCTTGATCACCAGACCGTCCATCTCGTGGATGGCATCGTGGCGGTGGTCCGCCCAGTACTTCACCGCGTCCTGGACGTCCTTGGCGGTCTTGGCGGGCTTGGTGTACTCGGACACCGGCAGGCCCCACTCCGCGAGCTTGAGGTAGGCATCGTGCTGCGTCTCCGGTGCGAAGCCGTCGCGGGCGCCGATGCCGTGGCAGATCATGCGCAGCTTGCGCTTCTTCACGTCCGCCGGGTTCTTCTGGCGCAAGCCACCGGCCGCCGTGTTGCGCGGGTTTGCGAACGGCTTGCCGCCCTCCTTCATGCGCTGCTCGTTGAGCTCCGGGAAGTCCTCGGGGCGGATGAACACCTCGCCGCGGACCTCCAGCAGCGCGGGGGCGTCGCCGGCAAGCTCGTGCGGGATGTCTTCGATAACGCGGGCGTTGGCGGTGATGTCCTCACCCGTGGTGCCGTCGCCGCGGGTGGCGGCACGCTCGAGGACACCGTCGCGGTAGACCAGGTCGATGGACAGCCCGTCGATCTTCAGCTCGGTGAGGTACGGGCCGGGGGTCTTGTCCAGCCACTCAGCGAGCTCTTCGGCCGAGAACACGTTATCCAGGCTGTACATGCGCTCCAGGTGCGTCACGTCCGCGAACGCGGAGGACGCGGCCGTGGGTGCGCCGACCTCCTTGGTCGGCGAGTCCGGCACGGCAAGCTCGGGGTGCTCCTTTTCGAGCTCCTGCAGCCGACGGAACAGGGCGTCGAACTCCGCGTCGGAGATGACGGGCTGCCCGTTGTAGTACAGGTCGCGGTGGTGACGGACCTCGTCCGCCATCTCGCTCCACGTGCGCTGCAGGTCCTCGAGGCGCTCGGGCGACGGTACGTCTGGCTCAGGTGTAGTCATGCCGTTGGATTCTAGTTGCCCGCGACGCCGACCGGGGTGCGCCGACCGGGGTGCGCCGACTCTGTGGCGTGTTGGCTACTCCTGGAAGAGCGCATACACGCGCGAGGTAATGCTTGGGGCGTCCTTGATGTTCGCCGGGCCGACCACGATCACGGCACCGGTGGCGGGCACCTGCGCGAGGTTGTCCAGCACCTCGATCTGGTAGATGTCCTGCTCCAGCACGTACAGCTCGCCGTAAAGGAAGCCGCTTTCCGCGACCGCGACACCGGGGTCGGTGTCCAGGGTTTCGTGGCCGATGGCTGCGACGCGGCGATCGTCGATAAGCACATGCAGCGCCTCGAGCGACCATCCGGGGGTGTGCTGCACCCCGTCCTCGTCCAGGTTCACAAACGCGTCTGGGTCCTCCCAACGTGTGGACCAGCCGCTGGAGAAGGCGACGAAGCTGCCGGGCTCGATCGTGCCGTGCTCGGCCTCGAATGCGACGATGTCGTCGGCGGTCACGGCGTAGTCCGGGTCGGCCTCCACCTTGTCCTCCAGGTGCAGTACGTTGAGCGGCAGGATGAGCTCATCGACGCCGATGCCGGAGACGAGCCGCTTGCCCGCTGCGAAGTGGCCGGGCGCGTCGACGTGGGTGCCGTAGGGCGTAGCGAAGGTGTACTCCTTGGCCCAGAAGCGGTCCTTTTCGATCGTGCGGACGTCGCGCTCCTGCATCGGCTCGAATGCCGCGAAGCGCGGGATGTCGGGGTGGACCTCGTGGGTGAGGTCGACGCGCTTCGCGCCGAGGATCTGTTGCTGCCAGTCGGTGAGTCGTGCCATGGTGGGCCGCCTTTCGTCGGGATAGATCGGGGTGATGTGAGTCGACTATTCGCCACTAGACAGCTCGGTTCAACACTTCTATTCACCGCAACGACCCCCGCGCGTTCGAACGGAAACCCATCCCGTGTTGGGGGCGCGGATACAATGACGGACATGGCTTCCGCACCCGCCGCTTTTGACGCGTCCCGCATGCTCTCCTTCGACCTCGAAACCACCTCCGTAAACCCGCTCGAGGCTCGCATTGTCACCTCAGCCCTCGTGCGTATCGACGGCCGCGAGGTCACCGCCAACGAGACCCTCGCTGACCCCGGCGTGGAGATCCCAGAGGCCGCGGCAGCGGTCCACGGCATCAGCACCGAGAAGGCGCGCGCCGAGGGCCGCGACCACGACGAGGTCCTGCGCGAGACCGTCGACGCCATCAAGCAGGGCTGGGAGGACGGGCTCACGCTCATCGTCTTCAACGCCCCCTACGACTTAAGCGTGTTGCGCGCGCTGACCGGCGACTTCACCGTGACCGGCCCGGTGTTTGACCCGCTGCTCATCGACAGGGCGCGCGACCGCTACCGCAAGGGCAAGCGCAACCTGGGCGCGCTGTGCGAGCACTACGGGGTGCGCCTGGACAACGCCCACGAGGCGACTTCGGACGCGATGGCGGCCGCGCGCATCGCGTGGAAACAGGTGCGCAAGGTCTGGCCCGAGCTCGCGGAGATGGACACCGACGAGCTCATGGAGTACCAGGCGGTAGAAAACTACCGCATCCAGACCGACCTGAAGAAGTGGCTGGAGTCGCGTGGGCGCGACGCGTCCAACGTGAACATGGGCTGGCCGATGGTGGGCTAAACCTCCGTGAGCTCCGCACGCAGCTTGTCGACAAACTCACGTAGCCCTTCGTCATCAGACTCCAGGGCGTACTCCTCCCCGTTCTTCGTCCGGACAATCATGTCTCCGTCAGTCAGGTCCACAGACTCGATGTTTTCTGCCAGCAGATTTGTGGATTCTCCGTCTTCCACCAGGCGAAGCGTTTCCCCATCGAAATGAGCCTCGCGTTTTTCCGTGAATCCCGAGAACACAACGAACCACAGCACACCGAGAGCGGTACCCAAAATAAGGTCGTCCAACACCAGACCGAAGACGACAAAGAACATCGCGCCAAAGGTGACACCCGTCGCGTAGTCAGCGGTTTTCTTGCTCCAGTGCAGTGGCTCGCTCATACCTCCATGCTAAGCTCTTCGGCCATCTCGCGGGCCGCGCGATAGTTCGCGGCGGTGCCCACCAACGTCTCCGCGGGTTCGGCGTATACGTCGACGCGGGTCTGCGCCGGGTCGATCTGCAGATCATCGAAGACACGGTAGAGCTCGCGCGGTGCCATGGTCGGAATCGCGATGCGAGTACCCTGGTCCAGTAGCTTGGCCAGCGCGTCCTTGTCGCAGGTGCGCGGGTCGGCGGTGATCCACGGGGTGGCGTCGACAAGCTTTGGCGTGTGCAGCAGGTGCGCACCGAAGCGCGCGAGCGTTTCCTGCGGTTCCGGGATGGCCCGGATCGTCTCGTAGTCCGTGGTGCCGCGAAGCGTACCGGCGGTGACCTCGGGCAGCAGCGGCTCGTCGAGCTGCAGCACGACGTCGCCGAAGCGGGCTGCAACATCGCGGCGGTGTTCGGCGCACGCTTCAATCAGCGCATCCGTGAGGTCGCGCAGCGCGCCGGCGTCGGTGATCATGCGATGTCCGTTGGGCATCTCGACCTCGGCGGCGAGTGTAAACGGCCCAACCAGCTGCGCCTTGACGGTGTCGACTTTGCCGTGCCAGGCCTCCTCGAGCACGTCAAGGTCGCGGGCCATGCGGTCGGCATCACCACGCTTGCGGGCGGCGACGCGCCAACCGCGCGGACCGCGACCAATCGGGATCTCCAGCAGCGTAGCCGTGCGGCCGATCGCGTCCGAGCCCACGCCGCGCTCCGGTAGCTGCGGGATGTGCGGCATGGCCGTTTCCGAAAGCACCACGTCGGCGGCCTGCGCCAGGTCCGTGCCAGGCATGGGCCCGAGTCCAAAGGCGGTCATCGCAGCTCCCCTACGCCGTCGCGCAGATCGTGCCCGAGCCGAGCACCACATCGCCCAGCCCGTCAGGGTCCGGCAGATAGAGCACCGCGGCCTGGCCGCGCGCCACGCCCTCGAGCGGGGTGTGCAGGTCAAGGGTCATTGAGTCGTCACCGATGCGCGCGGTGCACTTGACGACGCCACCGTGCGCCCGAATCTGCACATTCGCCTCCAGCGGCGCATCCGGGCTCGCCTGCTCCATCGCGCGATGGAGCACCTTCAGCCGGTCCGCGGTGATCTGGTTGATCTTCAGCGCCTCGCGCGGGCCCACCGTCACGGTGCCGGTCTCGGCGTCCACGTCGGTGACGTAGCGCGGCTTGCCGTCGGCGGCGGGCACGCGCAGGTTCAGCCCGCGGCGCTGGCCGATCGTGTACTGGAACGCGCCGTCGTGCTCTTTGAGCTCGGTGCCGTCCTGGTCCTTGATCAGGCCGGGGCGCATGCCGATGGAGCGTCCGAGGAACGCCTGCGTGTTGCCGTCCGGGATGAAGCAGATGTCGTAGGAATCCGGCTTGTTCGCCGTGGAGAACCCGTAGGCCGCGGCCTCCTCGCGGATCTGCGGCTTTTCCGTATCGCCCACTGGGAACAGGCAGCGGTCCAGCTCGTCGCGGGTGAGCACGCCCAGGACGTAGGACTGGTCCTTCTTGGGATCAGCGCTGCGTCGCAAATTGCCCTCCGCATCCACGATGGCGTAGTGGCCGGTGGCCACCGCGTCGAAGCCGAGGGTGACCGCGCGCTCGAGCAGCGCCGCGAACTTGATTTTCTCGTTGCAGCGCAGGCAGGGGTTGGGGGTCTCGCCGTGCTCGTAGGACCAGACGAAGTTGTCAATCACGTCCTCTTTGAAACGGTCCGAGAAGTCCCACACGTAAAACGGGATGCCCAGCTTGTCGCACACCCGGCGCGCGTCCGCAGAATCCTCGAGCGAGCAGCAGCCGCGGGCCGACTCGCGGGTCTGCTGCGCGTCCTTGGACAGCGCGAGGTGGACGCCGATGACGTCGTGGCCCTGTTCAACCAGGCGCGCAGCCGCCACCGAGCTGTCCACGCCCCCGCTCATCGCTGCTAATACTCGCATGTGGCGGAAGTGTACCCGTCAACAGGAGCAGGGGAAAACCCGTCGGCGCTGGGCTCTCAACGGGCCGGAGGGTCATACCGTGGCATGACGATTCAGCTGCGCGCGTTGGCTAGGTTGAGGGTATGCCACGCACAACTCCCCCGCCGCCGGTTCGTGTGCGAGACGTTGTCATTGCCGTAGCGCTAGCTGCGTGTGCTGCGCTAGGTGCCTTCAGTGCCTCGCAACCCGTCTGGGCAACCGCCATGCTCGTCGTGTGGACGGTCGCTGCGCCATTCACGCGGTGGCGGTGGCCGGCCGCGACGGCGCTCACCGCGTGTGCACTGTTGGGTATCCGCGCCTGCGGCACGGAGGTCACCATCGCCGAGATCGTCGTGGCGGTCTTCACCGCGTATATTTCTCGTCGCAACCTGCGCCCCGTGCTTCGCGACGTCGCCGCCGCAGCGCTGGTCGTCGGCGACCTTGTCGCGCTCTCCCTGGTGTCGCCCGTGCTGCGGAGCATGCCTCTCGACGAGCGCCTCCCCTACCTGGCGTGGAGCGCCACGCTCCTCGTCGCAGCTGGGCTTTTCGGCGAGCTCCGCAGGCGCGCGGAGGAGACCGCGGCCCGCGAACTGGAGCAGGCGCTACAGCAGCAACGGATAGCACTCGAGCACGCCATGTCGGAGGAGCGCGCCTTCCTCGCCCGCGAGATCCACGACGTGGTCACGCACTCGCTGGCCGTGATGGTCGCGCAGGCCGACGGCGGCCGATATTGCGGGGACGGCGACTCCGCGCTCGCGGCCAAGGACGAGGCGCTACGCACGATCGGCGAGGTCGGCCGGGAGTCGCTCACCCAGATGCGCGAGGTAGTCACGTTACTACGCGCGCCAGAAACGCGGCCGGTCGCACCGTCACCCCATTCACTTGACCTGGACGAGCTGGTGCGCACGAGCCGACTCGGCGGCCTGGACGTGGACTACACGGAGGCCGGCACCCCGCCTGAGCAACTGCCGCTGGCCACGGCGATCGCGACCCGGCGCATGGTCCAGGAGACGCTCACGAATGCGCTCAAGCACGGCGACGGCCGGGCCTCGCTCGACGTGACGTGGCAGGACGAACTCGTGGTGATCAAGGTGGTCAACGCCATCGCAGCCCCGCCGTCCGGCCCCTCGGACGGTCACGGTTTGCGGGGGATGCGCGAGCGAGCTTCGCTTATCGACGCCACCGTGAACGCTGGCCCCGCGCACTCCAACATTGGAGCGCAGCAGTGGGTGACTGAGCTGCGCGTCCCCTACGCTGACCCTCACCCGAAGGAGCAAGCATGAGCACAATTCACGTCGGCATCGTCGACGACCAGGCGCTCTTCCTCCACGGAATTCGCCGCGTTATCGATTCCCAACCGGACATGTCGGTGCAGTGGCTTGCCGCCAACGGCGCCGAGGCCCTCGAGCAGCGCGAGGCGCGCCCGGTCGACCTGATACTTATGGACGTGCAGATGCCGGTCCTCGACGGCATCGCCGCCACCGCTGAGGTCGCCCGCCGGTTCCCGGCGACGAAGGTGGTCATCTTGACCACGTTCGACGACGAAGACTACGTGGTCAACGCGCTTTCCGCTGGCGCGAGCGGCTTCCTGCTCAAGGATGCGCAGCCCGAGGTGCTGCTCGACGCCATCCGCACCGTGGCCGCCGGCGACGCCGTCATCTCCCCGCGAGCCACCAAACGCATCCTCGCGCGATTCTCCCAGCGCCCATCTCCAGCCGAGCACCACGACACCCCGCCGCTATCGGACGGGGATCGCGTGGCGCTCGACGAGCTCACTGCTCGCGAGCGCGAGGTCCTCGTCGCGATCGGCCGCGGCTGGTCGAATGCGGAGATCGCCGAGCGCATGTTCATTTCCATGCCGACGGTGAAGACCCACGTCGGCCGGATCCTGTCCAAGACGCAGTCGCGCGACCGCGTGCACGCGGCGCTGTTTGCCTACCGCACCGGCCTGGTCAGCCGCGCTGACCTGCTCGCTCCCTAAGGTGCGCTCATCCCCGGGTATGACCAGAAAGATGGTACCCCGCTCCGATGTTTTCGCAGCTCCGCGCGGCAAGAGTGGAAGCCATGGACACACCAATCATTTCAACGAAGGGTCTGACTAAGACCTACGGGAAACACGCAGTCGTCGACAAGCTTGATCTCGAAGTGCCCAAGGGCGCGGTACATGGCCTGCTGGGGCCGAACGGCTCGGGCAAGTCGACCACGATGAAGATGCTGCTCGGACTGACCACCCCGACCTCTGGCGAGATCACCGTACTGGGCCGTCCGATGACGCGCGCGACCCGCGGCGAGGTACTCACCGGTATTGGTTCGCTCATCGAGTCGCCCGCCGCGTACCCGCACCTCACCGGCGCCGAGAACATGCGCATTGTCACCCGCCTGTTTAAGGCCGACCCCGCCAACGCGCAGCGCGCGGTGCGACTCGTGCGCCTTGAACAGCACATGGACAAGCAGGTCAAGCACTATTCACTCGGGATGAAGCAGCGCCTCGGGATCGCCATCGCGCTTGTGCGCGACCCGCAGCTGCTCATTCTGGACGAGCCCACGAACGGCCTCGACCCAGCCGGCATCGAGGAGATCCGCGAGCTCATCATCAGCCTCGCACGCGACGAGGGCCGCACCGTCCTCGTCTCGAGCCACCTCCTCTCCGAGATTGAAAAGATGGCCACCAGCCTGAGCATCATCAACCAGGGCAAGCTCGTCTTTCAGGGCTCGCAGCAGCAGCTTTTCCGCGCCCACCTCCCCGACCTCTTCATCCAAACCTCAGCAGCCGACGCGGCCGCGGAGGTCCTGCGGGCATCGCGCCCCCGCACCGTGCCCGGCGGAGTGGAGCTGACCGGGCTTGCCGACGACGACGTCGCCGCCGCGTGCGCGCAGCTTGTCAGCCATGGCGTGCCGATCCACCAGGTGGTGCGCAAGCGCCGCAGCCTCGAAGAGATCTTCATTGGTATGACGGGGCGAGAGGGGCTCAGCGCATGAGCATCGAATTGTTAAAACTGCGCCGCACACATGTCCTTCTGCTGGGCGGGGCGCTCTCGCTCGGCATCGTTTTGATAGCAAACATGAACGTCTTTGCCGGCGATCAGATCGAGCAATTCACCTCCGACCCGCACGACTCCTGGGCCAGCCACCTCATCGGCGTCGCGATCGCGCTCGCATTCCTTACACCCCTGCAGGCCGCGATCATTGCCAGCCGCACCGTGGATAACGAGCACGCCAACGGCGGGTGGCTGCTCAACGCTGTGGCGGGCATCCGGCAGGGCACGCTCTTGCGCCGCAAGCTTCGCGTTGTCGCACCGCTGGTTGTCGCGCTGAAGCTTATAGAAGTCGGCGCAAGCGTCGCCTTGCCCGCTGCCATGGGAGCGCCGCTCCCCGCGGGCTCGGTCGCAACCGCCTGGGTGGCATACGGCGCCGCAGCGGTGGTGACCAGCCTTGCCATCACGGGCATCATGCTCGTCCTCGCCGCCGTGACGGATTCCCAGATCGGCGTACTCACCTTGGGGGTGGTGGGCGGGTTCCTCGGGATCGCCTCGCTGCTCTCCCCCGCCTGGCTCGCCGCGATCAACCCGTTCGGCTCCTTCGCGGTGGTACTTCCCTACACCTTTGCAGACGACGGCATCGCGCTCACCCAGCCCCATTGGGTGTTGTGGGGCGCCTACGTCATCTGTCTCGCTGCCGCCTTCGCCGTGGCGACCCGGTACCTCAACAGGAAGGAAATTTAGCCATGGACCTGCTTGTCAATGATCTTGCTAAGCTCCGCCGCACCCACATCGCAGCGGTCCTGTGCGGCGTGCCGCTGATCGCGGTCGCGTTTGGTGCAGCCAACTATTCGGCAAACTCCGGAACGCTCAGCGCGGGGTGGCAAAGCTACTGGTCACAGGCCACCCTGTTCTACGGCATGCTGTTCATGGTGGTGGGCATTGCCATCATCGCGGCAGCGGCCTGGCGCGTCGAGCACCGCGGCGGGAACTGGCACACATTGCTCACCTCGTCTCGGTCCGCGGGCACCATCGCCGCCGCGAAGCTGGGGGCGATCGCCACCCTCACTCTGGCCATGCAGCTCATCTTCATCGTGTGCAGCCTTGTCGGCGGGTGGATGAGCGGGCTCAGCGGCATGCCGCCGTGGGCGCTGCCCGCGTCATCGCTCATTGCGGTGCTCCCGGCGGTGGCGGTCGCGGCGTGGCAAAGCTTTTTGTCCATGGTCATCCGCAACTTTGCTATGCCGATCGCGCTCGGCGCGGTCACGGGCGTCATTTCCTTCGGGTCAACCGCTGCCAGGGCACACGCGATGCAGTTCGTGCTCCCGCCCGTCGGATTGTCCAAGGCGCTGTGGATGGGCAGCCCTGCGGTCGCGGACGCCAACGCACTCGACCCGAAAACAGTCGCCAGCATCACCCTCACAGCCGCGGTACTCGCCGTGGCAGGGTGGCTCGCGTCAACGATGTACCTGCGCCGCGTCGACGTGAACGCTTAAGTCCCCGGGGCTGCCGGGTACCCTGCCAGGCATGGCTGCGAAACAGGAGACGTACCAGATCGACACCGGCGAGGCCGAGGTCCACCACGAGCCTGACGGGTCGATGGTGCTGCTGGTCAACGGGGTCCCCAGCTCGCACGTCGTCCCCGGCGAGCCGCAGCGCCTGGATTTTGAGTACATGCGCTGGATCGCGGACTTCCTGGACTCACTCCAGCACCGTGGCGTGAGCGACCAGGCCCGCTGGCCCAAGCCTCGCCTGACGCATTTGGGCGGCGCGGCCTGCTCGCTGCCGCGGTACTTCGCGGATGCGTGGCCGGGTTCGCGCAACACCGTCGTGGAAATCGACGGCAGGCTCGCCGAGCTCGCGCGCGAGCTGTTCGACGTCCCCCGCGCCCCCGCCGTGAAGATCCGGGTGGGCGATGCGCGCGAGGTCACCGACTCGTTCAAGCCGGCGACCCGGGACGTCATCATCCGCGACGTGTTCGCCAACGCCGTGACTCCGCGGGAGCTGACGACGGTGGAGTTTTATGGGAACGTGTGGGCGTCGATAAGCGAAACCGGCGTCTACGTGGCCAACTGTGGCTCGCGCGCGGACCTCAAGGAGGCCAAGGAGGAGCTGGCCGGTATGTGTGAGGTGTTCCCGCACGTTGCGGCGATCGCGGACCCGCCGATGCTCAAGGGGCGGCGCTACGGCAATATCGTGCTCATCGGCGCCAACACCCCCATCGAGGCGAGCCCGCAGCTCACGCGCAACCTGCTCAAGGGCGCGGTGCCGGCGCAGTTCAAGGGTGAGCAGTGGGCACGGAGCTTAGCGACGACTCCGCGCCACGACCCCGAGCCGACACCTCCTGCCGGCGAGTGAGGAACTCCCGGGGCTACTTGGTGGCGTTATCCAACAGGATGAGCAGGTCGCCGACCTGGTAGTCGCCGATCATCATGCTGCGCAGGTCATCGACCGGCAGCTCGCCGTTGGCGGCGAGCTTGGCCACCAGATCAGCGATGTTGCGCGCGTCCTCGTCGTCGAAGCCTGCCTGGTCGGCGGCCTCGGCGAGCCCGGCGATGCCGAGGGCGCCGCCCGCCAGCGCGAGGATCGCGACGACCAGGGCGGTGTTGTCCTGCTCCAGGACCTGCAGCTCGCCGGAGTCGGGTGCCTGGAACTGCTCGAGTAGGCCGCCGGCTGCGTCCAGGTTGCCGGCTGCAAAGGCGTTGTACTGGGCGTCGGTGCCGTTGAACAGGTTCATGTCCACCGGGGTGTTGATGCCGGCAACGCGGCCGGCATCGGAGCGCTGCCAGAAGCTCAGCGTGCGCCAGCCACCAACCGGGGCCGGGGGCTGGTTCTGGTACGCGGCCAGCCAGAGCGGGTAGCTGGTGAACGCGTTGGTGTTGTTCATGTGCTCGTACCAGAAGTAGCGGTAGGTGTACACGATGGGCTTGCGGCCGGTGCGCGCTTCAACCTCGCCCAGGAAGAGCTGGGTCCAGGCTGCGAGCTGGACTGGGCCGAGCCCCTCGTCGACCTCCAGGTCCAGGACCGGCGGCAGGTCGGTCTTGGGGCCCGCGTTGATGACGTCGGCGAAGTAGCGGGCCTGCGCCAGCGCGTCTTCGGCGGGGCGCGCGTAGTGGTAAGCGCCGGCCTGCATGCCCGCGTCCGCGGCGGCCTGAGCGTCCTGGTCGTAGAAGTCGTTCTTGAATCCGACGCCCTCGGTGGCCTTGATGAAGGCGAACTTCTGACCGCCCGGGCCAGAAACGGTCTTCCAATCAATCGGGCCACCGCCCGGGTGCTGGTGGCCGGCAACGTCGACGCCGGAGATCAAGCCGGGCAGCGACTGCGCGTCCGCGGTCTTCTGACCGATCGGGCTCACGACGAGCAGGGTGAACACCATCGCGGCGGAGACCACCGCGGCAATGAGGGCTTTGGGGTGGCTGAGCAGGGCGTGCGGGCGCGAGGCGCGCGCGGGGGAAAGCGTCCAGGGTGCGTGCATACCCGGCACTCTAGCGCACTCAATTCACAACTTTCACACGAGACACACCATTGGAGGCGGAAAGTTTGGGAGCAAAAGAGGCGTCGACAAGCGCCCGTCCCTTACAGCGAGCCAGCCGCGCGGGCGCGCTCGATAACCTCGGCGATGTGGGCCACGAATGTATCGACGTCCTCCTCGGTGGTGGTTCGCCCCAGTGTGAGGCGCAGCGCGCCCATGCCATCGCGAGCGTCCACTCCCATCGCCTCGAGCACGTGCGAGACACGGTGCACGCCCGCCGAGCAGGCCGAGCCCGCCGACGCCTCAACGCCGAGCGAGTCAAGCAGCATGAGCATGGACTCCGCCTCCGCGCCCGGAAAGAGCAGGTGCGCGTGGCCGGCCAGGCGGGGTTCGGTCGCGGTCACCTTCGTCCCCGGGACCGCGGCGACGACGCGCTCGATGAGCTGGTCGCGCAGGCCCGCAATCCGCGCGTTCTCCGCCTCGCGCTCGTCCAGCGCTTCGCGCAAGGCAGCCGCCGTCGCCGCCGCCGCAGCGACATCGACGGTGCCGGGGCGCAGTCCTCGCTCCTGGCCGCCGCCGAGCACCACCGGCAGAGGGACCGGGGAACGCTTGGCCAGCAGGATGCCGGAACCACGGGGTCCGCCGAACTTGTGCGCGCTGGCGGCCAGCGTCGTCGCACCGGACGCGTGGAAGTCCACCTCGACCTTGCCCACCGCCTGCACCGCGTCGACGTGCAACGGCGTGCCGGCGGCGTTCGCACGCTCGGCGGCCTCACGGACCGGCTGGATCGCGCCAGTCTCGTTGTTTGCCCACATGAGCGCCGCCACCGCGGCGGGATCATCGAGCGCCGAAAGTTCGCGGACGTGGCCACCCCGGTCTGGCTCCAGCCACGCCACCTCCGCCCCTTCGGTCTGTGCCAGAGACTTGACCGTCTCCAGGACCGCGGAGTGCTCGATCGTGCTCGCGACGACCCGGCGCGGCGCACCCTCCTTCGTCCGGGCACGGTAAAGGCCGCGCACCGCGATGTTGTCCGCCTCGGTGCCGGAGCCGGTGAACACGACCTCGACCGGGTCCGCGCCAAGCAGCTCAGCGATGTCCTCGCGCGCCTGCGCGAGAACCGCGTTCGCCGCTCGACCGGAGCCGTACTGCCCGCCCGGGTTGACGGCGTGTGCGTGCTCCACCCAGGCGTCGATAGCCACTTGCCGCATGGGGGTTGTTGCTGCGTGATCCAGATACACCATGCCGCTCATCGTAGCCGCCTCCTACGGTGCCGGGCGGTGCTCCCTCGCGTCGCAGATATAGGCGAGTGCGTCGTCGCCAACCCGGGCCACAATCACCGCCCGCTGGTGTGCGCCCTTCAGCTTGAGCTTCTTGCGCAGCGCATCGGGATCCACGCCCACGCCGCGCACGAGGATCTCAACCGACCCGGCGTCGTGGGCGCGGAGGGCCGCCTTCAGCGTCTTCAGCTGCACCACCTCGCGCAGGCGGAACCCGCTGTACCCCGGAGGTACGTCCCGACCGGTCAGAAACGCGATGTGCGGATCGAGCATCCAGAGTCCGTGGCGGCGTGCCCACTCCTGCACCAGCCCAGCGCGGATGACGGCGCCGTCGGGTTCGACGATCCACTCCCCCGGCCCTTCGGCGCGATGATCCCCCTCGCCCACGACGTCGCCCGCGCCGCGCACCACGTCCACGAACCCGTCGGCGCGGAGCACGACCGCCTCGCGCCCGGCGCCAATGCCGGGCGTGTAGAGGCAGGTTTCCTTCACCCCGCCGTCGAGCGAGACAACACTGACCAGCCCGTCCCACTCCGAGTAATCAATGCCCGGCGCGCACTTGATTGCCAGCTCCGTACTCCGGTAGGCGTCCACGAGCGCCGGCAGCGGCGGCTCGAGGTCGGCGGGGTCTGAGATGCGACGCCCGTTTTTGCGCCGCGCCGGGTCTGCAACGACCACGCCCCCGGCCCCCGGCACGGACACCGGGTGCAGCGCGTCGGCGCGGACGAGCCAGGAGTCGCGGCCGAGGTTGTAACGCGCCATGCGCAGCCGCGCCGCGTCCAGGTCGGAGCCCAGCCAGGTGAGCCCCGCGTCCACCATGTGTGGGGCCTCGGAACCCACCGAGCACGTCACGTCGTGCACGAGCGTCGCGCCCGCGCCGGCGAGCGTGCGCGCGCGGTGCGCGGCCACGAGCGCCGGAGTCGCCTGCTGCGCGGCGTCGGAGTCGGTGAGCCACCAACCGGGGAATTTCCCGTCCGCCTGCCGCTGCGCGGCGATGAGCGCGGACACGGCGCGGGCGTGCTGCCCAAACTCCGCGTCGAGCCGCGCCCGGTCCGCGAACACGCTCGCCTTCGTCAGCGCGATCTCCGGGGCGAGCGCCTCGATCCACGCGGCGTGCTCCGCCAGGTAGGCGACCTCACTCGGGCTGAATGCCATAGCGGCCTCCGATCCGGTCCTTGGGTTTGAACGTGAAAAACTCGGCGAAGCGTTCGTCGTCCACCGGGTCGCCGATCACCGGCGTAATGGTCGCGTGCTTGGCCGCGGCCAAGACCTCGTCGACGGTTCCGTACTGCTCGATGAGCCGCAGCTGCGCCCAGGTCGCGGGGGCGAAGCGGACCAGCCCGTGGCGCCAGCCCTCCAGCAGAAGGGAGGGCGGGAACCAGTTCGCGTCGTCTGCTTCCCCCGTGTTGCCGTCCGGTTCCTGCCCCGTCGGGTTGGCCGCGATGAAGCTGAACGTGTCGAACCAGTCGCCGCGAGCGGATTGGCCCACCCAGCGCGCGAACGGTTTGAGCAGGTCGGCGCACACGTTGAGGTCGTTGTCGCGCAGCACGTCCGTCAGCGAGATTTCGTGCGACTCCAGTTGGAGGCGCTGGTGGTGGAACGGGCGGGCGTCGGCAAGCAGCTGCCCCTCCTCGTCGACGGCGAGCAACGTGCCGGATTCTTCGAAGAGCTCGCGCACCGCCGCGAACACCAGCGCGTGTGCCTTGTACTTGGTCACGCCGAGCTGGCGGGCCATGGAGATCGCGCTGCGGCCGAGCCACAGGTCGCCGTCGTTCCACGAGCGGCCCGGAAAGTCGCGGCTGTCCACCCCGCCGCCGGGAAACACCGTTACCCCGGGGTAGTTCTTCATGCTCAGCACGCGTTCCTGCATCCAAACTTCCAGTCCCGCTGCGGTGTCGCGCAGCAGGATCACGGTGGCGGACATGCGCGCGCCATGGAACCCGCTGACCTCGGTGACGTCGATCTCGTCGCCGCGGTCGGCGGAGAACGCCCCCACGCTGCGCTGCATGCCTCGACTCATAGTTCCGAAGGGCCTCGAGTGCTTCTCGACGCCCCCGCACTCACTTCCTGTGCGCCCCAGCGCGGGAGGAGCGCGCCCGGCGCGCGAAGTAGCGCCCGTCGGCGCGCGTCACCTCGATCGGCTGGTGGTAGGCCTTGGACACGTTGACGCTGTTCAGCACGTCATCGATGAGCCCTTGCGCGACCACTTCACCTTCGTCCAGCAGCATGGCGTGCGTAAAGCCGTACGGAATCTCCTCGAGGTGGTGGGTGATCATCACCATCGCCGGCGCGTCCGGGTCGAGCGCGAGCTCGCCTAGGTAGGCCATGAGGTCCTCGCGGCCGCCCAGGTCCATGCCCGCGGCCGGCTCGTCCATGATGAGCAGCTCCGGGTTGATCATCACCGCGCGCGCCACCATGACGCGCTTCTTCTCACCGTCGGACAGCGTGCCCCAGCGGCGGTCGATGAGGTGCATCGC
This sequence comes from Corynebacterium gottingense, assembly GCF_003693265.1. Taxonomy (GTDB): domain Bacteria; phylum Actinomycetota; class Actinomycetes; order Mycobacteriales; family Mycobacteriaceae; genus Corynebacterium; species Corynebacterium gottingense. The sequence goes on from NZ_RDRE01000007.1 coordinate 89,705, forward strand.
GCCGACCTGCTCGAGCACGTCCATGGCCTGCTCGTAGTCCATCTCGTCGTAGTCCTCGCGCCACCGGCCCACGATGGCGTAGCCGGCGGAGACAACCAGGTCCCCCACCTTCTCGTCCTCCGGGACGCGCTGCGCGAGCGCCGAGGAGGTCAGCCCGATCGCGGCGCGCAGATCGCGCATGTCGGTGCGCCCGAGCTGCTCGCCGAGCACGAACGCCGTGCCCTTGGACGGGAACTCCAGGGCCGATGCCATCCGGATCAGCGTGGTCTTGCCGGCGCCGTTCGGGCCCACGATCACCCAGCGCTCATCCAGTTCCACTTGCCAATCCACGGGGCCGACGAGTGTATTGCCGCCGCGGACGAACTCCACGTCGCGGAAGTCGAGCAGGAGGTCTGGGTCGGTCACTGGTTCGGTTGCTTGTGCGTCATTCACGCCTCCCATTCTGTCCTATTTTCCGGCGCATGTGGGGAGGTTGGGGTGCGCGTCGCACCAGCGCGAAAGTTAGGAGCAACTTAGGCCGGTGCGGTCCTTGCAGTTTCGCTACTGTGGCTAGTGTTACTGACCGGCTCGCGGTTGGCGCAGCACGCGCGTCGCGGGATCCCTACGCCACGTACGAGGTAGATGACGCCATGGTTGCAAGATTCGGAATTGATGATGTCCGGCCCCAGGTCTCTGGCCGCACGCTGCCATCGAAGGCGGTCGTCGGCGAGGTCGTTCCCGTCTCCGCCCTGGTGTGGCGCGAGGGCCACGACGCGGTGGCCGCAACCCTGGTGATCACCTCCCCCGACGGCGAGCAGTACTCCGTGCACATGCACCCGGAGCCCTACCGCCCCGACTACGTCCACTCCGTCTTCGTGCCCGACGAGCAGGGCCTGTGGCAGTTCCGCGTAGACGCCTGGTCCGACGTCATGGCGACCTGGCGCAACGCGGTGACGAAGAAGCTGGCGGCCGGCCAGTCCGCCGCCGAGCTGGCCAATGACCTCGCCCACGGCATCGAGCTGTTCACCGCCGCCGCCGAGCAAACCCCCGCCCCCGACGCCGCTGTGCTCAGCGACGCAGCATCGGCGCTTGCCGACGATTCCCTCCCCCTCCAGGAGCGCATCGAAGCCGGCCTGAGCGAGGACGTCCTGGACGTGCTCGCCGCCTACCCACTGCGCGACCTGGTCTCCCACGGCCCGGTGTGCGACGTGCTCGTGGAGCGTCGCGAAGCGCTCGTGAACTCCTGGTACGAGCTCTTCCCGCGCTCCACCGGCGGCCGCGACGAGAGCGGCGCACCGGTCCACGGCACGTGGGCGACGACCGCTCAGGCGCTCGACCGCGTGGCGGCGATGGGCTTTGACACCGTCTACTTCCCGCCGATCCACCCGATCGGCGAGGTCAACCGCAAGGGCCGCAACAACTCCGTGACCGCGGCGCCCGGCGACGTGGGCTCCCCCTGGGCCATCGGCTCCAAGGACGGCGGCCACGACGCATTCCACCCGGAGCTCGGCGGCGAGGAAGAATTCCTCGACATGCTCCACCACGCCGACCAGCTCGGCCTGGAGATCGCCCTCGACTTCGCCCTGCAGGCCGCGCCCGACCACCCGTGGGCCGATGACCACCCCGAGTTCTTCACCGTGCTCGCGGACGGCACCATCGCCTACGCAGAGAACCCGCCGAAGAAGTACCAGGACATCTACCCCATCAACTTTGATAATGACCCGGAGACCCTCTACGACGAGGTCTACCGCGTCATCATGTACTGGGTCGAGCTGGGCATCTCTACCTTCCGCGTGGACAACCCGCACACCAAGCCGGTGAACTTCTGGCACTGGCTCATTGCCAAGGTGCACGAGACCCACCCGGACGTCATCTTCCTCGCCGAGGCGTTTACCCGCCCGCCGCGCATGTACGGGCTGTCCAAGGCCGGTTTCTCGCAGTCTTACACCCACTTCACCTGGAAGATGAGCAAGGAAGAGCTCACCGACTTCACCCAGCTGCTCATCGACGTCGCCGACGTCTCCCGCCCCAACCTGTTTGTCAACACCCCCGACATCCTGCATGCCTCGCTGCAGCAGGGCGGCCCCGCCGCCTTCGCGCTCCGCGCCACACTCGCCGCGACGATGAGCCCGCTGTGGGGTGTCTACTCCGGCTACGAGCTCTACGAGTCCATCCCCGTGCACGGCGGCTCCGAGGAGTACATGGATTCGGAGAAGTACCAGCTGCGCCCCCGCGACTTCGAGTCGGCCCTCGAGCGCGGCCAGTCCCTCGAGCCCTACCTCACCCTGCTCAACCGCATCCGCCGCGAGCAGCCGGCCCTGCAGCAGCTGCGCCAGATCCGCTTCCACGAGGTGACCAACGACCAGATCATCGCCTACTCCAAGGTCGACGCGGTCACGGGCAACGCCGTCCTCGTCGTGGTCAACCTGGACCCCTGGCACATGCAAGAGGGCATGGTGCATATCGACGCCGCCTCACTCGGCCTGGACCACGGCGAACCCTTCCCGGTCCACGACCTCATCACCGGCGACCGCTACACCTGGAACGAGCACAACTACGTCCAGCTCGTGCCGCAGCAAAACGTTGCCCATATCTTCCGCCTGCCCGAGGTTGCTCCGGAGCGTCGTGAAGCGCTCGCGTACCGCCAGATCTCGGACCACGACTACCGCCCGTAACCAGCACCTTCTCCACTCGCTTTACTAGAAAGACGATGATGACCGGCCACGAACTTTCCCCCGCAGCGCTCATCCCGGAGCACGACCGCCAACGCCTCCTCGAGTGCAAGCACCACGCACCGCACGACTTCTACGGCCGCCACGCCGTGGCAGGAAACACCGTCGTGCGCACCCGCCTGCTCGGCGCGACCGACGTGCAGCTGCTCATTCACAACGACGCCGTGCAGATGCACCACACCGGCGACGACATCTGGATCGCCGAGCTCGAGGGCGACCACGCGAGCGACTACCGCCTCAAGGTCACCTACCCGGACGCGGAGCCGCAGATCATCGCGGACCCCTACTTCTTCCTGCCCACCGTCGGCTCGCTGGACCTGCACCTGATCGCCGAGGGGCGCCACGAGCGCCTCTGGGAGGTCCTCGGTGCGAACGTCCACACCTACACCACCGACCTCGGCCAGGTCACCGGCACCGCCTTCGCGGTCTGGGCTCCGAACGCCAAGGGTGTGGCGGTCGTCGGCGACTTCTGCAATTGGAACCCGAACCAGTACCCGATGCGCACCCTGGGGTCGACGGGCGTGTGGGAAATCTTCATCCCCGGAATCGCGCCCGGTGCCCACTACAAGTTCGCGGTCCAAACCTCCGAAGGCTACCGCGTGGACAAGGCCGACCCGCTGGCCAAGGCCACCCTCGCCCCGCCGGAGACCGTCTCCGTCGTCGCCGACACCACCGAGTACGAGTGGCGCGACGCCGAGTGGATGCAGCGCCGCCAGGGAGTGGACCCGGCGAACTCCCCCATGAGCGTCTACGAGTGCCACATCGGCTCCTGGAAGCAGGGCTCGAACTACAACACGCTGCGCGAAGAGCTCGTCCCGTACCTGGTCGAGCACGGCTTCACCCACGTGGAGTTCCTCCCGGTTGCCGAGCACCCCTTCGGTGGCTCCTGGGGCTACCAGGTCAGCGGCTACTACGCACCCACCGCGCGCTGGGGCACGCCAGACGAGTTCCGCGCGCTTGTCGACGAGCTCCACGCGCACAACATCGGCGTCCTCGTCGACTGGGTCCCCGCACACTTCCCCAAGGACGCCTGGGCGCTCGCGCGCTTCGACGGCACCGCGCTCTACGAGCACCCCGACTGGCGCCGCGGCGAGCAGAAGGACTGGGGCACTTACGTCTTCGACTTCGGCCGCAACGAGGTCCGCAACTTCCTCGTGGCGAACGCGCTCTACTGGTGCGAAGAGTTCCACCTCGACGGCCTGCGCGTGGACGCCGTGGCCTCCATGCTCTACCTGGACTACTCGCGCGAACCCGGCGAGTGGCTGCCCAACCAGTTCGGCGGCCGCGAGCACTGGGACGCGGTCCAGTTCCTGCAGGAGATGAACGCCACGGTCCACCGCACCCACCCGGGCGTGATCACCGTAGCCGAGGAGTCCACCGCGTGGCCCGGCGTGACCGCGCCCACCGAGTCCGACGGCCTCGGGTTCTCCCTGAAGTGGAACATGGGCTGGATGAACGACTCGCTGGAGTACTTCTCCCTCGACCCCATCCACCGCTCCTACCACCACAACGAGATCACGTTCTCCCTGGTCTACGCGTTCAGCGAGAAGTACGTCCTGCCGTTTAGCCACGACGAAGTCGTGCACGGCAAGGGCTCGCTGTGGACCCGCATGCCGGGCGATGACTGGAACAAGGCCGCGGGACTGCGCGCGCTCTACGGCTACATGTTCTCGCACCCGGGCAAGCAGCTCATGTTTATGGGCTGCGAGTGGGGGCAGACCACCGAATGGGACGAAGCCCACTCCGTCAACTGGGACAACCTTGCCGACGACTGGGGCCACGACTACCACAAGGGCATCCGTCGCCTCGTGCGCGACCTCAACCTGGTCTACCGCGACACCCCGGCGCTCTTCTCCCAGGACAACACGCCCATGGGTTTCCAGTGGATCAAGGGCGACGACGCGCAAAACAACATCCTCGCCTACATCCGCTGGGGCGCGGACGGCTCGGCCGTCCTCGCGGTGGTGAACCTCTCCGGCGCCTCGCAGCCGAACTACCGCCTGGGCTCGCCCAAGGCGGGCACGTGGGAGCTGCTCATCAACACCGATGACGCCGTCTACGGCGGCGCGGGCAACGAGCTCCTCCCCACCGTGGACACCGAGCCCACCACCTGGGACCAGTTCGACCAGTCCCTCAACCTGCACATCCCGGCGATGAGCGTGCAGCTGTACACGCTGCGTGGCTAGAACAGTGCGCTGGCCAGGGCGGTCCGCGCGTTGATCACGCGCGGATCGCCCGGCTCGAACAAGGTGAAGAGCTCGAGCAGGCGCTCCTTCGCCTTCGGCTCGGCCTTGACGTAGCGCAGCAGACGCTCGAACGCCTTCTCCGGCGCGCCAGCGACAACCTCAGCGTCCGCCGCAACGAGCTGCTTGTCCACGTCCTGCGGGTCCTGCTCCGCCTCGGCGATCGGGTCGGTGGTGCGGCGCTGGGGGTCGAGGCGCTGCAGGACTGCCACCGTCGCTTTCGCCTGCTTGACGGGCTGGTTGTCGGGCTCGTCGGCCAAGATGGCGTTATAAAGCGCGGTGGCTCCCTCGAAATCGCTCCTATTCAGCGCGGCGGTTGCCTGGGCCAGTCGCGGGTCTTCCGGCTCGGGGGCATCCGTCTCCGGCTCGTCGTCCAGACCCTGCAGCTGCGGGCCGACGTTCTTCACCAGCGCGTCGACCCACTGCTTGAGCTGGTCGGCGGGCTGGTTGCCCTCAAAGTTAGTCACCGGTTGGCCGGCTGCCAGCGCCACCACCGTCGGCAGGGCGCGAAGACCGAACATCTGCGCCACCTGCGGCGTGGCGTCCGCGTCGACGTACGCGACGAGGAACTTGCGCTGCCCCGCCGCCAACTGCTGCAGCGTCGCCTTGAGCGACTCCGAATCCTCCGACCGGGAAGTGCCAATCATCAGCACCACCGGCAGCTGCACGGAGCGCTGGAAGGCGCGGGCCTCGATGTCCTTCTCGGTGACCGTGATAAACGGCTCGAATCCGCCCTCCTTGAACTGCTGCTGCGCCTCCTTCTGCTCCACCAGCTTGTTCAGGTCAACTGCGCCTGGTCCGAAATCCGGCATTTAGTTCGCTCCTTCGTCATTGGCGTCATTGGCGTCATTGGCGTCATTGGAAAAGTGCTTCTCTAGCGACGCGACTTTTTGGTGCATCATGTCGGTGTAGCCCGGCCTGATGTCAGCTTTGAACACCAACGATACCCGTGGGGACACCGCCTCCACCGCTTGCGTGGCACGCTTGATTACGTCCATGACCTCGTCCCACTCCCCCTCGATCGTGGTAAACATCGCGGTCGTCTCGTGCGGCAGCCCGGATTCGCGCACGACGCGCACGGCGCGCGACACGGCTTCCGACATCTCTGCAGTAGCGTTATTGGTCACCGTTGGGGCGACAGAAAATGCAGCAATCATGCGGCCCAGCCTACCCGGACGGACGCTACCGCTTCTCCCAGCAGTGCTTGTGCCAGTGGCGGCGATCGTCGCCACGCCCGCCTGTGTCGCGCGGCCACGCCACGACGTGCGCCACGCCCGGCGGAATGTTCTGGTTGCATCGCGGGCACACGTAGAACTTATTCGCCGCTGCGGCGCCGATCTGGCGCACGAGGTAAATCTCCCCGTTCGCCCAACTTGGGCCCTCGACCTCCTGGGTCCCAATGAATGTGGACCCGTCGCGCGGTAGCACGTAGGACGGGGTGACGTTGTGTCTCCGGTTCCGTCTCGGCATCGTTTCCCCTTCGCGCCTAGAAGAGCCGCAGCTCGTCGGACTCGATGCCGCGGAGCTCGTCGTAGTCCAGGGTCAGGCAGCGGAAGCCGCGGTCCTCGGCGAGCGTGCGCGCCTGCGGCTTGATCTCTTGCGCCGCGAACACCCCGCGCACCGGCTTGAGCACCTCGTCGCGGTTGAGCAGCTCAACGTAGCGAGTGAGCTGCTCCACGCCGTCGATCCCGCCGCGCCGCTTGATCTCTACCGCCACGGTCTGTCCGTCTGCATCCCTGGCGAGGATGTCCACCGGACCGATCGCCGTGGGGTATTCGCGGCGCACCAGGCTGTAGCCCTCGCCGAGGGTGCCGATGTGCTCCGCCAGCAGCTCCTGCAGGTGCGCCTCGACGCCATCCTTGACCAGCCCCGGGTCCTCGCCCAGCTCGTAGGAGGAGTCCGACAGGATCTCTTCCACCGTGATGCGCAGCTGCTCCCCCTTCGGGTTCTCCACGATCCAGAGTTGCTCGCCGGTATCCTCGCCGTCGATGTCCACCACCGCTTCCTCCTTCAGAGTGCACGGCGGCGTCATCCAGTTCAGGGGCTTGTAGGCACGGTCGTCCGCGTGGACGGACACTGAGCCGTCGGATTTCAGCAAAATGAGGCGCAACGCGGATGGAAGGTGCGCCGCGAGGCGACCAACGTAGTCAACGGAACAACGAGCTATGACGAGACGCATGCACCACAGGGTACCGGGCGCGCAGCGGGGAACAGAAACGGGTCGGGTGGGTACGCGGTGGCGTCGAGAAGCACTTAGGCGCGGCCGCGCTGCACGCGCTGTGCCAGCGAGCGAACGTCCACGCGCTGCTGGCGACGATCCGGCGCAGACTCCACCCAGGAAATGAGCGCCATCTCCACGTGGCGATCCGCTGCAAACTCGAGTTGCCCGCGCGGGCTGGTCATCTCCAGGACCGTCGACACCCCCGGCATAATCTCCTGCTCATCCGCAGTCAGGTCGCGCACCCCGTTGATGGTCAGGTCGCGGCGGTCCAGCGCGTAATCGTAGTTTGACGACAGCGACCGTAGCTTATAAAACTGCAGCTCTTCCCCCGTGTATCGCAGAATCCCGTGCCGCCAGCCGTGCAGCCCCTGGGCCGGTAGCTTGCGGATCAGCGCGCGCCCGCCGGAATTCCGGAACATGGCAAACCGCCAGATAGCAATTCCCGTGACCCCGATGACCACAAGCAGCACCACAGAGACGATGATCTCCATCGACACCTCCCTGCGAGATTCCGTTGTTGCCAGGCCCCCGCGCATCGTGGAAGCACGCTTAAGCGATAATCCTACTTTGCTGCGCAGACAATGCAAGCATCATCGGGGCAGCCGCTTAACGACGTCGCGCCCCCACCTACCTCACGGCAGGTGGGGGCGCGAAACGTACAAGGAAGGAGCGTGCGTTGCCCTCCTCCCGGGCGCTGACGCAAACTCGGTCTAGCGCGAGCTGTTGCGGCGAACCGCGGCAAGCTCGGCCTCCGAGCGGGCCTTCACGAGCGAGTCGTCGGCGTGCAGGCCGGACTCTGCCTCGGTGGTGTCAACCTCGTCCGCGAGCTTCGCGAAGTCAGCGAGGATGGTCACCTTGTCGCCCTGGACGGAGAGGAACCCGCCCTGCACAGCGGCGACGATGCGGTCGCCGCTGGTGGGACGGATGGTCACCACGCCGTTCTCCTTGAGCTGGCCAAGGAACGGCTCGTGACCGGGCAGCACGCCGATCTCACCTTCGATGGTCTGGGCGGTGACGATGCTGGCCTGACCCGACCAAAGCATGCGGTCCACCGACACCAATTGCGCGGTAAGTTCAGCCATGTCTGCCTCCTAGCCCTGCAGCTTCTGGTACGCGGCCTCGACGTCGTCGAGACCACCGAGGTTGCTGAAGGCCTGCTCCGGGTAGGCGTCGAACTCGCCCTCGCAGAGCTTGTCAAAGGCCTCGATCGTCTCCTCGAGCGGGACGTAGGAGCCCTCGTCGCCCGTGAACTTCTTCGCCACGAAGAAGTTCTGGCCGAGGAAGCGCTGCAGCTTACGAGCACGCATAACGGTGATCTTGTCCTCTTCGGACAGCTCGTCCATACCAAGGATGGCGATGATGTCCTGCAGCTCCTTGTTCTTCTGCAGAATACCGATCACCTTCTGCGCGACAGCGTAGTGACGCTCGCCGACAATGCCCGGCTCCAGGATGCGGGAGGTCGAGGTCAGCGGGTCCACAGCCGGGTAAATACCCTTGGAGGCAATGGAACGCGACAGCTCGGTCGTTGCATCCAGGTGGGCGAAGGTTGTCGCCGGTGCCGGGTCGGTGTAGTCATCGGCCGGCACGTAGACCGCCTGCAGCGAGGTAATGGAGCGACCCTTGGTGGAGGTAATGCGCTCCTGCAGCACGCCCATCTCATCAGCCAGGGTGGGCTGGTAGCCCACGGCGGAAGGCATACGACCCAGCAGGGTCGAGACCTCGGAACCAGCCTGGGTGAAACGGAAGATGTTGTCGATGAAGAGCAGCACGTCCTGGTTCTGCACATCACGGAAGTACTCCGCCATGGTCAGGCCGGACAAAGCCACACGCATACGAACCCCTGGCGGCTCATCCATCTGGCCGAAGACAAGGGCCGTATCCGGGAGCACGCCCATCTCTTCCATCTCGAGGAAGAGGTCGGTGCCCTCACGGGTACGCTCGCCGACGCCGGCGAAGACCGACGTACCAGAGAACTCGCGGGCGATACGGGTAATCATCTCCTGGATGAGGACCGTCTTGCCCACGCCTGCGCCGCCGAAGAGGCCGATCTTGCCGCCCTTCACGTACGGGGTAAGCAGGTCGATGACCTTAATACCGGTTTCCAGGATCTCGGTCTTACCCTCGAGGTCCTTGAAGGCCGGCGGCTGGCGGTGGATGCCCCAGCGCTCGCCGCTCTCGCCGACGCTCGGGTCGTCCAGGCACTGGCCGAGTGCGTTGAACACGTGGCCCTTGACCTGGTCGCCGACCGGGACGGAGATCGGGTTGCCGGTGTCGAGCACCTTCGCGCCACGCACAAGGCCGTCCGTCGGGGCCATGGCGATGGTACGCAGCAGGTTGTCGCCCAGGAACTGGGCAACCTCGAGCACGATGGTGCGGGACATGCCCTCGAGCTCGATGTCGACCTCGAGTGCGTTGTACAGAGCGGGCAGCTCGCCGCGCGGGAACTCCACGTCGACGACTGCGCCGATTACGCGAACGACGCGTCCGTTGTCAGAACCCTGCGGGTTCTGCGCGGACTGTGCCTCGTGGGCTGCAGCCTTGGTCTCGGCCTCGCCCACCGGCTCATCGTTGCGCTCATCAAAAGATTGAGCAGTAGTCATGATTTAGTCACTTTCTCCACTACCGGACAGCGCGCCAGCGCCGCCGATAATCTCGGTGATTTCCTGGGTGATTTTTGCCTGACGGGCTTGGTTAGCCTCACGGGACAGATTGTTCGCCAGGTCAGTGGCGTTATCCGTCGCGTTCTTCATCGCCGTACGGCGAGAAGCGGATTCCGAAGCCGATGCTTCCAAGAAGATCGAGTAGAGCGACCTGGAAACATATGCCGGAAGCAACGAGGTCAGCAGCGTGTCCGGATCTGGCTCGAAGCTCATATCCGGGTTCACGGAGCCGTCCTGCTCCAGCATGCTCTTCTGCTCGTACTCGAATTCCTCGAGGACGGGCTCGATGGGCAGCAGCTGGTGCACGCGCGCTTCCTGCGAGAGCATAGACACGAATTCGGTATAGACGACGTGCACTTGGTCGAAACCGCGCACGCCCTGGCCCTCCGTGCCGTTGACGCCTTCGCGCCACTTGGCGGTGTCCTCGGAACCAGCCATGAAACCGTCGATGATGTGGCGACGCACGTTGTGCGTATCCTCCCACGACGGCTTCTGGGACCAGCCGGTCCACGCGCCAGCGACGTCCATGTCACGGAACCGGAAGTGGGTAACTCCCTTGTTACCGGTGACGTAGCGAACCACCTCGTAGCCTGCGTCGCTCAGCATGCGCTCAAGCTCAGCGGCCTTCTTCAGCACGTTGTGGTTGTAGCCGCCAGCCATACCGCGGTCAGAGGTGACCACGAGGATCGCCGCGACTCGCCCACCGTCACGCTCACGGAGCATGGGGTGGTCGAGGGAGCTCGCGGCGGCGAGGCGTTCCATGACGTCTTGCATCTCGTCCGCGTACGGCTTCGCCGCAGCGACGCGAGCCTGGGCCTTGGTGATCTGCGACGTAGCGATCAGCTCTTGGGCCTTGGTGATCTTCTTCGTTGAGTTAACGGACCGGATGCGGTCACGCAATTCGCGAAGTGTTGCCATGGTGCTGTTTCCTCCCTTCCTTTATGTAGGTCCTAAAGTCCTGCGCGCTGCAGAACCTAGGAGCGGCTGACGTTGAGCTTGTTCTTGGACACTTCGCCGGCGTCCAGGGCCTGCGCCTCCGGCTCGCGCACGACGCGCTCGCCAGAGGAAGCCTGGAAGGTGCGAGCGAACTCTTCGTTGACGCGCTTGATTGCGTCCTTCGAAGCGTCGTCGAGCTGCTTGCCGCCCTCGATCTGGCTAAAGACCTCGGGTGCGGAGGACTGGATGGCCTCCTGCAGCTCGGACTCGTAACGGCGGACATCCTCGACGGGAACGACGTCGAAGAGACCCTCGTTCGCTGCCCAGATGGACACGATCTGGTACTCCACCGGCTGCGGTGCGTTCTCGGACTGCTTCAGCAGCTCGACCAGACGCTGACCGCGCTCAAGCTGCTTCTTGGAAGCAGCGTCGAGGTCGGAAGCGAAAGCCGCGAACGCCTCAAGGTCACGGTATGCGGCGAGGTCCAGACGCAGGTTACCTGCGACCTTCTTCATGCCCTTGGTCTGCGCAGCGCCACCGACACGGGAGACAGAGATACCCACGTCGATAGCCGGGCGCACGCCCTGGTTGAACAGGTCGGACTGGAGGAAGACCTGGCCGTCCGTAATGGAAATGACGTTGGTCGGAATGAACGCGCCCACGTCGTTTGCCTTGGTCTCGATGATCGGCAGTGCGGTCAGGGAGCCAGCGCCGAGCTCGTCGTTCAGCTTCGCTGCACGCTCAAGGAGACGGGAGTGCAGGTAGAAGACGTCGCCCGGGTATGCCTCGCGGCCCGGCGGGCGGCGCAGCAGCAGCGAGATCGCACGGTAGGCCTCGGCCTGCTTGGTCAGATCATCGTAGATGACCAGGACGTGCTTGCCCTGGTACATCCAGTGCTGGCCGAGTGCAGCGCCGGAGAACGGTGCCAGCCACTTGAAGCCTGCGGAGTCGGACGCCGGAGCCGCAACGATGGTGGTGTACTCCAGCGCACCGTGATCCTCCAGGGTCTTGCGCACACCAGCGATGGTGGAGCCCTTCTGGCCCACAGCCACGTAGATGCAGCGCACCTGCTTCGACGGGTCACCGGTCTCCCAGAAAGCCTTCTGGTTGAGGATGGTGTCGATGCAGACCGCGGTCTTACCGGTCTTGCGGTCACCAATGATGAGCTGACGCTGGCCGCGGCCGATCGGGGTCATGGCGTCAATCGCCTTCATGCCCGTCTGCAGCGGCTCCTCGACCGGCTGGCGGTCGAGAACGCCTGCGGCCTGGAGCTCCAGGGCGCGCTCTTCTTTGGACTCAATCGGGCCAAGGCCGTCAATCGGCTGACCCAGGGGGTTGATTACTCGGCCAAGGAAGTCTTCCCCAACGGGGATGGACAGGACTTCGCCCGTCCGCTTGACTTCGTCGCCTTCGGTCAGGGACTCAAAGTTACCCAGCACCACGACACCGATGGAATCGGTCTCGAGGTTCTGTGCGACGCCAATGACGCCGTTCGGGAACTCGAGCAGCTCGTTCGTCATGCACCCTGGCAGCCCGGAAACCTGGGCAATACCATCTGCAGCCGAAGTCACCACGCCGACCTCCTCACGGGAGGCCTCCGCGGAGTAGCTCGAGGTGTAGTTCGCTATCGCGCTACGGATCTCATCGGAGGAGATCGTCAGCTCCGCCATGTTCTTCCTGCTCTCGGTAGTTTGTTCCAGCATTATCTTCGTTCTAAAGGGCCGCGTTGGCAGCGACGTCGGTGCGCAGGCGCGTGAGCTTGCCACGCGTCGAACCATCAATCACTTCGTCACCAACGCGGATAACCACACCACCGAGGAGGCTGGGGTCAACCTCGGAGTGGATGGCCATCTCGCGGCCGTAAATCTTCTCAAGCTTCTGCGCCAGGACGCCGCGCTGGGAGTCGGACAACTCCTCCGCGGTGGCGACACGTGCCACGGTCTTGCCACGCATACCGGCAAACTCGGAGGACAGCTCCACCAAGTCATCTACCGGGTTGTGGCGCGGGCGACCGATGACCTGCAAAGCCAAAGCCTCGGTGAACATCGTCACCTTGCCGTAAATCACGTTTGCCAGCAGTCCTCGCTTCTTCTCGGAGGCCGCCGTGCGGTCGGACAACAGCTGGGTCAGATCCTTTTCGCGCTCCAGCACGTTGGCGAGCTGGTACAGCTCAGTTTCAACCTGCTCGAGCTTGCCGTCTTTCTCGGCCCCGCGCGCGATTGCGCGGCGGCCGAGGTTGACCAGCCCGGTGCGGAACTCGCGGGGCGTGGACCACTCCTGCTCGGCTGCTGCCAGCAGGACCTCAAGCGTCGGATCTGCGACCTTGGCGCTAAACACGTCGCGCATAATGCCGGTGCGCTGGGAGCTCTCCACCGAGTTATCAGCAACGGCGATGCGCAGTGCGCGCTCGCCGTCCAGCTGGTTCACGATGAGGAAGAGCTCAGCACCGACGTTCATCGCCACGGCGACGGCATTGTCGGAATTCTGGATCAGCTGATCAAGCTTCTCCGAGACCTTTGCTTGTGCTTCGCGACTCGCTGCCTTCATCTCGCCTACTTTCTCGTCGAGACGTTGTCGAGCTCAGAGAGGAAGGAGTCGATCGTGTTCGAGCGGCGGGTGGAGTCCGACAGCTCGGTGCCAAGCAGACGCTCGGCGAGGTTGATCGAGTTCTGGCCCAAATCGTTGCGCAGCTCTGCGACGACCTGCTCACGGGATGCCAGAAGCTGCTTCTCTCCAGCTTCCACAATGCGCTTGGACTCTGCCTCCGCGCGCTCGCGGGACTCCGCCTCGATCTCCTTACCCTTGGTGCGGGCAGCTTCGCGGATCGCGGCGGCCTCGGCGCGTGCCTCAGCAAGCTCAGCATTGTTCTTTTCCAGGGCAGCCGATGCTTCAGCCTGGGCAGCCTGAGCGCGCTCAATGCCACCCTTGATTTGGTCTTCGCGCTCCGCCAGCACTTCCCGGAACTTCGGAAGCACGTACTTCCAGAAGAGGAGGAAGATGATGATGAAGACGACAAGCGACCAAACCACGTCGTACGGGGCAGGCAGAAGCACGGAGGGCTCCGAAGTCATCGGAATCTCCTCGGTCCCTTCTGCCGCCACGAGAAATTCGTTGACGTTAGTCATTGGTTGCTCCTGTTCTAGAAATGAAATCTGTTCGCTAGGTGGTGCGAGCTTTTCTTAGAACAGGAAGCCGGCAACGAGGCCGATGAGGGCAAGGGCCTCAACGAAGGCGATACCCAGGAACATGGTGGTACGCAGCTGACCAGCCATCTCGGGCTGGCGAGCCATGCCCTCAACGGTCTTGCCAACCAGCATGCCGATACCGATGCCGGGGCCGATGGTGGCGATGCCGTAGCCGATGGACTGGAGGCCGTCGAACGCGGTGACAGACTCGTTTGCCTGGGCGAGGATGATGTCGTTCATGTGAAAGTCGTTCCCTTTCTAGGTGCTCCCCCGCTCCTAGTGCGGGAGGGCGAGTGACAATGTGGAGGGGTTATTCAGTTTGACCGGTTGGTCGCGCTTTGTTAGTGCGCATCCGCATGCAGCGATAGTTCGATGTACACCGCCGTCAGCAGGGCAAAAATGTATGCCTGCAGGAAAATAACGATGAGCTCGTAGAGCGTGAACAGAATCGCAGCAATGATGGTCAGGCCACTGAATGCGGTCCACCCGTTGAGCTGCCAGAAGAAGAAGTTCGTAGCAGAGTACAGCAGGACCAAAATGATGTGGCCGGCCAGGAAGTTCGCCATCAGACGAATTGCCAGGGTGACCGGACGCAGGATGAAGGTTGAGAAGATCTCAATCGGCACCACGAGGAAGTGGAGGAAGAAAGGCAGTCCAGGAATGACGGTGGAGTGCTTGAAAAACGCCACACCGTAGCGCTGGACGCCCGCGTAGATCATCGCGATGTAGGCAACAACCGCCAGCACGGCCGGCATGCCGATACGTGCGTTAGGTGAGATGTTGAGGAACGGAATGATCGTCGCGGCATTCATGAACAGCACGGTGAAGAAGATGGTGGCAATGACCGGCAGGAACCGGTTTCCATCCTTCTTCCCCAACGTATCTTCTGCAATGTTGACGCGGACGAAGTCCACGCCCATCTCTGCGAAGTTTTGCAGCCCCTTAGGAACCAGCTTCGGCTTCCTAAAGGCAATAACAAAGAGGACCACAAGGATTGCCGCGACAAGAAGTCGGACAAGCATAATGCGGTCGAGCGCGAACCATCCATTGGCAAAGTCTTCACCAATGAACTGGTCGTACGTGTGCCCCGGGAAAATTTCTGGACCAAGTTCGGGTGCGTGGAATGAACCCTTCATGGCCAAAGTTGTAACGCTCAGCGTTCTCTCCCGTTCTCGGGCCGCATCCTCAAAGAATGCGGTGCGATGGACGTCTTCATCAAGGCTGTCTCCCGCGGCGGACTCCGTCGCACATCTGCTTCCGCGGGGACAGGGGAGTCTCTTCAGGCAGCGAGACCCAGCGGCGCTGGGCAGTCCCCTGCCTCAAGTAAGCCCAGCGGATACTTTAACAGGTCGTCATGAGTTTCCTGGACTTTGGGGGGACTCGGACACTATGCACCCTCAACCTGGGAAGTTTGCGCCCAACTTTGACTCAACAGCCTGCAGATTTGCCCTCCTGTAACATCAGTCACACACACGCGAAAAGGGGTGGAATTTTCCCCTTCTTTGGCCAAGGCGTGGGCCTGGCTACCCCCGGTTGCGCACCTCCGGGGGCAGGCCGGATCGGGGATAGCTCGGGGCTAGCTCAGGTACGACGTCCTCGTCGTAATAACGCCCCACGCCTCGGCGGCCAGCGCGACGACGAGCGCCGCGAGCGTGGTGACACCGAACGCCGTCGAATCATAAAAGTTGAAGTTACGCAACCAGACGAAGAGTAAAATCAAGACCACCATCTTGACCAGCCACCCGCCGAGGACGACCGCCATCGTGGTGCTGGGCGAGGATTCGGAGGTCACCAGGACGGTGACCGCGGTAGCCAGCACGAACCCACCGCCAATGGCCACGCCCAAGAGCACGGCCCAGATCCCGGGGAGATCGCGCGTGGCGCCCCATGCCATCAGGCTGATCAACGTGAGCGCGACGAGCGCTCCCCCGGCAACCTTGAGGGCTCGGATGATTGGCCGACGCTGGTCCGTGTATTCGGAAGCGTCGCGGACGTTAAGGTCGCGGGGCTGGGATTCCGGATTCGGGCTGGAAGTAGTCACGATGGGTAAGTTTACCTACGCGCGTGCTCGATCTCCCCGCGCCCTCTCCCCTCGCCGGACCCCAGCGGGGCCTCGACCGGTTTCGGCCCAATCTTTCCGGCCATCAACGGGACGAGAGTGAGCAGAAAGGCGCCGAGCAAGAGTACAGCGGTGAACACCGCTGCCACCCGCACCGGGACGATCGAGAAGCTCACCGCGCCAAACGCCACTGCGGCCACCCAAAAGTACAGCACAAGCACGGTGCGTCGGTGCGTATGACCCAAGCGCAACAGCCTGTGGTGGATGTGCCCGGCGTCCGCAGCAAAGGGGCTTTGCCCCCTCGCGGTGCGTCGAATCACCGCCCAAACCAGGTCCACCACCGGAAGCGCAATCGCAGCAGCGACCACGATGATCGGACTGATCAACGCCACCAGGTCTGCGGTCCCGTACAGCGACATGTTGATTTTGCCCGACGCCGAGATCGACGCCGCAGCCAGCAACAATCCGATCAGCATCGCGCCCGAGTCGCCCATAAAGATGCGCGCCGGCTCAAAGTTGTGCGGAAGGAAACCCGCGCAGATGCCCACGAGCGCCGCGCAGATGATCGCAGGCGGATACGCGGACACGGCGCCGCCCTGCTCGTGCAGGACGGTGAGCGAAAACACCAGGATCGCTGCGCCGGCGATGACGCCGATCCCCGCGGCGAGCCCGTCGATGCCGTCAACGAAGTTCACGGCGTTGACCAGCAGCACCGTAAACACGGCAGCGATCACCATCCCCTGCATCTGGTCCAGAATCAGCGTGGTGCCCTCACCGAAGGGCACGTAGAACACGGTGAACGCGATGCCCATCAGGCACATAATGATGGCGGCCAAGAACTGCCCCAGCAGCTTCGTCATCGCGCCGAGCTCGTAGAGGTCGTCCACGATACCCACGATGACGATCGCAAACGCGCCCGCCAGCACCGCCGTCATCTCCGGGGTGATCGGCGCAAACCCGCGGGTCAGCGCGGGAAGCTGCTGTGCGAGGAACACGGCGCAAACGAAGCCGGTGAACATAGCAAGCCCGCCCACGGACGGCGTCGGCTGCGTGTGCACGTCTCGTTTGCGGACCTCCGCGACACGCCCGGTGCGCACGAGCAATGAGCGCACCGGGCCGGTGGCTAGGTACGTGATTGCGGCGGCTACGAGCAGGACGAGGCCGAGCTCGCGCAGCGGGACGCCAGCTCCCGTCATCTACTTCCTCCGCAAGCTCTCCGGGTCAAGGTTCAGGACTTCACCGAGCCGCTCGGCGCTGATCGCTGCCTCGCGCAAGATCTGCGGGTGGCGGCCGGAAATGTCGATGATCGTGGAAGGCTCTCCCACCTGCGCGTCGCCACCGTCGAGGTACACGCCGATCGCGTCGCCAAACTGCTGCTTCGCGTTCGCTGCGTTGAGCGCCGGCGGATTACCAGAGATGTTGGCGGACGACACCGCCATCGGCCCCGTCCGCTGCAGCAGCTCCAGCGCGAGCGGCTGGTTGGGCATGCGCAGCAGCACGGTGCCGCGCGTATCGCCCAGGTTCCACGGCAGGCTCGGCGCCTCCGGGACGACGATGGAGAGCCCGCCCGGCCAAAAGGCCTCGACCAGCGTCTTCGCCGTGTCGGAGAACTCCCGCACAAGCCCCTGAATGGTGGTCCAGGAACCGACGAGCACCGGCACCGGCATGTCCGGCCCGCGGCGCTTGGTGGCCAGGAGGCTCGCCACGGCGTCGTTATTAAAGGCGTCAGCGCCGATCCCGTAGACCGTGTCCGTGGGCAGCACGACGCAGCGACCCGCCTGCACCTGTTCGACCGCAGCGGTCAGCCCCGCCTCGCGCCCGCTCGGCTCGAGGCAGTTGTAGATCATGCTCCCCATATCGCTCCTTCGGTTCCGTTTCGGCTACAGCTTACTCGCGCACACAAACCGGTTCCGCCCGGCCAGGTCGCGCAGTACCGTCGGCGGACCGAAGCCGCCGCAAGCCTCAATCACGGAGCAGGTGCTTGTCGACGTCACGTCATCATGCTCCACGCCCAACCATCCCCCGGGACGCAGCAGGCGCTGGGCCACCGGCACGAGCCCGCGGATCGCGTCCATGCCGTCGGCGCCGGAGAAGACGGCCTCGGGCGGATCGCGGTATACTTCCGGCTCGAGGTCCGGGGTGTCCGGGACGTACGGCGGGTTGGCCACCACGAGATCCACCGCGCCGTCGAGGTCGCGGAGGAGCTGGGGGTCGGTCATGGAGGCGTCGACAAGCGTGATGCGCACCCCGTGCGAGGCGGCGTTGCGCGCCGCGTACTCACGCGCGGTGGCGGAGAGCTCGACGGCGTACACGCGCGCTTCGGGGATATGGCTGGCAACGTAGATAGCCAGCGCCCCCGAGCCGGTGCCCATGTCCACCACGGTGGGTGCCGGCGTGCCGGCGAGGGTGCACACGGCCCAATCGGCCAGGACTTCCGTCTCCGGGCGCGGGATGAACACGCCCGGGCCGACGGCGAGGTCGAGCGGCCCGAAGGGGGCCGTGCCCGTGATGTGCTGGAGCGGCTCGCGCTGCGCACGACGCTTAACGACGCCAGCGAAACGCTCAGCAAACGTCTCGTCCACCTCCGCAAACGTCACCGCCATCGGGCTCATGCCCAGCACGTGGGCGGCGAGCAGGCGGGCGTCGCCGTCCGGGGTGGGGACGCCGGCGTCGGCGAGGATCGAGGTGGCGTCGAGAAGCTGCTCCCGCATTGCGGCGCGCCTACTCGGCTTCAAGTCGCTCCTGGCGCTCGTGGGTCTGCAGCGCGGTGATCAGGTCCTCCATGTTGCCGTCGAGGACCGAATCCAGGTTGTTCGCCTTGAAGTTGATGCGGTGATCCGAGATGCGGTTCTCCGGCCAGTTGTAGGTGCGGATGCGCTCCGAGCGGTCCATCGTGCGGACCTGGGAGGCGCGGCCTTCGGCCTCGGCGGCCTCGGCCTTCTCGCGCTCCAGCTGGTCCAAGCGGGCCTGCAGGACCTGCATCGCGCGGGCGCGGTTCTGGATCTGGGAGCGCTCGTTCTGGCAGGTCACCACGATGTTGGTGGGCAGGTGCGTGATGCGCACCGCGGAGTCCGTGGTGTTCACGCCCTGGCCACCCTTACCGGAGGAGCGGTAGACGTCGACGCGGATGTCCTTCTCGTCGATGTGGACGGACTCGACCTCGTCGGCCTCCGGGAAGACGTAGACGCCTGCCGCGGAGGTCTGGATGCGGCCCTGGGACTCGGTGACGGGCACGCGCTGCACGCGGTGGACGCCGCCCTCGAACTTCAGCTTGGACCAGGCGCCGTCGCGCGACGGGTTCTTCGCCTTGACGGACACCGTCATGTCCTTGATGCCGCCGAGGTCGGTCTCCGCGGCGTCGAGGACGTCCCACTTCAGGCCGTTCTTCTCGCAGTATTTCTGGTACATGCGCGCCAGGTCGCCCGCGAACAGGGCGGCCTCTTCGCCGCCCGCACCGGCTTTGAGCTCCATGATGACGTCGTCGCCATCGTGCTCGTCTCGCGGGGCGAGGAGGTCTGCGAGCTCCTCCTCCAGGCGGACGATCTCGCCCTCGAGGCGCTCCGCCTCCTCCGCGAACTCCTTGTCCTCGCTAGCCATCTCGGCTGCCGCCTCGTGGTCGTCCTTGGCCTGCTGGAGCGCGTCGTTCGCTTTGATGATCGGCTGCAACTCGGCGTAGCGCTTGGACAGCTTGCGGAACAGGTTCTGGTCCGAGGTCACCTCCGGGTCACTCATCTGGGCCTGGATGCCCTGGTACTCGGAGACGTAGTCGTCTACAAGTGAGACTTCATTCGCCATTACTTGTACTCCTCTTCGTCTTTGTCCGCGACCATGGGAGCGGAGTTGGCCACGCCCATGAGGAACTCGCCGTTCGACTTCGTCTTCTTCAGCTGCTTAATCAGCATATCGATGGACTGCTGCGGATCCAGCGCCGAAAGGATGCGGCGCAGCTTGTGCATAATGCGCGTCTCCTCCGGGCTCATGAGCAGATCGTCCTTGCGCGTACCGGACGGGTTGACGTCCACCGCTGGGAACACGCGGCGCTCCGCGATCTTCCGGTCCAGCTTGAGCTCCGCGTTACCGGTGCCCTTGAACTCCTCGAAGATGACGGTGTCGCCGGCGGAACCGGTCTCCACCATGGCGGTCGCGATGATGGTCAGCGAGCCGCCCTCCTCAATGTTTCGGGCTGCGCCCAGGAAGCGCTTCGGCGGGTACAGGGCGTTGGAGTCCACACCACCGGAAAGGATGCGGCCCGACGCCGGCGAGGAGTTGTTGTACGCGCGGCCCAGGCGGGTGATGGAGTCGAGCAGCACGACGACGTCCTGGCCCATCTCCACTAGACGCTTCGCACGCTCGATGGCGAGCTCCGCGACGGCAGTGTGCTCTGACGGCGGGCGATCGAAGGTCGACGCGATGACCTCGCCCTTCACGCTGCGCTGCATGTCCGTGACCTCTTCCGGGCGCTCGTCGACGAGAACGACCATGAGGTAGCACTCCGGGTTGTTGGTGGCGATCGCATTGGCGATGTTCTGCAGGATCGTCGTCTTACCAGCCTTCGGCGGGGAGACGATCAGCGCGCGCTGCCCCTTACCAATCGGCATGACCAGGTCGATCACGCGGGTGGTGAGGATCTTCGGCTCGGTCTCCAGGCGGAGGCGCTTGTTCGGGTACAGCGGGGTGAGCTTGTGGAACTCGGCGCGCTGCTTCGCCTCCTCCGTGGTCATCCCGTTGACGGAGTCGACGCGGACGAGCTGGTTGTAGCGCTGGCGGTTGCGGCCGTTGCCGTGGGAATGGCTTTGCCCGTTCTGGCGAACCTGGCCGATCACGGCGTCGCCCGCGCGCAGGCCGTTCTGGCGCACCAGCTTCTGGTTCACGTACACGTCAGCGCTGTTCTTGCGGTAACCGGTGGTGCGGACAAACGCGGCGTTGTTGTCCACGATGTCCACGATGCCGGCAACTTCCTGCAGCTCCTCCGGGTCGAACTGCTGGTTGTTGTCGTTCTGATTGTGCTGGTTGTCGCGGTTGTCCCGGTTTCGGTTCCGGTTGCGGCGGTTCCGGCGGCCGCGGCGTCCGCCACCGCCCTGGTTGCCGTCGTCGTTGTTGTTGCTATTGTTTCGGCCGCCGCGATTGTTGTGCTTGCCGCCGCGACCGTTGTTGTCGTTGTTGTTGTCGTGATCGTTGTTGTCACGCTTCTCATCGCGCTTGTCGTCGCGATTGTTGTTGTCGTCCTGGTCCTGGCGTGCGCGGTTGCGGCGCGCCCGACGCGCGGCCGAGCGCGATTCGTACTTCTGCCCCTCGCTCTCAGCCTGCTCGCCCTGCTGCGGCTGTTCCGCTTGCGCGTCCTGCGCTGCGTGCTCACCGTCCGCGGGACCAGCGGAGCGTCGAGAAGCGCGGCGGTGATGCCCTTCGTTGGTGTGTTCCTCGGCTGCTGCCTCGGCCGCCGCGGCGCGTGCCTTGCGCGGAACCTCCCCGGTCACAATCGCCTGGATCAGGTCGCCCTTCCGCAAACCGGAGACGCCCTTCAGGCCCTTTTCCGCCGCCATCTTGCGCAGCTCGGGGATCTTGAGTGCGGAAAGATCGGCGTTGCCGCCTGCTGCCGCGTTACCCGTGTCGGTCACGAATGTCCTTTCGTCGCTTGACCAGTTGTGGTGTCCCCCGCCAAGGAGCCGGCGGGCGCTCCGGAAGCGATCGCGTTTCCGTGCGCAATATGTGGGACGTTCATCGCCTAAACCGGCGTGTCAATCTCTATGCGGCACTTGCTCACCGCGAGTGTTCCCCTCAAAGGCCTCGAGGTCGTGGTGGCCAAGGCATCACTGGCCTCGCACCATTCGTACGCCGCCTGCGTGCGCGACGCGACGAGTGCGGAGGGTTGGTGGGAACTACCTGGAACCCCGACTGCGCGTCAAGCGCCCAGGCACTATGTCGAACCCGCGAACAGTGTAGCGCATGACGCAACACGTGTACTTCCTACCCTTGTTTTCCGGCGAGTCGGACTGGCTAGACTAGACCGCATGCTTTCAACGATGCAGGAAGTGCCGTTCTCAGTCGCGCAGATTTTGCACTACGGGCAGCACACCCACGGGTCCACCAAGTGCACCACCTGGCGCGCGACCGGCGCAGAGGAATGCACGTTTGCGGACATTGGCGCGCGCGCCGGGGCGTTCGCCAACGCACTGCACGATGACCTGGGGATCGACGGCGACCAGCGCGTGGCCACCTTCATGTACAACTGCGCCGAGCACCTCGAGGTGATGTTCGCCGTCGCCGCGAAGGGCGCGGTCTTCACGCCGCTGAATATCCAGCTCATGGAGGACCAGATCGCCTACATTGTCAACCACTCCGAGGCGAAGGTCGTGGTCGCCGACCCGCGCCTCGCGCCCAAACTCGGCCGCCTGCTCGCACACTGCCCGCTGGTAGAGACGGTCGTGTTCACCGGCCTCTACCCCATCGCGGAACCCTCGGAGGAGATTCCGGAGGGAGTTCGCACGGCGAGCTATGAGCAGCTTCTCGACGGCCGCAGCACCGTCTTCCCCTGGCCCACCCTCCCCGAAAACACGGCCGCCGCCCTGGTGTACTCCACCGCGACGACCGGCGCGCCGAAGGGCGTGGCGTACTCGCACCGCTCGCTGTGGCTCGAGGCGACAAGCCTGCGCGCCATGGACTCGCTCGCCGTGACCCATGGCGAATCATTCCTCTGCTGCATCCCCATCTACCACGTGCTGAGCTGGGGTGTGCCCTTCGCCGCGTTCCTCGCCGGCGCGCCCCTGGTCCTGCCCGACTCGGACATGTCCGCGCCGACGCTGGCCAAGCTCATCGCCACCACGCACCCGCGCGTCGCCCACGGCGTGCCGACACTCTGGATCCAGCTGATGGTCCACTACCTGCACAATCCCCCGGAGCGCATGAGCCTGC
Source organism: Corynebacterium gottingense (assembly GCF_003693265.1). Classification (GTDB taxonomy): domain Bacteria; phylum Actinomycetota; class Actinomycetes; order Mycobacteriales; family Mycobacteriaceae; genus Corynebacterium; species Corynebacterium gottingense. The sequence goes on from NZ_RDRE01000007.1 coordinate 112,629, forward strand.
AGGAGCTCTACGTCGGCGGCTCCCCCGCCCCGCCCGCGCTGATCAAGATGTGGGAGGAGCGCTACGGCGTCGACGTTGTCCACGTGTGGGGCATGACCGAAACGTCCACGGTGGGCACGGTTGCACGCCCGCCGTCGGGCGCGTCCGGCGAGGCTCGCTGGGCGTACCGCATCTCCCAGGGCCGGTTCTCGCCGTCACTGGAGTACCGGGTGGTCAACGACGGCCAGATCATGGCCTCGACGGACCTGACCCAGGGCGAGATCCAGGTCCGCGGCAACCTCGTGGCCAAGGGCTACTACCACTCCCCGACCCAGGAGCCCGGAAAAATCGCCTCCGAGTTCCGCGGGGAGCAGATTACCGACGCCCGCAAGCACTTCACCGCCGACGGCTGGCTCCGCACCGGTGACGTTGGCACCGTGACCAACGATGGGTTCATGACGCTCTACGACCGCGCCCGCGACGTCATCCGCTCCGGCGGCGAGTGGATTTATTCCGCACAGGTGGAAAATCTCATCATGGAGTCCGACGTCGTCGTCGAGTGCGCCGTCATCGGCATCCCCGACAAGAAGTGGGGCGAGCGCCCGCTCGCGGTGACGAAGCTGCTCAAAGGCATCGAGGCGTCCCCCGCCACCGCCGAGCGACTGCGCGCCGGGCTGGAATCGGTGCTACCCAAGTGGATGACGCCGGAATACTGGACGTTTGTGGATTCCATCGACAAAACCTCCGTGGGAAAGTTTGACAAGAAAGATCTGCGCAAGCACCTCGCCCGCGACGAGTTCGACATCATCGCGCTGCCCGGCCCCGGCAACCGGTCGCACGGCAACCCGTCGACGGCGGAGGTGGAGGCCGCGCACGAAGAGGAGCGAAAGTGACAGGAGCCCGCACGCTTGATGACCGCTACGGACGCACCGCCCGAGACCTCCGTGTCAGCCTGACCGACCGCTGCAACCTGCGCTGCACGTACTGCATGCCGGCAGACGGCCTCGAGTGGATGCCCACCGAGCAAGCACTCACGGACGAGGAAACCATCCGCCTCATCCGTCTCGCCGTCGAGTCGCTGGGCATCCGCCAGGTCCGCTTCACCGGTGGCGAGCCGCTCCTGCGCAAGTCGCTCGAGCAGATTGTCGCCGCGACGAAGCGCATGCGTATCGACGCCACGCCCACCCCTCCCACCACCGCCCTCACCACCAACGCGCTCGGCCTGGCGCGCCGCGCCTCCGCGCTCGCCGATGCGGGGCTGGACCGCATCAACGTGTCCCTAGACACCACGAGCCCGGACCTGTTCACGCGCCTGACGCGCCGCGACCGCATCCACGACGTTTTCGCGGGCATCGACGCCGCCCTCGCCGCCGGCCTGACCCCCGTCAAGGTCAACGCGGTGGTCATGCCGGGGGTGAACGAGGACGGGATCCTCGACCTCGTCGACTTCGCCCTGGACAAGGGACTCCAGCTGCGCTTCATCGAGCAGATGCCACTGGGGCCGCGGGAAAACTGGCGACGCAGCGACATGGTGACGGCCACCGACATCCTCGCCCGGGTCGAGGAACGCTACGCGCTCTCGCCCGCCGAATCACCGCGCGGCTCGGCACCCGCCGCCCTGTGGAACATCACGGACGGCACCCGCTCGGGCACCCTGGGGGTCATCGCATCGGTGACGCACCCGTTCTGTGGTGCCTGCGACCGCACGCGCCTCACCACAGATGGCGCGGTCCGCTCCTGCCTATTCTCTTCAACCGCGGACGAGGTGTCGCTGCGCGACCTCATGCGCGCAGGAGCCTCGGACGACGAACTTGCCGACGCCTGGGCCCAGGCCATGTGGCTGAAGAAGCCAGGTCACGGCATTGACGACGAAGGCTTCCTCCAGCCCGAACGCCTCATGAGCGAGATCGGCGGCTAACCCATGCGCGCCCACCACCCCGGAGAAGGCCAGGGCACACGGCCGAGCGTTACCGAACACCTCGAACGCGTGCTCTCGCTCGCCCACCCGCGCGTCGAACGCGACGTCCCGCTCGACGCCGCAGCCGGCCTCGTGCTCGCCTCCGACGTCAGCGCAGCGCTCGCCGTTCCCCCGTTTGACAACTCCGCCGTCGACGGGTTCGCCGTCCACGCGTCAGACCTCCCCGCCCCCGGCCCGTGGACGCTCCCGGTCGCGGGCGACGTCCCCGCCGGCTCGCCCGCACTCGCCTGCCCCGCGGGCCACGCCATCCGGGTCATGACGGGCGCCCCCGTCGACGGAGCCGACTCCGACCTGATTGTCGTCCCGGTCGAGCAGACCAGCATCCCCCGCGGCCCGCACCCGCTCCCGCAGCACGTGACCATCAACGAAGCCGACACCTCGCGCAGCCACATCCGGCGCGCCGGCGAGAACGTCCGCCCCGGCACGCGGATAGCCAGCCGCGGCACGCTTTGCGACGCCCCTACGCTCGCCGCGTGCGTCTCCACCGGCATTCGCACCGTCGACGTCTTCGCGGCGCCTCGCATCGCCGTCGTGTCCACGGGGAGCGAACTCGTGCCCTGGCCCGGCGCGGTCAGCGGCCCGCAGATCCCCGACTCGAACCTGCCAATGCTCGCAGAACTGGCCGCCGCAGCGACCGGGCACCGCGGGACCGTCCAGCGCTTCCACGCCAACGACGCCGCCACCGACGCCGCGGACCTCCTTGCCCGCGCCGCCGCATCCTCAGACCTGGTCATTACTTCCGGCGGCGTCAGCGCCGGAGCGTTCGATGTGGTCCGCGCGGTGGCGGAGGACGAGGCGAGCGGGTCGATGTGGTTCGGCCACGTTGCGCAACGCCCCGGCAGCCCACAGGGGGCCGGCACGTTCCGCGGCACCCCAATGGTGTGCCTGCCGGGCAATCCGGTTGCCGCCTACGTCTCGTTCGTCCTGTACGCCGCGCCGTTGATTGCAGCCCACGCCGGTCGCACTGACCGACTGCGTCTCGCCGAGCGTCCGCGGGTTGTGGCCGAGCGTGCACCCGGGTTCCCGTCGACATCGAGGCCGGACACGACGTTCGCGGTTCCCGTCCGGCTGCGGTACGACGGCGACCGGGCGGTGGCGGAGCCGTTTTCGGCGGCGACGAGCTCGAGTTTCGTGGCATCGTTGGCGGGTGTGGACGGGCTCGCTGTCGTCGATAAGCACTCTGGCCCAGTACACGTATATCTCTAAGGAGCATGATGGAATTCACCCACTTGAACGGCGCTGGCGAGGCCTACATGGTCGACGTCACGGAGAAGCGGCCGACCGTGCGCACGGCGACGGCGCAGGGCGAGGTCGCGTGCTCGCCCGAGGTGATGGCGGCGCTGGCGAACGGAACCGTGCCGAAGGGCGACGTGCTCGCGGTGGCGCGCGTCGCCGGGATCGCCGCTGCGAAGCGCGTGCCAGAGTTGCTGCCGCTGGCGCACACGATTGGCGTGCACGGCTGCGCGGTCGAGATTGCGCTGCGCGAGGACCACGTGTTTATCCAGGCGACGGTGCGCACTGCTGACCGTACCGGCGTGGAGATGGAGGCGCTCACAGCGGTGAACGTCGCCGCGCTGTCGATCGTGGACATGGTGAAGGGTGTGGACCGGTCCGCGTACATCCGCCGCTGCGGCATTACGGCGAAGTCGGGTGGGCGCTCCGGTGACTGGTCGCGCGAGCTGCCCACGCTGCGCGAGCAGCCGGAGGCGTAGCGCGTGTCGCTCGGCGTCATCGTCCTCGCTGGCGGCAGGTCCACGCGCATGGGCGCGGAGAAGGCGCAGGTCAAACTCGACGGCCAGCGGCTGGTCGACCACGTCATCGCCTCGTTGCCGGACGATGCGGACGTCGTGGTGGTGTCCCCATTCCCGCTGGGACTGCGCGGCGTCAGCCAGGTCGCAGAGGACCCGCCGTTCGGCGGCCCCGTCGCGGGGATTGCCGCGGGTCTGGGCGCGCTCGAAACCGACCTCGTCGGCGTGATCGCCGTGGACGCTCCCCGGTCCGGCGCGCTGCTGCCCTGCCTGGTGCGCACCCTCACCGACAAGGAGACCGACGTCGCTGCGGTCGAAGCCGAAGACGGCTACTTGCAGCCGTTGTGCGCCGTCTGGCACCGCGCAGCGCTGCTCCGGGCGCTCGAGCGCGCGGGGGCAAGCGGTGTCGCCGCAAAGCGGCTTTTCGACGCCCCCACGCAGGTGGCGCGCGTACCCGGCGACGGCCGCGAGCAGGACTACGACACCCCAGAGGAACTGGGCGCCCTCGGTGAGGTCGAACTCGGCCCCACTCATGCGTCCAACCAATCGTCGAAGCATTCGCCGTAATCTGGCAGCTCCGCCATGACGCGGGCATCGTCGTCGCGCAACGGGGTGCGTCGGTCCCGCGAGACCCAACGCGCGCCGTCGGGACCGACGAAGTGGATGTCGTCGCCCTGCCGCAGAATTCGTATTTCCCCGTCGGAGACCATGGAGTGGCACGAACTGCACAGCGGGAGGAGGTTGTCCAGGTCGGTCAGCCCACCGTTGGCCCAGTCGTCGATGTGGTGCGCCTCGATGAAGTGGTCATGCGTGCATCCAGGCATGGCGCATTGGCTTCCCCACATCGCGGAGAGCGCCTGCATCTGGGTTTTGCTCGCCAACCTGCGCTTTCTCCCGTAATTGAGTATCAGCCCGTGGGTGTCCGCGAGCACGCCGCGCGCCTCTGCGTTCGCCGCGATGTTTGCCAGCCTGAACGCCGGCACCGAAGTGTTGTTGGGCAAATATCCCCGCCCCTGGGTGTCCATCATGATGGTCACCTGCGCCGCCGGGGCGAGCTTGGTCGACCTGGCCATCCCCGAGCGGACCAGCTGCACCATCCCCATCAGCGACGCGAGCAGCAGCCGCTGCGGAGGCAGACCCGTCCCCGATTTCAGCAGGTCAGCCTGCGCGGCGTCCGGGAGGTCGGCGACCTTGTCCAGCGCCGCGTCCAGCTTGGCGTGGTCCAGCATGCCGTCCGCATCCAGGTAGTCGCGCATGTCGCTCATCCCGGCGTGGTACGCCAGCGCCCCTGCCTTCAGCGCCGCTTTGAACTGCGCTCCGTCGACAGCGCTCATCGTGCCCCAGATTCGAGTCTTCTCCCCATCCTCCCTCAGCTGCAGTCCATTGGCGGAGTGCGTGGATCCGCCCGAATCGTTCTCCATGCTGCCCGCCAGCGCCTGCTTGAGCCCGTGGTAACCCAGCTCAACCGCCTGCTCAACAAGCACCGCCTCGTTGTCCGGCGTGATGTACTTCAGGACAAGCCTGACCGTCGAATAATCAAGCTCCCCACCAGCAAACGCCTCACGAAGCAGCTCGTATGGGCGCAGCTTGCGGGCAACATCAGCGTATTCGTAGGCGCGGGACTTCTTCATCCTGCAGTAACGGATGAGCCACGCCGCGGTGCTGCGGCACCCGGTTTCGCCAGCGTAGTCTGCCTCATCAAACTGCCCTATCGCATCCAGCACCGCAGCGTGGCTCTGGCTCAGCGCGTGGCTCGCTTTCACTATCTCCGCCGAGAGCGCTTTGAGGCTCTTCGGCCGCTCCAAGGTGGTAGTCATTGTCCCGTCTCCAAATCATCGATCTCATGTTTGTGCGAACAGTAACACCCTCACCGAACAAGGAGTCCAAAATTTTCGAACATAGCAGGTAACGGCGCATACTCTGGCCGAACATTCTCCCCTTAAAACCCGCCACATTTACGCACACACATGCATTCGGTTTTCCGCCCGTGCGGAAAAATCGGCCCGCCAGAAATTCCGCCTGTGCGGAAAAACCGGCCCATCGCACCGCGCCGTTGCGCCCACCCCTGCGTGGTAGATTCTCTCCGTACAATTCGCCGCCACAAAGGAGCCGCCGTGCGCGCCGTTCACACCGCCATCGCCGCGACCGCGCTCGCATCCCTGCTCGCCTCGTGCGCAAGCGACCCCGTTCCCGGCGGCAGCGAGGCAGTGGTCGTCCTCGGCGCGGCGTCGACAAGAGTCCTCAACGACGAGATGCGCACGCTTATCGACGCCCCACTCACCTTCAACAACGCAGGCTCCTCCACCCTCGTGCAGCAGCTGCGCGACGGCGCACCCGGCGACGTGCTCATCACCGCCGACCAGAAAAACATGGACGACGCGGTGCGCGCGGGCGTGGCGCGCGACCCCGAGGTCGTGGCGACGAATTCGATGGTGCTCGTAGTTCCGAAGGGAAACCCGGCGGGCGTGCGCAGCGCCGATGACCTGGAGCGCGACGACGTGAACTTTGTCATGTGCGACGCCCAGGTCCCCTGCGGCGCGGTGTCGCAGCAGCTTCTCCGCGCCAACTCGCTCGACGTTCACCCCGTCTCGTTGGAGCACAACGTGGCAGACACGCTGGGCAAAGTGGTCTCGGGCGAAGCCGACGCCGCGTTCGTGTACCGCACCGACGCGGCTGCGGCGGGCGGCGACGTGGACACCGTCGACATTCCGCACGCCGCCGAGTTCCCGAACTCCCTGGTCGCGGGCGTCGTCACGAGCTCCGAGCACCCGGGCGAGGCCGGCGAACTGGTGCACCGACTCCACAGCCCGCAGGCGCGCGAGATGTGGGAGCAGTCCGGCTTCACACCGGCGGCATGATGCGCGCTCGACCGACCCCTACCCCGCCAGCCGTTTCGGCGCTGGCGGCGATCACGCTCGCGCTCATCGTCCTGCCCGTGTTTGCGCTCGGAGCGCGCGTGCCGTGGACCGACCTCGGCGCCGTGCTCCGGGCACCGGAAACGCACGAACTGCTGCGGGTAACGGTTGCGTCGGCCACGCTTGCCACGGTCATCGCGGTCGCGCTCGGCACGCCGCTGGCGCTGTGGCTCCAGCGGGTCCGCCGCGGGTCATCGCTGGCGCGGCTCCTCGTCCTCCTGCCACTGGCAATGCCGCCGGTGGTCGCGGGCCTTGCGCTCTCGGCGCTCATCGGCAGGCGAGGCCTCGCCGCCCCGCTCCTCGACGCGCTGCACTGGAAATTCGCCTTCGCCTTCCCCGGCGTTGTCGCCGCTCACGTGTACGTTGCCCTGCCCTTCGTGGTCATCACGCTCGATTCCGCGCTGCGCCAGCTGGGGCCGGAGGTGGCCGCTTCGGCGGAGGCGGTCGGGATCCCGCCGGGACGGATCGTTCGCCGGATTATCCTGCCCGCCATCGCCCCGGCTCTCGTCACCGCCGCTGGGCTCGCGTTCGCCCGCTCGCTGGGCGAGTTCGGCACCACCCTCACCTTTGCCGGCTCCATGCCTGGCACCACACGAACCATGCCGCTGGGGATCTACCTGGCGCGCGAGGTCGACCAGTCACTCGCCTACGGGCTTTCCGCCATTCTGGTGGGGTTCGCGGTCCTCGCGCTGGCGGCAACCGCCCTGCCAGCCGCGCTCGCGCAGTGGCGCGGCCGACACCGGCCCGCGGAACAACCGCGGGAAACCGGCACGATCGACGCCGCGAAACTCAGTCAGCTGACCCGCCCCGACGCGCGCGGCGAGGAAGTCCTTGTCGGGGCCACCCGCTTTCCCGCCAACGCAACAACGGCGCTCATCGGGCCGAATGGCGCGGGGAAGACGACGCTGGCCAGGGGCGTTGCAAAGCACCGGGGCGTCGTGCTGCTCACGCAGGACCCCGCACTGCCGCCGACCGCGACGCCGCGCACCGCGCTCGCTATGGTCACCCGCAGCGCCGAGCAGCTGCTGCGCGCGGCCGGGCTCGCATCGCTGGCAGACGTCCCCGTCCCCGCGCTGTCCGGCGGGCAGGCCGCCCAGGTCGCGCTGGTCCGCGCGCTCGCTGCCCGCCCCCGCGTGCTCATCCTCGACGAACCGCTCGCCGCCATTGACGCCGCCACCACCGCCCAGTGGCGCCGCCTGCTGCAGGCCACGGCCCGCGAACGCACCACGATCGTGGTCACGCACGATGCCATCGACGTCGCAACGCTTGCGGACTACGTCGCCGTCTTGCGCTGCGGCAGCGTCGTCAGCCTGCGCCCCGCCGCCGACGAGCTCGCCGCCCCCGCCACCGCATTTTCCGCACGCCTACTGGGCATGAACCTGCTTGCGGACCTCAGCCTGCTCGAGGGGCCACCGCTTCCCGACGCCACCGTGCCCCGCCCCCTCCGCGCTTCCTTCCCCCCGGACGCGCTCTCTGTGATTCGCACCCCACAGCCCGCGGGCTCCCACCTGCTCCGCGGGCGCGTCAGCGCGGTCGACCTGCTGCCAGGAGGCGGCGCCGCCGTCGAGCTGGCCGTGGGCGGGGACGCCGAGAACGCCGAGCACTACGTCTCGCTGCTCGTGGACCGCGACGCGGTGCTGCGCCAGGACCTCGCGCCCGGAACGCAGGTGACCTGCACGTTAGATGCCCGGAAGGTCAGGCTCATCCCGGCGGAACACGGGTGAAGTTTTTCCGCACGTGCGGAAAAACTTCACTACCCACCCGCGAACGGTGGAAGCACGTCGACGCGCGACGCGCCGGCCAGCAGCGTGGAAGGATCCGACCGGGTGCCGTCGACGAGGAATGTGCAGCGCGCCACGATGTCCGCGAGCGTCTGGCCGGAATCGGTGGTGCCGGTGTGGCGCGACGTGGCGTCGATAAGCAACTGCTCGAGCGTTGAGAACTCGCCGACGTCCTCGCACGGCGTGCCGGTGGCCGCGCGGGCGGCGGCGAAGTAGTGGATCTGCATGCTCACACGATACCTGCGTGCTGCGCCGTACGATGGCCCCATGAGCCGAACCCCCGAAACGCATTTCGCCGCGGTGGCTGCAGCGCTGGGCGAGCGCCGCAGCGAGCTGACCACGCCGCTTGACGCTGCCGCGCGCGGGGCGTCGCTTGCCGGCGCCGTCGTGGCGCTGCGCCAGCAACCGCCCTTTACAAACTCGCAGATGGACGGGTACGCGGTGGGTGAGGTGGGCGCTCGCGAGGCGGTAGTCGGCCCCACCGTTGCCGCGGGCGCGGACCCAGACGCCGCGTACCCGGTGGGGCTCGGCGCGCTGGCGGCGCCGGTGATGACGGGGGCGAAGCTGCCGCGCGGGACGCGGGCGGTCGTGCCTGTGGAGGCGTGCGACCCGGGCGAGTTCGTCGGCGAGGGCGAACGCGTGCGCCTGCCGGCAACGGAAGAAGGCGCCTTCGTGCGGCGGGCGGGCTCCGACATCGCGGCGGGCGAAGAGCTCGCTCCGGCGGGCGCGCCGGTTACCCCGGCGCTCGTCGGCGCGCTGGCAAGCCAGGGCATCAGCGAGGTCGAGGTCGTGCGGGCGGCGCGGATTGTCATCGTGACCGGGGGCGCCGAAGTCACCGCAAGGCCTACCGGCCCCGCGACGATCCCCGACGCCAACGGGCCGATGCTGCGGGCGTTGGCGTCGCGGTACGGCATCGCGGTTGCAGCGCACGTGCGCACCAGCGATGACCCGGACGAGCTGGAGGCGCAGGTGCGGGATGCAATCGCGGAGCACGCGCCGGACGCAGTGGTCACCTCCGGCGGGATCAGCCACGGCAAGTTCGAGGTGGTCCGCCAAATCTTCCGCCAGGGCTGGTACGGGCACGTGGCCCAGCAACCGGGAGGTCCGCAAGGACTCAGCCGCTTCGCCGAGACGCCCGTGATCAGCCTGCCCGGCAACCCAATCTCCACGCTGGTCAGCTTCCGCACCTACGTGGCGCCGCTGCTCGGGCACGCACCCGAGCCGATTCTGGCGCCGCTTGCTTGCGACGTCGCGGGGTTGGAGGACAAGGAGCAGTTTTTGCGTGGCGCGGTCAAGCACGGGGCGATTCGGCCGATCGGCGGCCCCGGCTCACACCTCCTCGCGCAGGGGGCGCAGGCAACGCACCTCATCCGGATTCCCGCGGGTGCCACCCTGCGGGCCGGCGAGCTCGCCGCCGCGTACCCACTGTAGCGCCCGGCGGTACGATGGGGACGCTATGAGAAACGCAGAGGTCATCGTCGCGTCCACGCGGGCGTCGCAAGGCATCTACCAGGATAAATCCGGGCCGATCGCGGTCGAGTTCCTGCGCGGAATGGGCCTGCGCACCCCGGACGCCACCGTGGTCGCGGACGCCGCCATCGACGCCGCTGTACGCGACGCCATCGCCCGCCGGCCCAGCGTCGTCCTCATTTCCGGCGGTACGGGCGTCAGCCCCGACGACCGCACGGTCGAGGCCGTCGCCGCGCACGTGGACCGCGAGCTCCCGGGGATCGCGCACGCCTTCTACCATCAAGGTCTCGCCTCCACCCCGACCGCTATCCTCTCGCGCACCGTCGCCGGCATCACCCAGCGCGGCACCTTCATCATGGCGCTGCCCGGGTCGCGCGGCGGCGTGCAGGACGGCTGCGCGGTGCTCGCCCCGATCCTGTCCCACCTCCTCGACCAGCTGGAAGGCAACCATGCACACTAGCCGCCCCGACCCCGACCCCGATCCCGCCTACGTCGCCGCGCAGACGGGCCAGGTCATCGGCGCCGTCGTCACGGACCAACCGCTCGAGCTGCTCGCGCAGCAGGCCACCACTGACACGCTCACCGACGCGATGGGCGCGCTCGTCCGCTTCGACGGGATTGTCCGCGACCACGACGGCGGCCAGCGCGTGCGCGCCCTCGCCTACGAGGCGCACCCCAGCGCCACCGATGAGCTGCGGCGCGTCGCCGCGGAGGTCGCGGCCGCCCACCCCGTCCGCCTCTTCACCGCGCACCGCACGGGCGAGGTGCCCATCGGCAAGCTCGCCTTCCTCGTCCTCGCCGCCAGCGCGCACCGCGGCGACGCCTTCGACGCGTGCGAGACAACCGCCGACCGCGTCAAGTCCGAGGTGCCGATCTGGAAACGGCAGGTCATGGCCAGCGGCGAGACCCAGTGGGTGGGCATCGATGGATAGCCGCTACGTGCGCCAAACCGCGCTCATCGGCGAGGCCGCCCAGCAGAAACTCCGCGGCGCGCGCATCGCCGTCGTCGGCGCGGGCGGCCTCGGCTCCCCCGCCCTCCTCTACCTCGCGGGCGCGGGCGTCGGGAGCATCGTGCTTATCGACGACGACGCGGTCGCCCTCTCCAACCTGCACCGCCAAGTCATCCACACCACCGGCACCGTCGGCGACGCTAAAGTGCTCTCCGCCATGGACGCGCTCGAGGCCCTCAACCCCGACACGGAGGTCGACCCGGTCCGCACGCGCCTGACATGGGACAACGCCGTGGCGCAGCTCGCCAGCGCAGACATGGTCCTCGACGGCTCCGACAACTTTGACACCCGCCACGTCATCTCTCACGCGGCGGCACGCCTGGGCATCCCGCACATCTGGGGCTCCATCCTCGGTGTCGAGGCGCAGCTCTCCGTCTTCTGGGCCGGCCACGGCCCCGTCTACGAGGACCTCTTCCCCGCCCCGCCGCCGCCCGGCTCGGTCCCGTCGTGCTCGCAGGCGGGCGTGCTTGGGCCGCTCGTCGGCGTCGTCGGCTCAGCGATGGCGATGGAGGCGCTCAAGCTCGCCACCGGTATGGGCACGCCGCTCGTGGGCACGCTCGGCTACTTCGACGGCCTCGCCGGCACCTGGGAATACGTCCCGCTCAACGCGGACCCAGCCGTGACCGAGCGCGTCCGCGAGCTTGACCCACCGCACGGGCCCGCGGAAGTAGGCAGCATACCGCCGGGGGCAGTGCTTATCGACGTCCGCGAGCCCTCCGAATACGCCACCGACCACATCCGGGGCGCGATCAACGTGCCGCTGGGCAGGGTCCTCGACGGCTACACCCCGCCGGAGTTAGCAGGCGGCGGGGTGCTCATCTGCGCCTCGGGCGCCCGCTCCGCGCGGGCGGTCGCCGCGCTCGAGGCCCGGGGCGTGCGCGGGGTGGCAAGCCTACGCGGCGGGATGGACGGCCTGCGGCGTTAGGCGCTCGCCCCTAGTCGCTCGTCAGCTCGGCTTTGACCGGGCCGGCGACCTCGAGGTCCAGCACGCGCAGGCCGGCGGCGCGGGCCTCGTCCAGGATCGCCTCGTCGACGGGCTCGGTGCACAGCACCATCGCGGTCGGGCCGGCGCCAGAGAGGTACGCGGCGTAGCCGCGGTTGCGCAGGCGGTTGACCCACTCCGCCGTCACCGGGAGCACGTCGGACCGGTACGGCTGGTGCAGGCGGTCGCGGGTGCCCTCCCAGAGCAGCTCCGGGTGGTTCTGAATCGCTACCGTCATCACCGCGGTGCGCGACACGTTGAAGCGCGCGTCCGTGTGCGTGACGTGGCTGGGCAGCACCTTGCGCACCGCGTTGGTGGAGGCGTGGAAGTCCGGGACCAGTGCGTACGCCCGGATCCGCGGGTCCACGTCTACGCCCACAGCCCGGTACTCGGGCAGTGAGCGCCCGTCCACCGGGATTTCCGTCCAGGACACGACTGCCGCGCCGAGTACGGACGCGCCGGCGTTGTCGGGGTGCCCCTCGAATTCGCTGGACAGCTGGACGATTTCGTCGGTGCTCAGCGGACCGCCCGCGAGCGTGTTCGCGGCGACAACGCCCGCCACCGCGGCGGCCGCGGAGGACCCGAGGCCGCGCGACTGCGGGATGTTGTTGTTGCAGGTCACTTTCAGCCCCGGTGCCTCAACGCCAGCTGCCTTGAGCCCGGAGCGGATCGCCTTCACCACCAGGTGGGAGTTGTCACGCGGCAGCTCGTCGGCGCCCTCGCCAAAGATCTGTACGTCCAGCCCGGACGCGGTGACCTCGACCTCCACCGTGTCGTAAATGCTCACGGCGATGCCCAGGGTGTCAAACCCCGGGCCCAGGTTCGCGGAGGAACCCGGGACGGTCACGGTGGCCTTGAGGCCTACTTGCAGGTCGGTGGGCATTGCGTTCCCTTTCTCCCTTAGGAGTCGAGACGGATGACGGAGTTAACCGCCTGGACGGCGTCATGCTCAGAAAGCCTCTGCACAATCGCGCGCAGGTCCTTCTCCAACGCCTTGTGGGTGACCACGATGAGGTGGGCCTCGTTCCCGGACTCTTCCTGGCGCACCGCGGAGAGCGAAACGCCGTCGTCAGCAAAGTGCCGGGCGAGGTCGGCCAGCACGCCGACGCGGTCGGAGACCGTCATGTTGATGTGGTAGCGCGTGGGGACCTCGTCGAAGGCCACGACGTCGTAGTCGGCGTAGGGGTTCTCCGCGGGGGCGCGGCCGCCGTGCACCTTGTTGCGGGCGGCGCCGACCAGGTCGCCGAGCACCGCCGACGCCGTGGGCGCACCGCCGGCGCCGTTGCCGTAGAACATGAGGCGCCCGGCCGCCTCCGCCTCCACGAAGATGGCGTTGTAGGACTTATCCACCGTGGCCAGCGGGTGCTCGTTGGGCACCAGGGTCGGGTGGACGCGGGCGTTGACGGCGGTGGTGTTGCCCGCATCGTCGTACAGCCGCTCGCAGATGGCCAGCAGCTTGATCGTCTGGTTCGACTTCTTCGCCGCCGCGATGTCATCCGCAGTGATCTTGGAGATCCCCTCGCAGTACACATCATCAAAGGTCACGCGGGTGTGGAAGCCCATGGACGCAAGGATCGCGGCTTTCGACGCCGCGTCGTGGCCCTCCACATCCGCGGTCGGGTCGGCCTCGGCGTAGCCCAGGCGGGTCGCCTCCGCCAGCGCGTCCTCGTAGCTCGCGCCAGTCGACGCCATCGCGTCCAGGATGAAGTTGGTGGTGCCGTTGACGATGCCGGAGATCCGCTCCACCTTGTCGCCCGCCAGCGAGCGGCGCAGCATGCCAACCACGGGGATGGCCGCGGCGACGGCCGCCTCGTAGTAGAGGTCCACGCCGGCCTCGTTGGCGGCGTCCGCCAGCTCGGAGCCGTGCGCCGCCACCAGCGCCTTGTTAGCGGTCACGACGGACTTCCCCGCGTGCAGCGCTTTGAGCACCAGCTCGCGCGGGTAATCGATGCCACCGATCAGCTCCACGACGACGTCGACGTCGTCGCGCGTGACCAGCTCCGAGGCATCATCGGTCAGGTACACGCCCTGGACTTCCGGTGCGTCCTTGTGCTTGTCCAGGTTGGACACGGCGACGCCGCGGACCTCGAGCGGACCGCCGACGCGCTGCTCCAGGCTGTCAGAAAACTCCTTGAGCAGGCGCAGCACCTCGGTGCCCACGGTGCCCTTGCCCAGCACGGCCACGCCCACGGCGTGTCCAATCCCCTTGCCCGGGTAGTTGCCGTTGTGGCCTTCGGCGCTTGCGACGGTCATGCGTGTTCCCTCTCCTCAAGTAACGGGTCTGCGTACCCGGCACAGTGTACCGCTTGGTCTACTTTTTCGGGGCCGGGTACCGGTGTTAATATTCGCGGGCCAAAATGTCTTCGACAGTTTCGCGTCTGACCATGGGCTTTACTTGCCCCGCGCGCACGGCAACCACGGCCGGGCGCCCGAAGGAGTTGTAGTTCGAGCTCATGGAGTAGCAGTACGCGCCCGTCGCCGCGATGGCGATGAGGTCGTCGGACGCAATGTCGTCGGGCCACGCGGCGTTTTCCACCAGGATGTCGCCGGACTCGCAGTGCGAGCCGACCAGGCGCGTCGGCACTGGGGTGCCCTCGGTGAAGCGGTTGGCCACGCGGGCGTCGTAAAGCGATGCGTAGAGCGCTGGCCTGATGTTATCGCTCATGCCGCCGTCGACTGCGATGTAGCGGCGCGTCGCGGTGTACGAGGTGTGGACGTCCTTGACGATGCCGGCGCGGTACACCGTTACCGTGGACGGGCCCGCGATGGCGCGGCCGGGCTCAACCACCACGGTGGGAGCCTCGATGCCCAGGTCGTCGGCGACGTGCTGGACCTCGCACAGGAGGTCCTTCGCCACCGCCACGACGTCCAGCGGCTCCTCGCCGTTCATGTACGCAATGCCGTAGCCGCCGCCTAAGTCGAGGAACTTGAGCGCGACGCCCTGCTCCTTCCAGATCTGGGCGTAGAGGCCAAGGACGCGCTGGGCGGCGAGCTTGAAGCCCTCCGCGTCGAAGACCTGGGAGCCTACGTGGCAGTGCAGGCCGGTGAGCTCGAGGTGCGGCGAGCGGATCGCGGCGACCGCGGCCTCATACGCCGAGCCGGAGGCGAGCGACAGGCCGAACTTCTGGTCCTCATGGCTGGTGGCGATGAACTCGTGCGTGTGCGCGTCTACGCCCGGCTTGGCGCGGACGAAGACGTCCTGCACCTTGCCACACTCTTCCGCCAGCGCCGCGAGTTCGGTGAGTTCCTGGCGGGAGTCGATCACCACGTGGCCCACGCCGGCGTCCAGGCACAGGCGCAGGAAGCTGGCGGACTTGTTGTTGCCGTGGACCGTGATCCGCTCCGGCGGGAAATCGGCGGCCAGCGCGATGCGCAGCTCGTTCTCGCTCGCTACGTCGAGGGCCAGGCCTTCCTCGTCAACCCAGCGGGCGATGTGGCGGGTCAAAAACGCCTTCGACGCGTAGTGCACGTTGCGGGCGGAGCCGAACGCCTCTGCCATGTCGCGGCACCGCGAACGGAAATCGTCCTCGTCCACCACCATGACGGGCGTGCCGTACTCCGCGGCGATCTCGGGCAGTGGCACACCCGCGATGGTGATCACGCCATCCTCCTGGCGCGCCGCGTTGCGGGGCCAGACGTGCGCGGGGAGCTCATTAAACTGCTGCGCAGACGGGGTTTCTACAGCGTTATCCATGGTGCGCCAGTCCCCCTACATCCGCTCCGGGGCGGACACGCCGACCATGCGCAGCGCGTTTGCCAGCACCTGGCGGGTGGCCATAGATAGCGCGAAGCGCGCGCTGTGGATCGGGGCGGTGTCCTCGCCGGACTTCGGCAGGACCTGGCAGGAGTCGTAGAACTTGTGGAAGGAGCTCGCCAGCTCCTCGGCGTAGCGGGCGATGCGGTGCGGCTCGCGCAGCTCGGCGGCGGCCTTAACCACTGCCGGGAACTCGCCGAGCGTGCGGATCAGGTCGCCCTCCTTCTCGTGCGTGAGCAGCGCGAAGTCCGCGCCCTCGGCGCTCACGCCGGCGTCCTGCGCGTTGCGTGCCAGCGAGCACAGGCGCGCGTGGCCGTACTGCACGTAGTAGACCGGGTTGTCGCTGGACTGCTTCGTCCACAGGTCTAGGTCGATGTCCAAGCTGGAGTCGACGGAGGAGCGGACCAGCGAGTAGCGCGCGCCGTCCACACCGATGGCGTCCACAAGGTCATCTAGCGTGATGATCGTGCCCGCGCGCTTGGACATCTTCACCGGCTTGCCGTCGCGCACCAGGTTCACCATCTGGCCGATGAGCACCTCGACGGCCTCCGGGTTGTAGCCCAGCGCCTGCGCTGCGGCCCGCAGTCGCGCGATGTAGCCGTGGTGGTCCGCGCCGAGCATGTAGATGGCCAGGTCGTGGCCGCGATCAAACTTGTCCGCCACGTAGGCAATATCGCCCGCAATGTAGGCGGCATTGCCGTCGGACTTCAGCACCACGCGGTCCTTGTCGTCGCCGAAGTCGCTCGAGCGCAGCCACCAGGCCCCCTCGGCCTCGTAGAGGTTCCCATTGTCCTTCAGCGTCTGGATCGCCTTGTCCACCGCGCCCGACTCGAACAGTGAATTCTCGTGGAAGAACACGTCGAAGTCCACGCCAAACTCGTGCAGCGACTCCTTGATCTGCGCAAACATCATCTCCACGCCAGCCGCGCGGAAGTTTTCCTGCACCTGCGCGTCATCGCCGTCGAGTGCATCGGCATGCTTATCGACGACAGCGCCCGCAATCTCCTTGATGTAGTCCCCGCCGTAACCGTCCTCGGGGGTCGGCTCCCCCTTCGCCGCGGCCACGAGTGAGCGGGCAAAACGGTCGATCTGCCCGCCGTGGTCGTTGAAGTAGTACTCGCGGGTCACCTCGGCGCCGGAGGCCTCCAGCACGCGCCCCAGCGAGTCACCCACGGCAGCCCAGCGGGTGCCGCCCAGGTGGATCGGGCCGGTCGGGTTTGCAGAGACGAACTCAAGGTTGATCTTCTCGCCTGCGTACAGAGTCGAGCCACCGAAGCCCTCTCCCGCGTCCAGGATCTGGCCAACCAGGCGCCCCTGCGCGGCGGATGCCAGGCGCAGGTTGAGGAACCCGGGGCCCGCGACCTCGGCGGTGTCCACTGCATCGTCCGACGACAGCGCCTCGGCCAGCCAGGTGGCGAGCTCGCGCGGGTTGGTCCCCGCCTTCTTGGCCACCTGCAGCGCGATGTTGGTGGCGTAGTCGCCGTGCTCCGGGTTGCGCGGGCGCTCCACGGTGACGTTGTCCGGCACTACGGATGCGTCGAGGTCGTGCTGCGTGAGCACGGAAACGGTCGTCGTCCTGATGAGCTGAGAAAGGTCTGCTGGCGTCATGGGGTGCAAGTCTAATTCACCCCTACCGCATTCTCTCCATGGCCCGCGTGCGCACCACGTTTCCCGGTTCGCATGGTGGTACCTCCTCCCCCGTCTGGCCGCCTTTTATACCCCCGCCTCCGGCGTCGGCCCAGCTCAGAATAGTTTCGCGTTGAATGTACTTTTCTCAAAATTCTCCTGCGAATACGTTTACTCGCGTGTCATAATTCCGTGAGAATGTCGGCGCACACACAGGGGAACGCCCCGCGTGGCATTTCATACATTTCCTTCCAACCAAGGAGCGCAAACATGGACCAGTTCCAGGTCTTCACCGACGCAGTCGGGGGCAGCGTCGGACTTTCCGCATTGGTGTCGGCGATCCCTCTGCTCACCTTCTTCATCATGCTGCTGGGCGTGAAAGCCAGCGCGCACCTCTCCGGCCTCGTCGCCCTCGTCGCCGCCCTGCTGGTCGCCATCTTTGGCTTCAACATGCCCGCGGGAATGGCCATCTCCTCCGCCTTCCGTGGCGGCCTGTTCGGCCTGCTCCCCATCGTCTTTGTCATCATGGCGGCGATCTGGTTCTACCAAATCACGGTCGCCTCGGGCCGCTTCGAAGATTTGCGCCTCGTATTTGACAAGATGGGCCACGGTGACGTGCGCATCCAGGCCATGCTCATCGCGTTCTGCTTCGGCGGACTGCTCGAGGCCCTCGCAGGCTTCGGCGCCCCCGTCGCCATTACCGCGACCATGATTCTCGCCCTGGGCATCAAGCCGCTGCGCGCCGCAACGATCGTGCTGATTGCCAACACCGCACCGGTTGCGTTCGGCGCCGTCGCCATCCCGATTACCACCGCCGGCGAGGTCGGTGGCCGCACCCTCGAGCAGACCGAGAACATCGCTGCCATCGTCGGCCACCAGACCCCGTTCCTGGCGTTCTTCGTCCCCTTCATCATCGCCGGCATTATCGACGGCATGCGCGGCGTCCGCGAGACCGCACCCGCAGCCCTAGTCATCGGCCTCTCCTTCGGTATCGCGCAGTGGTTCACCTCGAACTTCTTCGCCTACCAGCTCACTGACGTCGTCGCCTGCATCGTCGCGCTCGGCGCAGCCTTCCTGCTGCTCCGCTTCTGGCAGCCGAAGGGCATCGCCGACATGCGCGAACGCCTTGAGCTCCCGCGCTCGGAGAACCCCGACGAGGTCGAGCTGCCCGGCAACCGCATCTGGATGGCACTCATGCCCTACGCCGTCGTCGTGGTCATCTTCGGCCTGGCCAACCTGGGCTCCACCATCCCCGAGTGGCTGAGCTCCTTCAAGGTCACCTTCCCCTGGCCGGGCCTGCCGCAGGGCTCGCTTCTCGACGCCAACGGCGCCGACGTCAAGGCCGACTACTCCTTCGCCTACCTCAACAACCCGGGCACCCTGCTGGTCATCTCCGGCCTCATCGTCGCCCTGGCCTACATCATGTTCAACGAGAACGGCCGCTACTCGCTGACCTGGGGCCAGGTGGGCAAGGAGCTGACGGACACCATGTACCGCATGCGCTGGTCCGCCGCCACCATCGTGCTCGTTCTTGCACTCGCCTACGTGATGAACTACTCCGGCCAGACGGTGACCATCGGCGAGTTCTTTGCCAACCTGGGTGGGTTCTTCGCCTTCGCTGCCCCCATATTGGGTTGGGTGGGTGTCGCCGTCACCGGTTCCGACACTTCCGCCAACGCACTCTTTGCCAAACTGCAAGTCACAGCGGCTGATCAGCTGAATCTCAACCCGGATCTCATGCTCGCCGCCAACACCACCGGTGGTGTTGTGGGTAAAATGGTTTCGCCTCAGTCGCTCGCAATCGCTGCAACAGCGGTAGATATGGAGGGCAAGGAATCGGAGATCTTCAAGAAGGTTGTCGGCTACTCGTTTATCTTCTTGCTCGCGGTCTGCGTGATGGTCTTCCTGCAGACCAATATTCTCAGCTTCCTGGCACCTGCCGTATAATGCACCCGCCCGGCTGTCGGATGAACCGGCAGTAGCAATTTTTCTAAGGAGTCCACTTTGCGAGTAGCACTGTTTTCTACTTGTATCGGCGACGCTCTGTTCCCGGACGCACACAAGGCAACCGCCCTTGTGCTGTCCCGTCTGGGCTACGAGGTCGTCTTCCCAGAAGGTCAAACGTGTTGCGGCCAGATGCACGTCAACACCGGATACCAGAAGGAAGCCGTCCCGATCGTCGAGTCTTACGTCGACGCATTCGCCGACCCGTCCATTGACTACGTCGTCGCACCTTCCGGCTCCTGCGCTGGCGCTGTCCGCGAGCAGCACGTCTTCCTGGCCGACCGCTACGGCAGCTCCGCGCTGATTGACGGCGCGAAGAAGGCCTCCAAGAAGACCTACGAGCTCTCCGAGTTCCTCATCGACGTCGCAGGGACCGAGGACGTCGGAGCGTTCTTCCCCCACCGCGTCACCTACCACGAGTCCTGCCACTCCCGCCGCTTCCTGGAAGTTGGCGATCGCCCCTACAAGCTGCTGCGCGCAGTCGAGGGCCTCGAGCTGGTGGAGCTGCCCAACCGCGAGGAGTGCTGCGGCTTTGGCGGCACCTTCGCAGTGAAGATGTCTGAGGTGTCCGCCGCGATGGTCTCTGACAAGACCCGCCACATCAAGGAGACCCAGGCCGAGTTCGTCACCGCCGGTGACTCCTCCTGCCTCATGAACATCGCCGGCTCAATGAGCCGCCAGCACTCGGGCGTCCGCGCCCTGCACATGGCCGAGATCCTCGCCTCCACCAAGGAGCACCCGTGGACCCCCAAGTCGGCCGCTTACTCGAAGGAGACCATGCTGTGAAAGTTGCACTTGGCAAACCCCAGATGCCGCCCCACGCGGCTGGCCCCAACCACCTGCGTGGCACCGAGAAGTTCCAGAAGGCTGCGCACCACGAGCTGGACAACGTCACCAAGCGCCGCAACCTGAACTACGCCACCACCGCGATTCGCGTGAAGCGCCAGGAGGTTGTCGACGAGCTGGATGACTGGCAGGAGCTGCGCACCGCCGGTTCCACCATTAAGCAGGACGTCGGCGCGCGCCTGCCGGAACTGCTCGAGGAGTTCGAGCGCAACGTGACCGCCCGCGGCGGCCACATCCACTGGGCGCGCGACGCCGCCGAGGCCAACGACATCATCGAGGGCCTCATCCGCGAAACCGGCGAGACCGACGTGGTCAAGATCAAGTCCATGGCCACCCAGGAGATCGCCCTCAACGAGGAGCTGGAAAAGCGCGGCATCACCGCGCAGGAGACCGACCTTGCGGAGCTGATCGTGCAGCTCGGCGAGGACTTCCCCTCCCACATCCTGGTGCCGGCGATTCACCGCAACCGCGCTGAGATCCGAAACATCTTCGTCGATAAGATGCCCAACACGGACGAGTCCCTCACTTCGGACCCGGCCGAACTGGCAGAGGCTGCCCGCCAGTACCTGCGCGAGCAGTTCATGAAGGCGAAGGTCGCCATCTCCGGCGTGAACTTTGGCGTTGCCGAGACCGGCACCGTCTCCATCGTGGAGTCCGAGGGCAACGGCCGCATGTGCCTGACCATGCCGGAGACCCTGATCTCCGTCATGGGCATTGAGAAGCTCGTGCCAAAGTTCCAGGACCTGGAGGTCTTCCTGCAGCTCCTGCCGCGCTCCTCCACCGGTGAGCGCATGAACCCGTACACCTCGCTCTGGTCCGGCGTGACCGAGGGCGACGGCCCGCAGAACTTCCACATCGTGCTGCTGGACAACGGCCGCACCGCGGCGTTGTCCAACGAGATCGGCCGCGAGGCCCTCAAGTGCATCCGCTGCTCGGCCTGCCTGAACGTCTGCCCGGTCTACGAGCGCGCTGGCGGCCACTCCTACGGCTCCACCTACCCGGGGCCGATCGGTGCCATCCTCACCCCGCAGCTGACCGGCATGGAGGACCTGGATGATCCGAACTCCTCCCTGCCGTACGCGTCGTCCCTGTGTGGCCGCTGCAACGAGGTCTGCCCGGTGAAGATCCCGATCACGGACATCCTGCTGGAGATGCGCCACCAGAAGGTGGAGCAGCACCGTCCGTTCATGGAGTCCAAGGCCTTCGGCCTCATCGGCACCATGTGGGGCAACCCGAAGCTGTGGAACAAGGCTGTGCGCATGGTCGCGCTCGGCCGCATCCTCGGCGGATTCAAGGGCGAGATCTCCTCCATGCCGGCGCCGCTGTCCGCATGGACGGAGTACCGCGACGTGGCCGTGCCGCCGAAGAAGTCCTTCCGCCAGTGGTGGGAGACGGACGAGGCGCGCGACCTGCTCGCCGCCGAGCGCAAGCGCGGCGTCCCGGGGCGCGACTCCGAATCGCAGGCCACCAACTTTGTCGACCCGAACACCGGAGAGGATAAGTAAGCATGGCACCGAACGTTTCCTCCCGTAACGAGGACGCAAAGAAGGAGATTCTCAAGCGCGTCCGCGATGCGCAGCAGCTCTCCGAGGCCCCGTCCCACGTCGAGGCAGTGCGCGAGTACCGCACCACCTCCGATCACACCCCGGAGCAGCTCCGTGAGATCCTCATCGACCGCCTGCTGGACTACAAGGCCAGCGTCGTTGAGACGTCTGAGGCGGACCTCGCGTCCAACATTGCCAAGATCCTCGCCGAGCGCGGCGCGAAGGACATCGTCTACGCCCCGGGCCTGGACGCCTCCCTGTTCGCTGAGTTCGACGGCGAGGCCCGCGCGGACGACCCCGCGTCCGACCCGCGCCAGCTTGGCGACATCGGCGCCGCAGTGACCGACTCCCAGGTCACCTCCGCGCAGACGGGTTCCATCGTGCTCGAGTCCGGCGACCTCTGCGGCCGCCGCGCGCTCTCGCTCGTGCCCGACCGCCACGTGGTCATCGTCCGCCCGGACTCGCTGGTCTACGGCGTCCCGGAGATGATGAGCCGCATTGACCCGGAGAAGCCGGCCACCATGATTTCCGGTGGCTCCGCAACCTCCGACATCGAACTGGTCCGCGTCGAGGGCGTGCACGGCCCCCGCGACCTGATCGTGATGGTCGTTCACTAGAGCGCCAGGACCGCTAAGGCTTCGCCCTCCAGCGGTCCACACACACACAGAACGGCCGGTACCTTTCGGTACCGGCCGTTCTGCTGTCATTGTTTCCCGTGTCACGCCTCCTCAAAGGCGCACAATCATCATGCGACACCACCCCTGCAAATCCGTGAAAACTCCCTGGCCCATTCCATAGACGTGCTTAGGAAATTCCGGACCCTGTCGCATCCGCTTGACGACGCCACCGACCAGGCCGATTACTCCCCCGCCCACCCCAAGTGCTACCCTTTACCGTATTGCTTTTCCGCGCACATGTGCGCTGGTGAAGCACTGTCTCCGTAGCTCAGTGGATGAGAGCATCGGTTTCCGGTACCGAAGGTCGCAGGTTCGAATCCTGTCGGGGACACGCTTGTCCTCAGTCGCGACATGGTGGACAAACCGGTGCCTCGGTTTTTATTTTTCCGAGGCACCGGTTTTGTGTTTTAGGTCAGTGGGGGTTGGCCTTTTCGCCAGTATGGTTTTTGGTAGTTGCGGGATGTGT
>NZ_RDRE01000070.1 GCF_003693265.1 Corynebacterium gottingense
GAATCCTCGTCGACGACGGGATCCTGGAAAAGCGCCGCGGGCTCGGCATGTTCGTCACCCCCGACGCGCGCGAGCGGGCCGTGCAGTCGCGCCGCGAGCGCTACGCCGGCGAGTACCTCGCCCCCGCCATCGACGAGGCCGTCCGCCTTGGCTACGACCGCGCCACCCTGCACTCTCTTATCGACCGCGTCGCAGAAAGTAGAGGAATGTACCAATGATTACCGCAACTCACCTGGAAAAACAGTTCCGGAAGAAACCGGTGCTCACCGACATCACCTTCGAGTTGCCCGGCACCGGCATCCACGCCCTGCTTGGTCGCAACGGCGTGGGCAAGTCCACCTTGCTCGCCATGATCGCGGGCCAGCTCAAGCCGACCAGCGGGGAGCTCACCGTCTTCGGTGAGCAGCCCTTCGATAACGCAAGCGTGATGGACCGCGTCTGTTTTACCGGCGTCGACACTGCGTACCCCGCCTCGTGGTCGCTGGCGGACATCGTCGCCGCCGCGGCGAAGCGCTACCCGCACTGGTCGCAGGACCTCGCGGACACGCTCATGCGCGACTTCGCCCTCGACGAGCACGCGCCCACCATCTACAGCAAGTGCTCCCGTGGCCAGCGCGCGATGATCGGCATCGTGGTCGGCCTCGCCTCCGGCGCCGAGCTCACGCTTCTCGACGAACCCTACGTCGGCCTCGACGTCCACAACACCTCCGTCTTCTACCGCCACCTCCTCGAGCTCGCCGAGTCCCAGCGTTGCTTCATGATGGCGACTCACCACATCGAGGACGCCGCCAAGATCCTGGATTCGGCGCTCGTGCTGGGGCGGCAGGGGAGCGTCGATAAGCATCTGCTCGCTGAGGACGCCGACGGCTACGTCATCGCCACCGGCGACTTCGACGAGCCCGCCGGGGCCATCGCTTACCGACGCCACGCCTCCGCTGCCCGCGCCATCCTCCCCGCAGCAACCGCCGCTGAACTGGGCTTACGCGGCCAGGCCGCGGACCTCGGCGACGTGCTCGAGGCGATCCTGGAGGTGCAGGCATGAGCGCAATGACGCACCTCGACCGCAGGTTCCTCTGGCACCAGTTCAAGGCGGGGCCGTGGATGCGCTTCCTCGGTGCCGCATCGCTGCCGCTCTTCGTGCTATTCGCCATGGATGGGGCGCAATGGATGATTCTCTTCGGCAGTTTCATGTGCGTGATGACGCTGTCGTGGATCGCCATCCCCGAACCCAGCGCCTTCAAGGCGCTAGGCATGAACCGCGCGCGCGTCCGCCAGCAGGTCCTCACGCTTGTTGTGCCCTTTGCGGTCGTGGTCTTTGCCGTGTTCAGCCTCATCAATCCGCACCGGGCGACTATCTCCAGCGCGATTGGGGTGGTTCTTGCCGCAGTGACGTTCCTGGTCTCGGCGCTGCCGTCGCGTGAGTCGGCCGATCTCACTCGCACCGGAGGCATCAGCTTGGCGCGGCGACGCGGCGGCTTCGCGTTCGAAGTCTTCTGGCGCCGCATGTGCGTGTGGGCGGCGCCCGTCGGCCTGATCACGGGCATCCTTTACGCGGTGTGCGCCCGGTCCGCGAGTAGCTGGGTCACCGGAATGCTGCCCTCCGGCGCGTTGCTCTTCTACTGGCTCTGGGGCGTCGGAGGCGGCATGCCGACGGCGGCGGTTGCGCAATCGTTCGGCACAACCCGCAAGTTCTGGGCCGCGACAACGGTCGGCGTCGCGACGGTCGCATCCCTACTGGTCACCGGGTCCGCGATTCTCGTCGCATTGCTTATCGACGCCTCCGTGCCCCTCACCCCACTCCTCCTCCAAGGAACCATCGGCCTCGGCGTGCTCCTGCTGGCAAAGGTGCTGCAAGCCTGGATCACGTCCTCGGGCTTCTTCATCGGCGTCATGGCGTGGTCTGCCACCCGCGACATCATGGACGTAGCCGGCAACAACACCGAAGTCGGCACCGGTGAAGTTGTGGTGGTGCTCGTGTTCTGCGGCGTGTGCCTGCTTTCGGCTGCGGTGGTCTTCGCGCTCATGCTTACTGGTCGGCTCGACCCAAAGCGACCGCGCGAAGTCAAGAAGTAAGTAACGTTACGTTCACCCAAACACCGCCCTTACGCTGGGGATTTGTGTTGGTGTTTGGGTGTGTGTAACTTTATGTGAGTCAGCGAGACCGACAGCGCCCCGCCAGACAGACTCCGCAAGGGAGTAAAGCTGGTGAGATGGCGGTCAGGAAAACGATCGCTGGCCGACATAAGAAAATATGGACTTCGGTCCGGTTGGGTCAAGGATTTGACTTTCGGATTGTGGTTTGTGTAGTGTCGACAAAGTCGCTTTTTACAACTGCTGAGCAAAATGCTTGGTGGTGGGTAAATGTGCGTGTGTTGTTTGAGAACTCGATAGTGTGCCAATGTACTTTTGTTTGTGGATTGGTTGCGTGCCTGTGTTGTGCTAGCTGCACGTTTTGTGTGGTTGGTGTGTGCCGGTGGCGCTGCTTGTGAACCTCTAGTTGCAGGTGGTGTTTGCTGGTTATGGTGCGTGATTTGATTCGCGTTTTGTAACTATATTTTTTGTTGTGTCGGCCTGTTTTTGCCCCGTCGGGTTGGGTCGGCACGTGAAGGTAATTTGAGGATTTGCCAGTCCTGCACTGCGATTGTTTTTGGTTGTGGTGTGGGTTGGTTTGTTTTTGGTTAGGTTTGGGCTTTTCACGGCCTTTGTTTCTTGCTGAAACTTTTTTGTGGAGAGTTTGATCCTGGCTCAGGATGAACGCTGGCGGCGTGCTTAACACATGCAAGTCGAACGGAAAGGCCCTGCTTGCAGGGTACTCGAGTGGCGAACGGGTGAGTAACACGTGGGTGA
>NZ_RDRE01000071.1 GCF_003693265.1 Corynebacterium gottingense
GATGTGGGCGAACGCCGCGCCGACGGTGCGGACAAAGTCGGCGTCGATGGTCTCGCCGACCACGCCGCGCACGTCGTACGCCTTGATGACGTTCTTTAACGTTGCTTCAGTGTGTGCAATTGCCATGGCGCCAGTCTAGCGCCGCGCGACACCGTGCTACTCAGTGCCGGAGTCCTTGTCCGCGTCTTCGGACGGGTCCGGGACCACGCGCAGGTGCGCGCGCCGCTGCGCCTTGTGCGCCGCCAGGTGCGCCTCGATCCGCTTCGTGCGGTGTACCGGGTGGTTGGAGGTGGCGGGGTCGTTGAAGTCGTGGGAGGCCGAGTACTCGATGGGGTCGGCGGAGGTGTCCACCAGGCCGGTGGTCACGCGGCCGGCCTCCCCCGCCTCGCGCACTGCCTCCGCGAGCGCCGTCAGCTCGGACTCGTCGAGGTCGTCCAGGCTGGTGTTCAGGCTGCGAGCGAAGAACGCGGCGTGGGCGGCGTCTTCAGTCGCTTCGGGCTGTTCGGACTCCTCAAGGTCGGCGGGGTCTTCGGTGATGTCCACCTGTTCGACGCGCACCATGTCCCAGCCGACGGGGGCGGTGATGTGCGCGGAGTGGCGCTCGCAGAGGTCCCAGGAGTGCGGGTCCTGCTCTGGGGCGAGCGGGCCGACCACTGCCGTGGAATCCGCGTAGGCGTAGATCAAGGTGGCCACGGCGGGGCGGCCACAGCCCGGGCGACAGCAACGACGGAATACACTCACGGCGCACAAGTCTAAACCCCGGCTTGAGGTTTGTGAAGTGCGACGCGGCGCGCCCCGCCGGAATCGCGCGCCGCTGGGCCTAGGATGTGGCCGTATGAGAGGTTCCACTCGGATTGGCGGCACGCCGGAGGATTCGCCGCTCCAGCTGCGCAGTGCGCGCGACCGGCACGGCCGGGGCGCCCGCGGGCCGCTGCTGCCGGTCGGCGTCCCGCGCTACCGCACCCGCTCGACGGCGTTTGACCAGCTGGTGCTCGAGTCTTACGCGCCGCTGCACAACGCGTACGCGGTGCAGCTGTCGGGCGTGGACCTCGCCGTTGACACGATCCCGCGGATGCGCCTGCGCGCGGACATGACTGTGTTGCCCGAAGAGATCATCGCCGACGGCCCTGTCCCCCTCGGCCGCGTCCTCCCTGCGGGTGTGGACCGCAACGGCCGTCCGACCCGGGCGCGCCTGGTGGTGTTTCGGCGTCCCGTCGAAAAGCGTGCGCGCACAGCTGAGGAGCAGTCGGAGCTCCTCACCTGGATCCTGACTGCTCTGGTCGCGCAGTACCTCAACCTGGATCCGCGCGACATTGACGACACATTCCCCTGGTAGCCAGGGGCGGGTGCTTGCTTGCGCCCCTTAGCCGATCTGCTTCTTCAGACGGCGACGCTCGCGGTCCGAAAGACCGCCCCAAATGCCGAAGCGCTCGTCGTGCTCCAGCGCGTACTCGAGGCACTCGTCGCGCACGGCGCACGCCTTGCAGATCCGCTTCGCCTCACGGGTCGAGCCACCCTTGTCCGGGAAGAAGGCGTCCGGATCGGTTTGCGCGCACAGCGCTTGGTCCTGCCATTCCTTCTCGACAGCGCCAAACAACTCCTCGAGGGTCATGCCACCCGCGACCGCGCCGCGGAGGTGTGCGTTATTCGCCTGATTCGCCGAGTCTTCCACGCTTCCCCCTCCTTCCGTTGTTGCTTTTGTTCTACTCGCTTACTACGTGAAGCCCCCGCCGCTTCGGACACTACGGCCAGTGCCTGCGGACGGGTCTCCACTGACGACTCACGTCGATGTGATTACGAAAACGATTACACACCGAAGCCCTAAATAGCCGCAACATAAATCAGTGATTACTTCACGCGTCCGGCGCGTTTCCCACGTCATTCGCCACACAAATCACATGCGTCACACGCCCCGCCCGGAGGGGGTAAAAGGCGGGGGTACTAGATGTAGTGGGGGTGCCGAAATCTGGGAACTAGTTCGCGGTTTTGGCGTGTCGTTACGCGTCCGGCGAGAAGCGCACACCCGAGTCCGGGATGCTCACGCCCGGCCAGATGCGCATCCCTGCCTGGAGCTCGCAGCGCGCGCCGATCTCCACACCCTCGCCGATCACGCAGTCGGAGATCCGCGCGTTCGCGCCGATCCGCGCGCCCGACGCGATGATGGAGTTGCGCACGACCGCGCCCGGCTCGATGGTGACGCCGTCGAAGATCACGGAGGCGTCGACACGCGACCCCGCGCCGATCACGCTGCCCCGGCCGACCGCGGTGCCGCCGATGAGAATCACGCCGCCGGACACGCCCGCGGACTCGTCCACAAACGACTCACCCGTCTTGCCCGCCAGCAGCGGCGAGTACGCGATGCCGCGCACCACGTCGGAGGACCCCTCGACAAAGTCGTGCGGGCGGCCCATGTCGCGCCAGTACGAGGAGTCGACGTGGCCGACCACCTTCGCCCCCGACTCCAGCAGCCCCGGGAAGGTCTCGCGTTCCACGGAGACCACGCGGCCCGCCGGGATCTGCTCGATCACGCTGCGCTTGAACACGTAGCAGCCGGCGTTGATCTGGTCCGTCGGCGGATCCTCCGTCTTTTCCAGGAACGCCTGCACGTTGCCGTCCTTGTCCGTGGGCACCGAGCCGAACGCGCGCGGGTCAGGCACGCGCACTAGGTGCAGCGTCACGTCCGCGTCGTGCTCGACGTGCGTGCCCAGGATTGCGCTCAAGTCCGCGCCAGAGAGGACGTCGCCGTTGAACACCATCGCGTTGTCGTAGCGCAGCTTGTCGGCGACGTTACGGATCGCGCCGCCCGTGCCAAGCGCCTCTTCCTCCACGACGTACTCGATCTCCAG
>NZ_RDRE01000072.1 GCF_003693265.1 Corynebacterium gottingense
GAATCCTCGTCGACGACGGGATCCTGGAAAAGCGCCGCGGGCTCGGCATGTTCGTCACCCCCGACGCGCGCGAGCGGGCCGTGCAGTCGCGCCGCGAGCGCTACGCCGGCGAGTACCTCGCCCCCGCAATCGACGAGGCTGTTCGCCTCGGCTATAACCGCGACACCCTGCACACCCTCATCGACCGCGTCGCAGAAAGTAGAGGAATGTACCAATGATTACCGCAACTCACCTGGAAAAACAGTTCCGGAAGCAGCCGGTGCTCACCGACGTCACCTTCGAGTTGCCCGGCACCGGCATCCACGCCATGCTTGGTCGCAACGGCGTGGGCAAGTCCACCCTGCTCGCCATGATTGCGGGCCAGCTCAAGCCCTCCGGCGGCGAGCTGACAGTGTTCGGCGAGCACCCCTATGACAATGCGAGCGTGATGGATCGCGTCTGTTTTACCGGCGTCGATACTGCGTACCCATCGTCGTGGTCGCTGGCGGACATCGTCGCCGCTGCGGGGAAGCGTTACCCGAACTGGTCGCAGGACATCGCTGACACGCTCATGCGCGACTTTGCCCTCGACGAGCACGCGTCAACCGTGTATGCAAAATGCTCCCGCGGGCAGCGCGCGATGATCGGCATCGTGGTCGGCCTCGCATCCGGCGCCGAGCTCACACTTCTTGACGAGCCCTACGTCGGTCTCGACGTCCACAACACCTCCGTCTTCTACCGCCACCTCCTTGAGCTCGCCGAGTCCCAGCGCTGCTTCATCATGGCCACGCACCACATCGAGGACGCCGCCAAGATCCTGGATTCGGCGCTCGTGCTGGGGCGGCAGGGGAGCGTCGATAAGCATCTGCTCGCTGAGGACGCCGACGGCTACGTCATCGCTAGCGGCGATTTCGATGAGCCCGCCGGGGCCATCGCTTACCGACGCCACGCCTCCGCAGCCCGCGCCATCCTCCCCGCAGCAACCGCCGCTGAACTGGGCCTGCGCGGCCAGGCCGCGGACCTCGGCGACGTGCTCGAGGCGATCCTGGAGGTGCAGGCATGAGCGCAAAGACGCACCTCGACCGCGGGTTCCTCTGGCACCAGTTCAAGGCGGGGCCGTGGATGCGCTTCCTCAGTGTCGGATCGGTGCCGTTCTTCGCGCTCTTCGCCACGGATGGGGCGCAATGGATGATGCTCTTCGGCAGCTTCATGTGCGTGATGACGCTGTCGTGGATCGCCATCCCCGAGCCCAGTGCCTTCAAGGCGCTCGGCATGAACCGCGCGCGCGTCCGCCAGCAGGTCCTCACGCTTGTTGTGCCCTTTGCGGTCGTGGTCTTTGCCGTGTTCAGCCTCATCAACCCGCACCGGGCGGTCATCTCCAGCGCCATTGGTGTGGTCCTCGCTGCAGTGACGTTCCTGGTCTCGGCGCGGCCGTCGGGTGAGCCGGTCGACCTCACTCGCACCGGAGGCATCAGCTTGGCGCGGCGACGCGGCGGCTTCGCGTTCGAAGTCTTCTGGCGCCGCATGTGCGTGTGGGCAGTGCCAGTCGGCGTGATTACGGGCATCCTCTACGCGCTGTGTGCCCGGTCCGCCAGTAGCTGGGTCACCGCAGTGCTCCCCTCTGGCGCGTTGCTCTTCTACTGGGCCTGGGCTGTGGGAAGCGGCTTGTCCTCGGTCGCTACGGCGCAATCTTTCGGCATCACTCGGAAGTCCTGGGTTGTCACATCGGTTAGCGTTGTGGCCGTTGCGTCAGTGCTGGTCACTGGCAGCGCACTTCTTGTGGCAATGCTTATTGACGCCTCCGTGCCCGTCCTCCCACTTCTTCTCCACGGAGTCATTGGCTTCAGCGTGATCCTGCTGGCGAAGGCGGTGGAGACTTGGATGCCATCCTTGGTGTTCTTCATCGTGATCTTCGCGTGGACGTCTACACGCCAAATCATGGACGTCGCCGGCAACCAAGCTGGTGTTGGCACCGACGCGATGCAGGTGGTGCTCGTATTCTGCGGCTTGTGCCTGCTCTCGGCTGCGGTAGGCTTCGCGCTCATGCTTACTGGCCGGCTCGACCCAAAGCGACCGCGCGAAGTCAAGAAGTAAGTAACGTTACGTTCACCCAAACACCGCCCTTACGCTGGGGATTTGTGTTGGTGTTTGGGTGTGTGTAACTTTATGTGAGTCAGCGAGACCGACAACGCCCCGCCAGACAGACTCCGCAAGAGAGTAAAGCTGGTGAGATGGCGGTCAGGAAAACGATCGCTGGCCGACATAAGAAAATATGGACTTCGGTCCGGTTGGGTCAAGGATTTGACTTTCGGATTGTGGTTTATGTAGTGTCGATAAAGTCGCTTTTTACAGCTGCTGGGCGATTTGCCTGGTGGTGGGTAAGTGTGCGTGTGTTGTTTGAGAACTCGATAGTGTGCCAATGTACTTTTGTTTGTGGATTGGTTGCGTGCCTGTGTTGTGCTGGCTGCACGTTTTGTGTGGTTGGTGTGTGCCGGTGGCGCTGCTTGTGAACCTCTAGTTGCAGGTGGTGTTTGCTGGTTATGGTGCGTGATTTGATTCGCGTTTTGTAACTATATTTTTTGTTGTGTCGGCCTGTTTTTGCCCCGTCGGGTTGGGTCGGCACGTGAAGGTAATTTGAGGATTTGCCAGTCCTGCACTGCATTTGGTTGTGGTGTGGGTTGGTTTGTTTTTGGTTAGGTTTGGGCTTTTCACGGCCTTTGTTTCTTGCTGAAACTTTTTTGTGGAGAGTTTGATCCTGGCTCAGGATGAACGCTGGCGGCGTGCTTAACACATGCAAGTCGAACGGAAAGGCCCTGCTTGCAGGGTACTCGAGTGGCGAACGGGTGAGTAACACGTGGGTGA
>NZ_RDRE01000073.1 GCF_003693265.1 Corynebacterium gottingense
TTTTCCGGTACGTATTGATATACGTGTTGGTCATAATCCGGTACAGCCAGGCCTTCAGGTTCGTGCCCGGCTTGAACCGATCGAACGCGTTGTAGGCCTTCAGGTACGTCTCCTGCACGAGGTCCTCGGCGTCCTGTGGGTTCCGCGTCATCCGTAGCGCGCCCCCATAGAGCTGGTCAAGCAGGGGCATGGCTTCATCAGTGAAGCGCGATTTCAGGTCTGTCTCGGGCATGCCCGCCATTGTAGGGCAACGCGCCGGGCGTACGATCGGGCGGGAGCAACCAAAAGGAGTACCAATTATGTCTGCACGCACGCGCGCGATCGCCGCGCTCGAAGGCACCGAGCACGCCATCTTGGAATATGCGGCCAGCCAGGACCACTTCGGCGAGCACTCCGTCGACGAGCTCGGGGTGGACCCCGCCGCCGCGCTCAAGACGCTCGTTGTCCGCAACGAGACCAACGAGCGCGAGATGGCGCTGTGCTGCGTCCCCGTCGCCGGCCACCTCTCCCTCAAGGCCGCCGCCAAAGCACTCGGTTGGAAGAAGGCGGCGATGGCGGACCCCAAGAAAGCCCAGCACGCGACCGGCTACGTCGTCGGGGGCATCTCGCCGCTCGGTACCCTGCAGCGTTTGCCAGTGCTTATCGACGCCTCCGTCTCCCCCCTCCCTACCATCATCGTCTCCGCGGGCCAACGCGGACTCTCCGCGGAGCTCGCCCCGCAGGACCTCGCCGCCCTCACCGGCGCGGACTTCGCCGACATCGCCGCGCAGTAAGCCCCTACTCCGCGGGCACGTCCGTCAG
This sequence comes from Corynebacterium gottingense, assembly GCF_003693265.1. Lineage (GTDB taxonomy): Bacteria > Actinomycetota > Actinomycetes > Mycobacteriales > Mycobacteriaceae > Corynebacterium > Corynebacterium gottingense. Next base: position 802 of record NZ_RDRE01000073.1, read on the forward strand.
CTCGCCCACCCCGGTCAGCTCCGCATTCTCGTTGCGCACGCTGCCCACGGCCGGGTCCGCCTTCCGCCAGCGCAGCGTGTCCGCCACCCGCGAGGGCGCGAGCAGCTCCGCAGCCTCCTCCGGGGTGCCGGACACCCACTGCTCCACCTCGTCTGCGGCCAGGAACAGCGGGAGTCGGTGGTGCAGCCACGCCATGTTCTCGGCCGCCGCGGTAGTCACCATCGTGGTGGACAACCGGTCCAGACCGGTCTCCCACAGTGCCGCGGCGAACAGCAGGCCGGACTCGGGCCGGACGAAGTAGGGCTGCTTGCTGCCCTTCTCCCCCTTCCACTCGTAGTACCCGTCCAGCACCATCAGGCCGCGGCGCGATTTGAAGGCAGAGCAGAACGAAGGTTTTTCGGCCACGGTTTCGGCGCGGGCGTTGAACAACGGCGGCCCCGCTTCGTCCTTTTTCCAGGACGGGAGGAGGCCCCAGCGGGCGGCGTCGATAAGCGACCCCTGCTCCTGGAAGCGCACGAGCGGCACCTGCTGGGTCGGGGCGATGTTGTAGCGGGCGGGCGGCGTGCCGTCGGGGGCGTCGACGGTGCCGGCCCCGGGCAGGGTGCCGACGGCGTCAAGCAGCTCGTCGCCGGTGGTGAAAAGCACGAAACGTCCACACATACCTCTATTATGATGGACCGCATGACTGAACTGTGGACCGCACCGTTTTCGCCCGACCCTCTCTCGCACACGCAGCAGGTGCCGGGGTCGAAGTCGATGACCAACCGCGCGCTCATCCTCGCCGCGCTCGCCGACGGCGAGTCCACCGTCGTCGGCGCGCTGCACTCGCGAGACACGGAACTCATGGAGTCCGCGCTCGCCGCGATGGGCACCACGTTCACCCACAGCGGCGAGGAAATCCGCGTCACGCCCGGCGAACTTCACGGCGCAGAGGTGGACTGCGGCCTCGCGGGCACCGTCATGCGGTTCGTGCCCGCCGTCGCCGCGTTTGCGCAGGGCCCGGTGCTTTTCGACGGCGACGTGCAGGCCAAGGCCCGCCCCATGGGCACCATCCTGGACGCGCTCCGCCACCTCGGCGTCGCCGTGGCGGGCGACGCGCTCCCCTTCACCGTCCACGGCACCGGCCACGCCGACGGCGGCGCGGTGACCATCGACGCGTCCGGTTCCTCCCAGTTCGTCTCCGGCCTCCTGCTGGCCGCGCCGCGCTTCGACCGCGGCGTAACCATCACCCACTCCGGCGGCACCTTGCCGTCCATGCCCCACATCGAGATGACGGTGGCCATGCTTGCCGACGCCGGCGTGCACACCACCGCCACCGCCCACACCTGGAAGGTCGAGCCGCAACCGATCCGGCCGAACCGGTGGGTCATCGAGCCGGACCTGTCCAACGCCACCCCGTTCCTCGCCGCCGCGGCCGTCACCGGCGGCGTCGCCGCAGTGCCGCACTGGCCGATCCAGACCACGCAGCCGGGCGACGTGATCCGCGACATCCTCGAGCGCATGGGCTGCGAGGTCGAGCTGCACGCCACCGGCGCCGACCACACCCTCCAGGTGCGCGGCCCGCAGCGCGGCAACCTGCGCGGCATCCGCCTGGACATGAGCGACATCGGCGAGCTCACCCCGACCGTCGCAGCGCTGGCCGCCCTGGCGGCCACCCCGTCCGAGCTCACCGGCATCGCACACCTGCGCGGCCACGAGACAAACCGCCTCGAGGCACTGACCACGGAGATCAACCGGCTCGGCGGCTCCTGCGAGGAGCTGTCGGACGGGCTGCGCATCTCCCCTGCCACGCTGCACGGCGGTACCTGGCACTCCTACGAGGACCACCGGATGGCCACCGCCGGCGCCATCCTTGGCCTGGCCGTGGAAGGCGTGCAGGTGGAAAACATCGCCACGACCGCGAAGACCCTTCCGGGCTTCGCCGATATGTGGACCGCGATGGTGGAGGGCTAATGGGCCGTCGATTTTCCGACTACGACGAGTCCGACGTCCGCGTCCGCCCCGGCAAGGGCAAACGCCCCCGCTCGAAGGACCGGCC
>NZ_RDRE01000074.1 GCF_003693265.1 Corynebacterium gottingense
CAGTGGTACAACACCGAACGCATCCAACAACGACTCAAGGGCCTGACCCCGATGCAATATCGAAATCAGACCCTTGAAGCCCTAACCACCTAGAGTTAAACCAGTCCAACTTTCGGGGGCCAGTTCACCGGAACGATGTCTCGAGACTTCGGGGCTTTCACGAAACACCCTGACCAGTTATATCAGATCCGCGGCTACACCCCGGTTACACCGGGTTCCTCCTCCGATTACACGACAGTAGTCAAGCAAATGTCGCGAGCAGGAACTTCGTCTTAGAACTCAAAGTCAGGAACTTCCGTCTCCGTGCCTTCTCGCTTCTCGGCAAGCTCCACATCCCACCGCGCCCGCTCGACAAGTTCGTCAAAGGTAAGCACCTCCGGTGACTTAAGGTTCGAGCGGAAACTTTCAAAGCTACGGAACTTCGCGTCAATCCGGTTTCCTTGCGAGCTACACAAGTCGCTCATGGGGCCGATCACCAAAAACGAGCGTGGCTCGACCAAATTCGCACCGTCGCCAGTGCTGCCGCCCTCGGTGTCCCTCTCGGGAATCCAGCTAGCGTGGCTCTCTTTGGCGACTAGAACCGTTTCTTGGCCTGGGCTACTGCGCCGAAGAACTCGCGGCTGATCCCGTAAACATCACTGCGGTATTGGTCCCGTGTCAGCAAAGGCGTGTCCGGGTGTTTAATCTCTGCCAGCGCCACTGAACGCAGCAGGCCGTTGGACACTAAGAAGGCGTCGGCACGTTTCCCGGAAGTGTGCAGGTTTGCTCCGCGAACTGTTTGCTCAAGTTTTCCCTCGTCCCAAGTGGTGTAGAGCCCTATCTCCGAGACCAATGCCGAGGACCCATGGGTTGGCTTCGAGAAGGTTCTGCCACGCCTTCTCATCGCCACCCGCCGCGTTTTTCGCTTCGGCAAACGCTTCGTGGTCATCGAGCCACGATTGCATAGTGTTAACGACGTCGCGATGGTTCTTCAGTTCCCTTGATCTCAGCGGCCGAGGTCTCGGCTTCTACGAGTGCCTGGAGCGCCTTAGGGTCTCGCTTGTACAGCCGTTGAAGTTCGCTTTGGTCGGCGATGATGCGGTTGAGAACGTCATCGTCAACCCTGGAGGTTTTCTCGCCGTTAACGGGAATCGAATCGAGGTTGCGGGTCAGGTCGATAATTCTGTTCGAGCCTTCCCGGTTTAAGATGATCAGGTCATCAAGTTTCGGGTCGTTCGGGTCTTTTCTTCGCGCTTGAATTCGGATTTCCCGAACTACGCCCAGTTCACGAACGACATGAACCTTGATCTGGCGACGCTGTTTTCGCAACTTGCCGGAATCTCTGCCACTTCCACTGTCCTTTGAGCAGCGCACACAGCTGCACCGCTACCCGGAATTTGACTAGTTCAGTGCTCGCTGTATAGTTCAGTGCATGCTGACTATTGCTTCACGTCTCGACGTGATGAACCGCCTGGGTCGTGCACTGGCCGACCCCACTCGATCGCGGATCATCTTGACCTTGCTCGACCATCCCGCTTACCCGGCGGAACTGGCTCGAGCTTTGAATCTGACACGCCCGAATGTGTCCAACCACCTGGCATGTCTGCGCGATTGCGGGATTGTCGTCTCCGAGCCCGAGGGGCGTCGGACGCGATATGAGATCGCCGATCCGCACTTGGCGCAGGCGCTGACTGCATTGGTCGATGCCTCCTTGGCAGTAGACGAAGACGCCCCGTGCATCGATCCCGCCTGCTCGCTTCCCGGGTGCTACACAGCTGGGGAGGGCGCATGATCCTCACCGCAGTCTTGCAGGCGATAGGCCTGTTCGCAGCTACCAACATCGACGACATCATCGTGCTCTCTCTCTTCTTCGCACGAGGGGCAGGCCAGCGCGGCACAACCGCGCGCATTATGGCCGGCCAGTACCTCGGATTTGCCGGCATCCTCGTCGCCGCGATCCTTGTGACCATCGGCGCCGGAGCATTTTTGCCCCCGGCAGCTATTCCATACTTTGGTCTCATCCCTCTGGGCATCGGCCTCTGGGCCGCATGGGAGGCTTGGCGCGGAGACGATGACGACGATGACGACGAGGCCAAGGTTGCCGGCAAGAAGGTCGGCGTTTGGACAGTCGCAGGCGTCACGTTTGCCAACGGTGGCGACAACATTGGCGTCTACACCCCTGTATTCCTCAGCGTGGAACCTCTCGCAGTAGTCGCCTACTGTGTTATCTTCCTCGCGCTCGTTGCGGTCCTGGTGGCCCTGGCAAAGTTCGTCGCCACCCGCCCCCCGATCGCGGAAGTGCTCGAACGCTGGGAGGGCATCCTCTTTCCCGTCGTTCTCATCGGCCTCGGCATCGTGATCCTCGTCAGTGGCGGAGCCTTCGGGCTCTGACGTAGCGGCAGCGTTCCAAACGGTCCTGACCGGGCGCACCCCTCTCGGTTCAGCCCCCAACAACTACCCGCAGCCAGTCCCGCGTGATCACAGCAACAAGACCGCTATGACGGGCTGCAAAAACCGCGCCACCAGATGAGTACGGAAACTCTTCCGCGGCTCGGTCCGCGCTCATAAACAATCCGCGCTATAACCCGAGCAGGAACGGCGTTCAGACAAAGAAAAATGACCCCTCCGAACGAACGGAGCGGGTCATTTTTGTGTTCGCGGCCGTATTCCTTCGGTCGACAGGAGGTTTCGTGAAACCCCCACTTCACAGCGTGTCCCCGACAGTGTCCGAAGTCACGACATAGTTGACACGGCGTGCCTGGGGGAACCTTCCTGATGGTTGACAGGTCAGCCGCGACATGGTTGACACTTAGCCCAAGAAAACCACCTAGGGTGATGGTTGACACCTCA
>NZ_RDRE01000075.1 GCF_003693265.1 Corynebacterium gottingense
CGGAAGTCCTGGAAGACGTAGCCGATGGACTGGCGCAGCTTGTTCACCTCTTTGCCGCGCAGCTCGTTGACGTGGAAGTCGTTGAAATAGATGTCTCCGGAAGAGACGTTCTCCTCCCGGATCATCAGCTGCAGGAAGGTGGATTTACCGGAGCCGGACGGGCCAATGAGGAAGACGAAGTCCCCGTCTCCGATCGTGAACGACACGTCGTCCAGCGCAGGCCGGGTCGACGTGGGGTAAACCTTGGTGACGTTGGAGAATTTGATCACCGGACCGACTTTACCTGTTACCGGTGTGACAGGTGAAGCCCCAGACCGCGCTTGCGCTGCGCAATCTGGGGCTTCACCCTCGCCCCGCGCGCCGCCTGCGAGCGACAACGCGCGAGTCTGTGAACTTGTTAGTCGTTCACGTAGAGGTACTGCTTGTTCACGAACTCATCGAGCGCGAACACGGACAGCTCGCGGCCGAAGCCGGAGCGCTTCACGCCACCGAACGGCAGCACGGCGGAAAAGTACTGTCCGAGGTTGACGTGGATCATGCCGGTGTCGATCTGGTCCGCGACCTTGATCGCACGGTCGGTGTCCTCGGAGAACACTGCGCCGCCCAGGCCCTGTCGGGAGTTGTTGGCCAGCGCCACCGCTTCATCCTCGGAGGAGACCTTGTAGATCTCAGCGACCGGGCCGAAGAACTCCTCGTAGTACTCGTCAGAGCCGACCGGGAGGTCGGTGAGCACTGCCGGGGAGTAGTACGCGGTGGTGTCGTCCAGCTCGCCGCCGGTGCGCAGCGTCGCACCCGCCTTGACGGCACGCTTGACCTGGTCGTCCAGCAGCTCCGCGGCGTTGCGGGAGGACATCGGGTAGTACTCGTTCTCGCCCGGGTTGGACGGGTCGCCCTTCTTGTAAGACTCTGCGATCTTCACCATCTCGTCGACGAACTCGTCGTAGATGTCCTCCATGACGATGATGCGCTTGTTGGAGGTACACACCTGGCCCGCGTTCTGCACGCGCTTCGCCCACGCATCCTGCGCGGCAGTCTTGATGTCGGCGGAGTCCAGGATGACGTACGGGTCGGTACCGCCAAGCTCCAGGACAACCTTCTTCAGGTTCTTGCCCGCGGTCTCCGCGACCTTCGCGCCGGCACGCTCGGAACCAGTCAGGGAAACACCCTGGACGCGCGGGTCCGCGATGATGGTCTCGATCTGGTCGTGGGAGGCGTACACGTTGGTAAACACGCCGTCCGGCAGGCCCGCCTCCTTGAGGATCGCCTCAAACGCCGCGGCGGACTTCGGGGTGATCTCTGCGTGCTTGAGCAGGATGCAGTTACCGTTCATCAGGTTCGGGCCGGCGAAGCGAGCCACCTGGTAGATCGGGAAGTTCCACGGCATGATGCCGAGCAGGGTGCCCAGCGGGAGGCGGCGGACTACTGCCTTGCCGCCTGGGACGTCGACTTTTTGGTCAGCGCAGTGCTCGGCCGCGTGGTCGGCGTAGAACTGCAGAATGTCGCCGGAGAAGTCGGCCTCCCACTCACCTTCCGGGACCGACTTGCCCATCTCCTCAGCCATGATCTTGGCCAGCTCGTTCTTCCGTTCCTTGAGCAGCTGCGCAGCCTTGCCGACGATCGCCGCACGCTCCTCGTACGACGTGTGACGCCAGGACTGGAACGCCTCGTCGGACTTGGCCAGGATCTCCTGCACCTGCTCGTCCGTGGGGTGATCGAACGTCTCGACGACCTCGTTGGTCATCGGGTTCTGTACGCGGTACGGGTTAGACATCGTGTCCTATTTTCCTCTCGTAGATTACTTTCTCGTGCTGTTTGTGAACTATACCACTACGCGCCGGGCCTGTAAGCCCCGTCGCTCATCTTTACGCCTTCGTCCTGGGACATGTAGGAGGTGTCCTGCGTGAGGGCGTCGAGAAGCGCCTGGTGGTTCTGCGCAACTTCCTTCTCCAGCGCTTCTGGGTTCGCACGCAGCAGGTCGAATCGTTGCTGCACCAGCGGCAGGTCGAGCTCGACGAACGGGCGGGAAACGGGCTGCGGGACGTTGAACTGGTCCGCAATCTCGTCGCCGTGCATGAGTCGGGTCGCGGTGTACATCCAGTCATCGATGGACTCGTCCGGGAATGGCAGCATGGCCTTGACGTTGGTGCGGAAGCCGCTAAAGAGCGCGTCGATGAGGGCCCGGGACGCATCGTTCGGCTCGCCGTCGACGGCGTGGATCGCGTCGATCGTTGCCTGGGAGGCGTCGATGTCCGTCTCATTGTCCAGCAGGTCGGTCGGAATGCCGAGCATGATGCCCACGACTTTCCACAGGTAGAACAGGTCCTGCTCCTCCTCCACCGTCAGCCTGTAACCCAGGTTCCGCAGATACGTAAACGCGATGTAGGTGAAGTCGAACCAGGTGCGGAGCATGTCGAACTCGCTGATCGGGCGGCCCCACTCCGCGTAGTCCAGCCCCAGCTGGCCCTGCACCCGGCGGACGTGGGCGTGCATTGCGCGCACCATGCCGGTGTGGACGAAGCTGACGTTGCCCGGTTTCAGCCCGTCCTTCAGGTAGACGGAGTAGATCCAGTTGGTGGTGTACGCCAGGCGGTGCACAGCGCCCTCCGTGAGCTCGCCGGTGTTCACCAGGACGTTTGCAATCGACGGGGTGATGTAGGTGTGGATCAGCGCGCCCGGCCCGAGCGACAGGTTCTGCGCAAGCACCGGGATCGCCAGCGCCGCCTGCTGTCCGCGCTCGAGGCGCTCCCAGTCGACGCCGTCGAGGGCCGCGTTCATGTCGTCGATAAGCGCCTTGACCTCGGGCAGCGTGG
>NZ_RDRE01000076.1 GCF_003693265.1 Corynebacterium gottingense
CCGCGCGCCCTGTTCTCGCTGCTGGCGGAGTACCCGCTGTACGCGGTGACCGGCGCGGTCGCCCTGTTTGTCATCGTGATGTACTTTGTCACCTCCATGGACTCCGCCGCGCTGGTGGTGGACATGTTTGCCACCGGCGAGGAGAACAAGTCCCCGGTGTTCTACCGGGTCGGCTGGGTTATCGCCGTCGGCCTGGTGACCGGCGCGCTGCTGTTTATCAATGACTCCGGCATCCAAGCCCTCCAGGAGGTGGTGATCATCATCGCCTTCCCGTTCTTCATTACGTACTTCATCATGATGTGGTCGCTGGTCAAGGCGATGACGGACGACTCCGCCGCCGCCCGCCGCTACCGCTCCCGCCAGTGGGAGAAGACCGACACCGCGGAGAAGCTGGAGGAGGGCGAGAACAAGCCCGCGCCGGGCTACGACTCCGAAGGCAACCCCGTCGACCGGCCCGAGTTCGAGTACGACGCGGAGGAGGGGACCTGGCGCCTCGAAGAGTCGCTCATCCTCGGCGAGGACGTGCAGGTCTCCGGCGACGGCGAGCCGAAGACCGGGTCCAAGGTGAACTGGGTCGAGCAGGAAGACCCGAAGTAGGCGCGATCGGCGCCGAAGGCTGAGAAAACTGCGCAATGCGTAGTTTTCTCAGCCTTTTTCGTGTCGTGAGTGGAGAACTGGAGTTTGGGTTCCGCAGCGCATTCGAACATATGCTGAGGAAACTGCGCATTGCGTAGTTTCTGTGAGTCTGCCGAGCTGAGGGCAGCTTCTCGACGCCCGCATCTCCGGTTGTTATAGCACATAACAGCAGGTAAACGGCGTGTTCGGGTGGGGTGCTACCGTGTTGCATACAACCAAAACCTCGACCATCCCACCTCCCGAAAGGGGCCTGTGCCATGACGATCACGACCACCGATGCCACACCAAAGCCACCTACCGCAGACGAAAGTGTGGACGATACTGCGCAAGATTTCGAACATTCTCCGGGCGGCGACAAAGCGATCGCGGAGCTCGCTTCCCGCATCGAGGACACGTTTGGCAGGATCACCACCTGTAAAGCGCAACTGCTGCACCAGATTGGCATTTTTGATTCGCTGCGGCTGGCCCGTAGGTGCGGGGCAAGGACAACCGCGGGGTGGCTGGTGCGGCGGCTGGGGATCTCGCAGACCACAGCGCACGAGTACGTGCGCGTCGCTCGTGAGCTGACCACGTACCACCTGCTCGCGGAAGCATTCCAGGAAGGCGCAGTGAACTACTCCAAGGTGCGCCTGCTCCTCCCGTACCTGAAGAAGAACGACGAGTCGACGCTCGTGGAGATGGCACGGAAGTACGGCTACCACGAGCTGGAGGCGGAGCTTGCGCTGCTGGACAGGGACGAAGGCGAAGATGCCCCGACACGGTCCTCGTACGTGCGGATTGCGGAGCGCAAGAACGGACGCTTCGGGCTGTGGGCCGACCTCAGCCCGATGGAAGGCGCGCAGGTAGCGGCCGCGCTGAAGATCGGGGAACTGGCCTACCACGACGTTGACCTGCAGGATGCGGTCAACCGGGACGCGGTTGAGGAGGAGCTGGAGGACCTGCCCACCTCGTCCGGGATCGGGATGCCCACGGGCAAGGTGATGCTCGCTGCGTTCATGGGGATGGTGAATATCGTGCGCTCGCGCCCGAAGAACCCGCTACGTGCCCCGGGTGCGCACGTCAACATCGTGACCACGGTTGACGGCGGGGCCTATTTGCCGGTTGGGGGCGCGGCGGCGTCGGCAAGCGTGGCGCACGCGGTGGCGAACGCCATGGTGCGCGTGAACACGGTGGACAAGGACGGCCTGATTCTCAACACGTCGAGGGCGTCGCGGCTGGCCACGGACGGGCAGCTCAACGCGCTGATGACTATGTGGGGCGGGCGCTGCGCGATGCCTGGGTGCGACCATACGAGGTTCATTCAGGTCCACCACGTTCACGACTGGGCGGACGGAGGCGCTACGGACCTGCACAATCTGCTGCCGCTGTGCTCGTCGTGCCATGCGATGGTCTCGGAGGGGTGGATTCGCATCCTGGAGGACGGCCCCGACTTGCACTTCGTGTTTCGGGACGGGAGCAGGTTCGTGGCGGAAAGCTATCAGGCACCGCTGCGCAGCGACGCGTCCTTGACGCTGCGCGAGTTCAACGAGGGGAGCGCTTAGCGTGCTAGGCGCATCCTGCGGTGGGGGATGCCGGTGTCGAGGAACTCGTCGCCCTCCGCGACGAGTCCGTAGCGGGAATAGTAGCCAACCAGGCCGGCTTGGGCCTCGATGATCAGGTCGCCCGGCCAGCGGGTGGTGTACTCAATCCCGGTGCGCACGATCTCGGGGCCGAGGCCGGTGCCGCGGTGCGCCGGGGCGACGACGAACCTGCCGAAGCGCGAGCCGGTCTCGGTGGGGAACACCCGGGCGCAGCCGGCGAGCTCGCCGGCTGCAGTCAGCGCGAGGAGGTGCGTGGTCGACGGGTCCGCGTCCTGCGCGTCGATCTCGTTGTACGGGCAATTCTGCTCGGCGACGAACACGTCGACGCGGAGCTTGTACAGCGCGTGGACCTCGCGCGGGGTCATCTCATCCAGCGATTTCAGCACGATCACGGTGCGGTGCAATCCTTCCTGCCTTGCCGTAGGAAACGTGGCGGTGTGCCCACTCGAACGGACCTTGTTTACCGGCTGCCTCGAGCACCGTGGCGAGCACGACGGTGGCCAGCCACACGCAAGCACTCAGGCCGAGCTTACCGCTGATAGTCCAATCCTGGCCGATGCCCAGGCTAAACGGGTACACTAACA
>NZ_RDRE01000077.1 GCF_003693265.1 Corynebacterium gottingense
TCTTCCTTTAGGTAAGGCAATCCTATATAGTCTGCAGGGTGAGTTTTAGGCCTTTCCTTGCAACCGTCCTCCGTAGTGAACGTGTCGCGCCGAATTTCCAACGAGTGACGTTCACCGGGGTCGATGCAATGGGGCCTGCCGTACCCATCAGGGATTTGCGCATCAAGCTGCTGATCCCGTCTGCCAGCGGAATGCTCAGCCTCCCAGAGGAAGGATGGTGGGACGCGTGGCGTGCGATGCCGGAGCGCACGCGCGGGCACCTCCGTACCTACTCGATTCGAGAGCTCCGACGATGCGCCGACGGCCCTGATGAAATAGATGTGGATTTTGTTCTGCACAGTGACAACCCCGGCCCCGCCTCGGCATGGGCGGAGGACGCGCAACCTGGCCAGCAGCTCCTGATAATTGGGCCGACCCGCGACGATGATTCCGGTGTTGGCATCGAATTCAATCCGGGGTCTGCAGCAATGGCATGCCTCTATGGTGACGAAACCGCGCTTCCAGCAATAGCCCGCATCTTGGAGGATTGGCCCGGGGGTCTCGCCGGGTCTGCTGACATTGAGGTACCGGCCGGCAACCACTTGCCCATCGATGCCCCTGCGCAGGTCGACGTCCGCTGGCACTGCCGCGAACACCACGACGTCGACCACGGGGATTTACTTCGTGCACAACTGCAAGACGATGTCGCATCCCGCTGTGCCTCAGTATCTTCGGGAGCTGGAAAACTAGAGCCAGTTGATGAGGCCCTCCTCGACATGGTCTGGGAGACACCCACGTACTCCAGCGGCGGTGAATCTATCGCCCCCGCTTCGGGTACTGCAGGGCATACCTACTACTGGATCGCAGGGAAGAACACGGCTGTGACGGCGATGCGGCGGCTCCTGGTGAAAGAGGCAGGTGTGCCTCGCCACCACGTGTCGTTTATGGGGTACTGGCGATAACGGGGTTACAACGTGGATAAACGTGTAGGGCTTGTCGCTTTCCTTGCGGCTTTCACCGTGTGCGCAGCATTAGTGTCGCTTCTGTTCGGGGCGCGCGAAATGGGGTTCGCGGCAACGGTGAGCGCGGTTCGCGACGGAATCACGCTGGCGTTCTCGGGAGGCGCCGAACAACTCGAGGCGGCCAGCGACGAGGCGAAGATCATTGCACAACTTCGAGTTCCGCGCACCCTGCTCGGCCTGTTGGTAGGGGCAGCGCTAGGTACAGCGGGGGCGCTGCTGCAGGGCCACACCCGAAACCCGCTCGCAGACACAAACCTGCTGGGCGTAGGGCCCGGTGCGGCGCTCGCAGTGGCGGCAGCTGTTTCCTTTCACGGCTCCATGACGGTGCTGGGCACTGTTGGGGTGGGCTTCCTCGGCGCAATACTCGCGGTGGCGCTCGTGTTCGCGCTTAGCATGAGGAGCCTGGGATCTACCCCAATCATGGTCGTGCTCGGTGGTTCTGCGCTGGGCGCGGTCTGTAGTGCGCTTACCAGTGGCATTGTGCTGACGAATACGCAAAGCCTCAACGAGATGCGGTTTTGGACAGCGGGTGCTATCGCTGGGCGCGACATGCAGGTGGTTGCGGTGCTCGCCCCGGTGATTCTCCTCGGGCTTGTGGGGGCCTTTGCCACGGCCAATCGGGTGAACCTCTTGAACTTGGGAGACGACGTGGCAAGTGGACTTGGGGTGAGCGTCCCCATCGCGCGTGCCGTGGGCATCGTCCTGGTTGCATTGCTTACTGGCGCCGCGGTGGCTGGGGCGGGCCCAATCGGGTTCGTTGGCCTGGTTGTTCCGCACCTTGTGCGCGCCTTCACCGGGCCCGATTACCGCTGGGTGCTGCCCTGCTCCGCGCTGGCTGGGGCCTCGCTACTCTTGCTTGCCGACGTCATTGGCCGCGTCATCGCACGGCCCGGCGAATTGCAGGTGGGTATCACGCTCGCCTTTGTTGGCGCCCCGTTCGCCCTGTACCTCTTGCGTAAAGGGGCGAAACTGTGATGCGGGTTTTCGTGACGAATGGGGTCCTAGCGGTGTTGGCTCTCGCCGCGGCCCTTGGGGGTGTCATGGTCGGAGACTTCGAGCTTACGGTCCGGGATATTGTTTCTGCGCTCATGGGCCAAACCACGGAATTGGCTCGTACGGTGATTATTGAGTGGCGTCTGCCGCGGGTAGTGACAGCTTTGGGAGTAGGAGCTGCGCTGGGTTTTGCGGGGGCGATCTTCCAGACCATCACGAGGAATCCATTGGCGAGCCCAGACATTCTGGGCGTCACCTCGGGTGCCTCCGCTTTCGCGTTGACTGCGTTACTTGCTGGTGGAAGCTCCGGAATGCTGCTGCATCTTCTGGGGGTCCCGCTCAGTGCATTCCTCGGTGGATTGGCAGTGTCTGCGGCAATCTGGTGGCTGAGCCGTGGCGGGGGTCTCGGGTCTTTCCAGCTTGTCTTCGCCGGGATCATCATCAATGCGCTGGTGATGGCATATACCTCGTTCCTGCTCGTTCGCGCCGACTATCGCGATGTGGGCAAAGCGCAGGCGTGGATCACCGGTTCGGTGGGGTCTTCGAACTGGCGCGATGCACTCGCCGTACTTATTGCGCTGGCAGTCGTCGTTCCGTTCTTGCGGTGGGCAGCCTTCAATCTTCAGGCACTCTCGTTAGGTGAGGATACGGCTGCTGGCCTCGGGGTAGAGCCACGGCATATGCAACTCATCCTCATGCTCATGGCTGTAGTGCTGGCATCGATGGCCGTCGCAGCCTCTGGTCCGATAGCATTCGTGGCGTTCGTAGCCCCACAGATCGGACGCAAGATCAC
>NZ_RDRE01000078.1 GCF_003693265.1 Corynebacterium gottingense
TTTTCGTCGATCTTGGTGTCGAACGACTGCATCAGGTACTTCCAGCCCTTAGAGAACGGGTTTGCCATGTGTCGTGTCCTTCCGTCGTCGCAAAATGGTCGCCGCCCCAGTGTACGCAGGTTTTCGGTCTATTCGCCCTGCTTGCCCTGCTCGGCCAGCATCTTCTCGTACTGCTTGCGGACCTCCTCCATGTCAACCGCCTTGACCTGGCCGATGAGCGATTCGAAGTCGGCCGGCGCCATGTTTCCGGCCTGCTGGTAAAGGGGGATGCCGTCACGGAAGACGATGATGTTGGGAATGCTGGTCACGCCGAGCTTGCCAGCAAGCTCTTCCTCTGCCTCGGTGTCCAGCTTGGCAAAGGTGACATCGGGGTGCGCTTCCGATGCCTTGGCAAAGGTCGGCGCGAAGGCCTTGCACGGACCGCACCATTCCGCCCAAGCGTCGACGAAGACGATGCCGTCTTTCTGGACGAGTTCGTCGAAGTTCTCTTTCGTCACATCGATAGTGCTCATTGCATACTCCTTTACAGGGGTTTGTTAACGTTGCCCTCGGTGCAACAGTAACAAGCGCGACTGCATTCCTTTGCAGTCTCAGCCGAGCCGGTAGGGGCGGAAATCATGACGAAGAACTACAACATTTCGGGCCAGTCCAGTGAGGTCGCAGTTGATTCGCTGGTCGACGAAGTACGCCTGGTCGAGGGCACTTTCGACGTCACCGTGGAGCCGAACGAGGGCCGCATGACGGTCGCGGGCGAAAACTTCACCGACGCCGACATCATCGCTGCGGCGGAGCACGCCGGCTTCACCATCCTTTCGCCAGATACCCCCTAGGGGTATAGTTGCGGGTGTACGTGAACCGCCAACCGAAAGGACAGCATCATGGCAACCCGCGAATTCACTGTTGAAGGCATGACCTGCGGACACTGCGAGCTCAGTGTGCAGGAGGAGATCGGCGAGATCCAGGGCGTCACCGACGTCAAGGCCGACCACACCACCGGCTCCGTCTCCGTGTCCGGCGAAGGCTTCTCCGCCGAGGACGTCGCAAAGGCCGTCGCCGAAGCCGGCTACACCCTGAAGTAGCGCTATGACCAGCCACATCGAGCTGGGCGTCACGGGCATGACGTGCACGTCGTGCTCGTCGCGCGTCCAGCGCAAGCTGAACAAGCTCGACGGCGTCGACGCGGCGGTCAACTACTCCACGGAGACGGCGACCGTCGATTTCGACGAGGCCACCACGACGCCGGAGCAGCTTATCGACGTCGTCCGCACCGCCGGCTACGACGCCTTCGTGATGGGAGGCGAGGAAGGCGGGGACGAGGGGGCGTCGATAAGCTCGGTGAGCGACGCCCGCGACGACGAAGCCGAACGGCTCAAGCGAACGACGATCTGGGCGGCGCTGGTGACGGTGCCGGTCATGCTGGTGTCGATGGTGCACGGCCTGCAGTTTCCGAACTGGCAGTGGGCCGCGTTCGCCGCGACGACGCTGGTGTATTTCTCCGCCGGCAGCGTGTTCCACCGCGCGGCGCTGATCAACCTGCGCCACGGTGCCACCACCATGGACACCCTGATTACGCTGGGCACGACCGCGGCGTACGTGTGGTCCATCGTGGCGCTGTTTGCGGAGCGCGGCCCGCACGAGATTTACCTCGAATCCGTCTGCGTCGTGATTACGTTCCTGCTGCTCGGCAGGTGGTTTGAGACGCGCGCGAAGGGGCAGAGCTCCGCCGCGCTGCGCGAGCTGCTGAGCATGGGCGCGAAGGACGCGAGCGTGCTGCGCGGCGACAAGGAAGTCCGCGTCCCGATCGCGGAAGTCCAGGTCGGCGACCGTTTTGTTGTGCGCCCCGGCGAGAAGATTGCTACCGACGGGCGCGTGGTGTCGGGGCATTCGGCTATCGACGCCTCCATGCTCACCGGTGAATCCGTCCCCGTAGAAGTGGACGAAGGCGCCAGCGTGACGGGCGCAACGCTCAACACGTCCGGGCGCATCGTGGTGGAGGCGACGCGCGTGGGGAGCGAGACCACGCTCGCCCAGATGGGCAAGCTGGTCAAGGACGCGCAGTCCGGCAAGGCCCCGGTCGAGCGGCTGGTGGACCGGATCTCGCGCGTGTTCGTCCCCACCATCATCGCCATTTCCGTCGTGGCCCTGGTCGGGCACCTGCTCGTGGGCAACGGCGTGAGCGAGGCGTTCCGCGCGGCGGTCGCCGTCCTCATCATCGCGTGCCCCTGCGCCCTCGGCCTAGCCACCCCCACCGCGATCCTGGTGGGCACCGGGCGCGGCGCGCAGCTGGGCCTACTGATCAAGGGCCCCGAGATGCTGGAATCCACCCGCCAGGTGGACACGGTGGTGATGGACAAAACCGGCACCGTGACCAGCGGCGAGATGGCGGTCGTGGACGTCACCGGCCGCGACAACGCGCTGCGCCTCGCCGCCGCCGTAGAGGCCGGGTCCGAGCACCCCATCGCCCGCGCGATCGTCAAGGCCGCGGGCGACGACGTACCGGAAGCGTCCGGGTTTACCAATGAG
Organism: Corynebacterium gottingense; assembly: GCF_003693265.1. Lineage (GTDB taxonomy): Bacteria > Actinomycetota > Actinomycetes > Mycobacteriales > Mycobacteriaceae > Corynebacterium > Corynebacterium gottingense. The sequence continues at coordinate 2,524 of NZ_RDRE01000078.1, forward strand.
CCGGGCCGCGGGGCGTCCGCCACCGTGGAGGGCCATAACGTGCGCGTGGGCCGGCCCAGCGCGGAACTCGACGGGCCACTGGCCCGCGCGTTCCGCGAGGCCGAGCAGGCCGGGGCCACCCCGATCGCCGTGGAGGTCGACGGGCACGCGGAAGGCATGGTCGCGGTCCGGGACACGGTGAAGCCGGACTCGGCCCGCGCTGTGGCGAAGCTGCGCGAGCTGGGGCTCACCCCGCACCTGCTCACCGGCGATAACGCGG
>NZ_RDRE01000079.1 GCF_003693265.1 Corynebacterium gottingense
AGCTCCACTGCCGGGAACGCCTCGTTGTTCAGCGGCTCGAAGGTCCACTCCGACGCGGTTGTGAAGTCCAGCGAGGGCTGCGCGCCCGCGACGCGGCCGGGCCACGCGAGGGCGTGCGCGATCGGCATCTTCATCGACGGCGGCGAGGCTTGCGCGATCGTCGCGCCGTCGATGAAGGTGACCATGGAGTGGACGATGGATTGGGGGTGGACGGTGACGTCGATAAGCGATGGCTCCACGTCAAAGAGCAGGGACGCCTCGATGAGCTCGAGCCCTTTGTTCACCATGGTTGCGGAATTGATCGTGTTCATCGTGCCCATCGACCAGGTGGGGTGGGTGACGGCCTGTTCCGGCGTGACGCCCCACATCTGCTCGCGAGTCTGGCCGCGGAACGGGCCGCCGGATGCTGTGAGCACGAAACGGGCGACCTCGTCTCGGCGGCCCGCGCGCAGTGCCTGCGCCATCGCGGAGTGCTCCGAATCCACCGGCACCAGCGCGCCCGGCTTCGCCTCCCGCAGCACGACCTGGCCGCCGGCCACGAGCGATTCCTTGTTTGCCAACGCCAGCACGGCGTCGCTGCGCAGGGCAGCGATTGTCGACGCCAACCCCGCCGCCCCAACAAGCGCGTTGAGCACCACGTCCGCGGCTTGTGATTCGGTGAGCTGCCGGGCCGCGTCCTCACCGGTCAGCACGGCGCCGCCGAGGGCCCGACCGACCTGCGCCGCGGCGTCCTCGCGCTGGACAGCGACTTGGCCGGGCTGGAGCCCAAACGCCTTCGCCTGCGTGATGATCGCCTGCGGGTCGCGTCCGCCGGCGGCGATGCCGACCACCTGGAAGGCGTCGCGGTTGTCCTGAATAACCTCGCACGCCTGGGTGCCAATTGATCCGGTTGATCCGAGAATGACAATTCGTTTCACCCCGCCATTGTTGCACGCCCCGGTGCGGCCGCTCGACGGGTGGACCGACGGCGGGCAGATCGGACGAAAGTTTGCACCTATTAGGGGTACAAAGTCACCGATTGCCACGGAAGTATGACAATATAGTCCTCAGAATTGTTTCCTGCTCCGGCTGCGATTCCGTTTGCGCTGCACAAAGCGCACTGTGGAAGGGCGCGGGCCGAAGCATTTAGCGCTGACTTGAAGGAGTATGGCAGTGGCCCACGCGAACGAAAAGGCACCTGAGGTGTACAACGGCGTTTCCGAGGCAGACGTCCCGTCTGCACGCTTCGGTTGGAGCGAGCAGAGCCGCGGCACGATCCAGGCCGCCGGTTGGGTGTCCGTTCTGGTGCTCATCGCCTACAACTTTGGTAACCACAAGGGCCACGTTGAGACCATCTGGCTCATCGCCATTGCCGTCCTCATCGCCCTGGGTCTGATCCTGCACGCGACGCAGCCGAAGCTGAACCAGAAGCGCACCGTCACCGCCCACAACAAGCCGCAGGGCCACGTCGAACCGGACTGGTGCTACGACCAGAAGACCCTGTCCGGCGCGTACGCCAACTTGGACGAGCGTCAGTTGCGCGCCCTGAACATTGACCCGGCCCGCATCCAGCACCTGCGCGCACCGCAGCAGGCTGTTGCCGCCGGTGACCGCCACGCCACCAAGGCCGGCTCCGCAGCCCTGCACAAGGACGGCGCCGTCCACGTGAACCGCGCGGACCACGACGTCGAGGTCGTCGAGGTCACCCCGCGCGGCAAGCACGCCGCGCAGTAACCGCAGCAAGGCAAAGGGCCGATCCCGGGAGACGGGATCGGCCCCTTTTATGCTCGGGTTGCGGGCGGTCAGCCTCCTAGCGCATTCGCCGCCCGCACGCGTGCGGACCCGGCCTAACCCGCCTGCTCGTCGGCAGCGAGCTGGCCGCAGGCTGCGGCGATCTCCTGGCCCTTCGTGTCGCGCACGGTGCAGGTGACGCCCTGGGCGATCACGCGGCGGACAAACTCGTCCTGCCGGTCGCGCGGGGACGCGTCCCACTTGGAACCCGGCGTCGGGTTCAACGGGATCAGGTTCACGTGGACGCGGGACCCGAGGGCGTTGTGCAGCTTCTCACCCAACATGTCGGCGCGGAAGTCCTGGTCGTTGATGTCCCGGATCAGCGCGTACTCGATGGAGACGCGGCGACCGGTCTGATCCGCGTAGTAGGACGCGGCGTCGAGCACCTCCGAGACGGCAAAGCGGTTGTTGATGGGCACGAGGGTGTCACGCAGCTCGTCGTCAGGCGTGTGCAGCGACACGGCGAGAGTGACGGAGAGGCCCTCGTCGGCGAGGCGACGGATCTGCGGCGCGAGCCCGACGGTGGAGATGGTGATGTTGCGCTGCGAGATGCCAAACCCATCCGGGCTGGGCTGGGTGATCTGGCGGACTGCGGAGAGCAGGCGGTTGTAGTTGGCCAGCGGCTCGCCCATGCCCATGAAGACGATGTTGGACAGGCGCGAGCCCTCCGCCGCCATCATCGCGGCGGCGGCGCGGACCTGGTCAACAATCTCCGCGGTGGACAGGTTGCGGTCCAGACCGCCCTGGCCGGTGGCGCAGAACGGACACGCCATGCCGCAGCCGGCCTGGGAGGAAATGCACAGCGTGGCGCGGTCCGGGTAGCGCATGAGCACGGACTCCAGCAGGATCCCGTCGTGCAGGCGCCACAAGGTCTTGGTGGTGTCGCCCTCGTCGGTTTCCACGGTGCGCACGGGGTTGAGCAGGGTTGGGAACAGCGCGTCCTTGACCAGCTGGCGCTG
>NZ_RDRE01000008.1 GCF_003693265.1 Corynebacterium gottingense
AATGCCGCGTGCCCCGAAGTCACGCGGTCACCAAAGAGTTTCCCCCGAAAACTGCAGTGTTACTCGATACTCACCATCGCGTTACTCGATACTCACCACGGTGTTACTAAATGCACGCGCGCAACAGTTTGCCTACGGGCAACCGAACCCGGATGCGGTGATCGTCAACCGGGTCTTCGAGACGGCCTAACAACGCCCATACGCAGCGGCCGTCAGGGAATGAGAAACTGAGTCTTCGCTGATCTCCGCCCAACTTTGCAACAACACCAGGTGGAGACTGCGAGTACGCGCTTGACCCCGCCAACAGTGCCGCCAAGCACCTGCAGGTAATACAAGCGGAGTTGCCTGCCACTTCCCCACTGGCCCGCGACGCCGGCATACTCGCCAAGTTCGTACGCGCAGCACAACGAAATCTGTCTCAACAGCGATCCGAAGATAACCCAGATGAACTTCTAAGCTTAGCCACCAGCCTCAAAGAGAAGCTGAAAGGCTCGCAATTATACGGTTCCCCTGCCGTTAGACAGTTAGATAAAACCTCACGTGAAGAAAATCGGCATGCTCTGTGCTATCCATTTTCACCCCTGCTTTCTACCGGTGCCGGAAACAGTAAGGTGGGCGCCGCGCAGCGTGAAAAACATCCCGACAATCAATGAACCAGCCGCCACTGCGAAACTCAAGGTAGTTGAGTTACTAAACACCACAGCGATAACCGCAGGGCCCATAATTTGCCCCAAGCTGTACCATGTCGTCAGGGAAGCCGCCGCAACTGGGCTCCCCGCTTTGAGACCCGCTTCAATAGTCAGCATCGTTACCCCCATGAAGGTAGCTCCGAACAAAAACGCCGACACAAACAAAAGACCGGGCCCAGAGCTGAAGACTGCCACGACAGCACCAGTAACCTGCAGGAAATAGCATCCAGCAAGCGCTTTGAAGGTTCCCACCCGGTTTGCCGCATACGACCAAAACAACGGGGATGGAGCGGTGGCGCATCCAGCTACCAGCCACGTCGAGGCGGCGGCTGTTTGCCCGAAAACCGGCTGCGCTAGAACCACCAGATATGTACCGATGATGATGTAGCCTGCGCCTTGGAAGAGATATCCAGCAGATAACCACCGCAATGGTTCAAGCGAAGATTCCTGTCCTTGGTCACTTCGTGGCCGAGTAGAAGAATCGGAGCGATTCTCACGTATTGGCCAATTCCATGCAAGAAGCGAAAGTGCTGCACTCACTGCTGCGCAGATAAGCCACAGTGCCCGCCATGAGATAACGCTTCCCCCCATGAGGACAATTCCTCCGGAGATGAGAATGCCTAACCCAACCCCAGCGTAAATTATTCCACCATCATGGGCTCGGCGTTTGACCACGGGAATATTCTGCGTCACCGAGACGAAAACTAGAGCTGAGATGGCACCAGCAAAAAAGCGGACCGCTATTTGCCACCACGGTGAGCCAGAGAAAGCAACCGCCGCCAGAAGCACTGTCGTCAACACAAGGGCTGCCCTGTGTAACCTTCTAGAAATCGGCACCCACCCTCGGGAGGCCGCCAAAGAACCCGCAAAATACCCGGCGTAGTTGGAGGTGGCGATCCACGCGCTGGACTGTCCCGACCAACCCAGGGAACCTACCATCAAAGGCAAAATGGGGGTATAAAAGAACCTACCCAAGCCCATGGCTACTGCTAGGCCGGCGGTACCACGCGACACCAAAAGAGCATCCCGGTGGGTAGTTTCAGTCGCAGCGGAGTGAGCGTCTCCTTCAGGCTTCCCCATTGTTTTCCTCTCGTGCAATGCCCTGGCCGATTTTTGCTCCTTCTACTGCAGCCGGCATTCCAGCCGCCAACACAACATTTTTGACCACTACTGTGTGCCCATCAGAGTCCATGAGAGCGTATGCTCCCTCTTGATCGGAAATAGATAGCACTCGCGTGGGCACTAAGTGAATATCTACATAATCTCGATAGGCAGTAACTACCTGAGAAGCTGCCCAGTGAAGATAAGCACCATAGAGAGCCCTAGATGTATAGGTGTCTGGCCCCGTTTGCAGAGCCTCTTCCAAAAGGACAGGATCTGAGTGTAGGAAGGCAGAGGCATTCTCAGATTTCAGCCATTCGTAAAATGTGGGACCTTCGAGATACCTCCCCTCGATACCGGCGCTGGAATCAGGGAAACCACTGAGCTGAGATGCCACAGTATTCATGAGGAGAGCAGGGGTCTGATAAGGATTCCACACCTTGCCGGATCCGAAGGATGAATCATCAAACCAGACCAGTACGGGTGTTTCTTCTCGATCATTACTGTGCGCCAACCGGTCCAGGGTTCTTTCGATGACCGCCAGCCCTCTCGGCCCCCCGCCCACAACAGCTACCTGGGCAGCCAGAGGAACGGCTCGACCGACGCCTAGAGAAGTAGAATATGGGGTCAGCTCATCAACAATATCGGCCGCGGGTGCCGAATGGGCGCACCCGTAGTTCACTCCCGCCCAAAGGTTAAGGCTTTCTACATCGCCAGCGGAATTAGCATTTGCTCTTAACTCTGAAGTCAAATGGTGAAGTTCCGGATACATCGACGGAGCGGACTGGGAGTACTTTTCAGTAAAAGTATTGGTGATGGTGCGAGCCGGTCTTCCGGTGAAGGCCTTAGTAAGGGTGGTCGGTCGACCGCGTAACTCTTTCAGAGCAATCTTGTGGGTCTGTTTCGTCCCCGCCTCATCTGCGAGAAGAAAATGGGTGCCTACCTGTATGGCCCATGCACCCCGGCGAAGGAGTGCGAGGGCTTCTTTTGCAGTCGCGATACCACCTGCAGCAATAACAGGCTTACTTACTTTAGATAAGGCATATTCCAGCAGTTCAGAAGTAGAATGAGTCGATCCCTCACTCTCGGTAGAGAGCACAGTCGCTCGATGGCCTCCAGCTCCTGCCCCCTGAACACATATAGCGTCACACGAGGTGGATGCAAGAAAGTCGATCTCATGAGGCGTTGTCGCATTTAAAACAACACTTTTCCCCGCTTCTTGAAACTCATGGATCAACGTTTCATTAGGGTAGCCAAACGTAAAAGAAACTACTTGAGCCTGCGAGCTTAAAGCAATGTCTATCTTTTCCCGATAAAAGTCGTCCCCCGTAAAGGGTTGATCAGGTAACTCCGCAAGTATCTGGGGATCCTTTTCGAGTAAGACGCGGTACCGCTTCCATAGGTCCTGATCCTTAGAAGAACGCTCTCGATCCGGAGGCGGGCAGAATATATTTATCCCGTACGGGCCGTCCGCTTCACTTTCAACCTGTTGAATTGCCGATATCAGCTTTTCTGGAGTTAAGTAACCTGCAGCGATATTTCCCAAACCGCCGGCATTCGTTACCGCGACACAAAGTTCAGGAGTAGAAGGCCCCCCTGCCATTGGCGCCAAAATCAAGGGTCGCTTCAAGGTGATCATGAATGAAAATCCTTACTCAGTGAGATTCACGGCGTGATTCATGGTACACGATTCCCCCCCCCCCCGAACCACAGACCATCGCTAGGTGTGATATTTGTCACCGCACTACACCGCCCCGTAGAGGTAAGCACGAAGCGATCCCACAGGAATGCGCACGGGCACACCGCGCTTAGGTGGGCGTACTGTTTTCAGTTCGCCTTGCTCGATAAGGCGCTCAACAGACCGAATGCTGATTTGGAGGCGATCGGCTATATCTTGCTTAGTTAGCGCTCGCAGCTCGTCGTGCGTAGAGCCCACGGAAGATAAATTAGGCATGAAAATCCAACTCCTTTGACTAGGAGATGAGCACCATTACCTATCTCGCGGGGGCATGTCTACCTAGTCCCGCAAAGCGCACTCGGATATCGGAGCGGCACGCCAACTGTAACTCTCCCAGCAGATCACCATGCCCAGTTGGCGACATTCACTGCTGACTTCACCATTCACTACTCAGCCGAGGCGCCGGGTGTGTAGGCGCGATCCGACTGGGTGTACGACGCCGAGAAAAGCACACATTTTGTCGCTTAACCCGCGATTGCCACTCCTCCACACAACCCCCTGGCTCGCAGAGGTACCACGTAGGTACCACGGCAACCGCAGTACCACGTATAAAAAATGGAAAAACCGCCAGTTACCTGGCGGTTTGTCTCGTGGTCCTAGCTGGGATCGAACCAGCGACCTTTCCGGTGTGAACGGAACGCTCTTCCACTGAGCCATAGGACCGAACGAATTCATACTTTACAACGCCACCCCGCGATTCCACGAATCCGCAGGACACGACACTCTTCGGCACACCTATGGCCCTCACGGAAGTACGGGGATAGCGGTGGCGTCGATAAGCGAAGGGGCGGGAACGCCAAACGACAACGATGTAACTCAGAGATCGACTCGGCGTCATCGGAAATCGGGGCGTGACCTCACGATTTGGACTATGATTGCCAACCGGTTAATGTTTTATCTCGCACCACGCAGTGTTGGTCACGATGTTGACAGCCACTAAGGTGCGTGCGGATGTAGCGCAGTTGGTAGCGCATCACCTTGCCAAGGTGAGGGTCGCGAGTTCGAGTCTCGTCATCCGCTCCAATCCCGTAAGGGATGAGCGCGATTAGCTCAGCGGTAGAGCACTACCTCGACACGGTAGGGGTCACTGGTTCGATCCCAGTATCGCGCACAGAGTCTTCACTGCAAGACTCGGGGCAAGCTCATGTTTGCCGCGCGGATGTAGCGCAGTTGGTAGCGCATCACCTTGCCAAGGTGAGGGTCGCGAGTTCGAGTCTCGTCATCCGCTCCAAGTACATACGGGTACTTTGGAGGAAGCTCCACGGTGGATTGGTCGAGTGGTTAGGCAACGGTCTGCAAAACCGTGTACACGGGTTCGATTCCCGTATCCACCTCCAAGCTGGAAACAGCCCGCGCGATTAGCTCAGCGGTAGAGCACTACCTCGACACGGTAGGGGTCACTGGTTCGATCCCAGTATCGCGCACAGAGTCTTCGCAAGAAGACTTGTGGCAAGCCCACGCTTGCCCCGCGGATGTAGCGCAGTTGGTAGCGCATCACCTTGCCAAGGTGAGGGTCGCGAGTTCGAGTCTCGTCATCCGCTCCACGCAACACCGTCGGGTTCTTCCCCGGCGGTGTTTTTGCATGTGCCCCTGCTTCTTTATGCTGGCATGTATGAAGCAGACACCGTTCACCACCGCCGACCTGCTGGGCCCCACGCTCCCACCTGCCGAGCGCGAGCTGCGGCTGATCGCAGTCATGTCGCTGTCCGGCGCCGCCGCCGTCGAAGGCACCTCCGAATCGCTCGGTAACGACATCGATGCGGCCCTCCTCACCACGGTCCGCGCCTGGTCCGACGTCGTCCTCGTCGGTGCCGGCACCGCCCGCGCCGAAACCTACTCCGGCGTCAAGTGCAGCGAGTCCGAGCGGGACAAGCGAGTCGCCCGCGGCCAAGCCCCCGTCCCACCTATCGCGGTGCTCACAAAATCCTTCGACTTTGACCCATCCTCGCAGCTGTTCACAGACACCGAAGTGCCGCCGGTCTTCCTCGCGCCGCAAGCCTCCCTCGACGATCCAGGCCTCGCCAGCGCTCGCCAGAAGCTTCTCGACGCCAACGCGCAGCTCATCTCCACCGGTGACGGCTCCGCACACGCCATCATCGACGCCCTCCACACCCACGGATTCAACCGCATCACCTGCGAGGGCGGACCGGGGCTGTACGGAACCCTCCTCGCGGCCGGTCTCGGCGACGCCCTCCACCTCACCATCGACCCGCTCGTCCACGGCAACGTCGAAACCACGCTCTTCGGCGCCGGCGGCAACTACAACGCGCGTCTCGCCCTGGAAGACGTGCACACGAGCGACGATTCCGTCATGTTTTGCCGCTACCGTCGCGCAGACCAATAGCCGCACCGGCGATACCGGAAACGCGCACCCGGTTCGGTACGGTAAATCGCGTGACTACCACGCTTCGCCCCTCCCCCAGCTGGCAGCAGCGGATCAACGCGCTGTGGACCTCGCCCGCGGCGCGCCCACCCGCAGCCGCCGCGCCGCGCAGCAGCACCGGGGACCTTCACTCCCCCTCCGCCCGCGCTGTAACGGCCGCCGCGTGGCCGCTGGCCATCCTGCTCATCGTGCACCGGCTTGTCGTGCTCGCCCGCGAGGGCTCACCCACCGACGACTTCACCACCGTGTGGGCGGCGACACACCGCTTCATCCAGCGGGTCCCGGTCTACAACGAGATCTACCACTACGTGGACCCGCATTACCTGTACAACCCTGGTGCGACGCTCCTGCTCTCCCCGCTCGGATTGGCGGACTCGCCAGACACCGTGCGCCCCTGGTTCATTCTGGCTAACGCGCTCGCGATCATCGGTGCGCTCGCCTGGTGCGCCCGTCTTGCGGGTGGCCGGCTCACCGGACCCGTGTTCCCCGTCGCGCTCGCGGCGGCGTTTGCGACGGAGTCGGTGACCAACACGCTGGTCTTTTCCAACATCAACGGCATCCTCCTGTTGGTGCTCACCGCATTCCTGGCCAGCTACCGCGCCCACCGCTTCCTCGTCGCTGGGGTCGTCCTCGGCCTGGCCATCCTGATCAAGCCTATGTTCGCCCCCCTTCTCGTGCTGCCGCTCATGCAGCTGCGTTTCGGGGCCGTGGCCGCAGGAATCGCGGTGCCAGCCCTCCTGAATGTGGTGGCCTGGCCGCTCACTCCAGGCGCCGACGACTATCTGACCAAGCTCGTGCCGTACCTGGGCATCACGCGCGACTACGCAAACTCTTCGCTCGCGGGCTTCGCTGTTTACTTCGGCATGCCCGCCTGGGCGCACGGTCTCCTCTTCGTCGTGCTCGGCGCGGCCGTCGCGGCCGCAGTCCTGGGCCTTGCGCGCTGGCGTTTTAGCGACGAATGGCTCTGGCTCACGTGTTCCACCGCCGTGCTCCTCGCCGGGGTGTGCCTGCTCAGCTCGCTCGGCCAGGCGTACTACTCAATGATGCTCTTCCCCGCAGCGTTTACGGCGCTGCACCGCGCCAGCCCATTCCACATCGCCGCGCCGTGGGCGGGCCTGCTTCTGTGCGTCAGCCCGCTCCAGTTCAACAGCACCGTCATCGGGCCGGTCGGCCGGTGGCTCAACACATTTCTGCCCACCGCGGGTTGGGCAATCTTCATCGTGGCAATCGCCGCTTGGGTAATCTCAGTGCTAACGCGTAGTCTGCCAGCAGCACCGGCACAGGAGCTACACGAGCCGGGCAAGACACCGGAGGCACAGGAGGCACAGCATGACTGAAAACAGCAACGATTACAGCGCTTTCACTGAGGACGATTGGAAGGCAAAACTCTCCCCCGAGGAGTTCTACGTCCTGCGCCAGGCCGGCACCGAGCCCGCGGGCGTCGGCGAGTACACCAACACCACCACCGAGGGCGTCTACCGTTGCCGTGCCTGCGGCGCGGAGCTGTTCCGCTCCACCGAGAAGTTCGACGCGCACTGCGGCTGGCCGGCGTTCTTCAGCCCGCTCGCGGGTGATGCGATCATCGAGCGCGAGGACCGCTCGCACGGCATGGTCCGCACCGAGGTGCTCTGCGCCAACTGCGAGTCCCACCTCGGCCACGTCTTCGCCGGCGAAGGCTTTGACACCCCCACCGACCTGCGCTACTGCATCAACTCCATCTCGATGACGCTCGACGAGCGCAAGTAAAACGCTTCTCGACGCCACGTGGACCGCGGCGTCTGCAACGGGGCGTCGACAAGCGTGCTCTGCTTAGGGCAGAATCTTGATGATCTCGCCAATGTCCGCGACGCGGCGACCCGTCTGGAACGGGATCTCCTCGCGCACGTGAAGGCGCGCCTCGGTGTAGCGCATCTTGTGCATGAGGTCCTCGATGCGCTCCAGGCTGGGCGCCTCGAACGCGAGCATCCACTCGTAGTCACCCAGCGTGAACGCCTCAACCGTGTTCGCGCGGACATCGGCGAAGTCGCGCGCGGCTTTGCCGTGGTTGGCCAGGATGCGGCGGCGCTCCTGCGGGTCCATGATGTACCAGTCGTAGGAGCGCACGAACGGATACACGGTGATCCAGGCCTCCGCCTCCTCGCCCATGATGAAGCTGGGCAGGTGGGATTTGTTGAACTCAGCCGGGCGGTGCAGGCCGTTGCCCAGCCACGAGACCTCGAGCAGCTGGCCGAGGGCGGTGGTGCGTCGGAAATCTGCCAGCGCCTTCTGCAGGTACTCAAACTCCTCGGCGTGCCACCAGATCATGAAGTCGGCGTCGGCGCGGATGCCCGTGTTGTCGTAGATCCCGCGTACGACGACCTTGCCTTCCGCCTCAAGGTCCGCGAAGAAGCGCTTTGCTTCCGCGGTCAGCTCCTCGCGCTCGGAGCCGAGAGCACCGGGGATGGCGCGGAACACCGCAAACTGGAGGTAGCGCTGAACGGAGTTCAGTGCGTCGAAATCAAGCTTGGCCATAGGTTTGTATCCTTTCTTCGGCCCGGGCGGGCCAAATCAACCGAAAGTCGTAGGGACAGTCTACGCGCCGTCGGCACGCGCCCCGGCGTTCGGCGCGCCTCCCACCCGCGGGCCGCTACGGTAGCTACGTTGAACCCTGTGATGAATTCGGACACCCCCTCCAACACGGGCGACGGCACACCCGCCCCGCACAGCGACACCGCCTCCCTGCCCGCAGATTTCTCTGCTGCGGTGGAGTCTATGCACGCTGCGAAGCTGCGGCCGGAAGTCACCCTCGGCACCATCCGACCACCCCAGCGGCCCGCGCCATACAGCCACGCCGTCGGGCTTGAGGTCGACCGCTCCGGCGACGAGTCCGGCACCGTCCCCGCAGACAGCGAGGGCGACGCGTTCGGCCGCCTCATCCTGCTGCACTCCCCGGACGCCGAGGAGGCGTGGGAGGGGTCCATGCGCCTCGTGGCCTACATCCAGGCCGACATGGACGACGCGGTCGCGTCCGACCCGCTGCTTCCGGACGTCGCGTGGCAGTGGCTCAACGAGTCGCTCGCCGAAGCCGGCGCGGGCTACACCAACCTCGGAGGCACCGTCACCTCCACGGCCTCCGTCCGCTTCGGCGAGATCGGCGGCCCGCCGCGCGCCTACCAGCTGGAGATGCGCGCCTCCTGGACCGCCGAAGGCATCGACCTCTCGGGCCACGTCGAGGCGTTTGCCAAGGTGCTCGCGCACGTCGCGGGGCTGCCGCCGGAGGGCGTCACCGCGCTGGGTGCACGCAAGTAGTTCGCCCCGTGTGTGAAAAGGTAGATTACAGGCTTGTCGATACGCCCGCTGGCTTCCAGGAGGCGGCCGAGGCGCTGGCGGCAGGCCGCGGGCCGTTCGCCGTCGACACCGAGCGGGCCTCGACGTTTCGCTACGGCGACCGAGCATTCCTTATCCAGGTGCAGCGCGAGGACGCAGGCACGTTTCTCATTGCACCCGAGGGGCACCGCGACGACGCCACCCGCGCCCTCTCGCCTGTGCTGAACGGCGAGACCTGGATCCTCCACGCCGCTGCGAGTGACTTGCCCTGCCTGTCCGAGCTGGGCCTGCGCGCCGTCAGCCTGTTTGACACCGAGGTCGCCGCGCGGATAGCCGGATACCAGCGCCCCAACCTGGCCAACATGGTCGAGCGCATCTGCGGCGTGGTGCTGGAGAAGGGCCACGGGCGCGAAGACTGGTCCAAGGTACCGCTGCCCCGAGAGTGGCAGGACTACGCGGCGCTCGACGTGGCCTACCTCACCGATTTGGCCGACGGGCTCGCCGAGGAGCTCGCGCAAACCGGCAAGCTCGAGTTTGCGGAGCAAGAGTTTGCGTACATCCTGGACACCTCCTCCTCGCCCCGCACTGGCACGGGCTCCTGGCGCGACCTGAAAGGAGCCTCGCGGATCAGCAGCGCGCTCAGCATGCAGCTTGCCAGGGCGCTGTGGGCTGCGCGTGAGGCACAGGCGAAGCGCTCCGACCGCTCTCCGTCCAACATTCTGCAGAACCGCGTGCTTGTCGACATCGCACTCGCCCAGCCGACCACCATCCGCGACGTCATGGCCGTCCCGGGGTTCCCGCGCCGACGCAAAGACCTCGCCGCTGCCTGCCTGGACGTGATGACGGAGGCGCGCGAGCAGGATCGCTCAACGTGGCCGTCCCGCCCGAAATCAGCGCCGACGGACGTCCCCTCCAAATCGACCATGCGCCGCGAGTACCCTGCGCTCAGCGAGGCGCTCGAGGAGGCCCGGGACGAGGTAGCGGACCTCGCCGACGCGCTGAACATGGAGGCGAGCACCATCGCCACCACGAAGCTGCTGCGCGCAGCGGTGTGGAAGGCGTCGCACTCGCTGCACCCCTGGGATGTGCGGCGGGCTCAGCAGGAGCTCAGTGAGCTCGGCGCGCGGCCCTGGCAGTGCGAGCTCGTCGCGCCGATCATCGCGGCCGCGGGGCTTTCCGCCGCCGACGAGTAGGAGCGGCTAGTTCTCCCGGTCTGCGAGGTCAAGCGCCCATGTGCGAACCTGCGCGCCCGCAGACTCCGCATCCAGGCCGTACTCCGCCAGTACCTCATCACGCGACGCGTGCTTGGGGTACACGGACGGGAATGCCAGCTGGCGCAGCGGCGTATCAATCTCCGCGGCGTGGAGCGCCTCCGCGACGGCAGAACCCACGCCGCCGCGCATCACCCCGTCCTCGTACACCACCACCAGGTCCGCCGAGGCAGACATATCGATGAGCTCCGGCGCGACCGGAACGACCCAGCGCGGGTCCACAACCGTAACGTTGATGCCGTCGCCGGCGAGGGCGTCAGCGACCTCGAGCGCCGGGCCCGCGAACGTGCCGACAGCGACGAGGAGGACGTTGAGGACGGAGTCGTCGGAGTCGTCGTCGCGGTCAAGCGTGGTGCGCAGCACATCGACCGTACCGCGGCGCTCCTTCGCCTCGATGTCAGCGCCGACCTTGCCCTTCGGGAAGCGGACGACGGTAGGGCCGTCGTCAACGCCGAGCGCTTCGTGGAATTCTTCGCGCAGCCGTGCCGGGTCGCGCGGCGCGGCGATGCGGATGCCCGGGACTATCGACGCCACCGAGAAGTCCCACACCCCGTTGTGGCTCGCACCGTCCGAGCCGGTCACGCCGGCGCGGTCGAGGACCACCGTGATGGGGAGGTGCAGCAGGCCGGCGTCCATCAACAGCTGGTCAAAGGCGCGGTTGAGGAAGGTGGAATAGACGGCCACCACCGGGTGCATCCCACCGAGCGCGAGACCGGCGGCGGAGGTGATCGCGTGCTGTTCCGCGATGCCCACGTCGAAGAAGCGATCCGGGAACTCCTCGGCGAACGGCTGCAGGCCGGTCGGCCCCGCCATCGCCGCCGTGATGGCAACAACGTCGTCGCGCTCGTGGCCGGCACGCAGCAGTTCCTTGGTAAACACGGAGGTCCAGCCGGGAGCGGACTTGGCCAGCGACTCGCCTGTCACCGGATCAATCACTCCAGTGGAGTGCATCTGGTCCGCCTCATTGTTCACGGCCGGGGCAAAGCCGTGGCCCTTCTCCGTCACCACGTGAACGATCAGCGGGCCGTCGTAGCGCTGCGCGTAGTGGAACGCGCTGAGCAGCGCCTTGAGGTCATGGCCTTCCACCGGGCCGACGTACTTCATTCCCAGGTCCGGGAACATCTCCGTGGGCAGCACCTGGTACTTCACGCCTGCCTTGAGCGCGTGGAGCGCTTCGAACGTCCGCTCCCCGACCCAGCCCATGGATTTCAAGGTCTTCTTGCCGGACTCCATGACTTCGTCGTAGCCCGGCTGCATCCGCAGTGCTACGAGCTGGTCGCGCAGTTTGGACAGGTTGTTTGCAAAGCCGCCGATGGTTGGCGAGTAGGACCGCCCGTTGTCATTGACCACGATGACCACGTTGCGGTTGCCCGCCGCGATGTTGTTCAGCGCCTCCCAGCACATGCCGCCGGTGAGCGCGCCGTCGCCCACGACGGCGACCACCTTGTCGTCGCCGTGGCCGCTGAGCTCCTTGGCCTTGGACAGCCCGTCCGCGTAGGACAGCGACGCGCTGGCGTGCGAGGATTCGGTCCAGTCGTGCTCCGACTCAGCACGGTCGGTGTATCCGGAGAGTCCGCCTCGCTTACGCAGCGTGTCAAACTTGTCGGCGCGGCCGGTAAGGATCTTGTGCACGTAGGACTGGTGCGAGGTATCAAAAATGATCGGGTCCTGCGGCGAGTTGAACACGGAGTGCAGCGCCAGCGTGAGCTCGACAACGCCGAGGTTCGGCCCGAGGTGCCCGCCGGTGGCGGAGACCTTAGCAATCAGCAGCTCACGGATCTCCTCCGCGAGCGCATCAAGTTCCTCCACCGACAGCTTTTTCACGTCGGTTGGCGATGTGATTCCCTCGAGCATTCCCACTGTTGTCAAGCTCTCCTTCGTCTCGCCGGTATTCCCCGCCATGTTACACCGTGCCGCCACGCTGCCCTATCCTTGCAGCGCTCACGCCCGGGGCGTCAGGAGGACGACGGTTTCGAAGTGGTGGGTGAGCGGGAAGGCGTCGATAAGCATCATGCGCTCGACGCGGTACCCGTGCTCGCCCCAGGTGCCCAAATCGCGCGCGAGTGTTGCGGGATCGCAGCCGATGTGGATGACACGTGGTGGCGCGGC
Source organism: Corynebacterium gottingense (assembly GCF_003693265.1). Lineage (GTDB taxonomy): Bacteria > Actinomycetota > Actinomycetes > Mycobacteriales > Mycobacteriaceae > Corynebacterium > Corynebacterium gottingense. The sequence goes on from NZ_RDRE01000008.1 coordinate 12,598, forward strand.
CTGAGCCACCGCGCCGACGACCTCGGCTCCCGCGCCGGATCGCGGCGGGTCGAGCACTACGAGCGCTGGGCTGGGCAGCTTATCGACGCTCACCTCCACCCGAGCATTCCGCACCCGCACATCCAGGTCCGCAAGCCCCGGCTGCGGCGTCCCGGTCGCCGCCGGCGAGTAGTCCACGGTCTCGACGCGGCCCCCACCCAGCGCGCGACTGATCGCGGGCGCGAACATGCCGACGCCGCCATAGAGATCCCAGCCAACAGCACCGGGAGCGTTGGCAGCCTCGCCCCACTGCGCAACGATGTCGGCGTACGCCTGCGGTGCCGCGGTGTGCGCCTGCCAAAAGGCGGTGGCTGGGAAGGTGAACTCGCGGTCGTCGACACGCTCGGTGACCATCCCGGTGCCTTCGATGACAGTGTCGATTGTCTCCGCGCGGCGCCCGCGCTGCACCTTTGCCGTCTCCACGACGTGCCGGGCTCCAGTGGAATCGATCACCGCGATGACCTCGGCTCCCGGAGTGAAGCGGCGACCGCCGGGGCCGACGAGGCCGTCGAGCAGGCCGGGCACCATCTGGGCACAGGGGAACTCGGTTACCAGCTCGGTGGAACGCAGCTTGCGCAGGCCGACGCGGCCCTCGCTATCCACGCCCAGCCGGGCTCGGGTGCGCCAGCCGTGGTCGGGCGCGAGCGCGGTTTCCTGAAGATCACTGTCGGCTTGGAACCCGTCGAGCACCCCGGATCGCTTCGCCAGGGTACGCAGCTGGCCGACGAGCACCTCACGCTTCAGCTCGCGCTGCGCGGGAGCTGTCACGAAACCGAAGTCGCAACATCCGGCCCCGTGCGCCGCAGCCTGGCACACCTGGCGGGTGCGCTGCGGGGATGGCTCGAGGACCTCGACGAGGTCTGCGCGCGCCCACCGCTTTTTCACCTTGGTGGGCCGGGCTTCGACGCGGTCGCCGGGGATTGCGCCGCGGACGAACACCACACGTCCGTCGGGCGCGTCGGCGATTCCCTCCCCTCCGTGCGCCATTGCGCGGACGGAGACCTCGAGGGTCTCGCCTACCTCAAGTGCCCCGGTTCCCGAGTCTGCCATGCGTGGAAACTACTTATCCTTGTTGAACTGGTTGTTCTGGTCGATGATCTGCTTGAGCGCGTCGCTGAGCAGGTTCGGGTTGCCACTCTGCGGAGCACTCTGGCCCGCAGCGGCGCTCTGGCCCTGCTGAGCACGCTGCTGCACCGCCTGCTGCACCTGCTCTGCGATCTTCTTCGGCAGGATCACATCGAGGGAGCTCCCGGCCAGGACCGGGTCGTTGCCGCGATACACAAAGGATCGCGCTACGATCTCGCGCCCCAGCCTTGCCAGGTCGTCCTCACGGCCCTGCGGCGCGGCGAGGGTGACGCGGTAGAGCCAACGCGGACCCTCCACACCGATGATGCGGATCACACCATTCGTGCCCTGACCAACGATCTCTTTGCCCCACGGCCCCTGCTCGAAGGTGACCGGCATGCCCTCGTTGCGCATGCCCTCTGCAATCTCCTCGGCGGAGTCATCCCAGAGACCACCGCTGCGCGGAGCCGCGAAGGCAACCGGGGTGACGCGACCGTAGCGGGTGACAATGTGGACCATCTTCGGCCCCTGCTCACCCATCTCCACCTGCACCTGCGCCTCCTTCGGGAACGGGATGCGCATGGAGTGCAGGTTCAGCGTGGCGCTGGAGAAGTCAGAGAAATCAAAGTCCTCGATGTTGACGGAGTCGCCGTCGAAGGGGCCGGTGCTACCGTTGATCGGGTCGTAGTCCGTCAGCGGTGCGGTGCCAGCCGCCTGGCCGCCGTCCTGCACCGCGGGTGCCGCCGCCACCGCAGACTCCGATGCTTCGGGCGCAGCTGCTTCTGCCTGTGCTGCTGCGGCGTCCGGAGTATCGGTGGGCTCGGCAGACTCGGTGTGCTCGGGGACCTGCTGGGCAGCCGCGTCGTTGTCGGCCTTGTTGCGGTTTTTCTTCTTGCCAAACGGCCACAGTGCCATAGTTTCTGTCCTCCTCGCGCCCGGTTGGGCGTTGCTGCGAAATTTTCGCGGTGGTTTCGCGTCGTAACGTCGTGCCCTTTGACCATAGCGCGTCGCGCCCCAAGCGCGCGGTGGTGGGGCCTTCAACGGTTGGCGCTATTTCGTCCCGGTCGAGCCGTAACCGCCCTCGCCGCGGACCGTTTCATCCAGCGCATCGACTTCGACGAAGTCAACCAGCTCCACGCGCTGGACGACGAGTTGGGCAATGCGCATCCCGCGCTCGACGGTAAATGCTTGCGAGCGATCCGTGTTCACCAGACACACTTTAAGCTCACCGCGGTATTGGGCGTCGACGGTCCCCGGCGTATTCACAATGCTTAAGCCGTGCTTCGCAGCGAGCCCGGAGCGCGGGTGGATCAGCCCTACCGTGCCGAGCGGCAGGGCGAGGGCCACACCTGTGCCCACAAGCGCCCTTTGTCCCGGTTCCAGGGTGATTGTCTCGGCGGAGTACAGGTCCGCGCCGGCATCCCCGGTATGCGCGCGCTTGGGAAGCGGCAGCTCCTTATCCAGCCGTTTCAGCGGGATCGGCGGCAGCTGGCCCGCGCCAACCAGTTGTGTGTGTTCGTTGTTCTCGCTCATGGTGCCCCACCTTACGGTACGGCTCACACAAGTCGATGCGGCGAATTGGACAGCTCACCCATCCCCTGAACTAAAGTTGCATTCGTGTCTGAAACCTCGCGCTCCAACGATGCAACTGCCCACGCCACCGGCGCCGCAGCGCCCGAGGTGCTCTACCGCGAACGACAGTGGGTGCCGTGGTACTGGTGGGCGGCCGGAATCGGCCTGACGTTACTCCTTGCCGCCCAGTTTGCGCTCAACCGCAACGTCTGGTGGTTCATCGTGCCGCTGGTAGTCATCGGCGCGCTCGTCGCGTGGTTCCTCACGTGGCTGTCCAACACCACAGTGTCCGTCGAGCGCGACCCGGACGGCTCGCGCTGGCTTCGCGTCGGCGAGGCGAACCTGCCCGCGGACGCAGTTGATCGCGCGATGGTTGTTCCCCGCTCCGCGCGGCAGAACGCGCTCGGCCGCCAGCTCGACCCGGCGGCGTACCTCGTCTCCCACGCGTGGGTCCCCGAGCACGCGCTCATCGTGTTGAACGACCCAGAGGACCCAACCCCCTACTGGCTCATCTCCTCGAAGCACCCGGAGGCGTTGCTCGCCGCCTTCGTCCCCGAGAAAGCCCCTGCCGACGGGGCTGCGTAAGGCTTACTCGCAGTCCAGGCAGTACTTCGAGCCGTCATCGGCCGTGTACGCCAGGCGCTTTTTCTTTTGCACCAGGAAGCAGGAGGCGCAGGTGAACTCGTCGTCCTGGCGGGGCTTGACTTCTACGTTAAGCTCCTCACCGGACAGGTCCTGCGCGGGGATTTCCACTGGCTCGACGATCTCGCCGTCGTCGTCCATGCTGCTGCCGGCTACTTCTGCGGCCTTCAGGCCTTCGAGCGAGTCGGTCTCAATCTCGTCGTCCTCGAGTCGGCGACGCGGCGCATCATAATCCGTAGCCATGGTGTTCTTCCCTCCAGCTCAACGTGCAAACGTAAAAAGGTGCGGTGCATTGTTTTGAGCGTCCTGCCAGGTCCTGCCAGGACGCGTTTGAGCGGAATACTAAAGCAAATGGCTCAATCTGTCACTTTCGCCCCCGACCAGGGGCGATGCTGCTAAGCGCCGGCTCCCAAGACGCGCATCGCCCCCGCCTCCTCCAACAGCCGCGGGAACGATTCCGCGAGCCCCGGAGCGCAGGCGTACATCAATGCGCCGTCACCGCCGCGATCGCGCAAGCCCGGGTGGTGCACCACCGCTCCCGCCTCGGCGGCAATCACCGCGCCGGCAGCGTAATCCCAGGGGTGCGTGCCGTGCTCGTAGTAGGCGTCCGCGCTCCCCTCAGCAACGCGGCAGAGGTCCAACGCCGCCGAGCCCATGCGGCGGATGTCGCGCACCTGCGGCAGGAGCGCGGTCAGTATCTGCGCTTGCTGGCCGCGCCACCCGGAGTCGTAGGAGAAGCCGGTCTCCACCAGAGCGGTGGCGTGACGGGAGGCCCGGGATGTGTGAAGGGGGTGGGCGGTGGCGTCGCTAAGCACGAAGGCCCCGTGCCCGCGGGCGGCGAAATAGGTGATGCCGCGGGCGACATCAGCGACCGCGCCAGCGACGAGCTCGCCGTGCACGGCGACGCCGACGGAGACCGCGTAGGCGGGCAGCCCGTAAATAAAATTCACGGTGCCGTCGATGGGGTCGATGACCCATTCAACGCCCGTCTCGCTCGGCTTCGACGCGCCCTCCTCGCCGATGACGCCGTCGCCGTGACGCAACTCCGAGAGCTTGCCCACAATGCGCTCCTCGCACCCCTTGTCCACGGCTGTGACCGGGTCAACCTCGGACGTCTTAGTCTGCGCGACCATCTCCACGGAACCGTGCCTGGTCAGAAAGTCGCGCTGCTTGGCCACGAACCCGGCCGCGTCCTGCACGAGTTCAACGCACAGGTCGCGCAACTCAGATGCGGTGGGAGTGTTGGCGGTGCCATTGGGGGAAGTCGGTGTGCTCATAGTCCCCATCGTGCACCGACTTTCCCGGAAGCGCGACTCGCACCGCCCCATTTATGCCGCGCGTTTGTAAGCTGTGCCGTATGAGCGATACGACTGCAACTCATCTCGGATTCGGCGTGGACGTCGGCGGCTCGGGCATCAAAGGTGCCATCGTTGACATGGATACCGGCGAGTTTGTCGGCGAGCGTGTCAAGATTGCCACGCCCAAGCCCGCGACGCCCCAGGCCGTGGCCGACACCGTCGCGGAAATCGTGCGCGCGCACGACTGGCATGGGCCGATCGGCATCACCCTGCCGTCCGTTATCCGTAACCAGGTCGCGTGCAGCGCCGCCAATATCGACGAAGCTTGGATTGGCACTAACGTCCACGAGCTCTTCTCCGCAGCCCTGGGCACGGAGGACATCGCGGTGCTTAACGACGCCGACGCCGCCGGTCTCGCCGAAGTCGTATTCGGGGAGCCCGAGGCCCGCGAGGGCGCCGTCATCTTCCTGACTTTCGGCACCGGGATCGGGTCCGCCTTCTTTATGGACGGCACCCTTTTCCCCAACACGGAGCTTGGCCACCTGGTCATCTCCGGAGAGGAAGCAGAGCATGTCGCCTCCTCCGCCGCCAAGGACCGCGAGGAACTGAGCTACAAGAAGTGGTCCAAGCGGGTCGACGCCGTCCTGCACGAGTACCAGCGCTTGTTCAGCCCGTCCGCGTTTGTGGTCGGCGGCGGCATCTCCCGTAAGGCGGACAAGTGGGTCCCGAACCTGACGGTGGACGTGCCGGTGGTCGCCGCGCGTCTGCGCAACCGAGCAGGCATTGTCGGCGCGGCGATGGCGGCGAACGAGCACGTTGCGCCGTAATTGATTGGTCCGGCCCAACCACAGATCCATGACTCATGTACGGTGGGCACCGGACAGCAACCACTCCTGCCCTCGTGGGACGCACCTTTCCGGCTCCGTGACACGCACGGCGCGCGAAAGATGCGGCACGATGGCGAGTGCTGGAATAGATTCAGCGCGCGGCCTGTTAGGATTGGCGTTCTAGAATTGGAACCATTGCGCAATCCGGCAGGATATGCATACGAACATTCTCGCAGGAAGCAGGGTTGCGCGCAGTGGAAGAAACCGAATCGGCGAAAGGGCGTACGTGGTAGCCAGCGAAGCATCAGGCAATAACACCGTGGAGAATGCAGCACAGGCATCCTCCGACGGTGGCGCAGGCAACGGTGCAAACGACGCCGCGGCAACTCCGGCGGCGAAGAAGACGGCCAAGAAGGCTGCAAAGAAGACCGCTCGGAAGAAGGCCACGAAAAAGACGGCCAAGAAGACGGCCCGCAAGACTGCGAAGAAGACCACCAAGAAGTCAGCGGCCAAGAAGGCGACCGCTGCGCACGCAGGCGCCGAGGGCGTGGACGAGGACGAGCTGCGCACCGATGCGCTTGTCGACGATGCCGATACCGTCGATGACCGCGACGACGAAGATTACGATCCCGACCTCGCGGACGAGGACGCCGACTTTGATGACGAGCTCGCCGAGGACATCGACGAGGACGACCTGGACGGCGACGACATCGAAGATGACGAAGACGACGACTCGGACGACGAGGAAGAAGACTCTTCGTCCGTCTGGGACATCGAGGAGTCTGCGGCGCTGCGTCAGGCGCGCAAGGACGCGCAGCTGACCGCGTCCGCCGACTCCGTCCGCGCGTACCTCAAGCAGATCGGCAAGGTCGCGCTGCTGGACGCGGAGCAAGAGGTCTCCTTGGCCAAGCGCATCGAGGCCGGCCTGTACGCCCAGTACCGCCTGGACGAGATGGCGCGCGCCGCCGCTGAGGGCGACAAGGATGCCAAGCTCACGCCTGCGGTCAAGCGCGACCTTCGCGCGGTGGCCCGCGACGGCCGCAAGGCGAAGAACCACCTGTTGGAGGCAAACCTTCGCCTCGTGGTCTCGCTGGCCAAGCGCTACACCGGCCGCGGCATGGCGTTCCTGGACCTCATCCAGGAAGGCAACCTCGGCTTGATCCGTGCAGTGGAGAAGTTCGACTACTCCAAGGGCTACAAGTTCTCCACGTACGCTACGTGGTGGATCCGCCAGGCGATCACCCGCGCGATGGCGGACCAGGCCCGCACCATTCGTATCCCGGTGCACATGGTGGAGGTCATCAACAAGCTCGGGCGTATCCAGCGCGAGCTGCTGCAGGACCTGGGCCGCGAGCCCACCCCGCTCGAGCTGGCGAAGGAGATGGACATCACCGAGGAAAAGGTGATGGAGATCCAGCAGTACGCGCGCGAGCCGATCTCCCTGGACCAGACGATTGGCGACGAGGGCGATAGCCAGCTCGGTGACTTCATCGAGGATTCCGAGGCGGTCGTCGCCGTCGACGCCGTGTCCTTCACCCTCCTGCAGGACCAGCTCCAGGACGTGCTGCACACGCTCTCCGAGCGCGAAGCTGGCGTGGTACGCCTGCGCTTCGGGCTTACCGACGGCATGCCGCGGACTTTAGACGAAATCGGCCAGGTCTACGGCGTGACCCGCGAGCGCATCCGCCAGATCGAATCGAAGACAATGTCCAAGCTGCGCCACCCGTCGCGTTCCCAGGTGCTGCGCGACTACCTGGACTAGCCTTTCGCGGATATAGCGGTGCCCCGCCAGGAGGATTCCGGGCGGGGCACCGCTTTTATGTACGGCTGAATTAGCCAAACTCGCGCTCCGCGACATCTTCCACGCACTTTTCGTAAGCGGCCGTGTCATCCACCAAGTGGTCGCACTCCCCGACGAGGGTGGAGACGAGTCCGACACCGACGAGCATAAACACCACGCTGAGCAGCGAGGCGATCGCGCCGAGAACGATGCCGGCGATGGACATCCCCTTCCGCGCGCCCGGACCGGCGATCTTCTTCGCGCTCCGGATCCCCAAAATGCCGAGGATGATCGCGATAACACCGAGGAACACCCCGCCGACGATCGTAATGATTGCAAGCATGGCGAGGATACCCACGATCAAGGCAGCAATCGCCATGCCGTTATTTTTCTGTGCCCCATACGGCTCGCCCTGCGGGTACGCGCCACCGTAGGCGGCACCGCCGCCGTACTGCCATTGCTGGCCCGGCTGGCCCGGCTGTGGCTGACCTGGCTGCGGGTGCTGCCCGTAGCCCGAGAACCCCTCGGGGTGGTTGTACGGACCCTCCTGGTTCGGGTGCTGGTTCGGGTTATAACGATCTGTCATGGTCGTCTCCTTCACTCGTCGCCGTGCACTCGCCCACACTACCGGTCTTTTGCGCTACCAGCCACGCAGATAGTCAATGCGCTGCTGCAGCTGCTCGGCGTTGCACAGTGCGGTCGGCGGCCCGCCGCACGCCTTCCTTGCCTCCGTGTGGATCGCGCCGTGCGGACGCCCCGTCTTGCCCGCGACGATGGAGACGCGCGTGTTCAGCTCCTTGCGCAGCCTGGGGATCTCATCCGCAGCGGTCTCGCCCCCGCCGCCGGTGGAGCCAGACTTGAACGGTGCGGCGCCGGGCCCAGCAGCGACCGGCTCGCCCAGCGTTTTCGCCCGTTCTGCGGCTTCGCGCTCCGCGGCCTTCCGCGCCTTCTCCTCCGCCTCGCGGGCGTCCAGCTGGTCGCTCTGCCGCTTGCGCAGCAGGGTCTTGACCTGTTCGGCGTCCAGCAGTCCCGGGAGCCCAAGGAAGTCTTGTTCCTCGGCGGAACCAGCTGCGGTCGCGGTGCCGTAGGTGGAGCCGTCGAAAATCAGCGAATCCAGCTCAGCGGACGCACCGATGGACTCGTAGCTCGGCCCCTCGTCGGGCTCGTTCTCCTGGCGGTTGGCTTGCTCAATGAGCTCGTCGGACCAGCCCTGCTCGCGGTGCGGCTTGCCCAGGACGTGGTCACGCTCCTCCTCCATGTTCTCCGCCAGCCCCAACAACACGGGCACGGACGGCAGGAACACGGACGCGGACTCGCCGGGCATGCGGGAGCGCACGAAACGGCCGATTGCCTGGGCAAAGAACAGTGGCGTCGATGCGGAGGTGGCGTACACGCCGACGGAGAGGCGCGGGACATCGACGCCCTCGGAGACCATTCGCACCGCCACCATCCACTCGTCGCGGGACGCCGAAAACTCCTCGATGCGGTCGGAGGACCCAGGCTCGTCGGAAAGCACCACTGTGACCGGCGTGCTGGAGATCCCCTCGAGCATCTTGGCGTAGGCGCGCGCCGTGGTTTTGTTCGTGGCGATGACCAGCCCGCCCGCGTCCGGCATGTTGGCACGGATCTTGGTCAGGCGCGTGTGCGCGGCCTGCAGCACGAGCCGGATCCAGTCCCCCTTCGGGTCCAGTGCCGTCTTCCACGCGCGTGCCGTTTGCTCCGCGTTGAGCGGTTCACCGAGGCGGGCTGAGTATTCCTCGCCAGCGGAATCCCGCCATTCTGTCTCCCCGCTGTAGGCGAGGAACACAACGGGGCGCACCACACCGTCCTTGAGCGCGTGCGAATAGCCGTAGGTGTAATCGGCCTCGGAGACGAGGTGCCCCTCGCCGTCCTCGTTGTAGCGCACGAACGGGATCTGTGAGTCGTCGGAGCGGAACGGCGTACCGGTGAGCGCGAGTCGGTGCTCTACGTCGTTGTATGCCTCATAGACGCCGTCGCCCCAGCTCTTCGAGTCGCCGGCGTGGTGGATCTCGTCCAGGATGACCAAGCTGCGCCGCGCCGACGCGACTGCGTGGTGCTTGAACGGGTGCATACCCACCTGCGCGTAGGTGACCACGATGCCGTCGTAGGAGGGGTTCACCGCGGACGAGTTGGTGAAGTTGGGGTCCAGCGACAACCCGAAGCGCTTGGCCGACTCGGACCACTGGTGCTTCAGGTGCTCCGTCGGCACAACCACAATGAGCCGCTGCACCGTGCGGTCGGCCAGGAGGGTGCTCGCCAGCGTCAGCGCGAACGTCGTCTTTCCCGCTCCCGGCGTTGCCACGGCCATGAAGTCGCGCGGTTTTGTACGCAGAAACGAATCAAGGGCCTCTTGCTGCCATTTACGGAGCTGAGGCCCTGGTGTCGACGCTGTCACTTGCGGCGCAGCCCCTCATAAATCCGCTGGCAATCGGCGCAGACCGGGGACCCCGGCTTGGCCTGCTTCTTTACAGAGAACTTCTTTCCGCAGAGCGCGACAACCTGCTTCCCAGAGATCGCGGAATCCACGATTTGGTCCTTCCGCACGTAGTGGAAAAACTTTTCCTTGCCGTCCTCCGTGGTTGACGAGGTGTCCTCCCGGAGGTCGGGGCGCTCAAGAGTCTTCGTCGTCGTATTCACGCCTTCCATCATGCCCCAAAGTGGGTCGGAATTTGCAATGCCCCGCTACCCTTTGCGTTATGAGCGGATCTGACCACACCTTCCACCAACCCGAGTCGGGCGTGCCCGGTCCGCACCCGCACACGATCGACGCCCAGCCGGACGAGGAGCAGCCCCGCCGCCGCCGGCTCCGCCCGAGGCGCTCCCGGCGCGCGCTCATCACCGACGCAACGCGGACCCACGAGCAGGATCTGCAGAGCCGCGAAAAGCAGTATCTGTTGTGGCAGGGTGCGCGCGTGCCACTGATCGCCATCTCCGTCCTGTGCTCGGTGCTGGGCCATTGGTGGTTCGCCGCCCTTTTCTTCTCCATTTCGATCCCGGTGCCGTGGATCTCCGTCATGATTGCCAACGGCCAGGGCGAGGCGCGCGATAAGCGGGACAAAAACGTGTACAAGCCTGCGCTCGCCCGCGAGGAGGCCCGGCTCGCTGCGCAGGCCCGAGCGCAGTTGGAGGCAGGCCAATCGCGCTCTGGCGCCGACCGCTCCCCCGCTATCATCGAGTCCGATCCCGACGCCAGCAAGGAGTAGCCAATGCCTCTCGAACCGCTCCCCGAGTCTCTTCCCAGCGCCGTTCGCGCGCTTGCCGACGCTCTCGCGTCGACCGGTTTTACCGCCGACGGCATCGCCAAGCACCTCGGCCCCCACGCGACTGCGGCGCTCTACCGTGGCGAGCCGGGCGTCGTGCTCGCCGCCTGTGACGCTTCGCCGCTGTCGCGCCTGATCCGTTTCTTCTTGGTACGCGAGCCGGCGTCGCAAGCCCAGCTCGACGAGCTCCTTTCTCCTGACCTGGTGCGCATGCTTCTCGACGCCACCGTGATCCGCCCCTCCGCCAACGACCGGTTCGCCGTGGCCCTCGACCTGCGCCCCCACGTCCTCGCGGGGCAGGACCGACTGATCGTGTCGGACCTGGATGCGTCGATGACCGCGCACGTGCCGGGGCCCGACCACGTCCTGGGCGTTGGGTCGGCGTCGCTCTCGCTGCTCAGCGCCTCGCCGGAGACGCCGGTTGACACGGTGCTGGATCTCGGTTGCGGCTCGGGGGTGCAGGCGGTGGCGCAGGCAGGGGTTGCGCAGCGCGTGGTGGCGACGGATGTGCACCCGCGCGCCCTGGAGCTGGCTCGCGCGACGCTCGCTGCGAACCGGATCGACAACGTCGAGCTGCGCCAGGGCCCGTGGTTCGAGCCGGTTGCCGACGAGCGCTTCGACCGGATCGTAGCGAACCCGCCGTTCGTGGTGGGACTGCCCGAGGTGGGCCACGTGTACCGCGATTCGGGGTTGTCGCTCGACGGGGCAACCGAGCTCGTTGTCGGCCAAGCCCCCGCACACCTGGCGGAGGGCGCGACCGCGTGCATCCTCGGTGCGTGGGTCCACCGCACCGGCGAGAGCTGGCGCTCGCGCGTTGCTTCGTGGCTGCCCTCCCGCGGTGTGAGCGCCTGGGTCCTGGAACGCGATGTTGTCGACCCGGGCCAGTACGTCTCTACCTGGCTTGCTGATGAATCGGTCGACGTCCGCTCCCCAGAGGCCGTCGAGCGCACCGAGCGCTGGCTTGCACACTTCCGCGACAACGACGTCGAGGCCATCGGGTTCGGGTGGATCTTCCTCCGCGAGATCGGCGATAACCCCACCGAGATTACCGCCGAAGACCTCTCGCACCCGTTCACGGATCCCCTCGGGCCGGAGGTGGACGAGTACTTCACCAGGGCCGAATGGCTGCGCGGCAGGGACACCGACGACATCCTGGATGCCGCGTACATGGTCCGCCCGGGCGTGGCGCTGGAAAGGGTGAGCGTCGCCGACGCCGAGGCCGGGATGGGCTTTGCGCAGCGAGTCACGAGGGTTTCGCGTACTGACGGACCGCGCTTTACCCACGAGGTCGACGACGGTGTCGTCTCGATTCTCTCTGGCCTCCACCCACAGGGGTTGCCCCTGCGTGAGGTGGTGGGGTTGCTGGTGGCGTCGCAAGGCGTCGATGACCCGGCGGAACACACACGCCTTGAGAACAACGCAGCGGCGATTGTGGTGGATTGTGTGCGCCACGGCCTCGTCCTGCCCGCTGAGATTATTGCGAAGGAGTCCTGATGAAAGCTGTACTGACGCGAGTGGAGAGTGCTTCTGTCACCGTCGACGGGGAGGTCGTCGGGGCGATCGACTGCCCCGAAACCGGCGGCATCCTCGCCCTCGTCGGCGTGGGCCGCGACGACGCGGAGGACGCGTGGGAGAAGATGGCCCGCAAGATCGCGGAGCTGCGCATTCTCGACGGCGAGCGCTCCGCCCAGGACGCCGGCGCGCCCGTCCTCCTGGTCAGCCAGTTCACCCTCATGGGGCGTACGGCGAAGGGACGCAGGCCGTCGTGGGCGGATGCGGCGCCGGGCGAGGTAGCTGCACCGGTAATTGCCAAGATCGCAGAGGAGCTCCGCGGCCGCGGCATCACGGTCGAGGAGGGCCGGTTCGGCGCGATGATGGACGTGGCGAGCGTCAACAGCGGGCCGTTCACGGTCCTCGTCGAGGCGTGACACGGGACGAAACCTGGCCGCTACCCACGTTCTAGGGAAGAAGTTCCTGGAGTGATGCTGAGAGTCGAGCGAGGCAGACGCGCGTTGCATAATATTTACGCTCAGCCGGAACAATCGGGAGCGTTGCTCCGTTTGATCTATAAGACTGAACTTACGGTTCGAACCCCTTTCAAGGAGGCAGCTCTTCATGACTCAGCCGGACCACGCTCGTGATGCGGGCAACGAAGAAAACGTTGACCGCGGTAGCCGCCGAAATCAGACCAATGACAATCCGTCGGCGGACCTCGTGCGCGTGTACCTCAACGGTATCGGCAAAACGGCCCTGTTGAACGCTGAGGAAGAGGTCGAGCTGGCCCAGCAGATCGAGGTAGGCCTTTACGCCCAGCACCTGCTGGACGACCCGGAGGTCACGCTCACCCGCGCCAAGAAGCGTGACATGAAGATCCTGGCCAAGGAAGGGCGCAAAGCGCGCTCACACCTGCTGGAAGCCAACCTGCGCCTCGTGGTCTCGCTGGCAAAACGGTATACGGGGCGCGGAATGCCGCTGCTGGACCTGATCCAGGAAGGCAACCTCGGGCTGATCCGTGCCATGGAAAAGTTCGACTACGCCAAGGGGTTCAAGTTCTCCACCTACGCCACCTGGTGGATCCGCCAGGCCATCACACGCGGGATGGCGGACCAGTCGCGCACGATTCGCCTACCAGTCCACTTGGTGGAGCAGGTGAATAAGCTCTCGCGCATCCGCCGCGAGATGTACCAGTCCCTGGGCCGCGAACCTACGAATGAGGAGCTCTCCGAGGAGTCCGGCATCGAGGAGTCCAAGATTGAGATGCTGCTGCGCCAGTCGCGCGACCCGGTGAGCCTGGATATGCCTGTCGGCGCGGACGAGGAGGCGCCGCTCGGTGACTTTATCGAGGACGCTGAGGCGACGGACGCCGAAGACGCTGTGGTCTCGACCCTGCGCCACGACGACATCGAGGACATCATCGCAGGCCTGGAGGAACGCGAACAGGACGTGATTCGCCTGCGCTACGGCCTGACCGACGGCGTGCCGCGCACCTTGGACCAGATTGGCCGCCAGTTCGGCCTGTCGCGCGAGCGCGTGCGCCAAATTGAGCGCGAGGTTATGGCCAAGTTGCGCGTCGGCGACCGCGCCGACCGGCTGCGCGACTACGCCTAGGGCACCGCGCGTACACTTGCAGGGCTTGGATGGTCTGTGCGCGAAATGACTCGCGCAGACCGTCTGCACAGAGTGACTCAGAGGGAGAGGCAGCATGCGTGATCTCGTCGACACGACCGAGATGTACTTGAGAACTGTGTACGAGCTAGAGGAAGAAGGCATCACGCCGCTGCGCGCGCGCATCGCGGAGCGCCTTGAGCAATCCGGCCCGACCGTCTCGCAAACGGTCTCGCGCATGGAGCGCGACGGCCTGCTCGTGGTCCAGCCTGACCGCTCCCTCGCGCTTACCCCGGCGGGGCGCCAGCGCGCCACCGCAGTGATGCGCAAGCACCGCCTGGCCGAGCTGCTGCTGACCGACGTCCTACAGCTCAACATCGCGCAGGTCCACGACGAAGCGTGCCGATGGGAGCACGTCATGAGCGAGGACGTGGAGCGCCGCGTCGTCGCCGTGCTGGGCAACCCGACCCGCTCCCCGTTTGGCAACCCGATCCCTGCGTTGGAAGAGCTCGACGCCACGCCGAGCTCCGAAACCGCGTACGGCACCCGCGCGAGCGACCTCGAGCTCGACGGCCCGACCGAGGTCACGGTGGTGCAAGTGAGCGAGATCTTGCAGCAGCTCTCCGCAACCGTCTCCCCGACTGTCGGCGTCGCGTCCTTCGTCGGCTCGCAGGTCACCCTCGAGCAGCACGACGGTGGCGCGATCATGCTCACCACCAAGGACGGCGAACGCGTCGAACTCTCACCCGAACTCGCGCACGCACTGCGCGTCACCCCAGTGGAGGATTAACCCGTGAAGCTTGTAGTCACCGGCGGTGCCGGCTACGTGGGCAGCGTATGCGCTGCTGTGCTCGTCGAGGCTGGCCACGACGTCATCGTCATCGACGACTTCAGCACCGGCAACCGCGACGCCGTCCCCAACGGGGCAACGTTGGTCGAGGGCCATATTTCCGACGTCATCGACCGCGTCCTGTCCGCCGGCGACGTCGACGGCGTGCTCCACTTCGCCGCCCGCTCGCTGGTCGGCGAATCCATGGAGGTTCCCGCCGAGTACTGGCGCGACAACCTCGAGGTCTCACTCACCTTGCTCAACGCGATGCGCGCACACGGCGTGCACTCGCTCGTGTTCTCCTCCACCGCCGCCACCTATGGCGAGCCGGAGGCAGTGCCCATCACCGAGGACGCCCCAACCCGCCCCACCAACACCTACGGGGCGACGAAGCTGTCCATCGATTACGCCATCACCTCCTACTGCCAGGCCTACGGCATCGGCGCGACGAGTCTGCGGTACTTCAACGTTGCCGGCGCGTACGGCGACTACGGCGAGCGTCACCGCACCGAGACGCACCTCATCCCCATCGTGCTGCAGGTTGCCCTCGGCCAGCGCGACGCCATCAAGATGTTCGGCGACGACTGGCCCACCACCGACGGCACCTGCGTTCGCGATTACATCCACGTGAGGGATCTTGCCGACGCCCACGTGCTCGCACTCGAGGCGAATACCCCAGGCACCCACGAGATCTACAACCTTGGCTCCGGCGACGGCTACTCCGTCCGCCAGGTCGTCGAGATGTGCCGCGAGGTCACCGGCCACGAGATCCCGGCCGAGGTCGCACCCCGCCGCGCCGGCGACCCGGCCGTGCTCATCGCCTCTTCGGACAAGATCAAGCGCCAGCTGGGCTGGAACCCCACGCGCACCGACCTGCGCACCATCGTCCAAGACGCGTGGGACTTCACCTCCGCCCGCCACGGGGGTGCTTGAGTCACGCCGCCTGCTCGCGGAGCAGGTCGTCCCACGACTCGCGGCACCCGGCGAGTGCGGTGTTGACCATCCCTTGCCACTCGCCGATCGCCATCAGCTGGCGCTGCACCGCGGACAGCGAATGCCCTGGCACCTCGTCCTGGGCCGCGCGCAGCGCCGCGAACGCCCACGGCTCCAGGCCCGACGCCGCCGCTGCGAGCGCCCACAAGCTCAGCGCATTCGCGCGGATAACACCCGTAAAGTTTCGCGCGATGAGCAGCAGCGCCTGAGCGGCCGTCGCGGAGTGCTCGAGGACGTCTTCGACGAGACAATCGCGCAGCTTACTGCGGGACAGCAGCGAGGCCAGCAGGACGATCTCCTCGTCGTCGCGGAAGCAGTCGCTCAACTGCAGCGGTCGGCGTGACGTCCCCGCCGGAAACTCCGGGTTGCCCGCGCCGCCATGGATGAGCGTCACGCAGCCGTCCTCGATCAGGTTGATGGCGTCCCACCTGTCGCCGCAGCCCTCGCCGGCGCCTGCCGGGTGCGGCGCGAGTTGTTGGACGAGGCGGCGGCCGGAGTGATACGCGGCGTCGTAAAGCGCGCGGCATCGGCGCAGGTCGCCGGAATTGTCGGATTCGAAGAAGAGGTGCATGTCCTCGCGACGAAGCTCTGGAAGCATGCCGTTGTCAAGCAATCCGCGCATGGTTGGCGCGTGCACGATCGACGGCACGGTGCCGGAGAAGTACGAGGCGGGGGCGGCGGTGCGCTCGTGGTGTGCGGGGAAGAGTTGGGGGCTGGTGGCGTCGAAAAGCAGGGTGTAGGGCGTGCCCGCGGCGATCTCGGAGACGTGCCAGCACGCGGCGAGCGGCGGGAGGTCGAGTTGGGTATCCAGGGACTGCAGGAAGTAGGCGGTTTCCATCGCCAAATCCGAGTTCGGGATGCGGGTGATGATAACGGCGAGGTGGAGGTCCTGGTGGGCGTCGAAAAGCGCCCGCAGCCCGAACGCGATCTGCTCTTCACTCGCCAGATCAGCGCGCACGATCGGGCCGACTGTGTACGAGGTGGCATCCTCGCCGGCGTGGCTCAGGCCAATGAGGACGAGGGATTCTTGCGGGTAGAAGCCGAGCGCGCCTGGGATGCAGGCGATGAGTTCGGCGGGGCCGTACGGCGGGTTGTTGGGGCGGTGGTCATTGGCGTCAAAGTTTCGTGATTGCTTCATACATATTGGACGCAAAAAGCACCGCCTCGGTTCCCTCGTCCGGGAAACTTCTTTGCTGCGGTATCATTGTTGCCACCTTGGCGCGGGACGCGTGGAATAGTTTCACCCCTGGCGTAGTTGTCTTTGATAATGCGAAAAGGTACGCCACCCGGCATTTGTCCGGGCAATGTGGCGTACCGCGAGATCATTTGGGAGGAAGCACATGTCTGATACGTCTCGCATGTATGAACTGGAATACCCGGCGCCCTCCGTCGGCGAGGAATCCGCGAACGGCCCGGCGCTCGTGGTGGCAATGCAGGGTTACGCCGACGCCGGCCACGCCGTCGAGGGAGCCGCCGAGCACCTCAAGGCGGCGCTGGACTCCCGCACGCTCGCCACGTTTAGCAACGATGAGCTCATTGACTACCGCTCGCGCCGCCCCGCGGTGACCATCGCGCAGCACGAGATCACGGACATCGATGACCTGCAGCTGGACCTGCGCGTGCTTCGTGACGAAGCAGGGCGCTCCTTCCTCCTCCTGTCCGGCCCCGAGCCCGACCTGCGGTGGGAGGCGTTCAGCGAGGCCGTGAGCGACCTGGCGCAGCGCTTCGGCGTCGCGCAGACGATCTGCCTCTACGCGGCGCCGATGGGCGCCCCGCACACCCGCCCGCTGGTCGTCTCGGCGCACGGCAACAGCAGCGAGCTGGTGGGCAACATGTATACCTTCGACGGCATGGTCACGGTACCCGGCTCCGCATCGATCCTCATCGAGCGCGCCCTGCACAAGCGCGGCAAGCCCGTCGCCGGGTTCACAGCGCACGTGCCCCACTACGTGGCGTCGTCCCCGTACCCGCACGCGACGTTCCAGCTGCTCCAGTCCATCGAGGATGCGACCAAGCTGAAGTTCCCGCTGCGCGCGCTGGAGTCGGACATCACGCGGGTGTCGCAGCAGCTGGCCGAGCAGATGGCCGGTTCCGACGAGATCGCCCACGTGGTCCACGCGCTGGAGGAGCACTACGACAAGGAGATCAGTGACTACCGCGAGCGCCACCCGCAGGCCATGATGCCGGGCGAGGCGCAGGTGCCGAGCGGCGAGGAGATCAGCGATGCGTTTGAGAACTACCTCACCGCCATCGAGGACCGCGACCGCGTGCTCGGCCAGGACGAACAGCAGCTGAGCCTGCCGTTCGGCGACGACGAGAACAATTTGCTGATGGACCACTTCCTCATCGATCCTGAAGACCCGGCAGACCCGGAAAAACCGGACGACGACGAGTAGGTTTCGCCCCTCGGCTACGGTGGTGAGCGTGACTTTATCTGACATGCTCGCCGATCTCGCCGACGTCCCCGCGCCGCTTCTCGACGAAGCCGCGTGGGACTCCTTCCTCTCCTGGACCTCGTCCCGCGGCATCTCGCTGTACCCGGCGCAAGAGGAAGCGTCGCTCGCGCTGCTCGCCGGTGACAACGTCATCCTCGCCACCCCCACCGGGTCCGGCAAGTCCATGGTGGCCAACGCGGCGCACTTCATTGCCCTGACCCGCGGGCAGCGCACGTTCTACACCGCGCCGATCAAAGCGCTGGTCAGCGAGAAGTTCTTCGCCCTGTGCGAGATCTTCGGCGCCGAAAACGTCGGCATGATGACCGGCGACGCGACAGTGAACGGGTCTGCGCCGATTATCGCGGCGACGGCGGAGATCGTCGCAAATATTGCCCTGCGCGAGGGCAAGGACGCGAAGATCGACCAGGTGGTCATGGACGAGTTCCACTATTATTCCGAGCCCGACCGCGGCTGGGCCTGGCAGGTACCGCTCCTCGAGCTGCCGAAGGCGCAGTTCCTGCTCATGTCTGCAACGCTCGGCGACACCGCTTGGCTGGAGAAAGACCTCACCGAGCGCACGGGCCGCCAAACCACCTATGTCGGCGGGTCCGAGCGCCCCGTGCCGCTCGATTTCCACTACGTGTTCACCCCGGTCCACGAGACGATCGAGCAGCTTCTCGACGATGGCAAAGCCCCCATCTACGTCGTCCACTTCTCCCAGCGCGAAGCTACCGAGCGCGCCCAGGCGCTGACCAGCCTGAAGATCATCACCGACGAGGAGAAGCGGCGCATCGCCGAAGAGATCGGCTCGTTCCGCTTCACCACCACCTTTGGCAAGACGCTGTCCAAACTGGTGCGCCGCGGCATCGGTATCCACCACGCCGGCATGCTGCCCAAGTACCGCCGCTTGGTGGAGCGGCTCTCACAAACCGGCCTTCTCAAAGTGATCTGCGGTACCGACACGCTGGGCGTGGGCATTAACGTGCCGATCCGTACCGTTGTGATGACCGGCCTGGCCAAGTACGACGGGACGCGCCAGCGCATCCTCAAATCCCGCGAGTTCCACCAGATTGCCGGCCGGGCCGGGCGCGCCGGCTACGACACGGAGGGCACTGTCGTTGTGGAAGCGCCGGAGCACGAGATTGAGAACGTGAAGCTGCGCAGGAAGGCCGGCGACGACCCGAAGAAGCGCAAGAAGCTGCGGAAGAAGTCCGCCCGCGACGGCGAGGTCTCCTGGTCCGAGGACACGTTCAACCGGCTCACCACCGCGGAGCCTGAGGAGCTGACCAGCCAGTTCAGCGTGTCCAACTCGATGCTGCTCAACGTGGTGGCCCGCCCGGGCGACGGTTATGAGCACATGCGACACCTGCTGCGCACCAACCACGACTCGCGGGCGAAGCAGAACCGAGACATCCTCACCGCGGTGGAGCTCTTCCGCGGGCTGATCAACGCGGGCGTCGTCGAGCGCACGCCCGACTCGCCCGCATTCCGCCCCTACACGCTCACCCGGGAACTGGACCGCGACTTTGCGCTCAACCAGCCGTTGTCACCGTTCGCGCTCGCGTTCCTCACCATCTTGGACCCCGAGTCCGACACCTACGCGCTCGACGTCATCTCGACGTTTGAAGCAATTCTCGACGACCCCCGCCAGCTCCTCCAGGCACAGCAATCCGCCGCCCGCGGCGAGGAAATCGCCGCGCTTAAGGCGGACGGCGTGGACTACACCGAGCGCATGGCGCTCATCGAGGACGTCACCTACCCGAAGCCGCTTGCTGACGAACTCGACGAGGCCTTCGATACCTTTTGCCAGGGCAACCCGTGGGCGAAAGAGTTCGAGCTCGCGCCGAAGTCCGTCGTGCGCGACATGATCGAACACGCCATGACGTTTTCCGACCTCATCGCCACGTACGGCCTCGCGCGCAGCGAGGGCGTGGTGCTGCGCTACCTCACCGACGCGTGGCGCACCCTCTCCCACTCCATCCCCGAAGCCAACATGAACGAGGAGCTCGAAGACATCATCGTGTGGCTCGGCGAGTTGATCCGCCAGGTGGACTCGTCGCTTATCGACGAATGGGCGCACATGGCCGACGAAGACTCCCCCATCGACCAGGCGACGCTGGACCGCGAGCTAGCGTTCGGCGTCGAGGACCCGAACGCCCTCACCGCCAACCGACGCGCCTTCACCATCATGGTCCGCAACGCCTTCTTCCGCCTCGCCGAACTTTTCGCGCTGGAGAAGGAGCGCGAGCTGGACGAGATGTTCGACTACCTTGACCCAGACGCGCGCCCCGACTTCCCCGCCGGGATGGACGACTACTTCGACGAGTACGACGACGTGGACACCGGCCCCGACGCTCGCGGGCCCGAGTACTTCCGGCTTGGCGACACCACCGGGCGCACCTGGGAGGTCACCCAGATCCTCAAGGACCCGGAGGGCGACAACGCGTTCCAATTCCACGGCGTTGTGGACTTGGACGCCTCCGACGAGGCGGGAGAAGTCCGGCTCCAATCTTTGGAGTTGCGGGAGGGGTAGCTCTTTTGGGGGTGGCGTGGCGTCGATAAGCATGCCCCTTTTCTGTGGATAGACAGGTACATGAGCTGGTCCTTTCATTCGCGCCGCTGCATAACTTGCGCAATATGCAGTGCGTAAAATTCACTCAGCGAACGTGACATTCACCTCACTGGCTTGCGGTACATTGTTGTTCCAAACACAATCCGACAATTTGTGAGGAGTAACACAATTGACTCGTGCGCTCGTGATCGGCGCAGGCATGACAGGCCTGTCCACCGCATGGTTCCTGCAGGAATACGGGTACGACGTTGAGGTCGTAGACAAAATTGGCGTCGCGGGCGGCTCCTCGTGGGGCAACGCCGGCTGGCTCGCGCCCGGCAAGACGATCCCGCTGTCCAACTCCAGCCTCTGGGCGTACGGGCCGACCGCGCTCTTCGACCGCAACGCCGCGCTCTCCGTCCCCGTGCGCGTCGACCCGAAGCTGTGGGCGTTCTGCGCGCAGTTCATGGCGCACGCCACGCAGCGCGCGTGGGACAAGACCATGGCCGGTCTGACCCCTGCCGACATGGCCTCGCTCGCCGCCTTCGACGACCTCGAAGCGGGCGGCGTGACCTCAAAGTCCTACCGCTCGCCGTACATCATCGGCTTCGAGTCACAGTCGCAGGCCAAGGGCTTCCTCAAGGAGGTCGACGGGGCCATCCGCCACGGCCAGGAGATCCCGTTCGAGCCGATTTCGCTTGACGACGCCCGCGAGCACGCCCCCATGCTCACCGACAATGTCAAGGCCATATACCGCATGCAAGGCCAACGCTTCATCGAGCCGGGCCCCTACTGCCAGGCCATCGCCGACTCGTTCACCGCGCGCGGCGGCACCATCACCACCGGCGCCGAAGTGACGAAGGTGACCTCCACCCGCAAACCGGCCGTGCAGCTGTCCACGGGCGAATGGAAGCCTGCCGACGTCGTCGTGATCGCCACCGGCGCGTGGATGCCCGCTCTGGCGCGCGAGCTGGGCGTCACCACCATGGTGCAGGCGGGTCGCGGCTACTCGTTCAGCGTAGAGACAGAGACCGTGCCCGAGTGCCCCGTCTACTTACCGGAACAGAAGATCGCCTGCACGCCGTACCAGGGCCGCCTGCGCGTGGCGGGCACGATGGAGTTCCGGGGTCCCGACGAGGCGTTCCAGCCGGGCCGCGTCGCCTCCATGATCCATGCGACGAAGCCGATGTTCCGCGGCATCGACTGGGACGACCGCCAGGACGAGTGGGTCGGCTCGCGCCCCGTGACCCCGGACGGCCTGCCGCTCGTCGGTGCGACCAAGGTGCCCAACGTGTACACCAACGGCGGCCACGGCATGTGGGGCATCGTCCTCGGCCCGGTGTCGGGCAAGATGCTGGCCAAGCAGATCGCCACCGGCGAGGTGGACCGCACCATCGAGCCTTTCGACCCACTGCGCAGCCCGTTCGCCGGCCTGTAGGCCGCCGCCTTTCGGGCATGCGTGTATGCGCCAGGGGCGCTGGCGCATGCGGTGGCTAATGCGCGGGTCTTCGGTGCGGCGCGCGGGCGGTGTGGTCGGTGCCGGTGGGGGTGGCGTTTCCGTATGGCGAGACGTAATAGATCTGTCCGTCCCGCCGTTCGGTGTGGCCCCGGGCGCCGGTCGCGGCTTGCGAGTTGTGGTACTGGCACAACCAACCAAGGTTGGCGGGTGTGGTATCGCCGCCGTGGCGGTGTTCGCTCATGTGGTGGGCGTGGCAGCGTGTGGCTGGTACGGTGCAGTCTTTCCAGGTGCACGTGGTGGCGTCGGCAAGCATGATCTCGCGGTGCTTCGCCGAGGCAAAACGCGCGTTGTAGGCGTTGACCGGCCCGTCCATCGCGCCGACGAGGATGATGCTGCCGAGCTCATCGAGTTGCATGCGCACGAATTCTTCCCCGGTGGTGATCACCCCGTTGGCGAAGTGGACCTCAACGTCGTCGCCCGTGCCGGTGATGATGCGCTGGTAGTCGCCGAGGTCCAGGTTGGCGGTAACGCGTACGAGGTAGTCGGCTTTGGGGCAGTCGTTTGCCAGCCAGCCGGTGATGTTGTTGTTCGCCGCGTCGTAGACGCCTTGGATGGCTAGGGCGGGCCCGGTGATGCGCAGGGTGGCCATGCCGTCGCCGTGGTGGGTCACGCGGGCTTTTTCGGTACGCGGGGGTGCCGGTTGGAGTTCGGCTTTCAGTTCGTTGGCAACGCGGGTGATGTGGGTTAAATCGCCGGGGGTGTTGCAGAGGGCGTCGATGTAGGTCCAGCGGGCGGTGGTGTCGGTGATGGTGCGGGCGCTGCGGGCGATGTAGGCGAGGGTGTCCAGGCGGTGCTGGTTGGTTGCGGCGCCGGTGTGGGCGCGGCGTTGGTAGGCGGTGTGGCTGGTTGTGCCGCACAGTACGGTTGCGGCGGTGTGGAGTTGGCGGGCGCGGTCGCGTGGCAGGCCGAGTCCGGTGAGGTCCTCGTGGGTCATGCCAGCGGCCGCCGCGACAAGTTGCATGCCGCGGCGGTCGATGGATACGAGGTCTGCCAGTGCGTTCATGGCAGCCACGTTACCGGCTCTGAGCTGGGGAAACAATGGGTTGTGAGGATTCACCCATTTTCGGCCCGGGAGGGAACCGCGGGCCGGTTTGGTGCGTCTAAATAGGGTTGGGGGTTTGCGTGGCGTCGATAAGCGAGCTGCTAGCGCGCTGCCTCGATCTCGATGGCCTGGGCGACGGCCTGCACGACGGCGCCGACCTTGACGCCCTCCCAGATCTGCTCCTTGGTCAGGCCCTCCTCGCGCAGTGTGTTCGCGTGGGCGACGCTGCAGTGCTCGCAGCCGTTGATCGCGGAAACGGTGAGGGACCACAGCTCGAAGTCGGCCTTCTCCACACCCGGCTTGGAGATGATGTTCATGCGGAGGCCGAACTTGACCTGCGCGTAGTCGTCGCCAAGCCAGCCCTTGGCGCGGTAGCCGACGTTGTTCATCGCCATCACGGTGGCGGCGCCGAACGCAGCGTTGAGGGCCTCCTCGGAGAGGTGCTCCTTCGCCTCGTCGGTAATTTCGGAGATGACGGTCGCGTTGCGGGTCGCGGCGGCAGCGGCGACGAGCGCGCCCCACAGCTGCTGCTCGCTCAGCTCGGTCGAGCGGGTCAGCGAGCCGAGGTTCAGCTTCTGGTCCTTGGCGTACTCCGGCAGAGCGCCGCGCAGGTTATCAATAGACATTGGGTGTCCTTTCGTGTGATTGGTGGTGAGTAGACGAGCGCCCCGCCACTCCAGCGGTGCGGAGCGCGGGGCGGCTTCGGGCGAAGAATCGCGCTACTTCAGGGCGTCCTGAACCACGGCCATCTTGTCGATGTTCTTGGTCGGATCGTTCTTCTGCCAGTCGCAGGCGCAAACCTCCTCGGACTGCAGTGCGTCGAGGACGCGCAGGACCTCGTCGACGTTGCGGCCGACGGCGTCCGGGGTGACGGACACGAACTGGACGATGCCGTCCGGGTCGATGATGAAGGTCGCGCGGTCGCACACGCCGTCAGCGTTCTCGACGCCGAGAGCGCGGATCAGGTCGTGGCGGACGTCGGCGAACATCGGGAACGGGATGTCCAGCAGGTCCTCGTGCGTTGCGCGCCAGTTGAAGTGGGAGAACTCGTTGTCCGTGGAGCCGCCGAGCACCTGGGTGTCGCGGTCCTCAAACTCCTCGTTGAGCTTGCCAAAGGCGGCAATCTCGGTCGGGCATACGAAGGTGAAGTCTTTGGGGTAGAAGAAGACGATCTTCCACTTGCCCTCGTACTTGTCCAGGGAGACCTGCTCGAAGTAGTCGTCCGGGGAGGACGCGTCTGCTTCCTTGAGGTTGCCGCCCTTGAGCGCGGTCAGGTTGAACTCCGGGAAACGCTCCCCAACAGTCATGATCGGCATAGTGATTCCTCCATATACATAGGGTGAATTTGCGTACTGTGACGCAGTTAGTCACGAACACGTTCTCACGTCTTCTGCCACCCGAGTATGCCACAGCCCACCCGGAAGCTCAACAACAAAACCTATAAAGGTGCGGTATGGTGATAGGCATGAGCAATAAGGAATATAAACCGACGCTCGCGCAGCTGCGCACCTTCGTCACGATCGCGGAGAACAAGCACTTCGGCACCGCCGCGGCCAAGCTCGGTATCTCGCAGCCGTCGTTGTCGCAGGCCCTCGTCGCGCTCGAGGGCGGGCTGGGCATCCAGCTCATCGAGCGCTCGACGCGCAAGGTCATCGTCACCGCCGCCGGCGAGGAGCTGCTCCCCTTCGCAAAAACCACGCTCGAAGCAGCCGACGCTTTCGTCGCCCGCGCACAGGGCGCCCACGGCGTGCTCAACGGCCCGTTGACCATCGGGATGATCCCCACGGTCGCCCCGTACCTTCTGGCGGATCTCCTGCCGCGTCTGCGGTCCGAGTATGAGAACCTGCAGCCGCGCATCGTGGAGGAACAGACCGAGCGTTTGCTCGAGCAGCTTCGCGACGGCCGCATCGACCTCGCCGTCCTCGCCCTCCCCACCGAGACGCCCACGCTCACGGAACTGCCCCTCTACGACGAGGAATTCGTCGCCGTCACCCACGAGGATGACGCGCTCGCGGGGCGTCGCGACCTGCCGCTCGCAGCCCTCGAGGAGCTCGACCTGCTGTTGCTTGACGACGGCCACTGCCTCCGCGAACAAATCGTCGACCTGTGCAAGCTGGCGAATGTGTCTCACCCCGCCGCCAACCAGTCGGTGACGCGGGCAGCGTCGCTCACCACGATCATGCAGCTCGTCGGAGCTGGTTTCGGCGCAACGCTGGTGCCCAAGTCCGCCGTCGCGAGCGAGTGCACCCGCCCCGGTATCGGGCTGGCGACCTTCGCCACCGGCGTTGGGGCGCAGCGGACCATAGGGCTTGCGTACCGGGCGTCGTCAAGCCGCGCTGAAGAGTTCGAGGCCCTGGGCGAGTTGGTGAAAGCCGCGTACGCGGAGGCTGCCGCGCGCGGAGATGCAGCGCTCACGCAATGAGCTACTAAGCTGGTCCAGCAGTGATGAAAAAGGATCCAGACAATACGGACGTGCCGAGCAAGGACGAGCTGTACCGTCGGCTCGACTCGGTGCCGATCAACCAGGAGCGCGGGTTCCGGCGGCGGCTTTCCAAGGCCAAGGCGCCGCAGGCGCTCGCCGCGATCGGGGCAGACATTGCGGAGGCGGCGCGTGGCGTCGAGAAGCGAAATGCCCTCGTGCCCGCCATCGAGTACCCCGAGCAGCTGCCCGTTTCCGCGCGGCGCGACGACATCATGGAGCTGATCCGCGACAACCAGGTCGTGATCATCGCTGGCGAGACGGGCTCGGGCAAGACCACGCAGATCCCGAAAATGCTGCTGGAGATGGGGCGCGGGCGACGCGGGCTGATCGGACACACGCAGCCGCGCAGGATCGCCGCGCGCACGGTGGCCGAGCGCATCGCCGACGAGCTGGGGCAAAAAATTGGTCAAACCGTCGGCTACGCCATCCGCTTCGACGACAAGGTGTCGGACTCTACCGCCGTGAAGCTGATGACGGACGGCATCCTCCTCGCGGAGATGCAGCGCGACCGTTTTCTCAACGCCTACGACACGATCATCATCGATGAGGCCCACGAGCGCAGCCTGAACATCGATTTCCTCCTCGGATACCTCAAGCGGCTCCTGCCGAAGCGGCCGGATCTCAAAGTCATTGTCACCTCGGCGACGATCGACCCGGAGCGCTTCGCCGCGCACTTCGCGGCCGCAGACGGCACGCCCGCGCCAATCATCGAGGTCTCGGGCCGCACCTACCCGGTGGAGATCCGTTACCGGCCGCTCGTCGAGCAAGTGGAGACGAAGTCGGGCACGAAAGACGTGGACATCGACATGATTGACGGCGTCGTCGATGCCTGCAAGGAGCTCATGGGCGAGGGCAAGGGCGACATCCTCTGCTTCTTCTCATCAGAGCGCGACATCCGCGACTGCATGGAGGCGCTGGAAAAGCAGCACTGGCGCGGCGTGGAGGTCGTGCCGCTGTTCGGGCGCCTCTCCAACGCGGAGCAACACCGCGTGTTTTCCGCGCACTCCGGCCGCCGCATCGTGCTGGCCACCAACATCGCGGAGACCTCGCTGACCGTGCCGGGGATCCACTACGTGGTGGATACCGGGCTGGCCCGTATCTCTCGCTACTCCACCCGCACGAAGGTACAGCGCCTGCCCATCGAGGAGGTTTCGCAGGCCAGCGCGAACCAGCGATCGGGCCGCTCCGGACGTACCGCCGACGGCATTGCCATCCGCCTGTACTCGGAGGAAAACTTCGAGGCGCGGCCCGAGTTCACCGACCCGGAAATCCTGCGCACCAACCTGGCCAGCGTCATCCTGCAAATGATTTCGCTGCGCCTCGGCGACATTTCCGAGTTCCCGTTTATCCAGCCGCCGGACCACAAGGCAGTGCGCGACGGTCTCCTGCTCCTCCACGAGCTGGGCGCGATCACCGACAAGGAGCGCAGCGGCGCCCCCGTCTTGACGGACATCGGCCTCGACCTCGCGCGCATCCCCGTCGACCCGCGCATGGCGCGCATGCTCGTCGAGGCCAACACCCTTGGCGTGCTCGATCGCGTCACCGTGATCGTCGCCGGCATGACCATCCAGGACGTGCGCGAACGCCCCCTGGAGTACCAAGCACAGGCGGATCAGGCGCACGCACGCTTCAAGGATAAGACGTCCGACTTCCTCTCCGTGCTCAAGCTCTGGGACTACATCAACGAGTCCCGCGACGAGCTGTCGGGCAACGCGTTCCGCAAACGGATGAAGCGCGAGTTCCTGCACTACATGCGCATCCGCGAGTGGTACGACCTGGTGCGGCAGCTGCGGGATGTGGAAAAGCAGTTGGGGTGGATTGTGCGGGCGTCGCAAAGCACTCAAGCCGACGGCGCAGCAGACGCCGACGCCGTGCACAAATCGCTGCTCACCGGCCTGCTGTCAAACATCGGCGCGCGCGACGGCAACTCGAAGGAGTTCCAGGGCGCGCGCGGCACCCGCTTCCTCGTCTTCCCCGGCTCGAGCCTGAGCAAGAAGCCGCCGGAGTTCCTCATGGCCGCGGAACTGGTGGAGACCTCGCGGCTGTGGGCCCGCGACGTGGCCAAGATCGAGCCGCAGTGGGTGGAACGCGCCGCGAAAGACCTGCTCAAGCACAGCTATTCCGAACCGGTGTGGTCGCGCAAGCGCTCCGCGGCGATGGTGCACCAGAAGTCCATGCTTTACGGCGTCACGATTGTGCGCGACCGGCTCGTTCCGTACCACAAGGTGGATCCGGAGGCAGCGCGCAGCATGTTCATCCGACACGCGCTGCTGGAGGGCGATTGGAACCGCCACCACACGTTCATCGAGCACAACGACGCCCTGCTCGCGGAGGCCTCCGAGGTGGAGGAAAAGGTCCGACGCCGCGGCCTCGTGGTCGATGAGGACACGCTGTTCGAGTTTTACAACGCCAAGCTGCCCGCCGACGTGACCACCGCGCGGCACTTCGACTCCTGGTGGAAGAAGCAGCGCCGCACAGACAAGCACTTCCTCGACTTCGACCCGGAATCGCTGCTTGACGACGCCGGCACCGACACCTCAGCCACCGCCTTCCCCGAGACGTGGCGCCAGGGATCGATCAACTACGACCTGAGCTACAGGTTCGAGCCCGGCGACCCCTTCGATGGCGTCACGGTCGAGGTCCCGGTCCCGCTGCTCGCAGGCCTAAGCCCCGACGGCTTCGATTGGCTTGTGCCTGGCCTGCGCGAGGAGCTCATCACCGAGCTCATCCGCTCGCTCCCCAAGGCCATTCGCACCACCGTCGTCCCCGCGCCCGACTTCGCGCAGCGCGCCCTGCCCCTCCTCGAAGACGGGCAGCCGCTTGTCGACGCCCTCGCGTCCGCCCTCCAGTCACTGGGGGCCTCCGGGGTCAACGGGTCAGACTTCTCACCGACTCGACTCCCGGCGCACCTGACCATGACGTACGCCGCAATTGACAAGCGCGGGAAGGTTGTCGACCACGACAAGGACCTTGCCGCGCTGAAGAAGCGGCAGGCGGGCAAGATCCGCTCGTCGGTGTCAAAGGCGAGCCGGGCAGCGGAGTCTAAGGCCGTGGCGAAGTGGACGGCGGACTCCCTGGGCGAGGTGCCGGCGACGGTGCAAACCACCATTGATGGCAATAGCGTCGACGCGTTCCCCGCGCTGGAGGCTACCCGCGACGGCGTGCGCGTCACGGTCTTCCCAACGAAGGCTGCCGCGGACGCGTCGATGATCACCGCGACCCTCACGCTGCTGATCCGCGAGATTTCGGTGTCTGCGCAGCAGATGACCAAGGGGTTGCCGCTGCGACAGAAGGTGGCGGTGGACCAGTACCCGCACGGTGGCGCGAAGGGGCTCGTGGAGGATGCGCGGGTGGCCGCGATTCGCGACCTGATGATGCAGCACGGCGGCCCCGTGCGTACTCCGGAGGAGTTTTCGGCGCTCGTGGCCAAGGTGTCGCCAGAAGTTCCTGGCGCGGTGCGGCGCATGGTGGTGGGCATCGCCCCTGGGCTCGTCGCGTACGCGAACATGGCGCAGGAGCTGTCGCAATGGGAAGGTCCCGCGATTGATGACATGCGTTCGCAGCTCGAGTTTTACCTCCCCCGCAACGCGTTGACCAGGCACGGACTGACCCACCTCCAGCACATGCCGCGCTACATCGAGGCTATCCGGATTCGCCTTGAGGACATGCGCGTGGATCCCGACCGCGATGCGGACCGGCAGGCAATTGTCGACGGCGCGAAGTCGTACCTTGCCGCCAAGTTGGCCAAGCTCCCCGCCGGGCGGGAAAAGACTCGCGCCTACAAGGACGTGTTGTGGAGGATTGAGGAACTGCGCGTGAGCGTCTTCGCGCAGCGCCTTGGCACGCCGAAGCCGGTCAGCGCGCGGCGCATTGAGAAGATGGTAGACAAGCTGACCTAGCGGCGTGAGCTACAGACTCAACCGGCTCAGAAGTCCTCTTTGTCGCGCCGCCGCATCAGACGAATCTCTGATTCGAAGTCGTCGGCGCTCTCGAACGACTTGTACACGGACGCGAAGCGCAGATAGGCGACCTCGTCAAGCGCGCGGAGCGGTTCGAGCACCGCGAGGCCGATTTCGTGCGCGGGGATCTGTGAGCTGCCGTGGGAGCGCACGATCTCCTCGACCTGTTGCGCCAGTCGTTTGAGCGCGTCGTCCGACACGTCGCGCCCCTGGCAGGCACGCCGCACGCCGACGATGAGCTTGTCACGGTCAAACGGCTCGCTGATCCCGTTGCGCTTCACCACCGTCAGCACTGCCTTTTCCACGGTGGTGAATCGCCCCCCACATTCGGTGCACTCACGACGCCGGCGGATTGCTGATCCTCCTTCAATGATGCGGGAGTCCATCACGCGCGAATGATCGTTGTGGCAAAACGGACAGTACATTGCAGGCTCCCGCTCCTCGCTGTTCTGGGTACGCCCCGGGGACGTGCGCCCGGGCTTGCCTCCTCAATGTACCGTCCCCCGCGCCGCTTCCCTAGCGGGCGCCAGCGACGTATTGGGCGGAGACTTGGTGGCTCATCGACGCGGTGTCGTCCGAGAACGCACCGCCCACGATCGACCCGATCACCAGCGCGGCGCTCAAGCCCAGTCCCACGAGCACGCTCTCGCGCTTTTCGCGGTGGGATTCGAACCGATCGTCCGCTCGGTCTGGCCACTGCGCCGGATCACCCCTCCCCACATCAACGGCCATTATCGAATTACTGAGCGTTCGAACATGCTCAGCCCCACACCGCCGAACACCACGGGTTTCAATGTCCCACTCGTCAGCACGAGCCGGCATGGAAGCCACCTCGAAGCGAGTAGTAGAAGCACCGTAAGTACCATTTTGCATCATCGTCATGAGTTCATTCCTTTCACGTTCACCGCAATCTTACGAACCGAACCAACACTGTCGAACGGAATACCGTTCAGGCGTTCGATGTCGGTTGCATGTTCGATTTATAGCAGGCACGTCAAAGCTTGTCTAGCGGGCGGGTTGAGAACTCGAACATGTTTGCCCGATCTGGTAGGTTGTGCAGTGCGTAGTTAGCGCGAATAAACTCACACACAGTCACCATCAAAGGAGCACCTCATGGCCCGCAAAAAGGCTGATGTCAAGGATTTGGACATCTCGACGCTGTCTGATCGTCAGCGGCGAATTTTGGAAGTAATTCGGGACGCCGTCGTCCTTCGCGGCTACCCGCCAAGCATTCGCGAGATTGGCGACGCAGCTGGGTTGCAGTCCACCTCGTCCGTCGCCTACCAGCTCAAAGAGCTTGAAAAGAAGGGCTTCCTGCGCCGCGACCCGAACAAGCCTCGCGCGGTCGACTTGCGCCATCTCCCCGACGCACCCGGCAAGAAGCCGAAGCCGAGCACGGACACAAACGTGCCGGAGGATGCGTCGACTCCGCGCTACATCCCAGTGGTCGGCCAGATTGCCGCCGGGTCGCCGATCCTCGCAGAGGAGAACGTGACGAGCTACTACCCGATGCCGGAGGATCTTCTCGGCGACGGCGACCTGTTCATGTTGCAGGTCGTCGGCGAGTCGATGCGCGATGCCGGCATCCTCCCCGGCGACTGGGTCGTCGTTCGCTCCCAGCCCGTGGCAGAGGAGGGAGAGTTCGTCGCAGCCCTGCTCGACGGCGAGGCGACGGTGAAGGAGTTCCACAAGGATTCCAGCGGCGTGTGGCTCCTCCCCCACAACGATGCCTACTCGCCTATTGACGGCACCAATGCGGAAATCATGGGACGCGTCGTCTCCGTGTTCCGCACCATGTAGCACCTCCACCCTGAACACACGCCCGCAGCGATCCCTCGCGCGGGCGTTTTTCTTGTTTGTAGTTCACCTCCGCTTATCACCTTCAACCACTGTGACGATTTCCGGATATGTGGCGGGTGCTGCCCCCGCTTCGGGGGAGTCGGGCACAACAACAACCAATCGGGCACCAATCAATGCGACAATGACAGGTATACGTTTTCCCGTCTTACATCCCGACATACTGAAGGAGCGCCGTGTACGCAGAAGAACGCCGGCGACAAATTGCCTCCCTCACCGCGGTTGAAGGTCGAGTCAATGTCACTGAGCTGGCCGAAAAGTTTGGAGTCACCGCGGAGACGATCCGTCGCGACCTGGCTGTGCTCAATGATGAGGGCATTGTCCACCGCGTGCACGGTGGCGCCGTAGCGAGCCAATCCTTTCTCACCACCGAGTTTCCGCTTGAAGCCCGCTATCGCGCCGCGTCCACGGCCAAGATGGCGATCGCCCGTGCAGCGCTCCAATTCCTCCCGGACCGGCCGGACCGATCTCTCTTCCTCGACTCTGGCACAACCATCAATGGTCTGGCCGAGATTATTGCCAAGCACCCCTCGGCCAAAGATTGGCACATCGTGACCAACTCGCTGCCCACCTCCCTCGACCTGGCAAGCGCGGGTTTGGAAAATGTGCAGCTACTGGGTGGAACCGTTCGTGCGATCACCCAAGCGGTCGTCGGAGACATCGCGCTTCGCTCCATCGCCATTCTGCGCGCCGACGTCGCCTTCATTGGCACCAACGCATTGACCATTGATCACGGGCTCTCCACGGCCGACCCCCAAGAGGCCGCGATCAAGAAGGCGATGGTCACAAACGCGCACAAGGTGGTGGCGATGTGCGACTCGACCAAGCTCGGAAACGACTACCTGGTGAGCTTCGCCCGCCTGAGCGAAGTCGATGTGCTGGTGACCGACTCGGAGGCGCCAAAGTCCTTCATCGATGAACTCGTCGCACACGGCGTCGACGTCATTACCGCGTCCGAGTAAGCCCGTTTTCCCGCTCACTCGTGTGAGATCGCTTCCGAATGGTTGAAAAATCACACCTATTCGGACATACTTGGGGGGTGGCGCTTAGTGCCCGGCATCGCCAACAGACTCGCTGCGTAGGGGCGCTCTCGTGCCTCACCCCACTACATCAACAGTAGGGAGCGAATCCATGATCATCACGTTAACGCCGAACCCGAGCATCGACGCCACACTCAACGTCGATGCCGTGGCGCGCGGCGAAGTGGTCCGCGCCACCGATGTCAGACGCGAAGCCGGGGGTAAAGGCATCAACGTCGCCAACGCTGTCGCGCTGGCTGGCAAGGACACCCTCGCGATCGCGCCGTGTGGACCACACGAC
Organism: Corynebacterium gottingense; assembly: GCF_003693265.1. Taxonomy (GTDB): domain Bacteria; phylum Actinomycetota; class Actinomycetes; order Mycobacteriales; family Mycobacteriaceae; genus Corynebacterium; species Corynebacterium gottingense. The sequence continues at coordinate 45,194 of NZ_RDRE01000008.1, forward strand.
CCATTCATCAGCGCTGTCGAGCGCGCGCGCATCCCGTTCGCACCAGTGCCCATCCAGGGCAACGTGCGCACGAACACTGCGCTCACCGAGCCGGACGGCACCACCACCAAGATCAACGAGCGTGGTGCCGAGTTGTCGGGCGAGGAGCAGCGTGGCGTCGAAAAGCAACTGCTCAACCACGCACGAAACGCCGACGCTGCAGTGCTGGCTGGTTCGCTGCCGCCTGGTGCGGCGCCGGACTGGTACGCCGAGCTTGTCGCTTCCCTGCGCAAGGCTTCGCCGGATCTTGTCATTGCTGTGGACACGTCGGATGCGCCGCTGCAGGCGCTCGGGCGCAAGCTCGACGGTGCGGCACCGACCATCATGAAACCGAATTCGTTCGAGCTGGCCCAGCTCACCGGCGCGGACGGGCACGAGCTCGAGGCCGCCGCCGAGCGCGGCGAGTACGATGCCATCATCGCCGCAGCGCGCGCCCTCGTGAAACGAGGTGTGCAGGAGGTGCTGGTCACGCTCGGTGGCGCCGGCGCGTGCCTGGTCACGGCCAACGGCGCGTGGGCGGCCTCCGCTCCCCCGATCACCGTTCGCTCCACCGTTGGCGCGGGCGACAGCTCGCTCGCCGGCTACGTGATGGCGCGAGTCGAGGGCCTCGAGCCCGCGGATTGCCTCCGCCGGGCCGTGGCCTACGGCTCGGCCGCTGCCTCGATGCCGGGCACGGGGATTCCTTCCCCGTCCGACCTGGACGTCGAGCGCACCAAAGTCTTCAGTCTTTCCAACTAATTCAATACCCATATCCTTCGCTACAGAGTAGGAACTCCTATGAACTCCCCACTCATCACACCTGACCTGGTCAGGCTGGACGTGGACTTCGGCTCCTCGCCCGCGGACGTCATCCAACACCTTGCCGGGCTCATAGAAGCCACCGGGCGCGCGACCGACGCAGGCCCCATCGCTGAAGCGGCGACTGCCCGCGAAGCGAAGGCCGGCACCGGTGTCAACGGCCGTGTGGCCATCCCGCACTGCCGCGTCGCTACGGTCAACGAGCCCACCCTTGCCTTCGCGCGCCTGTCCAATCCGGTTGATTTCTCCGGCCCCGACGGCGATGCCGAGCTGGTCTTCCTCATCGGCGCCCCCGAGGGCGGCGGCAAGGAACACCTGAAAATCCTGTCCAAGCTGGCCCGCGCGCTGGTCCGCGGTGACTTTGTGGAAAAGCTTCGCAACGCCAGCACCGAGCAGGAGCTTGTCGACGCAGTGCTGGAGGTCGTCAACGCCGAACCGAAAAAGAAGAAGCCGAAACCGGCCACGACCGATGGCGCCGCAGCCGCCGGCAGCACGGCCGTAGCCGCGGGCGCTGCAGGTACCTCGGACGATTCCGGCGCGAAGCAGGACGTCATCCGCATCGCTGCGGTCACCTCGTGTGCGACCGGCATTGCCCACACCTACATGGCGGCTGACGCGCTCACCCAGGCAGCCGAAAAGCGCGATAACGTCGAGCTCATTGTGGAGCCGCAGGGGTCGTCCGGCGGGGACCCGCTCGAGCAGTCCTTCATTGATAGCGCCGACGCAGTCATCTTTGCCCACGACGTGGCCGTGCGAAACAAGGGCCGCTTTGCCGGCAAGCCGGTCGTGGACTCCCCGGTCAAGCGCGGCGTGAACGAACCGGACGCGATGATCGACGAGGCCATCGCCGCGGCGAAGGACCCGAAGGCCCCTCGCGTCGCGGCTGCCTCCGAGTCAGCCGGCGAGGACTCCGCAACCGGTTCCTCCGGCGAAAGCTGGCCGAAGCGCCTGCAGCAGGCGATCATGACCGGCGTGTCCTACATGGTGCCGTTCGTCGCCGCGGGCGGTCTCCTGCTCGCGCTCGGCTTCCTGCTCGGCGGCTACGACATGGCCAACGGCTGGCAGGCGCTGGTCACCCAGTTCACGCCGTGGGATCTGCCGGGCCACGAGGTGACGGTTGACGGTGTCACGGCAACCTTTGAGCGCTCCGGGTGGGCGCTCTACCTCGGCGCCGTGCTCTATGCCACGGGCCAGATGGGCATGCAGTTCGTCGTGCCGGCCCTCTCCGGCTACATCGGCTACGGCTTGGCCGGGCGCCCCGGTATCGCACCGGGCTTCATCGGCGGCGCCATCTCCGTCATGGTCGGTGCCGGCTTCATCGGCGGCCTGGTCACCGGCCTGCTCGCCGGCGTGATCGCGTACTGGATCCAGACCTGGAAGGTGCCGCGCTGGCTCGGCTCGCTCATGCCGGTTGTGATCATCCCGCTGCTGACCTCCCTGATCGTCGGCCTGCTGATGTTCCTCCTGCTGGGCCGCCCGCTCGAGGCGCTCATGCTGGGGCTGACCGACTGGCTGTCGTCCATGACGGGGTCGTCGGCAATACTGCTTGGCATCATCATCGGCCTGATGATGTGCTTTGACCTTGGTGGCCCGGTGAACAAGGCGGCGTACCTGTTCGGTACCGCAGGCCTGTCCGCTGGCACGGACGCCAGCTTCGAGATCATGGCGACCGTCATGATCGCCGGCATGGTGCCGCCAATCGCGCTGTCCATCGCGACCTTCCTGCGCAAGGAGCTGTTCACCCCGGCCGAGCAGGAGAACGGCAAGTCCGCGTGGCTCCTGGGCCTGTCCTTCGTCTCGGAGGGAGCGATCCCGTTCGCAGCAGCTGACCCGTTCCGCGTCATCCCCGCGATGATGCTGGGTGGCGCTACCGCGGGCGCGGTCTCCATGGGCCTGGGCGTGGGATGCCAGGCGCCGCACGGCGGCGTGTTTGTCATCTTCGCCTACGACCCGTGGTGGGGCATGGTTATCGCGCTGGCCGCGGGCGTACTCGTGGCCACGTTGGCCGTAATTGCCATCAAGCGTTTCTGGCCCAACAAGGAAATCCAGAAGGCCGCTGTTGACAAGGCTGCGCAGGAAAACACCGCTTCGGCGGGCGCGCAGCAGGTAGCGGCATAACCAACCGGGTGCCTACACTGGTACCCAGTAAATCAGCACTCAACCAAAGTATTTTCGAAAGGACCTCATTATGGCTTCCAAGACCGTCAAGGTTGGCTCCACCGTCGGACTGCACGCACGCCCGGCAACGGTCATCTCCGACGCCGCAGGCGAGTTTGATGACGAGATCATCCTGACCCTCGTTGGTGGCGACGAGGACGACGAGACTGACGCCGCGTCCTCCCTCATGATTATGGCGATGGGCGCGGAGCACGGCGACGAGGTCACCATCACCTCCGACAACGCCGACGCCGTTGAGAAGATCGCCGCGCTGATCGAGCAGAACCTCGACGAGGAGTAGCCTCCGCGCGATCGCACAACTTCAGGCCCCTGGCACCTTCCCCGTGAAGGCCCAGGGGCTCTTTCGTGCTTATCGACGCCCCCGTAATCCCCTCCTTACCGGTACTGGCCCTCCCCGACCGAGTTGTACAGCCACCGCATGAGTGGGTAGCCGACGATGATGCCCACAGACCCGATGGCGATCCCCTCGAGCGTCACGGAGCCGACGGTGAAGGACAGGTTGCCAATGCCCACGATCAGCGCGACCGCGGCGGCAGTGAGGTTGACCGGGTTGGTGAAGTCCACGTTGTTGTCCTGCCAGATGCGCACGCCCAGCATGCCGATCAGCCCATACAGGACCAGGCACGCGCCGCCGAGAACACCGACGGGAATCGTGAAGATGATGGCGCCGAACTTGGGCACGAACGCCAGCGCGATGGCAAAGCACGCTGCCACCCAGTACGCCGCCGTGGAGTACACCTTCGTCGCCGCCATCACGCCGATGTTTTCGGCGTACGTGGTCGTTCCGGAGCCGCCGAAACCGCCGGCGAGGGTGGTGGCAATGCCGTCGCCGATAAGTGCCCTGCCCTGCAGGTCATCCAGGTCTCGGTGGGTCATCTCGGAGACCGCCTTGACGTGCCCGACGTTTTCGGCGATGAGCACCACCATCACGGGCAGCGTGACAAGGATGGCAGAAAGGTGGAATTCCGGCGAGTGGAACTGCGGCAGGCCGATAAGGGGCGCGGCGGCGATGGTGTCCAGGGCGTCGTCGGCAAGCCCGCCCGTGGCTGCGGCGTAGGCCCAGCCCACGATCACGCCGATCAGGATGCTCAGGCGCGAGATCATCCCGCGGGTCGCCACGGTGATCAGCACGATCGCCGCGAGGGTCACGCCAGCGACGGCCGGCTGTGCTTGGACGTTGCTCACCGCGGTCGGCGCGAGGTTGAAGCCGATGAGGGCGACGATAGCGCCGGTGACGGTGGGCGGCATGACCGCGTCGATCACGCGCTTGCCGGCCACGTGCACGACCGCGCCGACGGCGATGAGGAGCAAGCCTGTCACCAGCACCCCGCCCAGCTGCGCGCCGATGCCGTACTGCTGGGAGGCGGACAGCGGCGCGATGAAGGCGAACGAGGAGCCAAGGTAGCTGGGCAGCCTGTTCTGGGTGATCAGCAGGAAGAGGATCGTGCCCAAACCTGAAAAGAGCAGTGTCGTGTTGACGGGGAACCCAGTCAGGGTCGGCACGAGCAGGGTCGCACCGAACATGGCCACGACGTGTTGCATGCCGATGCCGATGGTGCGCGGCCAGCTCAGCCGTTCGTCGGGTGCGACGACCGCACCGGGTTTCACGGTGCGGCCGTCGCCGTGCAGGGACCAACCATACGAAGTATTCACGCCTGGCAGTCTAGGCAGGTGTACCTAGCTGGTCCCAATCGTTTACGCAGGCACTCGCCCGCTTACGCGACTACGAATTCCGCGTACTGGTCGGCGAGCACCTGGGGCAGACGGACGTCGATACGCGTGCCCTGCTCCTCGTACTCCTCGCGGCGCACGGTGCCCTCCTCGTGGACGTGCGAGACGACGTCGCCGCGGGTGTACGGGACGAGCATCTCCACGTGGGCGTCGAGGGTGTTGAGGAACAACTCGACTTTGCCTTCCAGCTCGGGGATGCCCTCGCCGGTAAGGGCGGAGACGAAGACAACATCGTGGCCGGAGGAATCGAAGGCGTGGCGCAGCTCTGCAAGCACAAGCGGATCAGCCTCGTCGATCTTGTTCACCACGACGATCTCCGGCGGGATTTCCTCGCCGGATTCGCGCGTAATCTCTGCCAGGACCTCGTTGACCGCCTTGATCTGCTTCAGCGGGAACGGGTCCGAGCCGTCCACCACGTGCAGCAAGAGATCCGCGTTCGTGACCTCTTCCAGCGTGGACTTGAACGCCTCGACCAGTTGCGTGGGCAGGTGGCGCACGAAACCGACGGTATCGGTGAGGACAACATTGCGGCCGTCCGCCAGCTGGGCACGCCGCGTCGAGGGGTCCAGGGTGGCAAACAGCGCGTCCTCCACCAGCACGCCCGCGTCCGTCATCGCGTTAATCAGCGAGGACTTGCCCGCGTTGGTGTAGCCAGCGATGGCAATCTTGGGCGTGGTGGAACGCTGGCGCCGCGCGCGTTTCACCTCGCGCGCCGTCTTCATCCCCTTCAGCTCGTGGCGCAGGCGCGCCATGTCCGCGCGTAGGCGGCGACGGTCTGCCTCAATACGAGTCTCACCAGGGCCGCGGAGGCCCACGCCCCCGTTGGAGCCGGCGCGGCCGCCCGCCTGGCGGGACAGGTTGCCGCCCCAACCACGGGTGCGCGAGAACAGGTATTCCATCTGCGCCAGCGAGACCTGTGCCTTACCCTCTCGGCTCTTCGCGTGCTGGGCGAAGATGTCCAGGATGAGCATGGTGCGGTCGATGACCTTGGTCTTCAGCGCCTCCTCCAGCGCCACGATCTGCGAGGGCGAGAGCTCACCGTCAAAAACCACCGTGTCCGCGCCGGATGCCTGCACGATCTCGCGCAGCTCCCCGACCTTGCCGGCACCGATGTAGGTGCCCGGGTCGGGCTTGTCGCGCTTTTGGTAGATCATCTCCACGACTTCCGCGCCCGCCGTCTCCGACAGCGCAGCGAGCTCACGCATGTTCGCTTCCATCTCCGCAGTCGTGCCCTCGAGCCACGCGCCAACGAGGATCACTCGCTCAAGGCGCAGCTTGCGGTACTCAACTTCGTAGTCGTCTTCGAGCTCGTCAGTACGAATCTCGGTGTGCTGTGTCACCCTGCGGAACGAGTTACGCTCCTCCAAGTCGAGCGCGCCAGTCGTCGGGGCGTCAGCCCCGGGCTGCGGCGAGTTGTGCCGGAACGCCCGCTCAAGCAGCGCATCACGCGCCGCATCCTGGTCGCTCTGGTCGTCCTGTGCTCCCTGAGCACCCTGGGTGTAGAACGTTGAGGTCATTCAGTCCTTCTGGTCAGAACTTCCGGGCCGCGTGGGTTCGCGCGCCCAGCGCATTCCGAAGAATGCTTACGTTGTAGTTTACGTGTTTCTTCCAACACCGTGTGCATGCGGATCATTCCGTGCGCACAGTGCTTTGCGACGCCACCGCGACCCCGCAGTTCTCACCCCGGTGCATTCGCCGACTAGGCTGTGCTCCATGAGCGAAACTCTGAGTACCCGAGCCCAAGCGGCCACCGCGAGCAACGGCGCCCACCAGGACCTTGCTGCGATCGGCCTCGGTTTTTCCAAGTGGCAGGAAGCAGTCGAGCAGGCAATCGCCACCAACCGCCTCGAAGTCACGGGCGAGGTCCGTGGCGGGCAGCTGATTCAGTACGGCGACCCGTCGGGCGCGCAGCTCAACATCCTGGCTGTTGAGCCGTTTGCCACCTTCGCTGGCTTTGCGTCGCAAACGCGCACGTTTGCGCACATCACCCCGCTCAATGACGTCGTCGCACTGGCCGACGTTGTTGATCCGCACGGTAACACCATTTCCTCCGTTACCGTGAATCTGGCGCAGGGCCCGCTAATCGTCGACGAGCCGACGCTCCAGTGGCAGGAGCTGGGCATCACCGCACTGATGCTGGACCAGCAGCGTTTCGATTCCACCGACGCGTACCTGGCGGCCAACCCGGGTGCAGTCCTCGGCGCCGTGACCTCCCCTGGTGCGGAAGCCGTGGGCAACGGCGCGGCCACCACCCCCGACGCAGCGGCGCAGCTTTCCGCACGCGTCCTCGACGCGGAATACCGCACCTCCGAGCTGACCGGCCAGCGCTTCATCCACGCGTCCGTGGATGGCGCCTTCCCCTTCGACGTGTGCCTGCCGGACGGCGAGCTCCCGCAACGCGACTCCGTCATCGCCGGTACCGCGGTGCTCGCCGGCTCCATCCCCGCTCCGAGCGACGGCGGGTGTGGCGGCTGTGGCGGTTCCTGTGGCTGCGGTGGGCACTAGGAATACAGACATTCGGTCCCGGCGACCCCGTTGACCCCGTTGACATGGTCCCCACACGCCGATCGAGGAGGTGACCGCACATGGATCCATCACGAAAAGACTTACTCCGCGCCTTGTGGGGCGCTCTGTTGTTCGCAGTGGCGGTCCTGCTGGTGATCTTCCTCCGGCTCCCAGGGCTCATGCTCACGCTGCTCCTCATCCCGCTCGCGCTCGCGATACACCGCCGGTACGACACGAATCCGGAGATCGCGTCGCTGAAGGCGTCGCTGCGCATCGCGCGCGACGACATGGAGGAGATCCTCCAAAGCTACGACGATCTCAAGTACGGCACGTCCACGCAGTCCGTCGCAGATCGCACGCTGCACTACCCGGCGCTGGCCAACGGCGACGTCTCGCAGCACGCCATCAGCGAGTTCCTGCTGCGCACCTCCTCGGCGCGCCGCTTCATCGCGCGCATTGACGGCTACTTGGAATCCCCGGACATTGACCGCTTCCAGCTAGAAAAGCTCATTGGCATTGCCGACGAGCGCGCGCTCGAGCTTTCCGAAGCGTGGGACGACGCCCGGCGCGTCGCGCGCCAAATCGGGCCCGCGTAGCGCTGCGAGCGCAACCCCCTACAGCAACTGCTGCAGCTGCGACGGCAGTGTGATGCCCAGCCGAGGCGCGACTGCGACTGCGCCGCCGACGAGGAGCCCGAGCGCGGCGAGCACCCCAAGTGCGATGGCAACTGCCTTTCCCGCCGAGCTGGCCTGCTCCGTGTTTTCTGCTCTCGCCGGGACCGCTGGGGGCGCCGCGGTGTCGGCCAGGGGCTCACCTGCGGGTGAAGGGCCGTCGCCGTGACGCGTGCCGACGCCTCCTTGCTGGTTCACGTCCGCTTCCGTGGGGAAGCTGACCGTTACGTTGCCGCCCTGCGCGCACGCCTTGTCTGCCTGCTTCGTCGCGGCGACGTTTGCGCGCTCGTAGGCGATGGCTGCGGGGAGGTCGACGACGCGCGGTGCTTCCTCGTTAAACCTCCTGATCTGGTCCTGCGTCAGGTCCAGCTGTTCATTGGCGGAGAAAACCTTGCCCGGGTTCTGGGCGAACTCATCCCATCCCTCGTAGCCCATTTCGGCCCACGCTGCGTTTGCGGTCTCTCCCGGGAAGAGCTCGAACTCCCACGAATTTGCCCTCCCGGACTCCACACGTTGCAGGTACGCGTCGGTTCGGGCTTGCGCTGCGACGATGTCCGTGATTGTTCCGGCCGTATCGGGGCCGTATGCGTCCTCGAGCGACGCAACTTCGCGTTCGTATGCTGCTTCGACGTCTGGGGCGACGTCGGTAAAGTTTTCGTAGCTGATCAAGGTCTCTACCACGGACTCGTTTGCTGCTAACGCATCGAGGCGCTTGAGTTGTTCGGGTGTGAGCGTGGTTTTACTCGCAACGATGAAGAGTCGCTCCAGCGCCACGGTGTCATACAGCGCGTACGCCTTGGCCTCGTCTTCGGTGAGGCTGACAAAGCAAGACTGCGCGCCCAGTAGCCCCGAGTCTTCCAGCGGGCCGACATCGGCGGCGTTGGCGGGTGGCGCCACTGCGGCCATCGGGGCGGCTGCGCTCAGCGCGACCGCCGCGCTGGCAAGCCGCCGGGAGCTGGGTCGCTTGGTGTCCCGGTGATCGTCGTGAAGCGGACGGGCGAACGAGGCTGCGAGGTGCATTGCGGCTACTTTCAAGGAGCTTCTACTGCGCGCCGGAGGGAGAATGGGCGTCCGCAGCAGGACAGGGAAGGATGACATCTCCGTGCGCCACGATACGCGAGGGGCCCGTCATGCGCGCGGTTTGCTCCGAATTTGCTGGGTCTTCACTGATTGCAACGTCCACCGCACCGCCGGGGACGCGCACGGTGACGGTCCCAGCCGTCTCGCTCGCGGCACGCAGCGCGGCGGTCGCGGCGGCGACGGTGCCAGTCCCACAGGAGCGGGTCTCTCCTACGCCACGCTCCCAAACGCGCATGGAACACTGCCCGTCGCGCGCCTCGGTGAGGAGCTCCACGTTGACGCCCTCCGGGAACACGGCAGCGTCAAACTCAGGAGCGGACAGCTCCATGGCTGCGAGCTCCTCAGGGGTCATGCCGGGCACGACCGCGGCGAGGTGCGGGTTCCCCACATCGACGGCGACGCCTTCAAAGGTGTGCGATCCGATGGTCGCCCAAGAGTCAGCCCCAACGCGCACGGTGCCCATGCCGACGGCAACGACGGCGTCGCGCTCGTCGAAGCGCACGACGTGGATGTGCTTCACTCCTGCGCGGGTGTGCACGTCAAAGTCGTCGGCAGGTTCGAGGCCTTCGGCTTTGAGCACATGGGCGAATGCGCGGATGCCGTTGCCGCACATCTCGGCGATCGAGCCGTCGGCGTTGCGGTAGTCCATGAACCAGGTGCCGTCGATACGCACGACGCGCAGCAGGCCGTCGCCGCCGATCCCGGCGCGGCGGTTGCACAGCCAGGCAACCTGTTCGGAGGCGAGGTCGAGCTGATTGTCGACGTCTACGAGTACGACAAAGTCATTTTCTGTCGCGTGGGCTTTGATGAACTGTTGCGGCTGAGTCATGGTTGCGAGTCTAGACGCAGTGCGCCCAGCGCCTGGTCGAGCGTCTCTCCCGACGCTGCGTCGAGCCACGCGATGCGGTGGTCCCGGTTGAACCACGAGCGCTGGCGGCGCACGTAGCGGCGCGTGCCGGTCACCGTGCGCTCGACGGCCTCGTCGTGGGAAAGCGTGCCTGCCATCATGTCGAGGACCTGGGCGTAGCCGATGGCGCGCCCGGCGGTGGAGTCGCGGACGAGCCCGTCACCGATGAGCGATTCGACCTCGTCGATGAGGCCGCGCTCGAACATGAGGTGCGCGCGTTGTTCCACACGCGGGTTGAGCCACTCGGCGTTCGTGCGCAGCCCCACGATGCGTGTCCCCCAGCGCGGCGGCGCGTCCTTTGGCGGCTGGGACGCCTGGAAGGGCTTCCCGGTCAGCTCGATGACCTCGAGCGCGCGCACCGTGCGTCGCGGGTCCTTGTCCTCGATGACGCGGGCGGCTTCGGGGTCGATCGCGGCGAGCTCGTCGTGCAGCGCGTCGGTGCCGATGGCGAGCCTGCGGTCCTCGTACTTTTGGCGAACTGCGGGGTCGGTGGGCGGGAACGTCCAGGCGTCGATAAGCGACTGCACGTACAGCATCGAACCGCCGACGAGGACGGGGACCTTGCCGCGCGCCATGATCTCCTCAACGGTGGCGACGGCGAGTGCCTGATACTCGGCCACGGACGCGGTCTTGGTGACGGGCCAGATGTCCAGCAAGTGGTGTGGGATGCCGCCGCGCTCGTCGGGGCCGAGCTTGGCGGTGCCGATGTCCATACCCCGGTAGAGCTGCATGGAGTCGACGTTGACCACTTCCCCGCCGACGTGCGAGGCGAGCGCGATGCCCAGGTCGGACTTTCCGGACGCCGTGGGGCCAACGACGGCGATCGGGCTGATCGAACCCGCGGATACGTGAGTCATGCGACCTCCCACAGCGCAACGTAGCGGCCGACGCCAAGCGACGCGTCAGAATCAACCAACTGGCTGCTCACCCGGTTGAGCCGGGCGAGTTCGAACCACAGCCCCGGCTCGAGCACGCCAAGCTCCTCCAAGTTTTCGGGCAGCGCGACATCCTCGCCGTCGGCGAAACGCTCCATTGCGCGGTGCAGTTCCGGAGCTCCGTAGATGAGCGCGAGCGGCGCGCGCTCGGTCAGGCCCGCCGACCCGTCCGCCACGACGATGGTGAGCACGCCTGGGTCAGGTGCTCCCACGTGGCTGCGCACCTCACGCACGCGGGTGCTCCGGCCGGCCAGCGAGGGTTGCGCGAGCGCGTAGCGGGCGACGAGCTCCGGCAGGTAGTTTCCCTCGCCGACACTGACTTGCGGTGCGCCCCACGCGGCGAAGGAGCCAGTGTGGGCGGTGTAGTGCTGCTGGTTGCGCGGGCAGACAATGTCAATGGTCGCCGCTGTTTCTCGGGCACCTGAGGCGCCTAGGGCGTCTACCGCCTGCCCAACCGCCGTGCCGATCGCGCCGAGCACCCGCCGGGAGGGTTCGTGGGCCCCGGCGAGGGCGTCAACCAGGGCCGGCGACCCCGGCATGATGAGGACCTGTGCGCTGTGTTTCACCCGCACCACTCTAGTTGGCGTGCTCGGCGCGCAACCGGGTGGGAGGTCCGCTCCCGGAGCAAGGTTTGGCCGCGCAGCTGCCGGTACCCCTGTAAAGTTTGAGGAAGCACTCGCCAAGCGGCGCCCTACAACGGACGCCGCGTGGCACTGGCAGCCGCGTCGCGCGGCACTTTGAACGTAGGGAAAGGACCTGCAATGACCACCTCGGACCAGACACCGAAGCCAGCTCCGAAGCCCGGGGCGACCCCCGCTCCGAAGCCGGGCGTGAAACCTTCACCGGCCGCGATGCCGAACCGCTCGCCCAAGCCCGGTCCCGTGCCTGGTTCCGCAAACCCGCAGGCTGCCACCCCGTCCCCCGTCCCGCCGAAGGCGCCCGCGGTGCCCACCGCTGACCCGTCCAAGTTTGGTCGCATCGATGAGCACGGCGCGGTCTTTGTCACGCGCGGTGGCACGGAGCGCCAAATCGGCTCCTGGCAGGCAGGGACACCGGAGGAGGGCCTGGCGCACTACGGCCAGCGCTTCGACGACCTGGTCACCGAGGTCGAGCTGATCGAATCCCGCCTGGCAGCCCACCCGGACGACGCCGCGCAGCTTCGCCAGCGGGCCGAGGCGCTGAAGTCGACGCTGGACGAGCAGGCGGTCATCGGCGACCTGGACGCCCTGGACGCGCGACTGGACGCGGTCATCGCGGCATCGGACGTCGCCGGCCAACAGGCCCAGGAGGCGAAGGCGCAGCGCCGCGCCGACGCCATCGCCAGGAAGGAGGCGCTCGCGGCGGAGGCGGAGGAGCTCGCCGAAAACTCCAATGAGTGGAAGGCCGCGGGCGATCGCATTCGCGCCATCCTCGAAGAGTGGCGCACCATTCGCGGCATCGACCACAAGACGGACGACCAGCTGTGGAAGCGCTACTCGCGCGCCCGCGACGCGTTCAACCGTCGCCGCGGCTCCCACTTCGCCGAGCTGGACCGCAACCGCGCCGCCGCCAAGCGCGCCAAGGAGGAGCTGGTCGCGCGCGCCGAGGCTCTGCAGGACTCCACCGATTGGAACGAGACCGCGCGCGCGTACCGCGACCTCATGAAGGAGTGGAAGGCGGCCGGCCGCGCCCCGCGCGACGCCGACGACAAGCTGTGGGCCAAGTTCCGGGCGGCACAAGATAAGTTCTTCGGCGCCCGCGACGCCGTCAACGCCGAACGCGACCGCGAGTTCGAAGCGAACGCGCAAGCCAAGGACGCGCTGATCGCAGAGTACGAGCCGCTCATTGACCCGTCGAAGGGCCTCGGCGGCGCAAAGGCGAAGCTGCGCGAGCTGCAGGACAAGTGGGATGAGATTGGCTACGTCCCCCGCGGAAAGGTCCGCGAGTACGAGGACAAGATCAGCGCGCTCGAGCGCCGCGTCGCAGATGCAGAGGAATCCCGCTGGCGCAAGACCGACCCGGCAGCACAGGCCAAGGCTAACCAGTTCCAGGTCAAGGCAGATGACCTGACCAAGCAGGCTGAGGCTGCAGAGCAACAGGGCAACGCGAAAAAGGCCGCGGAACTGCGCGAGCAGGCCGCCCAATGGCAGGAGTTCGCCAACGTGGCGTCCAAGGCGGTCAGCGACAACTAGGACAACTAGTGCTCGCCCCGCAACTCTTCGCGCCCCGCCGCGACGCCCACACTCCGCACGCTGCCGCAGACGACGCGGCACACGACGCGGCGGCCGCCATTGTCGGGGCGTACGCCTTTTCCGCCACCCTAGCCATCCAGGACATCACCGGCATGGCCACCTCCGGCGTCACCGCCTCGCACATTGCGAAACGCCTCGAGCCGTCCGCTGAGTCCGCTGCGTACCTCTTCGCGCTCACAGATGCGCGTGCACCGCGCCCCGTCACCGACCTCGGATACCCCGAGTTGTTCGCAGCCGACCTCGAGCACGTCCAGGCGTGGGTCTTCGTCTCCCTGCCGCTCCTCGAGGACCTCACCGTCATCGAGGCAAACATCACCCTTGACGCCGCGATCGCACCCCTGCCAGGAGAACCCATCCCGGACGAACCATGGCGTGCCGCACTCTCGCTTGTCGACGCCCTGTCGACCCAACTCGAGCGCCCCACCAGACACATCTGGGTAACCCATGCGCCGGGCGAATTTACCCCACCGGCCGCCGAGGAATTCGGCTACGCGCCCGCGTTCCGCGAGGATCAGGCGACGTTCCCGGTCGAGCACATCTCGGCACTCCCCACTCCCGCCGGTGACATCCATGTCGTGGAAGGCCCCGGGTTCCGCACGAACCGCACCGGCGCACCGGGCGAGGCGGAACAATTCGGCCGGTTGCTTACCGCGGCCTCACGCGACTACCCGCGCGGCGACCTGCGCCTGGACACCATCGAGTGGGACCTCCAGCGCATCACTGACGCGGGTGCCAGGCTGACCGACCGCGGCGGTGTACAGCTCACTGGGATCGTTCGTGCCGCGGGCGAGATCGCTGGTCTGTGCGAGGTTGTCCGCTACCTTTCGGATGACCCGAAGGTCTGCGAGCTTGGGCTCGTCTACGTGCTGCCCGAGCATCGCGGTCGCGGCCTCGGCGCGGGGCTCATTCGCGCCACGCTCGAGCACGCGCGGGATGTGTGGGAGGGCCTGGAGACCGCCTACTGCTCGTACCCCGACGGTTCCGCAGCTGCGGAATCCATCATGAGGGCGCTCTCCGCCGAGTCTGCCTCCGCCACGACAGCGTGGCAAAAGCTCGAGGAGACGGATTAGCTGCGCGGCCGGTAGAGTGCGTTCGCGGCGGACGACGTTGCCGCCGAGCCGACCAGCACCAGAATGGTGTAGAGGATGCCGGTGATGCCCAGCATCTGCAACAGCCACCCGAAGAAGAGGGCACCGGCGACGGCGCCGCCGATCGAAACAACCCAACGCATACACAAGTCCTTCCGTGCGTGGAACAGGTAAAGTCCGGCTCCCCACCATACCGATTCTCCGCTCCGCGCGGGTCGGCCCCGGTCAGTGCACCTAGTCCGTGGGGTGTTTGCGGTGGCGTTCGGCGGCCCGGGCGCGGCGATCGTCGATAAGCAGCGGGTTCTCGCTGTATCCCTGGGCCTGGCGGGTGGCTTCCTGCTGGGCCTTGGCCACGTCGTCGGTGTCGTCGAGCAGCGCGCGGCGCTCACCGGCCGCCCGCTGGGCTGCGTCGCGGCGGGTGATCACCGGGATGAAGGCGAACGTGGCCACTGCAACCGCGAGGATGGCCAGGTAGCTGCCCGGGCCGTGGTGAAATCCCTGGTCAAACGCATCGCTTGTGCGGCGAAGCCACAGCGCGAGCACAGACGCAAACAGTGCGACCGTCGTGAGCATCCACGCGGGCGCGGCGAAGACGAAGCGGCGGGTGGCCAGCGCCACCGTCGTGAGCACGCCCAGCCCGGCCAGCGACAGCCACAGGAACACGGTCTCCGTGAGCTTCGCCTGAACGCTTGCCGACGCCTCCGTAACCCCCACGAACTGCCAGCCGCTCACCCCGCCCGCAAACGGGAGGAAGAGTGCAATGAGGTACACCACGACGCAGCCGGCAAGCACCCAGAACCCCGCGTTGACCGGGATGGTCGCGCCAGCCGCCTTCTCGGCGCGCGCGGCCTGCTTGGCATCGCCGCCCTTGTAGGTGTGGGCGGCCGCGCTCTGCTCCGCGAGCCGATTGTCCTCCGGGTGTGGTGCCTGCGCCATGGTGGCCTCCAATGAGTGTGCGTGGAAGTGGTTCGGGCAGTGAGTCTAGTTGCAGCCGCACGCGCCGCCCGCTGCGGCGGTGCCGGTTGCGGGGTCCGCGTTAGTGGCGGGGCGGCCGATCGTCGGCAAGCCCACCCCGACCGGCGCCGTGGTGGGCACCTCACCTGCGGCCGAGTTATCGCCCGCCTTGGTGCGGCGGTGCGAGCGCACACCCGAATCCGCGATGAGGAAGTGGGGCTTGGAGTCAGTCACGGTCACGTGGACGATGTCTCCCGGGCGGATCTCGCCGTCGATGTTGCCCTCGGGTGTGAAGTGCACGAGTCGGCCGTCACGGGCACGGCCGGACATGCGGTGGGTCCGGTCGTTCTTGCGGCCCCCGTCGGCCTGGACGAGCAGCTCCTGGTCGGTGCCCACCAGCTTCGCGTTCTCCTCCTCGCTAATACGCTCCTGCAGGGCGACGAGGCGCTCGAACCTGTCCTGCACGACCTCCTTCGGCACCTGGTCCTCCATCTCGGCGGCCGGGGTCCCGGGGCGCGGCGAGTACTGGAAGGTAAACGCCGAGCTGAAGCGCGCCTGCTCCACCACGTCGAGGGTGCCTTGGAAGTCCTCTTCGGTCTCGCCGGGGAAGCCGACGATGATGTCGGTGGTGATCGCCGCGTGCGGGAGCTTTTCACGCACCTCGTCGAGAATTCCGAGGAACTTCTTGGTGCGGTAGGAGCGGCGCATGTCCTTGAGCACCTTGTCCGAGCCGGACTGCAGAGGCATGTGCAGCTGCGGGCACACGTTCGACGTCTCCGCCATCGCGTCGATGACATCAGAGGTGAACTCGGCTGGGTGCGGAGAGGTGAAGCGCACGCGCTCGAGCCCCTCAATGTCGCCGCAGGCGCGCAGGAGCTTGGAAAACGCGGAACGGTCGCGCTCCAGGTCCTCATCAACAAAGTTCACGCCGTACGCATTCACGTTCTGGCCCAGGAGCGTAATTTCGGACACCCCCTGGTCCACCAGCGCCTGGACCTCTGCCAGGATGTCGCCGGGTCGGCGGTCCGCTTCCTTGCCGCGCAGGCTCGGCACGATACAGAAGGTGCACGTGTTGTTGCAGCCGACGGACACGGACACCCAGCCCGCGTACGAGGACTCGCGCTTCGCCGGCAGTACCGACGGGAAGACCTCGAGGGACTCGACGATCTCCACCTGCGCCTCGTCTTCCACACGAGCGCGGTCCAGCAGCGCGGGCAGCGCCGACAGGTTGTGGGTGCCAAACACGGCATCGACCCAGGGGGCCTTTTCCAGGACCGTGTCCCGATCCTTTTGCGCCAGGCAGCCACCGACAGCGATCTGCATGCCGGGGTGCGCTTCCTTGGTCTTCTTCAACTGGCCGAGCGTGCCGTAGAGGCGCTTGTCCGCGTTTTCGCGCACCGCGCACGTGTTGAAGACCACGAGGTCGGCTTCGGTCTCCTGCTCCGCGGCGACGTACCCGGCGCGTTCAAGCATGCCGGAAAGCCGCTCCGAGTCATGCACATTCATCTGGCAGCCGAAGGTGCGCACCTCGTAGGTGCGACCGGCTCCACCGCTGGTCACTTCTTGCCCCTGAAGATTCTGTTGCTGCGTCACGGTTGCACAGTGTATCGCCGCCAACGCCCGCAGCATAACCGGGAATTCCGCCGCCCACGCCGCTCGAGTTACCCACAGTTTGGGGGAGGTTTACACAAAGTTTCACAAAAGCATGTCACAGATCACTTGGATCAGCTAAATGTTATATGCATGACACAGGCTACTGAACCCATGATTCTCATGGAGGGCGTGCAGAAGTATTTCGGTGACTTCCACGCCCTGACTGACATCAATCTCACCGTTCCCAGAGGCGAGGTTGTCGTTGTGCTTGGCCCATCCGGGTCCGGCAAGTCAACCCTGTGTCGCACGATCAACCGCCTCGAAACCATCGAGGAAGGCTCGATCCACATCGACGGCAAGCTCCTTCCTGAGGAAGGGAAAGACCTTGCCAAGCTGCGCGCCGACGTGGGCATGGTGTTCCAACAGTTCAACCTGTTCCCGCACCTGACCATCCGTGACAACGTCACGCTCGGCCCCATCAAGGTGCGCAAGCACAGCAAATCGGACGCAGTCAACCGCGCGAACGAGCTGCTCGACCGGGTTGGCATTGGCAACCAGTCAGGCAAGTACCCGGCGCAGCTTTCCGGCGGTCAGCAGCAGCGCGTCGCTATCGCGCGTGCCCTGGCCATGGACCCGAAGGTCATGCTTTTCGACGAACCCACGTCCGCCCTCGACCCCGAGATGGTGGGAGAAGTCCTGGACGTCATGAGCGAACTCGCCGCATCCGGCATGACCATGGTCGTAGTCACACACGAAATGGGCTTCGCCCGCAAAGTGGCGGACCGGATCCTCTTCATGGCTGACGGCGAGATTGTGGAGGACTCCGACCCAGAATCCTTCTTTACCAACCCGCAGTCGGATCGTGCCAAGGACTTCCTGGCCAAAATCCTTCCGCATTAACCCCCTACGCCCTTCCCTTCCCCTCATCCCAATCCCAAAGGAGACCACTTATGAACCGCATCTTCCGCGCCCTGGCAACCACGTCCATCGCAGCGCTCACCGCCACCATGCTCGTCGCGTGCGGCGGCACCTCGAGCGAGAGCGGCGACGGCCTACTCGCCCAAATTGAGGCGGGCAACGTCACCCTGGGCACCAAGTATGACCAGCCGGGCCTCGGCCTGCGCGAAGCAGACGGCTCCATGACCGGCCTGGACGTGGAAATCATGACCTACGTGGTCAATTCCATCGCCGATGCGAACGGCTGGGAGCACCCTGAAATCACCTGGCGCGAAACCCCATCAGCGCAGCGCGAAACCCTGATCCAAAACGGCGAGGTCGCCGCCATCGGCGCAACCTACTCCATTAACTCTTCTCGCGCAGAGGCCGTGAGCTTCGGCGGCCCCTACCTGCTCACCCACCAGGGCCTGCTCGTGCGCAGTGAGGGTAATGACATCAACGGCCTGGATGACCTAGACGGCCGCATCCTGTGCTCCGTCACCGGCTCCACCCCGGCGCAGAAGGTCAAGGACGCGCTCCCCGGAGTGCAGCTCCAGGAGTACGACACCTACTCCTCGTGCGTCGAGGCGCTGCGCAACGGCAACGTCGACGCGCTGACCACAGACAACACTATTTTGGGCGGCTACGCGGCCCAGTCCCCGGGCGACTTCAAGGTCGTGGAGCTGGAAAAGGACGGCGAGCCGTTTACCAACGAGCACTACGGCATCGGCGTGACCAAGGACGACACCGAAACCGTCGACGCCATCAATACCGCGCTCAAGGCAATGTACGAGGACGGCTCCTTTGACACGTTCGTCAACGAAAACCTCGAGGGCGGCGTAGGCGTCGAGCAGGACAAGCCGGGCGACCTGTCATTCCTGGAGCAGTAGGCGCTCCCCACGCGCCCGCGCGCCCCGCGCCAGCCCCCAATCTACTCACCGCACTGCACCGAGGAGTCAACTATGGACGCCCTATGGGCCGACCTGCTGCCAAAGCTTTGGCCCGCATTTTTCACCACAATCCGGCTCACCGTCTATTCGGCCATCGGCGCGATGCTCTTAGGCACGCTGCTGACGGCAATGCGCGTCTCGCCGGTCGGTGTGTTGCGCGGGCTCGCCACCACCTACATCGAAACGGTGCGAAACACCCCACTCACCCTGGTTGTGCTCTTCTGCTCGTTCGGTCTGTACCAAAACCTCGGGCTTGAACTGGCCAGCAGGGACTCCTCGACGTTCATCGCGGACCAGAACTTCCGCCTGGCGGTGCTCGGCTTCATCCTGTACACCAGCTGTTTCGTCGCCGAGTCGCTCCGAAGCGGCATCAACACCGTCCACTTCGGCCAGGCCGAAGCTGCCCGCTCATTGGGCTTGAGCTTCGGGCAAATATTCTCGCTCATTATTTTCCCGCAGGCCGTCCGCGCGGCGATCGTGCCACTGGGCAACACGCTGATCGCGCTGACCAAGAATACGACCATCGCGTCAGTCATCGGTGTCGCCGAGGCATCGCTGCTGATGAAGTCCACGATCGAGTTCCACGCCAACGAGCTCTTCGTCGTCTTCGGCGTCTTCGCCGCCGGGTTCCTCATCCTCACCCTGCCGATGGGCCTCGCCCTGGGCTGGCTTTCTGACCGATTGGCGGTGAAGCGCTAATGTCCGTACGCGCAACAGTTCTTTACGACGCCCCTGGCCCCAACGCCGTCAAACGCAACTACATCTACACCGCTGTCACCATCGCCGTCCTCGCTGCGGCCGCGTGGTGGGTGATGAGCACGCTCGCCAGCAACGGCCAGCTCGAGGCCGCAAAGTGGACCTCCTTTGTCCAGGCCAACACCTGGACCACCTACATCTTGCCTGGACTCCTCGGCACACTGAAAGCAGCTGCGCTCTCCATCGTCTTCGCCATCGTCTTCGGCGTGATCTTCGGCCTCGGCCGACTCGCCCAAACCAAGGTGGTGCGCTGGTTGTGCGGCGTAATCATTGAGTTCTTCCGCGCCATCCCAGTGCTCATGCTCATGATCTTCCTGTACCAGCTCTTCGCGGTATTCAAGATCGTTCCTCCGAAAGGGCTCGCGTTCTGGGCCGTCGTCATCGCGCTGACGCTCTACAACGGCGCCGTCATCGCCGAGATCCTTCGCGCCGGCATCAAGTCGCTCCCGCGCGGGCAGTCGGAGGCAGCGCAGGCCTTGGGCATGTCGCACTGGCAGACCATGTGGCAGATCCTGCTCCCCCAGTCCGTCGCCGCAATGCTGCCGGCGCTCATCTCTCAGATGGTCATTGCGCTGAAGGACTCGGCACTGGGCTACCAGATCGGCTACATCGAAGTTGTCCGTTCGGGCACTCAGGTCGCGTCCGCGAACAAGAACTACATCCCTGCGCTCATCGTCGTGGCCATCATCATGATCGCCATCAACTTCCTGCTCACCCGCTTGGCGTCACGCGTTGAGCACCAGCTTCGCGCAGGTCGCGCGCGCCGCAACCCCTTTGCCAAGGTTCCCGAGCAGCACAGCCAGGGCCTGGAAACCAAAGACAACGTCAACGTGGACTGGCACAACCCGAACTACACCAAGGTTGCCAACCCTGACGAGTAAGCGTGGGGCATCGCCTCTCGACGCCACGCCCCGCGTCACTCACTCCCCCTCGAGCTCCGCGAGGCGCTGCTCAAGCACCTCGCGGCCCAGGCGCAGCGCCATCCCCTCGGGGAAGCCGCGGCGCGCCATCGCGCCGACGATGCGTCGCAACACCTTGTCGTACTCGGCCCGCCCGTCGGGGCGGTGCCTCACCTGGCGGGCCTTCTTCTCTGCCACCGCCCGCGCGGTGGCCTCCTCGTCTGCTTCACTGAGCTGCGCTAGGGCCTCGGCCCGATCGGCCTGAGCCACGCCCTTTTGCTGCAGCTCCCGGTCCAGAAACCGCGATGACTTCCCGCGCCGTTTCGCGCGCTGCCGCACCCACTCGTGGGCGAACGCCGCGTCGTTGAGCAGCCCGGACCCCTCGAATTCATCAAGAACGTCCTCAACGAGCTGTGGCTCGAACTCCGCGCGCAGGAGGCGGGAGCGCAGCTCGTCGCGGGAGCGCGCCCGCTGGTCGAGCAGCCCCAGCGCCCGCTTTCGCACTGGGGCCAGGGCCTCCTCCCGAGTGCGGTCGAAGAGCTGGTTGCTCCCCTCGCCGCGTTCGTAGGCCTCGACGGCCTCCTTGAGCTGCTCAAGTTTTTCCGGGTCAGGCTGGGCCGGCCCCCGATCGCGTGGGCCCGCCACTACTTCGCGTCAGCGGCGGACGCACCGGCCGGGGCGCCGTCGCCGACTTCGTCGTCGTCGAAGTCGACGTTGGGGACCATGTCCACTGGATCGTCGCTAAGCTCATCGCCCTCGCTGTTGTTGGACTTGGCGTACGCGCCGACGCCGAGGGCCTGGAAGATCTTGTCCTCGATCTCGTTGGCCAGGTCCGGGTTGTCCTTGAGGAAGTTGCGGGCCTTCTCCTTGCCCTGGCCGAGCTGGTCGCCCTCATAGGTAAACCAGGAGCCGGACTTCTTGACGATGCCGTTGTCCACGCCGAGGTCAATGATGGAGGACTCGCGGGAGATGCCCTCGCCGTACATGATGTCGAACTCGGCGATCTTGAACGGCGGCGAGACCTTGTTCTTCACAATCTTCATCTTGGTGCGGTTACCAATGGAATCCTGGCCGTCCTTCAGGGTCTGGATTCGACGCACGTCACAACGCACGGAGGCGTAGAACTTCAGCGCCTTACCGCCGGTGGTAGTCTCCGGCGAGCCGAACATCACACCGATCTTCTCACGCAGCTGGTTGATAAAGATCGCGGTGGTGCCGGAGTTGTATAGCGCACCGGTCATCTTGCGCAGCGCCTGCGACATCAGGCGGGCCTGGAGGCCGACGTGGGAGTCGCCCATCTCGCCCTCGATTTCCGCCTTCGGCGTCAGCGCCGCGACGGAGTCAATCACGATGATGTCGATGGCGCCGGAGCGCACCAGCATGTCCGCAATCTCCAGGGCCTGCTCACCGGTATCCGGTTGGGACACCAGCAGGTTATCGGTGTCCACGCCGAGCTTGCGCGCGTACTCCGGGTCGAGCGCGTGCTCCGCGTCAATGAACGCGGCAATACCGCCGGCGCGCTGGGCGGACGCGATTGCGTGCAGCGCCACTGTCGTCTTACCGGAGGATTCCGGCCCGTAGATCTCTACGACACGGCCGCGGGGCCAGCCTCCGATGCCGAGGGCGACGTCAATCGCAGTATTGCCCGAAGAAATGGACTGGATTGGCGGACGGTTATCGTCTCCAAGACGCATAATCGCGCCCTTGCCAAAGTCCTTCTCAATCCGAGCCATCGCCGCATCGAGCGCGTTTTGACGTTCGTTGCCGCTATTCGCGGCAGCCTTCTTCTTCGCAGCCATGTTGTTCTCCTTTATGTCTTTCGTAGGTTCGCACGCGGCACCGTGGCCGCCCTTTATCTATTAGACGCACGACCATAGGGGTGCGGTTCCCTCTGCCACCAATCTTTTTCTCCTGTGGCGCTGATTGGCACTCTACGGCAGGGCACGGACACGCAACGACTATACACGCATAGGTGTTCGAGTACACGTCGCGACACACAAGTGGGTCCACCCCTACACAGCGCGCCGCAGACAAAGGGCCGCGCGCTACTTCCCAGGCCGGTCTACACCCAGGCGGCGCTCCTGCGGCACGTCAAAGGAGTCACACAGTCGCTCCCACGCCACCTTCGGATCGACCCCGCTTTCGATCATCTCTGCAGCCGTTTCGCCCTCCACGGAAAGCACCTGGGACTGGATAATCCAACCGGCGCGATCCGAGCCGAATTCGTCTTCCACCAACTGCCGAAATTCCGTCAAACGCATGCCGTCTAACCTACACGCGCACCGCTCCCTCCCCGCATCGCACGAGTTGAACAGCGTTCACTAAGGTTTCACCCATGAGTACACACACCACCCCGGCAGCCACTGCGGGGTCCAAGCCCGGTATCACCGCCGTCGACATTGCCTACATCGCCGTCTTCGCGGCCATCTTCTGGATCCTCGGTTTTGTCTCCATCCCCGTCGGCACCGCAGGCGTGCCAATCGTCTTGCAAAACGCCGCCGCAATCCTCACCGGCCTGGTCCTCGGCGCTCGCCGCGGCACCGCCTCCGTCGTCCTCATCCTGCTCATCGGGCTCGCGTTCCCGGTCCTCGCGGGAGGTCGCACCACCCTCTACGCGCTCGGATCCCCCACCGCAGGCTACCTCGTCGGCTACATCATCTCCGCGGCCGTCGCCGGGTCGATCGCCTACTCCGCGCTCCGCTCGTCCAAAGCCGGACGAGTCATCCTCTTCCTCGTCGCCGGCACCCTCGGGCTCGCCCTGCAGTACCTTTTCGGCGTCTTCGGACTCATGCTCCGCGCCGACCTTTCCTTCGGTGCCGCATGGCTCGCCCAGGTCCCCTTCCTGCCCGCCGACGCCGCGAAGATCGCCGTCATGGTCATCATCGCGCTCGCCGTCCACGCCGCCTTCCCCGACATGCGCCGCCGCTAATGCCCACCATCGAATTCCGCGGCGCCGCCGTCTCCTACGACGGCCGCACAGTGCTCGCGCCCCTCAACCTCACGCTCACGGAACGCCGCATCGGCATCATTGGCTCCAACGGATCCGGCAAATCCACTACCGTCCGCCTCATCAACGGCCTTATCACGCCGTCCGAGGGGCAGGTGCTTTTCGACGCCATGTCGCCCTCCACCGACGGCAAAGCCATTCGCAAACGCGTCGGCTTTGTGTTCTCCGACGCGGAGTCGCAGATCGTCATGCCTCGTGTGCGCGACGACGTCGCATTTTCCCTTCGCCGCTTCAAACTTCCCCGGCAGGAAGTGCGCGACCGCGTCGACGCAGCACTCAAGCGATTCGGCCTGAGCGACAAGGCTGAGGCGTCCCCGCACACACTCTCCGGCGGCGAAAAGCAGCTTCTCGCACTGGCATCGGTCTTGGTAATCCGCCCGGAGACGATCATCGCCGACGAGCCAACGACCCTCCTGGACCTGCGGAACCGGCGCCGCATCATCAGGGAGCTCGATGCGCTGGACCAGCAGCTGATCGTCGTCACCCACGACCTGGACATGCTGCGCGGCTTCGACCGAGTCATCTGCATCAATGACGGCGAGCTGGCGTACAACGGGAACCCCGACGACGCGATCGCTTTCTACACCGAGCTCATGGAGCAGACATCGTGATCCGTACGCTCCCCCTCGGCGTCTTCGTCCCCGGCGACTCGGTGCTGCACCGCGCGCATCCGACGGCGAAGTTCGTCGCACTGCTGGTCTTCATCATCGCCGTCACATTGCTCCCCACGCGCCCGTGGCACGCACTCGCCGCGCTCGGGCTTGTGGTCACCCTCTACGCCGTGGCGGCCATCCCGCCGCGCATTGCAGCGGAGCAGGCGCTGCCAGTGCTCCCCCTGTTGGCGTTCCTCTCCGCGTTTCTCTGGTGGCAGAACGGTCTCGCCTCAGCTGCCGCCACGTTCTTCGGGCTCTTGGCCACAATCGCCGCAGCGAACCTACTCACGCTCACCACCACGGTAGAGGCGCTCTTAGATGCGCTTGATCGCAACCTTGCGCCACTCCAGCGCTTCGGAGTCCCCGTAAACACAATCAGCCTCGCCATCGCGTTGACGATCAGGCTCGTCCCGCTCATGCTGGCTACAGCCAATGAGGTCCTGGAAGCGCGCAAGGCGCGTGGGCTCGGGCTCTCCGTTACCGCGTTTGGCATTCCTCTGGTGATTCGCGCCGTCCTGCGAGCGCGCATGATCGGAGAAGCACTGATGGCCCGCGGCGCGGTAGATTAACCGCGCCGCGGGCCATCAATGGGGACGTTTGCGCCACGCTCTCGCGCCGGCGCCCTCCTTAGTTCTCGCCGCGAAGCTCACGCATGCGCTGCGCGACAGCGTCGTCGCTGACGTTCGCGCCGTTGCCTGCTGCGCCCTGCGCGTTGCCGACCCCACCCTGCGCGTTCTGCTCGATGGCAGGCTTGGAGCCGGAAGACAGTTCGCCGGACATCTCCGCGCGGATCTGCTCGAGGCGGCCGTGACCCGCCATCTGGATGCCGGCGCGCTCGACCTCGGCCATACGGCCCTGCACGGAGTTCTCTGCCAGCTCGGCGGAGCCGAGTGCCTTTGCATAGCGGCGCTCGATCTTGTCGCGCACTTGATCCAGGTTCGGGCCGGAGGCGGTGATGGAGTTCATGGACTGCATGGTCTCCGAGACCTTCTCCTGCATCTTCGCCTGCTCCAGCTGGCTGAGCAGCTTGGAGCGCTCTGCCACCTGCTGCTGCAGGTGCGCAGCGTTGCGCTCAACCGCCTGCTTGGCCTGGGTGGCCTGCTGCAGCGCCTGGTCGTGCAGCTGCTTCGTTTCCTCGATGCTCTGCTCCGCGGTGACCAGCTGCGCGGCGAAGGCCTCGGCCGCATTCTCGTACTCCTGGGCCTTCTGGGCGTCTCCACCCTCGCGGGCCTTGTCCGCCAGCTGCAGTGCCTGCTTGGTGTTCGCCTGCAGCTTCTCCACCTCTTCCAGGCGGCGGTTCAGCTGCATCTCGATCTGGCGCTGGTTACCAATCACCGCCGCAGCCTGCTGCGACAGCGCCTGGTGCTGGCGCTGTGCCTCACCGATGGCCTGCTCGATCTGCACCTTCGGATCAGCGTTCTCCTCGATCTTGTTGTCAAAGAGCGCCATGAGGTAGTTCCAGAACTTCGCAAACGGGTTAGCCATAATACTTCAAGAACCTTTCGTTACCTGTCAGTCACACTAATAATCCAACACTCTAGTGTGCTGGGCCGAGTTATGCTTCCGCTGCGGCCGGTGAAGTTGTTGCCAATTCCTCCTGAATGGAGTGCAGCGACATGTTCGCCACGACCTCCATCAGCAGCTCCGCCACCGACGTGTCCAGCGCGGTGCAGATGGCCGCGAGCAGCTCAGAAGAGACCTCCTTGCGGCCGCGCTCCAGCTCCGAGAGGTAGCCAGAGGACACACGCGCCTGCTTTGCCAGCTCGCGCAGCGTCACGCCCTTATCGGCGCGGTAGGCGCGCAGCGACATGCCGAGGGCCTCGCGCAGCAGCGGCTCGCGCTCCTGCACCTCCGGGGCGAGGGGGCGCCCCGCCGCGCCCTCGAGCGCGGCGGGGCGGATCATCGGTGATTCATGTACGAGAGTTGTAGTTGCCATCACGAGTTCTAACGGTCCTCCCCTTCTGTTTGTTCCCGGACTTCGTTGTACAGGGCCGACAGCGCCGCGCCCACCGCCGCCTCGCGGATTTCCTGGCGTGAACCGCGCAGCGGCTCGGTGCCACCCGCGGCCAGGGCGAAGCTCCGTCGCGGACCCGCGATGCCGACCCACACCTCGCCAACCGGGTGCCCGTCCTGCGGGTCGGGTCCGGCAACGCCAGTCAGCGCGACGCCGTAGTCCGAACCACAGACTCGGCGCGCGCCTTCGGCCATGGCACGCGCCGTGACGGGGCTGACGGGGCCGTTCGCTTCCAGCACCGCGTGCGGTACGCCGGCCAGCGACTCCTTCAGGTCCGTCGCGTAGGTGACCAGGCCGCCCCGCAGCACTGCGGAAGCGCCCGGCACCTGCGCCACGGTCGCGGCCGCGAGGCCTGCGGTGAGGGATTCGCAGAAGGCGAGGGTGGCGGGGGCGTCGATAAGCAATGCGACGAGCTCACGCTCCATTGTTGGCCTTTCGCGCGTCCACGAGGTACTGCACGCCCGTGACCACGGTGACCAGGACGGCAATGAGCATGACCGTGAGCGTCGGGAGGTCCATCCAGCCAGGCAGTGGGCACAGGTACATCCCTACGCCGACGGTCTGCAGCACCGTCTTAAGCTTGCCGCCCTTGGAAGCTGGAACGACGTGGCCCTGGCGCAGCATCCACATCCGCCAGACTGTAATACCCAGCTCGCGGCC
Source organism: Corynebacterium gottingense (assembly GCF_003693265.1). Classification (GTDB taxonomy): domain Bacteria; phylum Actinomycetota; class Actinomycetes; order Mycobacteriales; family Mycobacteriaceae; genus Corynebacterium; species Corynebacterium gottingense. Next base: position 71,779 of record NZ_RDRE01000008.1, read on the forward strand.
GATGATGACCACCGTGATCCAGACGGGCAAGGAGCTCGCGATGTTGAGCGTCACCAGCGCGGTAATCATCAGTGCTTTGTCCGCGATCGGGTCCGCGATCTTGCCAAAGTCGGTGACAATATTGCGCGCGCGGGCGATGTCACCGTCGAGCTTGTCCGTGATCATGAGGGCCACGAACAGGCCAAAGGCCCACCACCAGTGCTGCGTGAGCACAAGCCACGCAAACACGGGGATAAACAGAATTCGCAGCAACGTCAGAGCGTTGGGCAGATTCCAATTGGACTGAGTCTTCACAAAAACCAGCCTACCTATCCATTCGCTGTGGCCTAGACTGCCACCCATGAAGTATTTTGCGTTTACCTATATCTACGGCGAGGACACGGCGCTTGTCGACGCCATCCGCCCCGCCCACCGCGAATTCATCGCCAGCCAGCTGTCGCTGGGACGGATCGTCGGCTCCGGCCCGTACGCGGGCGGCGAGCAGGCACTCATCATCCTGCAGCTGCCGGACACCGCCACGGTCGCGGACGCCGAGGAAATCATGGACGCGGACCCCTACACCGAGAAGTCCGCGCTCGCGTCCCGCGAGGTCCACGAGTGGAACCCGGTGAGCAATATCTTCGCCGGGAAGTAAGCCGGCGTTTCGGCCGGGACGCCCCTCGTCCCTACTTCTTACCGCCGCGGGCGACGTGCAGGTGATCCGTCTCCCGCGAACCCGTGGCGGTGTGATCGCCCTTGCCGGAGGTAGCCGGATCATCGACCCACTCGATGTGGTGACCGTACTTGTCCACCTTGCGGCGGTTGCCATGGTCGTCATAGTCGATGTGGTAGCTCGTCTCGTTCGGATCCATCTTGCCGGCCTTCACGTCGGCCCGATCCTTAAGGATCGACGCCACCGCAGTGACCACGAGTACGCCCACAATCACCACCAGCGAGGCCACAGTGCCAACCTCCGGTACGGCCAGGCCCTCGCCCCCGTTAATGAACGGCAAGTTGTTCTCATGCAGTGCATGCAGCAGCAGCTTCGCACCGATGAAGCCCAGGATGATCGCGAGCCCGTACGGCAGGTACACGAGCTTGTCCAGCAGGCCATTGAGCAAGAAGTACAGCTGACGCAGGCCCAGCAGCGCGAAGGCGTTCGCGGTGAAGACCAGGAACGACTCCTGAGTGATACCGAAAATAGCCGGAATGGAGTCGAACGCGAACATCACGTCGATAAAACCGATGGACAGCAGCGCCACAAACAGTGGGGTCACTGCCTTCTTCCCCGCCTCAGTCTTCGACACCAGTCGGTCACCGTGATACGACTTGGTCACCGGAATGACCTTGCGCAGCGTTTTCACCACGAACATGTCGTTCGGGTCTTCGTCGGGCTGGTCTGTCGCCTCGTCGTAGATGAGTTTGATCGCCGTGTAGATCAGGAAGGCTGCGAACAGGTAGAACACGTCCGACCACGCCTCGATGATCACCGCGCCCAGCAGGATGAACAGGAGGCGGAAGACCAGCGCCATGACAATGCCGATCAGCAGCACCTTTTGCTGGTACGCCCGAGGGATTTTAAAGGCGCCCATAATCAAGGCGAACACGAACAGGTTATCCACCGACAGTGAAAGCTCGGTGATGTAGCCCGTGAAGAACTGTACGCCGTGCTCGGCGTCCCAGAGCCACCAAACGATGCCGCCAAAGATTGCGGCCATCGTCATGTAGAAGGCGGCCCAACCTCCGGACTCTTTCATCGTGGGCTCGTGCGCATTTCGCACGTGCGAGACGAAGTCAAAGACGAAGAAGCCGAGAATCACCGCTGAGGTGATGAGCCAGATATACAGGGGCACATGCATAGACATATCCTCCGGTCAGAAGTTGAACAAAAATGACCGGAGGTCTCCCCCACCCAGCGCGGGGCGACCCGGACCGGGGCAATCGCTTACCGACGCTTCCGTGTTGACGGTCCAGGCGCTTACGGGGTACTCCCCTCCAAGCTCGTCCAACAATACACCACCCTGTGCGCCGCGCGAGTCACGGCTACACAGCGAACGGGTCCTCGTCAGCGTCAAGGTTCAGGCGGAGCTCGATAGCGGAAGCAACCTCGCGCGCCACATCCACTCCACACTCGGCTGCGACGAATGCCGCCGCCATATCCGTCCCGGCCGACACTCCAGAAGACGTCCATCGGTCGCGGTCATGCACCCACCGGGCAGATTTGCGCCAGTCGATGTCGCACCCGAAGCCAGTGGCCCATGCAAATGCCCGCTTGTTGCTGGTTGCCGCATATCCCTCAAGGAGTCCCGCTGCGGCGAGCAGTGCCGAGCCCGTACACACCGACATGACGACACTCGCGCCGTTCGCCATCGAGGTGAGATTTCGAAGAAATTCCTCGTCACGGGCAAGCGTTCGCGTCCCGAGCCCTCCGGGGATAAAGAGCACGTCGCCGCTTTTCTGCGCGTAGGAGCCATCGACCTCGAATCGCACACCCTGGGACGCGCCCACCGGTCTCCCATCCGGCGAGAGTAGCTCGGTGTCCCACCCTTCAACCTTGGACAATATCTCCAACGGCCCAGCCACGTCGAGGAGTTCGAATTCCTCAAACAGGACGATCGAGAATCTCCTCGAGCTACGGTGCGACATCTAGAACGCCCCGCCAGTCGGGTTGTAGGTCGCCTCCACCGTGCGGGTGTCGTCGCCCGATGCGTCTGGGGCGTCGCTTGGCGACGCCGCGTCGTCGTCAAGCGACTGCTCCTTGGGTGCCTCCGCGGGGTCCGCGCCCTTGATCATCCAAATGATGGTCTCCAATTCCTCGGGCTTGACCAACACTTCGCGGGCCTTCGAGCCCTCGGACGGGCCAACGACGCCGCGGGACTCCATGAGGTCCATGAGGCGGCCCGCCTTGGCGAAGCCGATGCGCAGCTTGCGCTGCAGCATCGACGTCGAGCCGAGCTGGGAGGTCACCACGAGTTCGACGGCCTCGAGCAGATCGTCGAGGTCCTTTCCGATGTCGTCGTCGATGACCTTCTTCTCTGCCTGCTTCTCCTCGGTGACACCCTCGACGTAGTCGGGCTCGTCCTGAGACTTGGCGGCGTCGACCACAGCCTGAATTTCCTCGTCGGTGACGAAGGCGCCCTGCATGCGCTGCGGCTTGCCGGCACCCTGCGGGATAAACAGCCCGTCGCCCATACCGATGAGTTTCTCGGCGCCGCCCTGATCCAGGATGACGCGGGAGTCAGTCAGCGAGGAGGTAGCGAACGCGAGGCGCGAAGGCACGTTGGTCTTGATCAGGCCGGTGACGACGTCCACGGAGGGGCGCTGCGTCGCGAGCACCAGGTGGATGCCGGCTGCACGCGCCTTCTGCGTGATGCGCACGATCGACTCCTCGATCTCCTTGGGCGCGGTCATCATCAGGTCGGCGAGCTCGTCGACCACGCACACGATGAACGGGTACGGGCGCATCTCGCGCTCCGAGCCGGGCGGTGCCTGGATGTCGCCGCTGCGGACCTTCCGGTTGAAGTCCTTGATGTGGCGCACGCGCGCCTGCTTCATGTCCAGGTAGCGCTGCTCCATCTCCTCCACCAACCACTGGAGGGCGGCCGCGGCCTTCTTCGGCTGCGTAATGATCGGGGTGATCAGGTGCGGGATGCCCTCGTACGGAGTCAGCTCGACCATCTTGGGATCCACGAGGATCAGGCGGACGTCCTCCGGGGTCGCGCGGGTGAGCAGCGACACCAGCATCGAGTTGACGAAGGCGGACTTACCGGAACCGGTCGAGCCGGCCACCAGCAGGTGCGGCATCTTCTGCACCGAGGACGCGATGAAGTCGCCCTCGATGTCCTTGCCCAGGCCGATAAGCATCGGGTCCTCGTCGGTGGCCACCTTCGGCGCGTCGAGCACGTCGCGCAGTCGGACCATCTCGCGGTCGCGGTTCGGCACCTCGATGCCCACGGCGGACTTGCCCGGGATCGGGGTCAGCAGGCGTACGTTGTCCGTCGCCACCGCGTACGCCAGGTTGGACTGCAGGTTGGTGATCTTGGAGACTTTCACGCCTGGGCCGAGCTCGACCTCGTAGCGCGTCACCGTCGGGCCGCGCGAAAATCCGGTGACCTGGGCGTTGACCTTAAACTCCTCGAAGACGTCCGTAATCGCCTCGATCATGCGGTCATTCGCCTCGGTCCGCGTCTTCGGAGCGCTGCCCTGGATGAGCAAGTCTGTCGACGGCAGCGCGTAGTCCGAGTTGCGCTGAATCTTGCGCGCACGCTGCTGCGCCGGGTCGACGCTTGCTGCCTCCACCTCGGACTTCGGGGTTGAGGCCGGAACTGCGGACGCGTCGACACCGGAGCGGGCGACGATCGCCTTGCGCACGGCTTCGCGGGAGCTGCTCACTGCGTCACCGGCTGCCTCAGCGGCGGCACCCGCCGCGGAAGCGCCCGCGCCAGCAGCAGCGCCCGCCGCCGCAGTGGAACCTGCGGCCCCTGCAGCCTTCGCCGCGCCTGCGGCCCCGGCTGCAGCACCTGCAACGCCGCCCGCAGCTTCCGCGGTGCGCTTCAGGACCTTGGTCTCCCCGTCGTCACTGTGTTTGCGTGCGCGGGTGGCGCCGCGCTTCGAAGACGCAGGGGCAGGATCGTCGTGTACCTCGGGCTCGGCAGGAGCGTCGAAGGCCTCCGTGACCGGTTCGCCGAAGTCGTCCACCCGCTGTCGGTCGAACGCCTCAGTCGGATCGGAGTGCTGCTCGTCCGTCGGGTAGTTGTCCATCGGCGTGCGGCGACGCGGACGGGTCCGGCGCAGACGCTCTCGGCGCGCCTCCTCGCGGTCGGGCCGCTCGGCGCGGTCGGGCCGGGCGGGGCGTTCCCGTCGCGGCGCGGGCCGTCGGTTGGAGCGGCGCTCGCGACCTTCGGCGATGTCGTCGAGGTCGCGTTCGACGTGGCCGTACAAATCATCGTCCAAGCCGTCAGCGTCGTCATCATCAACGTCGTCGTCGCTTGGGTTTCTGGTGGCGTCGAAAAGCTCGGAAATGCGCGCGACGACGTAGTCGTACGCCTGGCGCACGGTAATACCGGTGGTTTTCAGCGCGCCGTACACGATCACGAGTGCGAGGAGCGGGATCGCAACGTACGAGGAGAAGCCTTTGGCCAAAAGGCCGCCGGTGTATGCGCCGATGACACCTCCGGCAATGCGGCGCGTCTCCCAATCTGCGGGGGTGCCGGCGAAGACGTGGACGAGTCCGAGCATGGCCACCGCGATAATGCCCAGGCCCAGCGAGACCCGGTTGCGGACGTCCCGCGGCGTGCGCACATTGAGCATCAACGCGATGGCGATCCCGACGAGGAGGACCGGCAGGATGAGCGCGCCAGCACCGATTACCCAGTGGGTTACTGTGGCGATGAGCTCGCCAATCGGACCGGCGATGTCCAACCACACCGATGCACCGATGACCGCGGCGAGGCCAATAAGGAGTAGTCCCCACGCATCCGCGTGCTCGGCTATGCTGTCACGACCGCGCCGCGGGAGGCCCCTGCCGTCGTCGCCGAGTTCGGCCTGCTCGCCACGATCGTCATAATCGTCGTAGTCGTTGTGGTCGGCGTAGTCGTTATGGTCGTCGCCGCGGCGGGCGGATCGCTTTGCGCTCCTCGTACGGGTGCGTTGTTGCACGTGCTCCTCTTCATCATCAAACGGGTCAAAGCTGTCGTCGAGTTCTTCGTCGGTGGCGTACCGGCCACCGCGGCCACCGCGACCATCACGGCCACCGCTGACGCGACGGGACAGGCCCCCGAACACGCCCCTCACCCCGCGCGCCGCAGAGCTTGCTGCCGCTCCGATCGAGCGACCGACCACGCTGGTGGCCGAGCCGACGCGCTCGTCGGCAGTTTCCGCGGCCACCATTGATGATGTCGGCGGGTGCGTCAGCGACACGGGGCCATTGCGCCGCGTCGACGACCCGCTCGAGCGGGGACGCGTTGAGCGTGGTGCGGAATTTTTGACAGACATGGCTGTCACTCTAATACCTCGAGTCACATACTTCCCATAGGCAACTCGGGGTGGCGCGGAAAAACCTCGCCGCATCGAGGGAGCCACTCCCCCATTGGCCCCTTAAGAAACCGACTATCCGACGGACATCTCGTGGCCCTCGAGCAGGTCCTCGTTTTCCACCCGCACCTTTGCCACTGCGACGCGGCCAACCACCCACAGCAGGAGCTCGCTCGGTGCACCGAAGACGCGGACAACCCGATCACCCCGCTCCGCCACCCCAGACTTACCGCCAAGCGTGACGGGCGGCAGGTGCTCCGGGGTGAGGATCACCGGGACCGGCGCCTTGCGCAGCGTCACCTTGCCGTAGCTCGTCGCGGACTTGAGCAAGCGTTCCTGCGCGGCCGCACTGAGCTCCCTCGGCTGCACATCGGTGCCTTGCGCGCGGCGGACGTCCTCGTGGTGAACAAAGTTTTCGCCCGTGTTCAGCGGCGCAAAAAGAGGCGCGGCGAATTTGCTCGGACCTGCGAGCCAATCCTTGATGTTGTCCTCGTACGGGCGGTTCCTGGCCTTGTCCATCTCCTTGTCCAGCCCCTTGGCCAGCGGCGAGAAGAAGTTGCCAAACCCCCACGGGAGGCGGTGCTCACGCACGTACAGGTGTGCAGCGAGATCGCGGGTGGTCCAGCCATCGAGCAGCGTCGGGGCGTCGGGACCCAACTGCAGAAGGAGGGCGCCAAGGTTTTCACGTTCACGAGAAGCTAAAGACATGGTGCCCACCCTAGCGCCTTTTAACTCGCAGAACTGGAGAGACTGTGTTCCAGGCTGAAGAACGCCCGAATGATGGGTGCGAACGGCGCGACTTTAGCGTCAGCGGTGACGAGCTTGCCACCCTTGGCCCAGCCCAGGTCGGTCACCTGCTGGCCGTCGACGTAGCAGGTACCCACACCACCTTTGAAGTTCATAGAGCACAGCAGCTGGTCCGCATCAAAGTCACCGATGACGCGCACTCCCCGGGCCTCGCTGTTGCGGAAATTCGGGTCCCCGAACTTGATCACGTCGTACATCCTCCAGGCCGAGCCATACCCCGGCTCGTGCGGCACCTCAGTGCCCTCAGGCAGCGGGTGTCCGCCGGTCCAGTCCGTGTCGACGTCAGCGTCATCGGCGTGGGCAGCGGGCGCGAGCAGAATTGTGGCGGCGATCATTGCGGCGGTGGTCTTTGTGCAGTCCATCATAGACCATTTTTATACACACCTGTCAGGAACGCCGCAACCCCCTCGGTCCGAACTTGCAGGCCGAGGGGGTTGGCGTCGCTAAGCGAATTGCGGCTACAGCGACTCGCGGGTGAGCTCGATGTCGTCGTCCTCAACCGGCAGGTTATCCGCAGCCATCGGCACGACCGTCGGCAGAATGACCGGCTCGCGCTTGTACTTCTGCTCAATCGCGCGGGAGACCTTGCGACGCAGCTGCTGCACCATACGGTACGGGTCGTTCTCGCCCTCTGCGGCGAGGTCGCCCATCACGCCCTCGACACGCTCGACGAGCTTCTTGTTGAAGTCGCGGTCGTCGTCGGAGAAACCGGTGGTGGACACGCGCGGAGCCTCCAGCAGCTGACCGGTGCGGTCATCGATCACGCAGGTGATGGACACAACGCCGCCGGATGCGAGCGAGCTGCGGTCTGCCAGCACGTCCGGGTCGACGTCGCCCATGGTCTCGCCGTCAACGTAGAGCTGACCGACCTGGTACTGGCCGACCACCTTGATCTTGCCAGCGTGCATGTCCACCACCACGCCGTTCTGCGCCAGCGCGGTGTGCTCCGGGCGGACACCGGTGGAGATCGCGAGCTCCTTGTTTGCGCGCATGTGGCGCCACTCGCCGTGCACCGGCATCGCGTTCTTCGGCCGCGCCGCATTGTAGAGCTGCAGGAGCTCACCGGCGTAGCCGTGACCGGACGCGTGGACGTGCGCCTCGCTGTTGGTAATCACCTTTGCGCCGATCTGCGCAAGGTTGTTGATCACGGCAAAGACGGCTTCCTCGTTGCCCGGGATCAGAGAGGAGGACAGGATGATCGTGTCTCCGTCGCGGACCGTGATCTGGCGGTGCTCGCGGCGCGACATGCGCGACAGCGCAGCCATCGGTTCGCCTTGCGTGCCGGTGGTGATGAGCACCGTCTTGTGCGGCGCCATCTTGGCGGCCTCTTCGATCGGGATGATGGTCCCCTTCGGGGCCTTGAGCAGGCTCATCTTCTCCGCGATCTCCATGTTGCGCAGCATGGAGCGGCCGTTGAACGCGACCTTGCGGTTGTTCGCCACGGCGGCGTTGACCGCCATCTGCACGCGCGACACGTTGGACGCGAAGGACGCGATGACCACGCGCTGCTTCGCCTGCGCAACGAGGCGGGTCAGGGTGTCCTCGATGCCGGCCTCCGAAGCGGAGATACCCGGGATCGTCGCATTGGTGGAGTCGCAGAGGAAGAGGTCCACGCCTTCGTCGCCAAGCCTCGACAGCGCGGGGATGTCGGTGGGCTTGCCGTCGTACGGGGTCTGATCCACCTTGACGTCGCCGGTCATGACGACGTGGCCGGCGCCGGTCTTGATGGACACGCCCAGGCACTCCGGGATGGAGTGGCCGACGTGCCAGAACCGGAGACGGAACTGGCCGAGGGTCACCTCGGAGTCCTTGTTCACCTCGTGCAGCTTCGGGCGCTGGCGGTGCTCCTTCGTCTTCGCGGCGATGAGCGCGTTGGTAAATCGCGAGGAGTAGATCGGGATGTCCGGGCGCAGCTTGAGCAGCCACGGGATGGCCCCGATGTGATCCTCGTGCCCGTGCGTGACCACGAGGCCCTCGACCTTGTCCAGCTTGTTCTCAATGGGGCCGAAGTCCGGCAGGACAAGGTCCACACCCGGTTCGCCGGAATTGGGGAAGAGCACGCCACAGTCCACGATGAGCAACTTGCCGTTGTACTCAAAGACCGTCATGTTGCGGCCGATCTCAGAAATGCCGCCAAGCGCGTAGATGCGCAGCGTGTCCTTCGCCGGCTTCGGCGGGGCGGGCAGGCGCTTCGTCAGGTCCGCGCCCTGCATGGACTTCACCGGGTTGCGGCGGCCACCGCCACCGCCACCACCGCGGCCGCGACGGCGCCTGCCGCGGCCGTTGCCGCCACGGCCGTTGCCGTTGCCATTGCCGCCGTTCTTGGCGTGGCCACCGTTGCGACCACCGCCGTTCTTGCCGTTGCCGCTTCCGTGGTCGGCGTCGTTGTGGCCGTCGCCCTGGGACTCGTTGTTGGGGGTCTGCTGGGACGGCGCCTTGAACGCGGGCTGCTGCTCAGCAGGCTCCGGCGGGCCCGCCTTGCGGGTCACCTTGCGGGAGCGATTACGGGGTTCGTTCATACTTAGAGAACTCCAGCCTTTTCCATATCTTCACGGAGCGCCTCAAGCTGCGCCGGGGTTGCATCAACCACCGGCAGGCGCGGCGCCCCTACGTTGATGCCCTGCAGTCGCAGGGCTGCCTTTGCAAATGTTGCACCGCCGAGCGCTGCTTGCTGTCGAGCAAGCACGGTCAGGGTGTTGGCGTTGATTTCCCGCGCGCGGGCGAGGTCGCCTTCCTCGAAGCTTGTCACCATGTCACGCATTGCCTGCGGAGCCGCGTGCGCCACGACGGAGATCATTCCGGTCGCGCCAACGGACAGCCAGGGCAGGTTGAGCGGGTCGTCCCCGGAGTACCAGGCCAGGCCCGTGCTCTGAATGAGCGGAGCGGCCTCAAAGAAGTTGCCTTTCGCGTCCTTTACCGCCTGCACTGTCTCGAGTTCAGCCAGCTCAGCAATGGTCTCCCCAGCTATGGGGATTCCGGAGCGGCCGGGAATGTCGTACAGGCAGATCGGCAGGTCGGTCGCTTCGGCCACGGCGGTGAAGTGGGCCTTTACGCCTGCTTGGGAGGGCTTGGAGTAGTACGGGGTGACTACCAGCAGTGCGTCCGCCCCGGCATCGCGCGAGGCCTGCGCCAGCGCGATCGAGGTTTTCGTGTTGTTCGTGCCGGCTCCCGCAATCAGCGTTGCGGAGTCACCCACCTCTTCCTTGACCGCCTTGAGCAGGGCCAGCTTCTCCTCCACCGTGGTGGTCGGGGATTCGCCGGTTGTGCCTGCGAGGACAAGCGAGTCGATTCCATGATCTACAAGGTGGGCTGCCAACTTTCGGCCTGCATCACAGTCAAGTTCTCCGTTGGAATCGAACGGCGTGACCATTGCAACGCAGACGGTGCCAAAGACTTCTGCACCGAGGTTAGCTTTCATAGATGTGCCCATGAGCACACAGACTACCCTCTTCGTCAACGCAAGTGCTTATCGACGCCCCTCTGCAACCCCGTCCCTACCGCACGTAGGGGCTGGTGGCCATCCGCGTGCCGTCGGCAAGCTCGCTGATCAAAAAGTCACTGAACAACACTGGTGCCTGACCGCGCAGCAGCTCCAGGCACTCGACGGCGAGCGTGCGGATCTCCACGTCCGCGTGCTCGGACGCCCGTGAGGCGATGAACCCGCGCCACGCGCGGTAGTTTCCGGTGACGACGAACCTGGTTTCGGTCGCGTTGGGCAGGATCGCGCGCGCGGCTTGGCGGGCCTTCTTCTTGCGCAGCAACGCGTTCGGCTCCGAGGCCATGTTTTCTTCCAGGGCCTGCAGCAGCTCGTCGTATACAAAGCGTGAGTCGTCCACCGCGCGCAGGAACATGCGCGAAAGTTCCTCGTCGTCCGCGATGATGTCAGGGACGACAACCTCGTTGTCGTCGCTGTGCACGAAGCGCTGCGACAGCTGGGAGAAGGAAAAGTGCCGGTGGCGGAGCAGCTCGTTGCCCGCCGCGCGCGACAGTCCGCGGATGTACAGGGTCGCGGTGGCGTGTTCGAGCAGCGCGTCGTGCCCGACGTCCAGGATGTGGTGCAGGTAGGCGTCGTTCGCCGCCGTGTGCGGGTTGGGACGGTCAAAGGACTCGTAGCAGGCCCGGCCCGCAAACTCCACGAGCGATTCCGCGTCTGTGGCCGTGGGATCGGCCTCCCACGCCACGCCCTCGGGGGCGCGGAACTGGGAGGCAGCGATGAGCTGGACATCCAAGTGCGAGGAAACGGCCATGTCGCTACAGCCCCAGGTAGTCGTCCAGACCGATGGTCAGACCGGGACGGTCTGCGACGCCACGCACGCCGGTAAGCACGCCAGGCACGAAGGATTCGCGCCCGTAGGAGTCCTGGCGGATGGTCAGCGACTGATCGGTCGTGCCGAAAATGACTTCCTCGTGCGCGACCATACCCTGCATGCGCACCGCGTGGACCTTCACACCATCGACGTCGGCGCCGCGGGCACCATCGAGCTGCTGCTCGGTGGCGTCCGGCATGGCGCCCAGACCGGCGTCGCGGCGGGCGTCAGCAATGCCCTGCGCCGTCTTCAGCGCAGTGCCGGAGGGCGCGTCGAGTTTGTTCGGGTGGTGCAGCTCGACGACCTCGGCCGAATCGAAGAACCGGGCCGCCTGGCGAGCGAACGCCATGGTCAGCACCGCGGAAATTGCAAAGTTGGGCGCAACGAGCACGCCCACCCCGGGGTTGTCGGCGCACCAAGCGCGCACCTGCTCGTACCGGGCGTCATCAAAGCCGGTCGTGCCCACCACGCAGTGGATGCCGTGATTGATGCAGTACTCAAGGTTATCCATCACGGACGCTGGCGTGGTGAAGTCCACGATGATCTCCGCGCCGCGCTCGGCAAGGACCTCGAGCGAGTCGCCGCTGCCGACCTCTGCAACCAGCTCCAGGTCCTCGGCCTTGTTCACGCCGGCCACCACAGCGGTACCCACGCGCCCCTTCGCTCCGAGCACTCCGACCTTGATCACCTTGTCCGCCATGCTGGCCTCCTCGTTTCCGCTTGCATTGTTCCCTCGCAACTCTAGCCCGCGCGGCCAAGCCCGGGCACACTGGCGGGTATGCGTATTTCAGTCCTTGCTCGCTGTGTTCAGGACCAGCAGCGCGCGCTCGAGTTCTACCGCGACGGCCTGCCCTTTACCCAGTTCAGCGCGGATGACGTCGCCACCGACAGACGAGGTCAAGGCCGCAGTGTTCGACGACCAAAACGGCCACTACATCCAGCTCATCGAGGGCGCGTAGCATTTCGCTTCTCGACGCCCACACCCTCCCCTTCCCCATATACTGGCACCATGCAACAGTCACGTCAGCACCACGCGCCCCATGTCTCCCACGCCGCCGCAGTCGCCAGCGCCGCCCTCGCCTGTACTCTCGCGCTGACCGCCTGCTCGCCGGAGTCATCCGATGAGGCTCCCACCCCCTCGAGCGCAGCCACTCCGACGTCTGCGGCAGAGGTTGCTTCCAGCGAACGCCCGGAGGGGGACGTGGGGGCGTCGGTAAGCACGGTGCCTAAGACGCAGCCTGAAACTCGGGCTGAGACTCCGGCGCAGAAGCTGTCCGCGGCGAGCGATGGCGGGCAGTTCAGCACGGAGCAAGTCCGGGTCACGCAGCCGCAGCCAGCTGACCTACAACTGCAGGATGTGCGCGCGGGCTCCCACGGCGATATTGACCGCGTCGTCTTTGAGTACGCGGGGACGGGCTTGCCAAGCTACGTGGCGGGGTACGTCGATACGCCGCGGCAACAGGCCTCTGGGAACGTGATGGAGGTGCCGGGCGCGGCGCACCTCGAAGTGAATGTGCAGGGTACGGCCGGGGATATGATGCGCACCGACGCGCCGATCACGGCGATGGGCAGTAAGGGCGTCGCGGCGGGCAACATCGCGGACGTGTACCTGGGTTCGATCTTTGAGGCCGACTCCCAGTTCTTTATCGGGCTGGACGGCCAGCGCGGGTACAAGATCTACACGCTTGAGAACCCGACGCGCGTCGTGGTCGATATTGCACGATAAGCGGGGCGGGAGCGCCACGGGAGGCATACATTGGCAGTTACGCCATCGTTTCCTGTCATTCGCCTGTCTACACGCTCGGCCTGCGGAACCGTTGCGAGCATTGCCGCGGTTTCCATCCTGCTCGCCGGTTGCGCCAACGAGGGTGTCAGCGGCCCAGAGACCGTTACCGCCCAGTCGACGACACAGGTAACGGAGGACACGGATGCGAAGACCCACGATCCCGGCGCGAGTGTGGTGGCTACAACCGGCAGGCCCGGCGACAAGATAGCGCTCGCGCCGCTGACCAAAGCGCTGGTCACGCCGTCAGCGGAGGCATTTCGGGAAGTGGGTACTCGAACCCGGGCACGCCCGAGGTCCTCCTCCGTGACGTTCGTGCCGCAGAGCACGAGGGGTTCGACCGGCTGGTCTTTGAGTTTTCGGGGAACCCGGAGGTCGTCGAGAAAGCTATGACTTATCAAGATGCCCCGGACCAGCAAGGCACCGGAGACATTGAACCCGTCAAGGGCAATGCGTACCTTCCGGTTTTGCTGCGACGGGTGGCAGTCGTTGACATACCCGAAGGGCACCAGTTTGTTGGTCGTGGCAGTTTAGGCGTGGCGGCGGGCAACATTCTTGATGCATTCAACTCTGGTGGCACCGAAGGCGATTCGCTCTTCTACGTGGGCCTGGACTCCGAGCGCGACTTCACGTTCCAGATGTTTGAGAACCCGACGCACGTAGTACTCGACTTTCCCAAGTAGGCGCAACCCCTCTTCATCCGCGGGCACCCCTCCATCGGGTGCCCGCTTTTGCATGTGCACTGTTGGTAGTCGGGCAAGGGGAGGTCGACTGAGTTATCTGCAACACACTTTTTCTTGCGAGAGAGCGCTATTACCCCGTATCGTTCTGTATGATCTAGAACAATTCCATGAATCGATCTTCTCGTTGGCGCATACATCGCCAGCTGTGAAAGGCACCCAACAATGTTTGATCCCTACAGACGCCCCACAGTGGCCGTCATCGGCGCCGGCCCTGCTGGCGCTACCGCTGCCGCAGAATGCGCATTCTCCGGCTTTGACACCACCCTCTTTGACAAGCGCGAAGCAATCGGCGGCCACCTGGCGGCACCCGATGCGGAACCTGTGTCCAAGCGTCTCCACTACCGCACGCCGTACCTCAAGGTGACCAAGGTGGACGGTTCTGCTGCTGCCGCCGCGCGCCACCTCGCCGCGGCAGTGCAGGCGGGCGGCGCGGAATTCCGCCCGCACACCACGGTCACCGGTGCTGTGTTTGATGAAGGCGAAGGCCAGTGGGAGGTGACGTTCATCGATGCACAAGGCGGCGAGCACACTGAGCGCTTTGACATTCTCGTCCGCGCCACCGGCGAGGCATCGCCGTGGATCGCAGTCCCCGGCCGCCCAAACATCTCGGTCGATGACCTCTACCTGCACCACGGCGTGGAAGTTGTCGGTCTGCCGAACGCGCTGTTTGTCGACGGCCCCTACCCCACCGATTCCAGCCTCAAGCGACACCCCTTGGCCGTGCTCGAAGCGCGCGGCGATTACGCCCGCCGCTACGCCCGACAGCTAGAAATCCGCGGGCCCGGTGCGCTGACCGTCAAGCGCGACAAGTGGCTCGTGCAACCCGGCGCCGTCCGCGGCATTCGCTCGAAGCTATCCGAGTTCGATGCGACCGTCCATCAGTTCAAGCGCGCCTCTCACTATGCCGACGACGCCCGCCGAACCGCCCGAGCCACCGCAGCGGCACACTAATCAAGCCCGAAGGAGACACCATGACTACCGTCCACCCGTCGACGAAGAACGAGTCCGCTGCCGACGCGGGGCTCAACGCAGCGCAGGAAGCGGCTCAGGGCCACGTCGCCGAGCCGCAACCCGGCCTGCCCGAGCTCGGCCCGGATTCCATCCTTTGGGATCGTTTTGGCGACTGGCGCTCCGCATTCGTCGCCCTGGCCGCAGGCGTGCTGCAGATCGCGCACCGGGACATCAGCCGTTCCCTGGTCCAGCAATCCAACGTGTTTGATAACGAGGTCGCGCGCCTAGTTCGCTCCGCATTCCCAATCATCCGCGCAGTGTACGAAGGGCCCGAGGTTGGCTCAATGATCCGCGACTTCCACAAGGACATTAAGGGCACCCATCCGGATGGCTCGCGTTACCACTCGCTGAACCCGGAGGTCTACTACTGGGCACACGCGACGTTTGCCGCGATGCCGTACCAGCTTGCCGGCAACTTCATGCCGGATATGACCAAGGCGGAGAAGGATCAGCTCTTCCAGGAGTGTCGCACCTGGTACAGCTTCTACGGTGTCGCCGAACCCGAAAGCGCACCGAAGACGTACGACGAGTATGTCGAATTCATGGACCGCATGATCGACGAGCTCGGCCCCAGTGAGACGATCGAGCGCTCCCGCATCATCAATGGTCTGACGCTCGACACACCGGACCCGTCGGTGCCGAGATGGGCGTGGAAGCCGGTTGCCCCCTTCGCCTCCAAGCTCCTCCTCTGGGTGGCTATCGGCATGATCCCCGACAAGCTTCGTGACAAGCTCGGCTGGGAGTGGACCAAGAAAGATGCCCGTCGCCTCAAGCTGCTTTCTACGGGCACACGCGCTGTATTCTCAGTCCTCCCGCGCAAGGCGCGCATGGTACCGATCGCATCCCGCGCGTACGAGAAAGCCGAAGCCGAGGGCGGCTTCCACTACTAACGGCTGCCACCGCGACGAGAGTGCGCCAGGTTTCTTCCCGAGACCTGGCGCCTTCTTTATGCACTGCGCCCGGAGGCGAGCTTTCTCGTTGTGTGTCCGTGTTGTGGCTCAACGTACGGACGAAATTCCGCACGGGCGGAAAGCTCGGCTCCAAAAAGTTCCGCACAGGCGGAAAACCGTCCCCAAACCTCCCGTCCTCGTGCACTCCGTGCGATCAAGAATTCCGCACAGGCGGAAAGCTTGGCCTCAAATAATCCGCACACGCGGAAAAGCCGGCCCCAAAAAATTCCGCACAGGCGGAAAAGCTGGGCCCGAAAAATTCCGCACAAGCGGAAAAGCCGGGCCCGAAGAATTCCGCACAGACGGAAAACTCGGGCCCCCAAAAACTCCGCACACGCGGAAAATCTGACCCCAGTCCTCCCGACCTCGTGTACTCCGTGTGATCAAAAATTCCGCACAGGCGGAAAAATCAGAGCCCAGTCAGAACTATCTGCTCGCCCAATCTACGGAACTGTCAAACGAACCGACGGCGCACTAAACCCTTGTCCGTAGAGCGTCACCATTTGCATGGTCACGTTGTTCAGCGAGATCTCATTCATCAACATGTCGGGCACTTCTACATTGGGAACGGGGCGCTTATCGGGTACACCGAGCTGATCGAGGACCGAGTTGATGTCACCGCTGAGATCGACCGTCACGGGGATGGTCGGGAGATCACGCACAGCGGGCGTCGCAGTCAAGCCTGTAGCCACGACTTTCACCGGCCCATTCGTTACGGTCGTATCAACATTTCCCGTGGTCAGGTTCCCGCCGCCCATGCCGGGAATCTTAAGACCCAGGTTGTGCCCAACCAGCCGATCGCCGCTCAGCACCAGCGCTCGTTGCTGCTGTCCTCCCACGTTGACGTAGTCGAGCGTCGCGTGCACATTACCGGTCAGCGTGACTTTGTCCGCAGTCACAATACTCGGCGCCGCAGCCGGGGCCAGCCCCGAGGGAATTGCGCTCGTACCTATCGACGCCCCCTCGCCCACCCCCGGAGCCGCCGGGGCCGCAGGGGCCGAACTCTCCGGTGCGGGCTGCGCCGGCGTCTGCAGACCGGGAACGTCGGGGACCGACGGCGCTGGCAACTGCGGAATCTCCGGCAACTGGAGTTCCGGGGCCGGAAGCTTTGGAAGCTCCACCTGCGGGAGCTGCGGCGCTGCGGGGGCCGCCGGTTCCTGTGCAGACACGACCCCAGTGTCGCCGAGCAGCAGTGCGAGGACCGCGTTCGCAGCAGCGACGGCCACGACCGAGTTCAGCGTGGAACCTCCACTCCACTTCGAGCTTCCCCCGCGCTGTTCGGTCTCGGATTCCTCGGGTTCGGACTCATCGAAGGCGTCCTCGGCGAACGGATCGAAGTCCTCCGGCTGCTCCGGTGCGTCGGCAGCCGACGCACGTTTCGTGTGCTTCCCTTTGCGCTTCTTCGCACTCTTCTCGCCCGGCTCCCAGCCCAGCGCAAGGGCGCCGCCGACAATGCCAAACAGCGCGCCCACAACGAAGCCGCCGAGGTTCGAGGTCGGCAGGGAGATCACCGACACGATGATGGCCAGCACGCCCAAGTACACCGCGGTGGCGGGCTGCAACCAGCACCCGAGGCCGAACATGAACATCAGCACGCCGATGAGCAGGGTGGACACGCCGGAGACGGTGGAGATCATCACCAGGATGTCGGAGACCTCAAACGTGATGTATGCCGGTGCCGCGATGACGAATCCGGAAATCATCATGAGCAGGCCCGGAATGAACGGGCGGTTCTTCCGCCACTGGTTGAAGCGGTGTGCCAGGCCCGGTGTGTCGTGGGTGGCGGTGTCGTGGTCGTCGATAAGCATGTGCTCCTCGTCGCTACTTGAGGCCGCAGGCATTGTCACTCCCCTTCACCACGGTCACACCAACGCCGGACGCGGAGAGGTACTCGGCGCCGATGGACGTAGTGGTGATGTCGTCGGCACTGAGCGAGACTTTGTTGGAGTGCAGGCCCCAGGTTCCAGGCGCGGCCTGCGCGTTAACCTGCTGGGCGTCGATGCCCACGCTTGCGTCGGTGAGCTGGAGTGCGCCCTTAATGTCGTTGGCACCCACGACGAGGTTGCGGACCTCGACGCTGTTGTCGCCGTTGGCGCGAAGCGCGAGCGTGCCCTCGCCGACCATCGGGAGATCCGGCAGCGTGGCGGAAAGGCACAGGTTGGAAGCGTACGCGTGGCCAAACTTCAGGCGGGCGACCGGAATGGTGTCGTCCTCCTTCATCGGCTCACTATCCACAAACAGCGAGAAGTCCTCGCCATCCAAGTGCGTCATGCTGACCTTGAAAAAGGTGCCCGAAAGCGCCAGGTTTGCGGTCAGGCCTCCCTGTGCGACAGCGACGCCAGTGGCCCCGAACGCCAAGAGCCCGGTGGTCAACGCGACCGCGGTCTTCTTCCAGTTGAATTTCCCCATGGGGGCAACCTTTCATCGTTGTGCAACCGTTTTGACCAATGCACCCTCGGGTGCTGCGGGGAGTGCTGAGGTTGTGCCTGAGACATCCATCAAAACGACACGCTCTTGTATGATTTGCCACACATTAGCACGACCGCGGTGGCCCAGACCAAACCGAATCCCATGACGTCCGCCACATGCGCCCATAGCGGAAAATACCGGGCACCCCCGCGGTCGCACTGCGAACCACTACCCGCACATAAGGTAGGTGCCCACACCAGATCCTCGCCGTCACAGCCCCAGAACGCCCGCAGAACGCCCACGTTTCAGCCGGCGCCTCGACACGGCCAAATCCTTAGGGCCGGAAAATGATGTGACCCCCACCCGGCCAACCGCGCTGCTGTGCTACCGTTCACATATCAACCGAGATGTCTACAAGCACATGAAATGAGGCAACTGATGTCCACGCCAGTTTCCGCCAACTCCTCCAAGGGCGGTAAGCGCGAGCTCCGCCGCTCCCCACTCGGCCCGGACTCGCTCCTGTGGAAGTGGGGTTCTGACCAGCGCATCCAGCTCCTGCGCGGGTACACCGGCGTCATGCAGAACATGCACCCGGCCATCGGCCAGTCGCTGCTGGACCACTCCAAGTTCTTCGACGAGCCGTTCGCCCGTCTGGAGCGCTCCACCCCGCAGATCATCATGTCCATCTATGACGACGGCGACCTGGGCAAGCAGATCCGCGACTACCACACCACCATCAAGGGCACTCTGCGCAACGGCGAGCGCTACCACTCCATGAACCCCGAAACCTTCTGGTGGGCGCACGCGACGTTTGTCTACCGCGTCATCTACGCCCAGGAGCTCTTCGGCACCCCCTTCACCCACGAGGAGAAGGACCAGATCGTGCGCGAGGGCGTGACCTGGTGGGACCACTACGGCATGTCTGAGCGCCCGGTCATCGACAACTACGACGACCTCGTGGCGTACATGGACGAGATGGCCGACACCGTCCTCGAGCGCAACGAAACCGTCGACTTCGCTCTGCGCACCGCCCGCGACGAGATGATCGCCCCGCCGGAAGGCGTCTCCCCGAAGGTGTGGAAAGTCATTTGGAAGCCGATCATGCGCAGCGTCATCTGGCTCACCTACGGCACCATCCCCGCCAAGGAGCGCGCCATCCTCGAGCTCGACTGGTCCGCAAAGGATCAAAAGCGCTTCGACCGCATTGCCAAGCTGGTGAAGAAGGTCTTTGACATCCTCCCGGAGGACAAGCGCTACATGGAGCCGGGCCGGTCCCAGATGATCAAGCACGGCATGATTTCCGGCGAGTACAAGGAGCCGAAGAACATCCGCCCATACCAGGGCAACGGCGACGAGGACCCGGAAGCAGAGCTCAAGGCCGCAGACGGCATCACCGTGTCCGCACGCAAGCAGCGCAGCACGCTTGACGACGATGCCGACGCCGTCGCCGCCCGCCGCGCAGCCGGCTGCCCGTTCTAACCAGGAGTGAGCGCAAACTTCATGCCAATTCATCGTTTGAAGGAACAGCCGCTCCCGGAACATTTCCTGGAAATGCTGCTCAACTTGACCACCAACCGCGCGACGGGCTCGCTCGACGCCAGCGAGCGCCAAGATGTCACGTCCCCCTTCGTCGACCAGCCCATCGGCTGGGTCGGCGCCGGCACCGCCGCGGACGTCGATGAAGCGTTCCGCCGCGCCCGCACCGCCCAACGGGAGTGGGCCGCGCGCGACATCGCAGACCGGGTCGCTGTGCTCGAGCGCTTCCACGACCTGGTGTACCGCGAGCGGGAGCTGCTCGCGGACATCGTCCAGCTTGAGACCGGCAAGGACCGTACCGCCGCGTTCGACGAAGTCCTCGACGTCATGAACAACGCCCGCTACTACGCCAACACTGCGGAGCGCCTGCTCACCACGGCGAGCCGGGCGGGCGCGTTCCCCCTGATTACCAAGACGGCCGAGCAGCGCGTGCCCAAAGGCGTCGTCGGCCAGATCAGCCCGTGGAACTACCCGCTCGCGCTCGGCGTCTCAGACGCGGTGGCCGCCCTCATCGCCGGCAACGGCGTCGTGGCAAAGCCGGACTGGCAGACCCCGTTCTCCAACCTCATGTCGCTCCACCTGCTCATCCAGGCGGGCCTGCCGCGCGACCTCTTCCAGATCGTCACCGGCTCCGGCGAGGAGGT
The DNA here is from genome assembly GCF_003693265.1 of Corynebacterium gottingense. Taxonomy (GTDB): domain Bacteria; phylum Actinomycetota; class Actinomycetes; order Mycobacteriales; family Mycobacteriaceae; genus Corynebacterium; species Corynebacterium gottingense. Next base: position 91,981 of record NZ_RDRE01000008.1, read on the forward strand.
CGGCGGCGCGATCGCCGCGCAGTGCGACTACCTCATGTTCACCGGCTCCACCAAGACCGGCAAGCTGCTGGGCAGGACGGTCGGCGAGCGGCTCGTCGGGTTCTCGGCAGAGCTCGGGGGCAAGAATCCGATGCTGATAGCCCCGGACGCTGACGTCGATAAGCATATTGACACGATCGCCACCGCCTGCTTCTCCAACTCCGGCCAACTCTGCGTGTCCATCGAGCGCATCTACGTGCCCGACGCGCTCTTCGACCGCTTCATCGCCGCATTCCGGCGCGCCGCGGAGTCCATCACCCTGGGCAAGGGACTGAACTGGGATTACGAGATGGGCTCGCTCATCAACCAGGCCCAGCTCGACCGCGTGCAAGCATTCGTGGACGACGCGGTGGCGAAGGGCGCAACCGTAGTGACCGGCGGAAAGGCGCGCCCGGACATCGGTCCCTTCCACTTCGAACCAACCATCCTCACCGGCCTCGGCGAGGGCACCGACCTGGCCACCCAGGAAGTTTTCGGCCCGGTCGTATACGTTCAGCGCGTGCGCGACATGGACGAGGCCGTCAAGCTGGCCAACGCAACCTCCTACGGCCTGAACGCCTCCGTGTTCGGCGCGCCGAACACGGCGTGGGCCCTCGCCCAACGCATTGAGTCCGGCAGCGTGACCATCAACGACGGTTACGCCTCCTCCTGGGCCTCCATCTCCACCCCGCTCGGCGGTGTGAAAGAATCCGGCCTAGCCCGCCGCCACGGCCCCGAGGGCCTGACCAAGTACACGGAACCGAAGAACATCTCCCAGCAGCGAATCATGCCGATGCGCGGCCCCGCGCAGCTCCCCCGCCGCTACTACGGCACGCTGCTCACCACAGCGCTCAACCTGGGCAAGAAGCTACGGTTCCTCCCCTAGCGTTCGCATTTGCTTACCGACGCAACAACGCCTCCCCACCAGCGCGCAGCCGGTTCGGGGAGGCGTTTGCCGTCGCGGGTTCGACCTACTCCTCGACGGGGACCAGGGAGATCTTGCCGCGGTTGTCAATGTCGCGGATCTCCACCTCAACCTTGTCGCCGACGTTGATCACGTCTTCAACATTCTCAATGCGGGTGTTGCCGCCCAGGTTGGAGATGTGGATCAGGCCGTCGGTGCCCGGCAGGATGGACACGAAAGCGCCGAAGGCAACCGTCTTCACCACGGTGCCCAGGTAGCGCTCGCCCACCTTCGGCATCTGCGGATTCGCAATCGCGTTGATCTTCTCAATCGCGGCGTCGGCAGCCGAGCCCTCGGTCGCAGACACGTAGATGGTGCCGTCGTCCTCGATGGTGATCTCCGCGCCGGTTTCCTCCGTGATGGAGTTGATCGTCTTGCCCTTCGGCCCAATGACCTCGCCGATCTTCTTCACCGGGACGGTCACCGTCGTGATCTTCGGAGCGAGCGGGTTCATCTCGTCGGGGCCCTCGATGACCTCGGACATGGTGTCCAGGATGGTCTCGCGGGCCTCGTAGGCCTGCTCCAGCGCGCCGGCGAGGACGTCAGACGGGATGCCGTCCAGCTTGGTGTCCAGCTGCAGGGCGGTGATGAACTCGCTGGTGCCGGCGACCTTGAAGTCCATGTCGCCGAACGCGTCTTCTGCACCCAGGATGTCCGTCAGGGTGACGTACTCGGTCTCGCCGTCAACCTCGCCGGACACCAGGCCCATGGCGATGCCTGCCACCGGCGCCGCCAGCGGCACGCCCGCGTTGTACAGCGACAGGGTCGACGCGCACACGGAGCCCATCGACGTCGAGCCGTTGGAGCCCAGCGCCTCGGAGACCTGGCGGATCGTGTACGGGAAGTCATCCTTGGACGGAATGACCGGCAGCAGCGCGCGCTCTGCCAGCGCACCGTGGCCGATCTCGCGGCGCTTCGGGGAGCCGACGCGGCCCGTTTCGCCCGTGGAGTACGGCGGGAAGTTGTAGTGGTGGATGTAGCGCTTCGTATCCTCCGGGTGCAGCGAGTCAATGTGCTGCTCCATCTTCAGCATGTCCAGCGTGGTCACGCCGAGGATCTGGGTCTCGCCGCGCTCGAACAGTGCGGAGCCGTGTGCGCGCGGCACCAGCTCGACTTCCACCTCGAGGTCGCGGATGTCGGTGACCCCGCGGCCGTCGATACGGAAGCCCTCGGTGAGGATCTTCTCGCGCACGATCTTCTTCTGCACTGCGTTGTACGCGGCGCGGATCTCCTTGGACATGGCGGTGACCTCAGCGTCATCGTCGTCCACGTCAAACTTGTCCAGGAGCGCCTCCTCGATCTCCTCCATGTACTCGTTGGAGGCGTCCTCGCGCTCGGCCTTGGACTTGATGGTCATGATCTTGGCCAGCTTCTTCGCGGCCTTCTTCTCCACCTGCGCGTAGACCTTGTCGGTGTACGGAGGGAAGAGCGGGAACTCCTTGGTCTCCTTGCCCACTTCCTGAGCCAGGTCGGCCTGCGCCTTCGCCAGCGTCTGAATGTACGGCTTCGCAGCCTCGAGGCCCTCAGCAACCGTGGACTCCTTGGGTGCCGGGTAGCCGTCCTTGACCAGCTGCACGACGTTCACACCGGCGCCGGCCTCCACCATCATGATGGCAACGTCTTCCTCGGTCTTCTTACCGCGCTTGCGCTCCACCATGCGGCCTGCCACGACCATCTCAAACAACGCGCGCTCGTGCTGCGCAGCGTTGGGGAAGGCTACCCACTGTCCCTCCGGGTGCTTATCATCCGCAATCAGCGCCATACGCACACCGCCGACGGCGCCGGAGACCGGCAGTCCGGACAGCTGCGTTGCCGCGGAGGCGCCGTTGATGGCCACCACGTCGTAGTACTCGTCAGGTGCCATGGACATGACAGTGATCACGCACTGCACTTCGTTGCGAAGCCCCTTGGCAAACGTCGGGCGCAACGGGCGGTCGATCAGGCGGCAAGCCAGAATCGCCTGCGTGGTCGGGCGGCCCTCGCGGCGGAAGAACGAGCCCGGGATACGGCCGGCGGCGTACATGCGCTCCTCCACGTCGACCGTCAGGGGGAAGAAGTCGAAGCCCTCGCGCGGCTGGTTCGACGCGGTGGTGGTGGCCAGCATCATCGTGTCATCGTCCAGGTAGGTGGTCACCGACCCGTCCGCCTGGCGGGCGAGCTGACCGGTCTCAAAACGAATGGTGCGGGAGCCAAAGTCGCCATTGTCCAGCGTGGCAACCGCCTCAGTAATCCCGAACTCCTCGTCCACGTGAATGTCGTACGAGTTCTTGGGCGTAAAGGTGCTCAAAAGATCTCTCTCCTCGAGTCTCGTCGTGGCGGTCATCGGTGCCGCCGGTTCGTATGCGTTCATCTACAACGGCAAACATCATACCAGCTCGACCGTGCAAGGCACGCTTCTCTGCACCTCCCCACCGCGCACAAAACCCGCCGCCTCGTCCCGGGAACGTGTCGGCGGACAGCGTCCCGGTTCGAAAGCGGCGGGTTCGTGCATCTCCGCCCGGTAACACCGGGCGGGCTCTCAGTTGCGCTTAGCGGCGCAGGCCCAGGCGAGCGATGAGGTCGCGGTAGCGCTCAACGTTGTTCTCGCGCAGGTACTTCAGCAGACTGCGGCGACGGCCGACCAGCAGCAGCAGACCACGGCGGGAGTGGTGATCGTGCTTGTGATCCTTCAGGTGCTCGGTCAGGTTGTTGATGCGCTCGGTCAGCAGCGCAACCTGCGCCTCCGGGGAACCGGTGTCGGTCTCGTGGACGCCGTACTCCTTGAGGATTTCGGCCTTCTTCTCAGTGGACAGTGCCATGAGTATGCTCCTTATATTTCAGTCCGCATTCTTCAGTGTTCTCGTGCCCTGCGGGACTGCTGCGAACCACAGTCTGTGCCCCGGAACGCTCCGGTGACAGGGCCAGCGGATCATACTACCGGAGCGCTACCGCCCTCCCCAAATCGCGCTACCTGGCGGCCGCGTCACTCCCCGGGGTCCGCTGCGCAAGCCCGGTCAGCCGGCGCATGAACTCGGCGAGGAAGCGCTCGACGTCCACGCCCACCGCCACGTGCCCGGTCTTCGCCGCGTCGTTGAGCCGGGCTTCGTCGCCAATCGTGCGCCCCCGCGTCTCGCCCTCCGTGTCCGTCTTCAGGTTGATGTCCAACGTCTCCACCAGGGTCGGGTCCGCCGCCACCGCCACGGCGAGCGGGTCGTGGAGTCCGCACCCACCCAGGTACGGCGCGGTGGTCTCATAGGCCTTGATGTAGTAGTCCGTCGCGGTGGCCAGGAAGTCGCCGCCGGTCGTGCCCAGTGCCTTCCACTCCGCGGTCTCCTTGGATGTCAGCAGCGTTTGCAGCGTCACATCCAGGCCAACCATCGTAATGTCCTTCGCGTTGCGGAACACTAGGTCAGCGGCCTCGGGGTCCTGGTTAATGTTGGCCTCGGACCACTGCGTCACGTTGCCGGGCACGGTGAGCGCGCCACCCATGATCACGATGTGCGCGTTGTCCGCAAACGTCGGGTCCGCCTCCATCGCCGCGGCCACCGTGGTGAGCGGCCCCACAGGCACGATCACCAACTCGTCGCCGTGCTGGCGCACAGACTCCACCATGAACTCCACGGCGGACTGCTCCTCCACCGCACGCGAGGCGTCCGGAATCTGGGCCTCGCCGATACCGTTCTTGCCGTGGATGAACTCGGAGATTTCCATGACCTCGAAGGAATCGCGGGTGCGCGCGTGGTCCGGCCCCGCGTGGACCGGGATGTCGGTGCGGCCGAACAGCTCCAGGATGGCCAGCGAGTTCCTCGTTCCGGTGGGGACCAGCACGTTGCCGTAGGTCCCCGTCACGCCGATGAGGTCCAGGTCCTCGGAGCCGAGTGCGTACGCAATCGCCAGCGCATCGTCGATGCCGGTGTCCACGTCCAGGATGAGCTTGCGTGCCATGGTTGGGTCCTTTCGCTGGGGAGACTGTCGTGCCCCCGACAATAGCGCGCCCCTACTCTGCGGCGAGGATCTCCCGGGTACGGGCGACGTCGCGAGCCATATTCTCCAGCAGCTCGTCCACCGAGTTGAACTTCACCATGTCGCGGACCTTGTCCACAAACTCCACGCGCGCCATCCGTCCGTACAGATCGGCGTCGCGATCCAGAATGTAGGACTCGACGCTGCGGCGGGTATCACCAAAGGTCGGGTTGGTGCCCACCGAAATCGCCGCCGGGTAGCGCACCCCGGGCTCGATGTCGCCGTCGATGGGGGCGTCATCAATGATGGTGACCCAGCCGGCGTAGACACCATCCCCGGGCAGCGCCGACATCTCCTCGACGTACTGATTCGCCGTGGGGTACCCCAGCTCGCGCCCACCCCGGCCCGCGCCGCGCTCGATGATGGAGATCACCGAGAACGGCCGGCCCATGTAGTCCGTGGCCAAGCCGATATTTCCGGCCGTAAGCTCGTCGCGGATGGCGGTCGAGCAGATGCGCACGTCGCCGTCGTTGAGCAACTGCACGATGGTCACCGCGAGGCCGTGGCGCTCGCCCAGCTGCGCCATCGTCTGCGCGGTGCCGGCGGCGTCCTTGCCAAAGGTGAAGTTTTCGCCCACGACCACCTCGAGGGCGCCGAGCCGCCCCTGCAGCACTTCGGTGACGTAGTGCTCAGGACTGTCGCCTGCCAGCTCCTCGCGGAAGTCGATGACCAGGAGGTAGTCCACGCCGAGCTCCGCGATCTGCCGGGCACGCTCCTCAATGGGAAGCAGGGCGACGGGGGCACGATCGGGGGCGAAAATACTCACCGGGTGCGGGTCGAACGTCATCACCACGCACGGCACGCCACGCTCGCGCGCCCTGTCCACGGCGGTGCTGATGAGCAGCTGGTGCCCGCGGTGCACGCCGTCGAACACGCCGATGGTGACCACGCAACCGCCGTCCGCCTTCAGATGTGCTGGGACGCTTCCAAGCCCGTGCAAAATATCCACGCGCAATAGCGTACGGCATACTGGAAAACCATGACCGATCCCCTCGCAACCTCTGGAATCGTCGTGGTAGACAAGCCCGCGGGCATGACAAGCCACGATGTTGTAGCGAAGCTGCGCCGCGCATTTTCCACCCGCAAGGTGGGGCACGCCGGCACGCTCGACCCGATGGCCACCGGCGTGCTTGTCGCCGGGATCGAGCGCGGCACCAAGCTGCTCGCCCACCTCGTCGCGCACGACAAGCGCTACGAGGCCACCATCAGGCTCGGCCAGTCCACCACCACCGATGACGCGGAGGGCGAGCTCACTGCGGAGCATGACGCAGCAGCCATCACCGACGGGCAGATTGCCGCCGAGATCACTGCCCTGACCGGCGACATCATGCAAAAACCCACCGCGGTCTCCGCCATCAAAATCAACGGCAAGCGCGCGCACGAGCTGGTCCGCGAGGGCAAAGACGTGGACATCCCCGCCCGCCCGGTCACCATCTTCGCCTTCGACACCCACGAGGTCAGCAGGCAGGGCTCGCTTATCGACGTCACCGTGACCGTCCACTGCTCCTCCGGCACCTACATCCGCGCTCTCGCCCGCGACCTGGGCGCCGCGCTCGGCGTCGGCGGTCACCTCACGCAACTCCGCCGCACCAGCGTTGGCGCATTTTCGCTTGCCGACGCCACGCCGCTCCCCGTCCTCCAAGACTCCCCCGCCCTTTCGCTCACCCTGGACGAGGCGCTCACTCGCGCCTGGCCGGTGCTCCCGGTCAGCGACGACGAGTACCAGGCACTCGCGCTGGGGAAATGGCTCGAACCGCGCGGGCTGCAGGGCGTGCACGCCGCCCAGGGGCCGGACGGGCGCGTCGTGGCCCTGGTCAAGGAGAAGGGCAAGCGCCTGTCCACGGAGTTCGTGGCTCGCCCGGCAACCCTGGGCTAAATCGCCTACTCCACGAAGACGGAGGCGATGATATAGCCGTCGCCGACCACCCAGCGCCCCTCAAACAGCGGTGCCGGGGTGGGGCGGGCCAAGATGTAGGACGAAAACGTGCCGTCGGTGCGCAGCACGATGTCGGCGTCCTCGAATCCGAGCCAGCGGCGCGTCATGGGAAACCAGCACTTGTACGTCGCCTCTTTGGCGCAGAAGAGGAGCTTGCTGGCCCACTCGAAGCCTTCTTCCTCCAGCTCGCGCAGCATCGCCCGCTCGGTGGGCCTGGCGATGCGGGGCACCACCTCGCTCGGCAGCGGGACCGCGGGCTCGGCGTCGAGTCCCATGGACCGCACGTGCCGTGTCGGTGCCGCCACCGCCGCGCGAAAGCCGGTTGTATGCGTGAGCGACCCGGTGTAGCCGTGCGGCCACAGCGGCATCCCGCGCTCGCCGCGCAGAATCACGCCCGCGTCGGTGCAGCCCAGCTCCTTGAGCGCCTCGTGGGCGCACCAGCGCGCGTCGCCGAACTCGCCCTTGCGCTTGTCCACGGCGCGGCTAACAAGCTCTCGTTCGCTGGGGTGGAGATCCTCGTAGTGGGTCAGGTCTCTGCGCTCATTCGTACGCAGGTACACAAACCGGGCCTCGGGGGGAAACAATGCCAGGTTCTGCATCTAGGCCCCCAGTTCCATGACCGGGTACGGGAACTGCACCCCTGCAGGGTGGCGCTGCCACTCGCGCGGGTACCCGAGCGAGACCTCGATGTGGTCCACGCCGTCCACCTCCACGACGCCGGGCATGTGCAGGTGCCCGTACACCACTGCGCGGGCGTTGTAGCGCTTTGGCCAAGATCGCGTATGCCTCGTCCCGCACCACAGCGCAATCTCAGACCACTGCATCCGCAGCGTCGGCTCCTGCACCAGCGGCCAGTGGTTCACCATGATGGTGGGCCCGCTGATTCGTGAGAGCCGCTTCGTGGTATACGCGAGACGATCCCAGCACCACGCGCGCACGTCCACAAACGGGGCGATGGCGTACTGGTCCGTCATCACGATGTTCTTTTCCTTCGCCGCCTCGATGGCCTCCTCGACCGTCATTCCGGGGCCACGGAATGAGTAGTCGTACAGCGTGAACAACGGGGCGACGGTAACGCCACCGAAGACGGGGAACTGGTCCTCTGGGGTGACCACACCCAGCTCTCGCATGGACTGCACCAGTGCGGTGTACTTATCGCGGCCGCGGTAGCGGTCCGCGCTGCGGGCGAACAGCTCGTGGTTGCCCGGCACCCAGATCACCGTGTCGAACCTTCCGGCCATCTCCGCCATCACCTGCACGATCAACTCGTGGCGTTCCGCCACGTCTCCGGCCACAATCAGCCAGTCCGACGGGTCCGCGGGCTGGATCTGGGCGATCTTCGGCCCGTTCCGCTTCACCGCTGCGTGGAGGTCGCTCACTGCCCAGAGGGTGGTGGTCATGCGCTCGCCTTTCGGGTCTTGCGCTCTGCTCCTGTCTGTGCCCATTCGTCGCCCCGGAAACGGATGACCACGCCGACCAGGCGCAGCAGCACCGAGGCGAGGTGTCCAGCCCAGATGCCGACCAAGCCCCACCCGAACGCCACCGACAGCAGCGTGAGCGGGAGGAAGGCGCCGAGTACGGAGGCGATGGTGATGTTGCGAAGGTACGCCGCGTCGCCGGCCCCGAGCAGCACCCCGTCCAGGGCGAAGACGACGCCGCCGGTGACAATCATGGCGATGAGCAACCACCACGGGATGGTGAGGGCGTCGTGGACGGCTGGGTCCTGGGTGAAAATGGACTGCAGGGGGGCGTCGAAAAGCGTGAAGACCAACGCCAAGACCACGCCGAAGCCGACGGAGAACCGGGTGGCCTGCGCGCCGACGGAGCGTGCCTCGGCGACGCGCCCCTTGCCCAGCGAAGCTCCGGTGAGCGTTTGCGCGGCGATGGCCATCGAGTCGAGGACGAGCGTGAGGAAGTTCCACAGCTGCAGGAGGATCTGGTGCGCGGCAAGCGTCGCGACGCCAAACCGGCCGGCCACCGCCGCCGCGGCGAGAAACGAGATCTGGAAGGACAGGGAGCGCAGGATCAGGTCGCGCCCCAAGACGAGCTGCTCACGCATCACGCGCCAGCGCGGCCCCCAGCTGCCGGCGTGCTCGCGGAGCAGCATGGTGAGGAAAAGCGCGGCCGTGATCCCCATGCCCAGCAGGTTGGCCATCGCGGAGCCGATCAGGCCGAACTTTCCCACCAAGATGGGCAGCGCGATCGCGCCCGGAATGAGTCCGCACAGTGTGAGAAGGAACGGAAGCCGCGTGTTTTGCACACCGCGCATCCAGCCGTTGCCCGCCATGATGATGAGCGTAAGCGGGATGGCAAACGCGGAGACATGCATCCACCGCGCGGACTCCTGGGCCGTGGCCGCGTCGTTAGTCAGGGCCAGCGCGATCGGCTGCGCGAACAACCAGATGATGGTGGCGAGCGCGAAGCCGACGCCGAGCGCCACCCACGTGGCCTGCACGCCTTCCGCCACGGCGGCCTCGCGCTTCCCCGCGCCGAACAGGCGGGAGCTGCGCGCGGTCGTACCGTAGGACAAGAACGTGAGCTGGGTGGTCACCGTGGACTGGATCGTGGTGCCTGCGGCGAGGGCCGCCAGCTCCGCGGTGCCCAGCCGACCGACCACGGCGGTGTCCAGCAGCAGGTAGAGGGGGTTGGCCGCCAGCACACCCAGTGCCGGCAGGGCCAGGGCGAGAATCTTGCCAGGGGTGACCGTCGCGTCGTTGCGTTGCGCCATCACGGCAGCGTGCACTCTCCTTATCGGTTAGCGTTCGGGAAGTTTTGGGCTGCTGGCTCGTGTTGGGAGGCAGCGCGCTCTTCGCGCGTAGGCAGCGCAGCGATCAGGTCCCGCACAACCATGTCCTGCGATCCGTACGCCGTGTACCCCGCGGCCGGGATGTGCCCGCCGCCCCCAAGGGCCTGGGCCAGCTTGGATACGTCGATCACAGTCGAGCGCAGCGACACCGCCCAGTGCTTCGGGCCGTTCTGCTTGAGCACCATACCCACGTCGGAGCCTTCCAGCACGCGGGCGTAATCAATGATGGTTTCCACCGTGGTCTGGCTCATGCGAGCCAGCGCCTCCGCCGGGATGGTGAACACGCTGACAACGAGTCCCTCCTGGCGGAAGTTCTGCAGGTCCGCCAGCACTCCGCCCATGATCTGCAGGTCGCGGGGGCTCGCTTTATCGATTAAGTCCATGGTGAGTTGCCGGGTGTCCAGGCCGTATTCCATGAGCTCGGCGGCAAGCGTGTGCATTCGCGGTGTCCCCCAGCGGAAGCTGCCCGTGTCGGTGACCAGCCCGGCGTACAGGCAGTACGCGATCTCAGAATCCAGCTCCACGCCAAGGTGCGTGAACAGCTCGCGGATAATGGTCGTGGTGGACTCAGCATCTGCGATGAGGTTGTGGGCGCCGAAGCCCGGGTTGGTCTCGTGGTGGTCGATCACCACGACCCGGTCGCGTTCGGAGGCGATCTGCTCGCGCAGCAGGCCGGTGCGGTCCACGGACGCGCAGTCCACGGTGACGATGAGGCCGTCTGCGGGCAGGTGCGACCCGTAGGTGATGTCGTCCACACCAGGCACAGTTCGCAGGTTGCCCGGGTGCGGATAGGTCTGCCCGATGTAGACACGGGCGTCCTTGCCCAGCTTGCGCAGCCCCGCCGCCAGGCCGCACGCGGAGCCGACTGCGTCGGCATCCGGCTTGATGTGCGCTACGACGGAGACGCGCTCCGCGCCGCGCAGCACCTCGGCGACCTGCCCCAGCTGCTCCCCGACTGCCGGGGTGTCCGCGAACAGTCCACCCATTACTGCCCGGACTCTGCGTCGCCGCTGATCTTGTACGGGTTACCGTCTCCGGCCGGAGTCGCGTTGGCGCGCAGACGCGCGGTCTCCGCGTCGCGGGCGCGCGCCCGGCTCAACAGCTCCTCCATGCGCGCGGAGGCCTCCGGCACGGTGTCGAGCTCGAACGCGAGCGTCGGCGTGAAGCGCACGGCGAGCTGGTCGCCGACCTTCTTGCGCAGCTGGCCGCGGGCGCGGTGGAGCGCCTCCGCCGCCCCGTCGAAGTCCGGCTCTTCGTCGATGTCGCGACCACGCACTGTGTAGTACACAGTCGCGTCGTGCAGGTCGCCGGTGACGCGAACGTCGGTGATGGTGACCAGCTCCAGACGCCGGTCTTTGACCTCTCGCTCAATCGCAGACGCCACGATCGCGTGAATCTGCTTGGCAAGGCGCTGTGCGCGCGGGTTGTCAGCCATGTCATCATCTCCTTCTTCGCGTAAGCGTCTCTAGTCTAGACGCTCGCATGTGCTTATCGACGCCACGCTGCCCGCACCCCAGCGTCATGCAGGGGCCGGGCAGCGTGCTTCCCTCTTTCTGCGCGTTATGCGCTAGTCGCGGGGAACCTCGACCATCTCGTAGACCTGGATCTGGTCGTCCACCTGGATGTCCGGGTAGGACAGGACCATACCGCATTCGTAGCCCTTGGCCACCTCGGTGACATCGTCCTTCTCGCGACGCAGCGACTCGATCGTTGCATCCGGGGTGATGACGTTGCCGTCGCGCACGAGGCGCAGCTTCGCGCCGCGCTTGACGTGGCCCTCGGTGACCATGCAGCCGGCGATGAGGCCGACGGAGGATGCCTTGAAGATCTGGCGGATCTCCGCGGCACCAACCTCGCGCTCCTCGTAGATCGGCTTGAGCATGCCCTTGAGTGCGGCCTCCACCTGGTCGATGACCTCGTAGATCACCGAGTAGTAGCGGATCTCCACGCCCTCGTTGTTGGCCTCCTCGGTCGCCTTGCCCTCAGCGCGAACGTTGAAGGCGACGATGACCGCGTCGGAAGCGGCAGCCAGGACCACGTTGGTCTGGGTGACGGCACCAACACCGCGGTCGATGATGTTCACCTCGACCTCGTCGTCCACCTCGATCTTGAGCAGCGCCTCCTCCAGGGCTTCCACCGAACCGGCGTTGTCGCCCTTGAGGATGAGGTTGAGCTGGCTCGTCTCCTTGAGCGCCTGGTCCAGGTTCTCCAGGGAGACGCGCTTCTTCGTGCGCGCCTGCATCGCTGCGCGGTGGCGGGCGTCGCGCTGCGCCGCAATCTGGCGCGCCACGCGGTCGTCCTCCACCACGAGCAGGTTGTCGCCCGGGCCGGGAACGCCGTTGAGACCCTGCACCTGTACCGGACGGGACGGCTCGGCTTCCTGCACGTCGTTGCCCCACTCGTCGACCATGCGGCGCACGCGGCCGAAGTTGCCGCCGACAACGATGGAGTCGCCGACGCGCAACGTACCGCGCTGCACGATCACGGTGGACACCGGGCCGCGTCCGCGGTCCAGGTGGGACTCGATGGCCACACCCTGCGCGTCCATGTCCGGGTTGGCGGTCAGCTCCAGCGCAGCGTCGGCGGTGAGCAGGACGGCCTCCAGGAGGTCGTCGATACCCGTGCCCTGCTTTGCAGAGATGTCGATGAACATGGTGTCGCCGCCGTACTCCTCGGGGATGAGGCCGTACTCGGTGAGCTGGCCGCGGATCTTGTCCGGCTGTGCCTCCGGCTTATCCACCTTGTTCACGGCAACCACGATGGGCAGGTCCGCCGCCTTGGCGTGGTTGATCGCCTCAACGGTCTGCGGCATGACGCCGTCGTCCGCAGCGACAACCAGGATGGCCAGGTCGGTCGACTTCGCACCGCGGGCACGCATGGCGGTAAACGCCTCGTGTCCCGGGGTATCCAGGAACGTGATCTTGCGCGGCTCGTCCTCGAGGGTGACCTCGGTCTGGTACGCGCCGATGCCCTGGGTAATGCCGCCGGCCTCGCCGCGGCCCACGTTCGCCTTGCGGATCGAGTCCAGCAAGCGGGTCTTACCGTGGTCGACGTGGCCCATCACGGACACGACCGGAGGACGCTGCTGGAGATCCTCGTCGTCGCCCTCGTCCTCGCCGAACTGCAGGTCGAAGGACTCGAGCAGCTCGCGGTCCTCGTCCTCAGGCGAGACGATCTTGACCTCGTAGTTAATCTCCGCGCCCAGGAGCTGGAGGGTCTCCTCCGGCACCGACTGGGTCGCCGTGACCATCTCACCGAGGTTGAACAGCGCCTGCACGAGTGCCGACGCCTCCGCGTTGATCTTCTCCGCAAAGTCGGACAGGGTTGCGCCCTGGCGCAGGCGCACGGTCTTGCCGTCGCCGTCCGGGAGACGAACGCCACCGATGACGTTCGGCTTGTGCATCTCCTCGTATTCGGCCCTCTTCTGGCCCTTGGACTTGCGACGACGCCCCGGTGCGCCACCCGGACGCCCGAATGCGCCCGCGGTGCCACCGCGACGACCGCCGCGTCCGCGGAAGCCACCGCCGCCGCCACGGTTCGGGCCGCCCGGGCCACCACCGCGTCCGCGACCGCCGCCACCGTTGCCGCGTCCACCGCGGGTACCGGCAGCCTTCGCCGGCATCTGCTTCGGCGACGGAGCTGCAGCCATATCAGCGGGCGACGGACGACGGCCGCCACCAGCACGATTGCCGCCCTGGCGCTGACCGCCCTGACCCTGGCCACCCTGACCCGGGCGCTGTCCGCCCTGGCCGCGACCACGGCCTCCACCTTGATTGCCCTGGCCCTGGCCGCCACGGCCGCCACCGGGGCGCGGCGCCGGGCGCGGAGCGGAGGTGTTGGACGAGAACGGGTTGTTCGCCACCTTCGGACGACCGCCCGGCTTTGCCACCGGTCGCGGCATCGAACCCGGCGTCGGCGCTGCGCCCTGGCCCGGCTTCTTCGCTGCAGGCTTCGGCGCACCCGGCTTCGGGGCGCCAGGCTTGTTCGCCGCCGGCTTCGGTGCACCAGGCTTGGGAGCACCCGGTTTCGGGGCGCCACCCTGCGCAGCCGGAGCGCCCTGGCCCGGCTTCTTCGCCGCAGGCTTCGGCGCGCCAGGCTTGTTCGCCGCCGGCTTCGCAGCCCCCGGCTTCGGAGCGCCACCCTGCGCAGCCGCAGCGCCCTGGCCCGGCTTCTTCGCCGCAGGCTTCGGCGCGCCCGGCTTTGGGGCACCAGGCTTCTTTGCGGCAGGTTTCGCGGCCCCCGGCTTGGGGGCACCGGGCTTCGGAGCGACCTTCGCGCCGCTGTCGCCCTCGGCCTTCCCACCGGATTCCTTCTCCTGGTAGTAGGCCGTCATCTTCTTCACCACTGGCGACTCAATGGTCGACGAAGCGGTCTTTACAAACTCGCCTTGTTCCTTCAACGTGGCGAGCAGTTCCTTGCTAGTAACGCCAAGCTTCTTGGCAAGCTCGTGTACGCGTAACTTTCCGGGCACGTGTCTCCTTGTTGTTGTGCTAGGAGACGGTGCCCGCCGAACCCGTGGCTCGTGCGGCTACCGACCCCTAGACGTGGTCATTGACTTTCATCGCTGATGCTGCTTCACGGTTGTGTACTCATCAGTGTTCGGTCTTCCTTACTTGCGTTGGGTCGTTCGCCAGATTGGCGAGGTACGTGTGTACATGACCTAGGTCCGCCGGAGCGGACAGACGGAACGCCCTGCCGAAGGCACGGCGTTGCTCCGCCAGCTCGACTGCTTCCCGCGTCGGCGTGATCCACGCTCCCCTGCCGGGCAATGACCGGCGTGGGTCGGCGAGGATCCGGCCGGGCGCCTCGGGGTCCTGAACGAGTCGCAGTAGCTCGGTGTCGGGCAGCACGTCGCGGGTAGCAATGCAGGTACGAGTACGGATGGGACGCTTGCGCGTAACGCTCATCCACAACCCTTCCTGTTGCTCGACGTACAGTCCTGCCCACACCCAACTACTGCGACCGGGAACGCGACACGTCTCGGCGCACGGGAAATAAGCCGCGTCCTAGCCTACGCCATTGCGGCGCTAAACAATACTTACGGCGGTCAGCAGGGTTCCTGCCGGCCCCGGGGGCATTGCTTCTCGACGCTCATGCGCTCCCCAGCTACGCCCCGCTACTCCGCGGCTGCGTCCGTATCGGCGTCGGAGTGGATGTCAATCTTCCACCCCGTGAGTCGCGCTGCCAGACGGGCGTTCTGCCCTTCCTTGCCGATGGCCAGCGACAGCTGGTAGTCCGGCACGGTCACCCGGGCCATCTGCGCGTCGCGGTCCAGGATGTCCACCTTGACCACCTTGGACGGCGCCAGCGAGTTGCCCACGTAGGTGGCCGGGTTCTCGGAGTAGTCGATGATGTCGATCTTCTCCCCGCCCAGCTCCTTCATGATGTTGGACACACGCGCGCCGCGCGGGCCGATGCAGGCACCCTTTGCGTTGACGCCCTTGACGGTGGCGCGCACCGCGACCTTGGAGCGGTGGCCGGCCTCGCGAGCGATCGCGATGATCTCCACGGAACCGTCCTCAACCTCGGGCACCTCGAGCGCGAACAGGCCGCGCACCAGCTCCGGGTGCGTGCGCGACAGGTTGACCTGCACATTGCGCTCACCCTTGTTCACGCCCACCACATACGCCTTGACGCGGTCGCCGTGGGTGAGGCGCTCTCCCGGGATCTGCTCAGCGGGCAGGAGGATGCCGTCCTGCGGATCCGCCTCGGTGCCCAGCTGGACGATGGTCAGGCCGCGCGCCTCCGCGTTGGCGTCGCGCTGCACCACGCCGGAGACGACGTGGCCCTCGAACTCGGAGTAGGCGGTGTAGACACGCCCTGCCTCCGCTTCGCGCAGGCGGCGCTTGATGGCGTCGCGCACCGCGGGGGCACCAATACGGGAGAAGTTGACCGGCGTGCTGTCGTACTCGGAGACGACCTCGCCGTCCTCGTCCAGCTCGCTGACCATGACGTGCACATCGCCGGTGTCCGGGTCGATGTCCACGCGAGACTTGGTGTTTTCGTCCGGCTTCCCGTCGCGGTAATCCAGGTACGCAAACAAAAGCGCGCTCGCGATGGTGGTGAGCAGGTCGTCGACAGCGATGCCCTGCTTGTCCTCAATCACTTTGAGCGCGTTCAAGTCAATATTCACTTGTTGTTCCTTCCAGGTAAGCCGGGTGAGCCCCGGAGCTTACTCGTCTCCTGCTTCTTCGTACGCAGCGTCGACCAGCTCCTGCTCGGCAGCCGGTGGCGCTTTGAACTCAATTTCTACCACTGCCTTCGGCATTTCGGAAACCAGGCGGGTTTCCACGCGCGGCTGCTTGGCGCCGCGCTCGATGAGCACGACACGATCCTCAGCATCGTTGAGCGCACCGATGCGCCACGTCTCCTTCTTTCCGTCGGCGTCCAGCAGGGCGACGGCACGGCCACGGTTCCGGCGCCAGTGCCGCGGCGCGGTCAGCGGCATGTCCACCCCGGGCGTGGTCACTTCGAGTGTGTAGCCGGCGCCGAAGTTGAGGTCCCCGGCGGACTCGTGGGCGTCGAAAAGCTCACTGAGCTCGTTGGAAACGACCTCCAGCTCGTCCAACGTGGGGTGCTCGTCGCCGTCGAGGGCGATGACCACCTGTGATTTCTTGCCGGCGCGCACGGCGCGGACTTGCTCAACGTCCAGGTCGTGGTTGCGCGCGATGGGGGCGACAATGTCCTCGAGCTGCTCGGGTGTAGGAAAAGCCATGGCCCCCACCCTATCGTGTACGGTTTTCCGGGTGAAGAAACTCGTCGCCCTTGCTATGTCCGCCCCCGTCGCGCTTTCGCTCGCATCCTGCGACGCGCTCGATGTGGTCGGGCCGCGCCCCAACGCCGACCTCGTCGCGCTCGCCCAGCAGGCAGTCGCCGATGAGCAGGCGCTTGGCGACGCCCCGCTCGCCCACACCCGCGCCATGCAGGCACAGCAGCTGTTCGACGAGGTTGAGCGCCTCTGCGGCACCACCGAGTCCGGCGAGTTGCCGAGCACGTGCAAGGTGGAACGCACGCCCGGCGAGTCGGCGGGCAACCCCGACGAGGTGTCCGCGGCCGACCACGCGGCAGACGCGCTCACGGAGGCAGCCGCGGACGTGCCGGAGGAATCCGTCGCACTCGTGACCGCCCAGGCGATTGATCTGCGCGTGGCAGCTGGAACGGAGCCCGCTGCAGACGCAGACAGCGCGGACAGCACAGACTCCGAGATCACCAACGAGGCCGACCTGGACGCCGCCCGCGAGATGCTGCGCCGGGAGTACGCGGCGCAGTACGGCTTTTCCATGGCCACCGCGTACGCGGACGACGCGCTTGACCAGCGCCTCGAGGCACTGCGCGACGCCTCCGACGAGCGTGTGCGCGCCCTCGTCACCGCGGTGGAGCCCGCCGGCGGCGTCCCGGAGGCCGACCCAGGCTACGCATTCGAGGGCGTCCCGGCGCCTGCCGACGTCGCCTCCGCCGGCGCCTACACGCAGACCCAGCAGCAGGCGCTTGTGGATCAGTGGCGCGCCACCGCCGCCAACGCCGAGAGCCCCCAGTTCCGCCGCCTGGCTATTCAGCTCGCCGCGGAGGCACAGGGGGCGTAGCCGCAGGCGCGCGGCGCCCGCGGGGCAGCCACGCCCGGAGGGCGCTACTGCGCCAGCTGCTCCGCGACCAGCTCGCGGACCTTCGCCACGATCTCGCCGGCCGGCACCTCGAGGGTTTCGCCGCCGCGGATGCGCAGCTCCACGTTGCCGTCGGCGAACGCGCGGCCCAGGATCACGATGAACGGCATGCCGAGGAGCTCGGCATCCTTGAACTTTACGCCTGGGGAGACCTTCGGGCGATCGTCGAAAAGCACCTCGAGCCCGGCATCTGAGAGCTCCGCGGCGATCTGATCGCCAGCCTCGAGCGCGGCCTTATCCTTGTTGGCCACCGCCACGTGGACCTGGTACGGCGCGATCGCGACCGGCCAGACCAACCCCTTGTCATCGTGGCGCTGCTCGGCCACCACCGCCATCATGCGAGAGACACCGATGCCGTAGGAGCCCATGGTCGGCACGGCACGCTTACCGTTCTCGTCCAGGATCTGCACGTCCATGGCTTCGGTGTACTTGCGACCCAGCTGGAAGATGTGCCCCAGCTCGATACCGCGCGCCAGCTGCACAGTGCCGTTGCCCTCCGGCGCCGGGTCGCCCTCGCGGACCTCGGCGGCCTCGACGAAGGCGTCGACGGTGAAGTCGCGGCCGGCGACCAGGCCCACCACGTGCTTCTGCGGGGCGTCCGCGCCGGTGATCCAGCTGGACCCCTCGACCACGCGCGGGTCCGCGAGCACGCGCACCCCGTTGGCCTGCAGCGCGCGCGGGCCGACGTAGCCCTTGACCAGGAAATCGGAGTTCTTGAAGTCTTCGTCGCTGGCCAGCTCGAAGGTTGCCGGCTCGAGGGCTGCCTCCAGGCGCTTCTCGTCCAGCTCGCGGTCACCGGGCAGCAGGACGCCGGTGAGCTGCGGGCCGACCTTGTTGCCGTCCTCGTCTACCGCGCGTGGGTCGTCCACCTTGATCATCATGCACTTGAGGGTGTCGGAGGCCTGGACGGGCGCGCCGTCGACAAGCACCTGCTCCTTGTTGGCCCACTCCACGAGCGCGTCGATGGTCTCGGAGGCCGGGGTGTCGTACTCCTGCGCCTCCGGTTGGCCCTCGATCGGGGTGGCGGCGGGCGCAACGGTGACAACGGCCTCGACGTTCGCCGCGTAGTCGCCCTCGGAGGAAACGACGAAGGTGTCCTCGCCGTTTTCGCTGTACGCGAGGAACTCCTCGGAGGCCGAGCCGCCCATCGCGCCGGAGGTGGCCTTACAGATCTCGTAGCGGATGCCCACGCGGCCGAAAATGCGCTGGTAGGTCGCGCGGTGCTTCGCGTACGACGCGTCCAGCCCCTCATCCGACATGTCGAAGGAGTAGCTGTCCTTCATCACAAACTCGCGGCCGCGCAGAATGCCCGCGCGCGGACGCGCCTCATCGCGGTACTTGGTCTGGATCTGATACAGCGTGACCGGGAAGTCCTTGTAGCTGGAGTACAAGTCCTTCACCGTCTGCGTGAACATCTCCTCGTGCGTGGGTCCGAGCAGCATGTCGGCGCCCTTGCGGTCCTTGAGGCGAAACAGGTCGTCGCCGTACTCGTCCCAGCGGTTGGTCGCCTCGTACGGCTCCTTCGGCAGCAGCGCGGGGAAGAGCAGCTCCTGGCCGCCCATCGCGTCCATCTCCTCGCGCACAACGCCCTCGATCTTGCGCATCGTGCGCAGACCAAGCGGCAGCCACGAGTACACGCCCGGCGCGGCACGGCGGATGTAGCCGGCGCGAACGAGCAGCTTGTGGCTGGGGACTTCGGCGTCGGCGGGGTCTTCGCGCAGGGTGCGCAGGAACAGCTGAGAGAGGCGTGTAATCATGCGCACAATCCTAGCGCTAAGGTTGTGAGCCATGCTGATCGTCCTCCCACCTTCCGAGACCAAGGCACCCGGCGGCCAGGACGCACCGATGAGCGTGTCCTTTCCCGCGCTCGACCCGATCCGCTCTGACCTGATGCGCGACCTCGCGGCGCTCCCGGTCGAGGAGATGATGGCCGAGCTGAAGATTCCTGCGTCGAAGCGCGCGGAGGCGGAGGAAAACATGGGATTGGCCAAGGCTCCTGTGATGCCCGCCATCTTCCGCTACACGGGCGTGCTTTTCGACGCCCTGTCCGCCCCCACCCTCCCCACTGCCTGCCTGGAGCGCTTGGCGGTCGGCTCCGCGCTCTTTGGCGTCGTGCGCGCCGGCGATATGATCCCCCGTTACCGGCTCTCCGGTGGTGCCCGCCTTGGCGGCGCCACGCTGAAGTCCCGCTGGGGCACCGCGATTACCAACGTCCTTAGCGACTTCCCCTTCGTTGTCGACCTCCGCTCCGGCACGTACCAGAAGCTCGGCCCCGTTCCCGGCGCTGCCACAGTGCGCGTCGAATCCGTGCAGCCCGACGGGTCGCGCAAGGTAGTCAGCCACTTCAACAAGCAGTACAAGGGCGAGCTCGCCCGGGCCCTCGCGCTTCACGACACCACCGTCACCTCCCCCGACGACGTCGCCCACGTCGCCGACGCCGCCGGCATGAGCGCGGAGGTCCACGGCGCCCAGGTCACGCTGGTTGTGTGACATACATTTCCGCGAGCTCGAGCATGCGGGTGACGGTGGCGAGGAACGCTGAGGCGTTCTCACGCAGCTGCTCGGGGGAGACGCGCACCACCAGGTAGCCGGCGTTCTGTAGGTGCTTCTCGCGCTCCCGTTCCTCGCGGATCGCCGTGTCGGTCGGGGCGAAGGTGGTCCCGTCGTATTTCTGCGCCCCAACGGTCTCGACGACGAGGCGGCCACGCAGCAAGTCCACGAAGTAGATTTTTGGGGAACCGCGATGCGCGCGTTGACCTGCCAACTGCCGAAGCCCGCCTGCACCAGGAGCGCGCGGGCATAGGACTCGTACGGCGACAGCGATTTATCAACCGCGTGCACGATAACGCGGTGCAGCGTCCCGATGCCGCGGAAAGGGCCCAGCCCGGCTACGGCCTCCCCTCGCGGAGCAGCCAGTCCATCGCAACGAGCCCTTCTGCGAAGCCGTGGCGCAGGGCGATCTCGAACACGGTTGTCATCAGGTCCGTCGTGCGGAGACGATCGAAGCTGCGAGGTGCAGCATTTCCTGGCGACCTATCCCGGTACACCACGCCCGACGGCCACTGCTTCCGAGAAGGTGCCTTCCCTCGCTGCGATACCAGCTCTACTTGTTCCGGCGTCGTCGCAATCACCCAGATACCGAGAATGCGCGCCGCCGATCGCCCGGACAACACGGCTTTCGGCACAGTACAACCGACCGCGTAAGCCGCCAGCCATCGTTTTTCGTGATAGCGCAGCTGCTTCCATTCAGCCACATTGATGAAAAAACGCGTTGAGACCTTACGAAACGCAGCCGGGCACCTGCGGTACGCGAGCCAATCTTGTTCGCACTTTCTGTCCATGAGCTTGTTCGCCAGCTCTTGCTTCCTCCCCGAATCCATACTGTTGTTTTTAGCAGACATCGCTTATTTCGTCTATCGGTTTGGGGTTGTGTGTTTCGGTGCGCTGCAAATGGCGCTAGCTCCATCTGGCTGCGCCGCCGACTCGCGACCAGGCGTTTTGGTCGCGGCGTCCTGCAAACGGAGCTAGCGCCATCCGGCTGTACTGACCGGGGACGTTAGTTGACTTGCGTGGCATCGCCCGGGCTCTGTATGCTCAGCCGCATGTACTCAGGAATCGCCTCGATGAAGCTGCGTTCCGTCCGCTGACGGCGGCGGGACCCCTTATGACCTCTCGTCTGCCGTCCTGGCCATCTGCCGGGCGGCCGCTTCGTGGTGCCCGGCTCCATGACGAGCTGAGAGTACGCAATGCCAACCACAGAACCTTTAAAGTCATGTGCCTGGATCGGGACATCCCAAGGGCCCGCTGCACACATCCGCGCTGAATCACTCCACCTGACACTCGGCGACAGGCCGCTGCTGAGGGAGACTGACGTCACCGTCTCCACCGGGTCGCGACTGGCGATCGTCGGCGACAACGGCCGGGGCAAGACCACCTTGCTCCATATACTGGCGGGGATCTTGAAACCAGACTCGGGAGTGGTGACCCGGGTGGGTTCCCTCGTCCTGGTCAAGCAGGACATGGCCACCGAGGGCGATCGCACGGTCGGTGACCTCATTGCCGAGGCGACCACCCAATCCAGAGCCGCACTGCAGGCCCTCGACGTGGCTACCGCGGCGCTGGCCGCGGGCGATGACGCGGCCGACGCCTATTCCGCCGCACTCGAGGCGGCCACGCGACTGGAAGCCTGGGATGCAGACCGCCGTGTTGACATCGCCCTGGCGGGCCTGAACGCCTGTAGCGACCGCGATCGGGTCCTGTCGACCTTGTCGGTCGGCCAGCGGTACCGGGTACGGCTGGCGGTCGCCCTCGGATCGTCCCCTGACCTGTTGCTGCTGGATGAGCCCACCAACCACCTGGACGCTGCAGGGCTGTCCTTCCTGACTGAGCGCCTGCGGGACCACCCCGGTGGCCTGGCCTTAGTCAGCCACGACCGCGCCCTGCTGCGCGATGTGGCGACCAGCTTCCTGGACCTCGACCCGACCCGCGATGGCCTTCCGCGCACCTACGCGGGCGGTTACGAGGGCTGGATCGAAGGGCGGCAACGAGAACGGGCCGCCTGGGAGCAAGACCATGCCGCCCAGGTCGCCCGGCATCAGGAACTGACCCGCGCCGCCGCCGACGCACGCTCCCGCCTGTCGCAAGGCGGTTGGCGACCCGACAAGGGAACGGGCAAGCACCAACGGGCCACGCGCGCTGCCGGGGTGGTCCAGGCTTTCAACCGCCGCATCGTGGACCTGGAGCGTCATCAGATCGACGTGCCAGAGCCACCGCTGCGGTTGGCATGGCCCATATCGACAGCGCGGACCGGTCAGAACATCGTCAACGGCTCCATGCTCACCGTGACTGGCCAGTTGACCACCCCGGTCTCGGTGGACATCAGCGGTGGAGACCGGTTGGTGGTCACCGGGCCGAACGGTGCTGGGAAGTCCACACTGTTGGGGCTTCTCGGTCGGCGACTGGCCCCAAGTACAGGTCAGCTGCGGGTGAACCCGAGGGTGCGCGTCGCCCTGTTGTCTCAAGAGGTCCCTGACTGGGACGACGCCCTCCCCGCACACGTGGTCTACGAGACGTACCTGGCCACGCAGGGCCGCCGATCACAGGCACCCTCCCTCGGCTCACTCGGGCTGCTTGAGCCCGCGGCAACCCGCACACTCGTGGGGCACCTGTCGCAAGGGCAACAACGCCGTCTCCATCTGGCCATGTGCCTGGCGGTGGACCCGGACTTGTTGCTCCTGGACGAGCCCACCAACCATCTGTCATCGAGCCTCGTCGACGACATCACCACCGAGCTCCTGCGTACCTCCTGCGCCACGATCGTCGCCACGCACGACCGGCAGATGCTCAACGACCTCACTGACTGGCCCCACCTCAGCCTTGCCCCAAAGGACCTGCCATGAACCCCCTTCGCCCCTTGTCCGTCCCCGGCTACCGACCGCTGTTTGCAGCGATGGTGCTCACCGTCTTCGCCCAGGGCGCCTGGGCCCTCTACTTAGCCATGCAGACCCTCGACCTGGGCGCCACGGCGGCCACTTTGTCGAGTGTCGTGGCGTGGAGCGGCATCGGCCTGCTCGCAGGATCCTTGCCCGCCTGGGTACTTGCGGATCGCGTCGCCAAGAAGTCCATCATCGTCGGCGTCCTCACTGTCAACCTCGCCGCCTCGACGACGACCTCCACCGCCGCCATCTTCGACGCGGCCACTTTCTGGATGCTGGCAGTGTCCGCGTTCGTCATCGGCGTCTCGACCGCCTTCTTCTTCCCGGCCTACACCGCGCTCGTGCCCGTCCTCGTGGGAAGCGACGACCTGATGGCCGTCAACGGGCTCGAAGGGACCACCCGGCCGCTGGTAGGACAGACCCTCGCCCCCGGCGTCGTCGGTGCCGTCATCGGCGCGAGCGTGCCCGCCGCGGGCGGGTACCTCATCGCCGGCGCGCTCGGACTCGCCCTGATCGCCGCCCTGCGGCTTCCTGCCCCTTGCTCAGCCGAGACCGACGCCGAAGCTCCGGCCACCTCTGCGCTGCGGGATCTGCTCGACGGGTTCGGCTACGTCGCCCGCACGCGCTGGGTTCGCTCCAGCGTGCTGTTGGCGGCCGCCATGGGCCTGGCCGTGACCGGCCCGCTGGATGTTCTCCTGCCCGCGCTCATACGCTCGACCCATGACAACGGTCCGGCTGTGTACGGAGTCGTCCTCGGAGCTCTGGGCGTCGGCGGTCTGGTGGGTTCCCTCGTCGCCGGCTCATGGCCCACCCCCTCACACTTCCTGCCCGTAATGGTCAGCGCATGGGCACTCGGCTGCCTTCCACTGGCCATCCCCGCGCTCACCAACAATCCGTGGATCATCAGCGCCGGACTCGCGGTCTACGGTGCGTCGATCGGAGTCGGGATGGTCATCTGGGGCACGGTCCTGCAGGAACACGTACCGCTGGAGATGCTCGGCCGAGTCGCCAGCCTCGACTTCTTCATCTCCATCGCCTTCATGCCACTGTCCATCGCACTCACCGGACTCCTCAGCCGACACATCGCCGCTGCCAGCTTGTTCATCGCCGCCGGACTCGTGCCGCTCGCCACGACGATCCTCCTTGCAGTCCTGGGGCAACTCCGAACGCCGCGGACGACGCCCGTCGCAGCAGGTGAGGAGTGATGCACGCCAACGCCACCCTGACACCTCGCCATCGGTTCAAGGTGACCCAGCTCGTCGTCGACGACGGTTGGCCCATCAGCGAAGTCGCCGCCCGCTTCCAGGTCTCCTGGCCGACCGTGAAGAGGTGGGTCGACCGCTATCGCGCCGGCGAGTCGATGCAGGATCGCTCGTCCCGACCGAAGACCTCACCGAACAAGACGGACAAGGCGACGACGAAGCGGTGCGTCAGCCTGCGGATACGGCTGCGTGAGGGCCCGTGCAGCTCGCCGCCCGACTCGGCATCGCGCCCTCGACCGTCCACCGCATCTTGGCCGGTGCCCGACTGAACCGGCTCTCCTACGTGGACCGCGAGACTGGCGAACCGATCCGCCGGTACGAACACCCCCACCCCGGTTCCCTGGTCCACGTGAACGTGAAGAAGCTCGGGAACATCCCCGGCGGCGGCGGCTGGCGCTACGTCGGCCGCCGCCAGGGCGACCACAACCGAACGGCGACACCGGGTAAGCCGAAGAGCAAGGGGCACAACCCCAGGCTCGGGTACGCGTTCGTGCACACCGTCATTGACGACCACTCCCGCGTCACGTACACCGAGTTCCACGCCGACGAGACCGCCGTCACCGCGGTCGGGGTCCTGCATCGGGCTGTGGCGTGGTTTGCCGATCGCGGCGTCGCCGTGGAGCGGGTGCTGTCCGACAACGGTGGCGCCTATCGCTCGCACCTATGGCGGGACACCCGCGAGGCCCTCTCGATCACCCCGAAGCGGACGCGCCCGTACCGGCCGCAGACCAACGGCGAGGTAGAGCGCTTCCACCGGACCATGGCCGACGGGTGGGCCTACGCCCGCTGCTACACCAGCGAGCAAGAACGACGCGACGCCCTGCCGGATTGGCTGCACCAGTACAACCAGCACCGCCCGCACACGGCCTGCGACAACCAGCCGCCGTTCTCACGATTGCTCAACGTCCCCGAGCAGTACATCTAGCCGACACACCGAACCGCGACCTGTGGTTTTAGCCGCGGCGGTCTACAAATGGCGCTAGCTCCATTTAGCCAAACCATCAACTCACGACCAGGCGTTTTGGTGGCGGCATCGTGCAAACGGAGCTAGCTCCGTTTAGCTGAACCGCCAACCCGCGCCAGGCGTTTTGGCCGCGGCTCTCCACAAACGGAGCTAGCGCCATCTGCCCGACACACCGACCCACCACCAGGGGTTTTCCAAACCCGCACCCCACATACGGAGCTAGCTCCGTCTGTCAGCCTCCACCGATTCCTCTGCTACGCTCGCCCCATGCAACCTCGCCACTACTACGCGGCCACCGCGTTTTTCTACCTCGCCACGCTGGCGTACGTATTGCTGCGATGGGACACCGTTCCGGATCCGATCCCGGTGCACTTCGATGGCTCCGGCAACGCGGACGGTTACACGCCGAAATCCTTCCTTGGCGCAACCGCCCTGGTGTGGATTGGCGCGGCTGTGTCCGTTGCTATTGCCTGCTGCGTACCGCCGCGTTCCCTGGTTCGCCGTACTGCGGATGTGCCACACACCTCCCCGATTCCTCTTTCGGAGGCCAACGCAAAACGTGCCGAATTGCTCACCGACAAGACAGCGACCTTCGTCTCCCAAACCGTCCTCGGCATGGCGGTGTGCTTGTGTGTTTCTGTGCTCTCGTCAACCAGTCTCGCTCCGTCTGGCGGTTGCTGCCTGTGGCCTGGGCGGCGTTCACCATCGGCGTCGTGGTGCTCGCCATCGCGTTTACTGTCAGTGCCAGCAAGCAGGTCGAAGCACTCCCGACAGACCAAGACGAGCAGACCCGCAACGAGCACTTCCGCTACGCCGGCGGCATGGGCATCTACAGCGAGCCGCAGGACCCGGCGCCGATCGCGGTATTCCCGTCCAACCCGAGCAAGCTGCAGATCAACACGGCGCACCAGCACAGCCGCCGGTACCTGTGGCGGATGGGCATCGCGCTCGCGGCATCCATAGTGGCCTGCGTCGTCTTCGCCGCCGTCATGTAAGCGAGACTGCTATGCGCCCGCTCCGCCTCATCGCCACGGTCCTCGCCGTCGCTGTCCTGACTGCCTGCCAGTTTCCCGGACAGGACCAGCCGACGGTGACCAAGATCGTCGACGGCGACACCCTCGACGTCGACCGCGACGGGGAGACCGTGCGCGTCCGCCTGCTCAACATCGACACTCCTGAACGGGGTGAGTGCCTCTACCAGAAGGCCACGGACCGCCTTACCGAGCTCGCCCCACCGGGCACCCGCGTGCGCCTCGAGCACGACGAGGAGCGCCAGGACCGCTACGGCCGCGAGCTTGCCGCTGTCTTCGCCGGCGAGATATTCGTCAACGAGCAGCTCGCCGCCGAGGGCTTGGCTCGCGCAGTCACCTACGAGCCGA
>NZ_RDRE01000080.1 GCF_003693265.1 Corynebacterium gottingense
GCCACGATCATCGCCTGCTGGCCCGCAACCGGCTCCAGCGCAGACTCGGCTGCCTGCTGCACCCGGTGGTCCAGGCTGATGTGCACGGCGGGCGCAGGCGCGGCGTCTTCGCGCTCCAGCTCCTCGTAGGCCGCCCCGTTCTCGTTCACCACGCTCACGTTCCAACCCGCGTCGCCCTCAAGGTCGTCGCGGACCAGCTGGCCGACCCGCGCCATGATGTCCGGGGCGAACGCGGGGTCGGCGTTGACCATCGACGCCTCTTCGTTCAGCCGCACCCCAGGGATGCCGTTGAGCTCGTGCTCCACGACCCCCTTCGCGGCCTGGGGGATCATGGCGGCGGAGTAGACGCCACCTGCGCCTTCGAGTTCGTTGGTGAGCTCGCCGGCGTCGCGAAGCGGCACCGCGCGATCCGCCTCGTGGCCCGCGGCGAGGGCCTGAGAGATCTTGAACGCGGTGTCGGGCACGGAGCCGATCGCGTCCTTGTCCACCAAAAGGCGGTAGGCAACGCCGGGGCGCAGGAGCTCGACGCCGTCGGCAGACACGACGCTCGCCTCCTTCGGCGTGATCGAGCGCAGCTCCAGGTGCTGGTTGGCGCCAAGGCGCGGGTGAAGGACGCTCGGCTGCCAACGCACCTGCCAGTTCTCACCCGACTGCGTGAGCGTCATCTGGCCGTCGTAGTTGAGCTCGCGGCCGCGGGGCAGCTTCCAGTTCATGGAGTAGTTGGCCGTGGCGAGGTTTTCTGTCTGGCTCACGCTGGTTATCCGGGCGTCGAGCGCCTCGGCCTGGAGGCCGTCCCAATTCTCGTTGATGGAGGTGGCGGCGGTCGAGGGGTCGTCGACAAGCGCATCGAGCTCCCCCACCTCGCGGGACGCGATCGCTTCGAGCATCTCCTGCGCCACGGGTTGCGCATCGTTGGGGCGCGGGGTGCATGCGGCGAGCGCGGTGGTAAGTACAGCCGCGCCCGTGAGCAGGGCGAGGAGTCGTTGCATGGGATAAAAATAGCAGCGCCGGGCACTCGCCCGACGCTGCCACGCTCACAGCAAGCTTCGGTCTAGTTAGTGACCTTGACCTCGGCGCCGCCGTCGCCCTTCTCCATGCCCTCTTCCTCCGCGATTCGGTTCGCGTGGCGGATCAGGGTCTCCACGATGTCGGCCTCGGGGACGGTCTCCACGACCTCGCCCTTGACAAAGATCTGGCCCTTGCCGTTGCCGGAGGCGACGCCCAGGTCGGCGTCGCGAGCCTCACCCGGACCGTTGACAACGCACCCCATCACGGCGACGCGCAGCGGGTACTCCAGGTTCTCCAGACCCGCGGTGACCTCCTCGGCAAGCTTGTACACGTCCACCTGCGCGCGGCCGCACGACGGGCAGGACACGATCTCCAGCTTACGGGGGCGCAGGTTGAGCGACTGCAGGATCTGGTCGCCCACCTTGATCTCCTCCACCGGGTCGGCGGAGAGGGACACACGAATGGTGTCGCCGATGCCCTGCGAGAGCAGCGCGCCGAACGCGACGGAGGACTTGATGGTGCCCATGAACTTCGGGCCTGCCTCGGTCACGCCGAGGTGCAGCGGGTAATCGGTCTTCTCCGCCAGCTGACGGTACGCCTCTACCATCAGCACCGGGTCGGAGTGCTTGACAGAGATGGCGATGTCGCCGAAGCCGTACTCCTCGAACAGGCCGGCCTCGTAAATCGCCGACTCGACGAGCGCCTCCGGGGTGGCCTTGCCGTACTTCTCCAGCAGGCGCTTGTCCAGCGAACCGCCGTTGACACCGATGCGGATCGGAATCCCGGCCTCGCCCGCCGCCTTCGCCACCTCCTTCACACGGCCGTCGAACTCCTTGATGTTGCCCGGGTTCACGCGGACCGCAGCGCAACCGGCATCAATGGCGGCGAAAATGTACTTGGGCTGGAAGTGGATGTCCGCGATCACCGGGATCGGGGACTTCGCCGCAATGGCCGGCAGCGCGTCCGCGTCCACCGTCTTCGGGCACGCCACGCGGACGATGTCACAACCGGTGGTGGTCAGCTGCGCGATCTGCTGCAGCGTCGCGTTAATGTCGTGCGTCTTCGTCGTGGTCATGGACTGCACCGAGATCGGGTGCTCGGAGCCCACGCCCACGTTCCCCACCATCAGCTGGCGGGTCTTGCGTCGCTCCGCCAGGGTCGGTGGCGGGCCTTCAGGAATACCTAATCCGATGGGGAGATTCATAGTGCCCAACTCTAGCACCGCACGCAAGCTCAGCCAGCGAGGCGGATCGGGTTCACCACGTCCGCGGCCATGACGAAGAGCCCCACCACAAGCAGCGCCGCAGCCATGGCGTACGTCACTGGCATCAGCTTCTCGTAGTCCGCCGGACCGCCGGGTCCGAGCCCGCGCAGCCTGCGGACGAGGTCGCGCACCTTTTCATACAGCACCACCGCGATGTGCCCGCCGTCCAGCGGAGGCAGCGGCACGAGGTTAAACAGGGCGAGGAAGAAGTTCATGCTGGCCAACATCATCCAGAACATGGACCACAGGTCCTGCTGGACCAGCTCACCGCCAGCGCGGGAGGCGCCGATCACGCTGACTGGGCCGTTGACGTCGCGCTCCGCGCCGAAGATGGATGCCACGACGCCCGGGATCTTGCTCGGGAACGCGAGAATGCCATCGACGGTTGCGTGCA
>NZ_RDRE01000081.1 GCF_003693265.1 Corynebacterium gottingense
TGATTGCCGCCGACGAGCAGCGCCGCGCCGCGATCCAGGCGGCGGACGAGCTGCGCGGTGAGCAGAAGGCGTTTGGCAAGAAGATTGGGCAGGCGGCGCCGGAGGACCGCCCCGCACTGCTGGAGGGTTCGAACGAGCTCAAGGCGCGCGTGAAGGCCGCCGAGGCCGAGCAGGAGGAGGCAGAGGCCAAGGTCAAGGCGCTGCAGTCCAAGATCCCGAACCCCATCCAGGGCGCGCCCGCCGGCGGTGAGGAAGACTTCGTCGTGCTCGAGCACGTTGGTGAGGTCCCGGAGTTCGACTTTGAGGTCAAGGACCACCTGGACCTGGGCGAGGCACTCGGCGCGATTGATATGAAGCGCGGCACCAAGATCGGCGGCGCCCGCTTCTACTACCTGGTCGGCGACGGCGCCTGGATGCAGCTGGGCATGCTCATGCACGCCGCGAAGAAGGCGCGCGAGGCCGGCTTCAAGGTCGTTGTCCCGCCGGTGCTGGTGCGCCCCGAGATCATGGCGGGTACCGGCTTCCTGGACGAGCACGACGAGGAGATCTACTACCTCGAGCGCGATGACCTCTACCTGGTGGGCACCTCCGAGGTGGCGCTGGCCGGCCTGCACCAGGACGAGATCATCGATCTTTCCGACGGCCCGCTGCTCTACGCCGGCTGGTCCTCATGCTTCCGCCGCGAGGCCGGCTCCTACGGCAAGGACACGAAGGGCATCCTGCGCGTCCACCAGTTCGACAAACTCGAAATGTTTGTCTACTGCAAGCCGGAAGAGGCAGAGGACATGCACCAGAAGCTGCTCGGTCTGGAGCGCGAGATGCTCGCCGACGTGGAGGTGCCTTACCGCGTCATCGACGTCGCCGCGGGCGACCTCGGTTCCTCCGCGGCCCGCAAGTTTGACACCGAGGCGTGGGTGCCGTCGCAGCACACCTACCGTGAGCTGACTTCCACCTCCAACTGCACAACCTTCCAGGCCCGCCGCTTGAACATCCGCTACCGCGACGAGAACGGCAAGACCCAGATCGCCGCGACGCTGAATGGCACCCTGGCCACGACCCGCTGGCTGGTGGCCATCTTGGAGAACAACCAGCAGGCCGACGGCTCCGTCCGCGTGCCCGCCGCGCTGCAGCCGTGGGTGGGCAAGGAAGTGCTCGAGGCCTAATGGGCACCGCACCGCAGTGGAAGACGCTGCGCGGGTTCACCGTCCCGGCGGACTATCGGGCCCCGGCGAAGCACCCGGTGGAGTCGAAGGAGGGGCTCTACCCGTTCACCGTGCGCATGTTCAATCGCCTGCTGCGCCTGCAGCGCATGCGCGTGCGCGTGGTGGGGGCGGAGCACATCCCGGAGCGCGGTGGCGCGATCATCGCCGCGAACCACACCGGCTACTACGACTTCATGCTCACCGGCACCGGCCCGCTCCTGCAGGGCGGGCGCCTGCTGCGATACATGGCGAAGCAGGGCGTGTTTGACATCCCCGTGCTGGGGACGCTGCTGCGCACCATGAAGCACGTGGCGGTGGACCGGGACAACGGGGGCTCGGCTGTCGACGCCGCCGTGCGCGGCCTCCGCGACGGCGACCTGGTCGGCATCTTCCCGGAGGGCACGATCTCGCGCTCCTTTGAGCTCGCGGACTTCAAGACGGGCGCGGCACGCATCGCCGCGCAGGCGGACGCGCCGCTGATCCCGTGCGTGATCTGGGGCTCGCACCGCATCTGGACCAAAGATTTGCCCAAAAAGTTCCGCGGCGTCGGCGTGATCGTGCGTTATGGCGCACCGGTCGAGGTCACCGGCGACGCCGAGGCCGACACGGCGCGGCTCAAGCAGGCGATGCAGCGCATGCTCGAGCAGTCCCGCGCGGAGTACGACGCGGAGTTCGGACCGTTTGCGCCCGGCGACAAGTGGGTGCCCGCCTCCCTCGGCGGCGGCGCGCCCACGCTGGAGCAGGCGGCCGAGATGTACGAGCGCGAACGCGCGGAACGCAAGGCGAAGAAGGCCGCGAAGCAAGCCAAGAAAGGCACCTAAACTCATGCACGCCCCCAAGCTCATCATCAGCGACATCGACGGCACCTTCATCACCCCCACCGGCCGGGTGACCCCGAGGCTGCGCGACACGGTGGTCCGCGCGGTGCGCTCGGGGGCCAAGTTCGCCCTGGCCACGGGGCGCCCTCACCGCTGGCTCATGCCGGTGCTGGATCAGCTGCCCATCGCGCCGACCTGCGTGTGCGCGAACGGTGCCGTGGTCTACGACCCGGTGAAAGACACCGTGGTGCGCTCCTTCGAGCTCGCGCCGGAGACGATGCAGCGCGTCGTCGACGCCGTCGGCAAGGCGCTCGCCCCGCACGGCCTGCAGCACGGCTTTGGGGTGGAGCGCGTCGGCCAAAGCGCGCTCGACCCGGAGGAGGACTGCTTCCTCATCACCCCCGAGTACAACCGGGACGCCTGGGACAGCAGCTTCGGCATCGGCACCGCCGCGGAAATCGTGGCCGAGCCCGCCGCCAAGCTGCTCGTGCGCTGCCCGCAGCTGCGCTCCGCGGAACTGTTCGACCTGGTCGCGCCCACCATCGAGCCGGAGGACGCGCACCTGACCTATTCCATGGACGAGGGCCTCA
>NZ_RDRE01000082.1 GCF_003693265.1 Corynebacterium gottingense
ATTTCGCTCGCGATGCAGCAAACCACGGTGCGGCGCCTCAAGCTCGATGAGATCAGCCTGCCCGGCTTTGCCAACCTCCTGGTCCTCGCGTTCCTCTTCGGGCTCTTTGCCGGCGGCTTCGCCATCATCTTTTTCATAGTGCTCTTCGTCGCGGCAATGCTGCATTTGGAAACGTCGGAACTGTCCTGGTACGAGGCCGGCCCGACGTACGTCATGCTCGGAACCGCGTTCATCTTCACCGCGGCGACAGCCTTCGTCGCGTTCATCCCGTTCGCCGCGGCAGACGGCCGCACCAGCTTCGGCGCCTCGGTCACACTGGGCCTGCGCGCGTCGGTGCGAAACTGGTTCAAGGTATTTATCGCGGTCGCCGCCCCCTACGCCTTGATGGTCGTGGCGGTGTGGAATGACCTCACCATGCGCCCCGGCTCCTGGTACGTCACCTGCGGCGTCGCCGCGCTCGTCTTCCCGCTCCTGTTCCTCGCCCTCGCACACGGGTACCGCCAGGTCACCGGGGGCTTCCCGCTTATCGACGCCACCGCACACCCCAAATCTGCACTCTCAGTGTCTTTTGCAGACAAATTATGAACAGTTAGTTGAGGAACATGGCTAAAACTAGGGTTGCCCATCTTGCAGGGTTGATAAAACTACTTTCGGATTGGCTGGGAATTGAAAACCAATAACGTTTTGACCGCAGATCGGGATCGGCAAGGTTGGATCATCTCAGATGGACATGCGCCAATTTCAGCATCGTTATCACGACAAGGTGGTCAGTGTGTGATCTCACTGGTTTCGGAATATGCCGAGTCTAAGGAACGTTGGACGGGTTCGGTAAATCCCCGCAGCACCTGGAACCGTTCATTTGACTTCCTTTTTGTAGACGAACTGGGGCAAGTCGAGGTAGCAAATTGCTGGACAATTCAGGTACAGGGTGCGGGGCCGTTTCAGGGAGTTGAACGGTGGGAGCTGCGACCTCAACAATTGATCTTCGATGGAAATGGCAGGACATGGGAGAACGCATCTGAGGTTGTTTCGTACGTGCCGATGCTGCGTAACTGGATGCTGGAGTGTACAGAGCTTATCGATTCCGATTACAGAGACGATAAAAACTGGCTGGCGATCAATCTCAAGAAGCCGAAGACAATTCCGTTTAAGGGACAGTTGAACCACCGGATTGTTATTGAGGCACGTACTGAGTCAATCGGAATGGGCAAGGGGCTACAGGCATTTAGTATTGCTCGAATTATCACAAAGCTGGAGAAGCCAGAAGAACGTGATGTTGCGTTTGAGGAACATTCCGCAATTCTCGACTTCCTTTCAATCATATACGGTCAGCCTATTGGTTTTTCTGAGCGAAGCGTTAGCTCGAGTAGCAATCCGGTACTCGACGTCAATCATCGACCAATCGATCCTGACTATTGGGAGGAGTGTAGAGTCGAAACTTTAGGTAACGAGGATGCTCTGCTTGACATAGAAAAAGGTCGAAATCCTGAGGCGCTAATCCACTATTCCACGGAAAACCCCGAAGTTCTTTCCCGCTGGCTAGAGTTCTGGGCAAATAATAAGCCCGGTGTCGATGCTTTAAAAAGAGCTTTATCCGAAAAGATCTCTTGGGAGAATCGGCTGTTAAATGTAGCAGTTGCGGTAGAGGAATTCGGACACAGAATCCCTGGCCAAGTAGAGCGGGGAACAGTAGATAACTGCTTTCCTGTCTATCTAAAACGGAT
Organism: Corynebacterium gottingense; assembly: GCF_003693265.1. Taxonomy (GTDB): domain Bacteria; phylum Actinomycetota; class Actinomycetes; order Mycobacteriales; family Mycobacteriaceae; genus Corynebacterium; species Corynebacterium gottingense. The sequence goes on from NZ_RDRE01000082.1 coordinate 1,725, forward strand.
ATGCCTTAGCATGCCAAGGATTGCAATGATGCATCCTGCGCAATGGGCTAGCCGATTTAACACCGCTTACAAAGGGATCAAGCATGCCGATAATGATTTTCCTGAATTTGCAGAAATCGTGCGAACGGCAGAACAAGGCATTAACTGGCTTAGGGCCTGGTGTTGCTTCCAGGTCGACCCCCACAATCCGATTATGGACTACACCTGGAGCCGTATAACCAACATTGAAGAGTTCTATCCGAAATCGCAGGATGAATTAGATAATGACAATTGGGCAATTCTGTTGACGGACGAGGAATGGAAGCAGGAGAGCGCTCGGTTAACTAAAGCGAATAGTGGCTTCCGTTGGAATCACGCGCATATAGATGTATTGGATACTAGTGATCAAAACAGTGATGTTGAAGAAGGACATGGAGACTAGGCTCCAACTTGGCGCTCTCGGGTCTGACTAGTGAAAAATCGTTAAGGTTGATCTGCTCACACTAAGCCAGCTAACTTAGTCATACCTTCTTTGTACCCACAACCCGTGTTCAGGTAATGACCGCTAACCCCAAAACCATCAACGTCCGCGCCGCCTTCGAGTGGTCAATCCGCACCGTCTTGAACAACTGGGCGATGTGGGTGCCGCTCACGCTCGCCACCTTCCTCGTGTCAGTTGTCCTGTGGGTGCTGCTGCAGTTTTATGGCTACTTGCTCGTGTTCATGCTGGCGTCGGCCCTGTTTGCCATCGTCGCGCTGCAGCAGACGCAGCACCCCCGGCTGCGCCTGACCGAGCTGGAGTTCCCCCGCGCCTTCCAGACACTCGGCGCGACGGCGGTGGTGGAGCTCATCGGCTTCCTGAGCTTCGCCCTCTGGCTGGGTATTGCAGCCCCCTCCTTCG
>NZ_RDRE01000083.1 GCF_003693265.1 Corynebacterium gottingense
TAGACCGAGTTCCTACTACTCAAGGGAGGACGCAGATGACTTCTGCAGACCAACACGACAGCCTGAGCCCCAACGCGCAGGTGACCATCACCGGCCGAAATGTCGATGTCCCTGAGCACTTCCAAGAGCGCGTGAACGCCAAGCTGGCCAAGGTGGAAAAGCTTGACCCGTCGCTTACCTTCTTCCACGTCGAGCTGCAGCACGAGCCCAACCCGCGCCGCGAGGCGCAGGCGCAGCGCGTGCAGATCACCGCAACCGGCAAGGGCCACCTCGCCCGCGCCGAGGCGAAGGAGGACAGCTTCTACGCCGCGCTCGAGTCCGCGCTGGGCAAGATGGAGCGCTCCCTGCGCAAGGTGAAGGTCCGTCGCCAGGTTGCCCGGTCCGGCCATCGCGCGCCGAAGTCCACCGGCCAGATCGCCGCTGAGCTGGCGCAGGAGGCCGAGGAGGCACGCAACAAGGCGGAGAATAACTACGACGTTGACCCGTACGCGGCCACCATTGAGGACGTGGAGCCGGGCCAGGTCGTGCGTCGCAAGGAGCACCCCGCCACCCCGATGAGCGTGGACGAGGCCCTCTCCGAGATGGAGCTGGTGGGCCACGACTTCTTCCTCTTTGTGGATGAGGAGTCCAAGCGCCCGTCCGTGGTGTACCGCCGCCACGCCTACGATTACGGCCTGATCGTCCTCGCGGACGCCGAGGCCTAAGCGCTGACGCCGGCTGTACCGCCCGCGCATCCCGAGTTCGCACGGGGTGCGCGGGCGGTTGTTGTATGCGGTGGCGGAGGGGAGGGGGGCTCGGGGGCGTCGATAAGCATGCGCCCCTGCGCTCACATCAACCTTTTACCGGACAGTCAGGCCGGTGGTTGCCAACAGCTGGAGGAATATGCGTACAATTGCCCGTTGGTACACCATAATGAACTCCACGTAGAACGCGTTTTTTCGCATTCGCTACGCCAAGAACTGACTCAAGAAGGATTCGCACAACGTGTTTGGACTTTCCAAGTTGCTCCGCGCCGGTGAAGGGCGCACCGTCAAGCGCTTAGCCAAGATTGCTGACCAGGTCATGGCGCTGGAAGGTGAATACGAGGCCCTGACCGACGAGGAGCTCAAGGCGAAGACTGACGTGTTCAAGCAGCAGGTTGAGGAGGGCGCGTCGTTGGACGACATCCTCGTCGACGCGTTTGCCACCGCCCGCGAGGCGTCGTGGCGCGTGCTGGGGCAGAAGCACTACAAAGTGCAGATTATGGGTGGTGCGGCGCTGCACTTCGGCTCCGTCGCCGAGATGAAGACCGGTGAGGGCAAGACCCTGACCTCGGTGCTGCCCGCATACCTCAACGGCCTGTCCGGCAAGGGCGTGCACATCGTCACGGTCAACGATTACCTGGCCAAGCGTGACGCGGAAATGATGGGCCGTGTGCACCACTTCCTCGGCCTGGACGTGGGCGTGATCCTCTCCGAGATGCGCCCGGACGAGCGCAAGAAGGCCTACGCGGCCGCGATTACGTACGGCACCAACAACGAGCTGGGCTTTGACTACCTGCGCGACAACATGACGCGCTCCATGAACGACATGGTGCAGCGCGGCCACAACTACGCCATCGTGGATGAGGTCGACTCGATCCTCATCGATGAGGCGCGTACGCCGCTGATTATTTCCGGCCCCGTCGACGGCTCGAGCCAGTACTACACCGTCTTCGCGCAGCTGGCACCGCGCATGCGCGAGGGGAAGCACTACGAGGTGGACCACCGCAAGCGCACCATCGGTATTACTGAGGACGGCGTGGAGTTCGTCGAGGACCAGCTGGGCATTACCAACCTCTACGCGCCGGAGCACTCGCAGCTGGTGAGCTACCTCAACAACGCCATCAAGGCGAAGGAGCTCTTCGAGCGCGACAAGGACTACATCGTCCGCCAGGGCGAGGTCATGATCGTGGACGGCTTCACCGGCCGCGTGCTGGCCGGCCGCCGCTACAACGAGGGCATGCACCAGGCCATTGAGGCCAAGGAGCAGGTGGAGATCAAGAACGAGAACCAGACGCTGGCTACCGTCACGCTCCAGAACTACTTCCGCCTGTACGACAAGCTGGCGGGCATGACCGGTACCGCCGAGACCGAGGCGGCCGAGCTGCACCAGATTTACAAGATGGACGTCGTGCAGATCCCGCCGAACCGTCCGAACCAGCGCCAGGACCGCGACGACCTGATCTACAAGACGCAGGAGGCCAAGTTCGCGGCCGTGGCCGAGGACATTGCAGAGCACTCGGAGAAGGGCCAGCCGGTGCTGGTGGGCACCACCTCGGTGGAGCGCTCCGAGTACCTGTCGCAGCTGCTTACCCGCAAGGGCGTGAAGCACAACGTGCTCAACGCGAAGCACCACGAGGAAGAGGGCCGCATCATCGCCGAGGCCGGCCTGCCGGGCCGCGTGACCGTGTCCACCAACATGGCCGGCCGCGGTACGGACATCGTGCTGGGCGGCAACCCGGAAATTCTGCTGGACGCGAAGCTGCAGGCGCAGGGCCTGGACCCGTTTGAGAACGAGGAGGGCTACCAGGAGGCGTGGGACGCACAGCTCCCGGCCGCAAAGGA
>NZ_RDRE01000084.1 GCF_003693265.1 Corynebacterium gottingense
GCGCTTCTCGTCGTCGGCGGGGTAGTCGGTGCCGCGTGGCCGCAGATCGCGCCGATGCTTCCGGCGGAAGTCACCGCGCTTATTCCGTAGCCGCGCACCACTCCGTTCCATCCGCTAGTATGTGCGAATAGTCAACTAGCTGAAAGGAGTGGCATGGCAGATCAACAGCGCCGCTACACCGAGGTCGAGACGGAGGGGCACCCCGATCTCGACCCGGACTTTCCTCCCTACAACCCTCGGCACGACAGCGAGGCGCTCCTCCTCTCCGCGCTTTTGTGGGCAGGTCAGCGCGGCGACCTCCAGACCGTCAACGAAGCCCTCAATATCGTCGAGGCGGGAGATTTCTACCGCCCTAACTACGCCAAGATCTTCCGAGCGATCCAGGAGCGTGCCGCGGAGGATCGCCCGACCGATTCAGCAACGGTGATCGCCACGCTGAGCGCCAAGGGCGCGAAAGACGGGATGACTACGCGCGACACCACCGAGCTCATGGCCACGCTCCTCGGCCTCCAGGCGAACGACCTGCTCGCCGCCGAGTACGCGCGCCAGGTCCTCTCGCTGTCGTACCGGCGCCAGTTCCGCCGCATGGTGCAGCGGCTCGCGCAGATCGCGGACGAGGCGCCCGAGGACGAGCTGTTCGCGCAGCTCGTCGCGCAAGGCAAGCAGCAGCGCGCGGCGTGGGAGCGGTTTGCTTATAGGCGCCACCCTGCCCCCGGCAGCCACGCCTCAGCTCGGAATTCACGCTCCCGGCCGGAGAGCGGGTCGGTGAAGCCGAGGTAGACGGACGTGAGCAGCATCGGTCGGGAGAAGTCTTCGGTGCCGAAGGGGCGAATGGTGGGGTAGATGGGGTCGCCAAGGATTGGGGCACCGGCGGCGCACATCTGGATGCGCAGCTGGTGGGTCTTGCCGGTGACGGGCTCGAGAAGGTAGCTGGCCAGCGGCTCTGGGGTGGAATAGGTGGCGGCGAGGGAGGGGGACAAGGGGGCGTCGATAAGCGAAATCTGCGTGACGTGCGTGGTGGCATTGGGTGTGCCGGGGACGAGCGTGGCGGCGACGTCGCCGGTGACTTTGTGGATGCGGTGGCGCCACGTGGTGGGCGAGATCGGGCGGTGCGGCGCGATGGCGGTGTACTGTTTGCGCACCTCGCGGCGGGCGAAAAGCTCCTGGTAGGGGCCGCGGAGCTCACGGCGTTTGGTGAAGAGGAGGAGGCCGGACGTCATGAGGTCGAGCCGGTGCGCCGGGGTGAGCTCCTCGTTGCCGGTCGCGCGGCGGAGGCGGACCGTGGCCGTTTCGGTGATGTGGGCGGCGCGCGGCATCGTGGCGAGGAAGGGCGGCTTGTTGATGACGAGGATGTCGTCGTCCTCGAACACCGTCGTGATCCGGTACGGGACCTCGCGCTCCGGGGCGGGGCGGCGGTAGAAGAAGACGTCGGTGCCGGGGGAGAGAACCCGGTCGGCGGCGATGGGCTGGCCGCTGCGCATCACGACCTCGCCGTCGGCGAAACGGCGGGCTACGGCGTCGGGGGTGTCCTCGGGGTGGCGGTGGCGCTGGCTTGCGATGACTTCCGCGAGGAACTCGAAGGCGGTGAGCGGCGCGTCGGTCTCGGGCACGCGGACGCGGGAAGCACCGAGGCCGTCGCGCGGGGGCAACGGCGGTGCGAGCTTGCTCTTTTTGCGGGCCATAGTATGTAGTAGCGTATCCGGCATGGACATTGGAGCAATGCTAGACCCAATTTTGCAGTTCTTTTCCGAGGGGATCGGTAAGGGCATCGCTGACCTGTTCAGGTTCCTGTACGAGGTCTTCTTCCCCGCCAACGCGGACGCCGCCGAGAAGGTTGAGATTCCGCAGTAACGGAGACTGCGCCCACGCCACCGCGCTACACTGAGGATATAACCAGTTCCCCAATCGAAAGGGCGGAGGTAATGAGCCGCGAAGAACGAGAAAACCTGGAAGACCGCGAAGACATCGTCGTTGTCGCTGTGGATGGCAGCCCCGCATCGCAGACTGCGGTGCGCTGGGCGGCGAACACCGCCATGAAGCGAGGCATCCCGCTGCGTCTGGCCTCCAGCTACACCATGCCCCAGTTCCTCTACGCGGAGGGTATGGTTCCGCCGCAAGAGCTTTTCGACGATCTCCAGCGCGAAACCCTGAAGAAGATCGACGAGGCCCGCGACATCGCCCTCGAGGTGGCGCCGGACATCAAGATCGGCCACGCCGTTGCCGAGGGCTCCCCGATTGACATGCTGCTGGAGATGTCGCGTAGCTCCACGATGGTGGTCATGGGTTCCCGCGGCCTGGGCGGCCTGTCCGGCATGGTCCTGGGCTCCGTCTCCGGCGCCGTCGTCTCCCACGCGTCCTGCCCGGTCGTGGTGGTGCGCGAGGACAACAACGTCACCGACGCCAACAAGTACGGCCCGGTTGTTGTCGGCGTCGACGGTTCTGAGGTGTCCCGTCGCGCCGTTGAGTACGCCTTTGAGGAGGCGAACGCTCGCAAGGCGGAGCTCGTGGCGGTGCACACCTGGATCGATACGCAGGTGCAGGC
>NZ_RDRE01000085.1 GCF_003693265.1 Corynebacterium gottingense
ACTGCGGAGGCACGCCGTGCCGTTTCCAGGTCCATTGGCGGGCGTGGTTGACGAGGAGAGCGGGATTTCTTTTCAGTCACGTCTTGTTAGTCTAACCGTCACTTTGCGGTCGACTTCACCGCGACATCACCGGGTGCAGTAGCAGCACCGTCACAGCCACCGCGGAAGAATCGGGGCGGAATCACAGATTCTTGATTTGACCTTCCCACCCGCGTGTGCGTGCGTGAAAATTCCCATTTCCGCAGTTCAAACCGTTGATGATGCGTTCCCAAATTCGTTGGAAATCCCAATATGAACTGCGCGGAGGGGAAAAATTCATATGATTAGTGTCACATTTCGGCCTTTACCCCTAGCGCGCATTGGCAATTCGTGCCATTATTCTCAGGTAGCAAAAACGACGGGCTGGTAACACAGCCCTTAACCCCAAGACACCACAGGGTTAACGCCAGGGAAACCGGCAGCCGGATCCCACCGAAGGGAACACCGCCCGGAACCTGGAATCAAACTTAGTTTGCAACTCGCCTCCCGCGAAGAGGCGAAGAAGTGGTGTGCGCGAAACCTGTTCAACGCTTATGTAAGGAGTATTTCATCATGGATTGGCGCCACGAAGCAATTTGCCGCGACGAGGACCCGGAACTGTTCTTCCCCGTCGGTAACTCCGGCCCGGCTCTGTCCCAGATCGCCCAGGCCAAGATGGTCTGCAACCGCTGCCCCGTCACCTCCCAGTGCCTGAAGTGGGCCCTGGAGACCGGCCAGGACGCAGGCGTGTGGGGCGGCCTGTCCGAGGAGGAGCGCCGCGCCATCAAGCGTCGCAACAAGGCACTGGCTCGCAACCGCGCCCGCCTGTCCGCGTAACGCGAACTCCCCCCACTCCGCATCACGCATCGCGTCGCCCGGGCGTACATCCCCGTGAAGCAGGGACAATTTCCCTGTAGGCACGTCCGAGCGATAAAGTGGAGTACCTGAACTTTGATCGCCCAGAACCGAACAGAACTAAGGAGGCTCCTATGAGCAAGCGTGGTCGTAAGCGCAAGGACCGTCGCAAGAAGAGTGCAAACCGCGGCAAGCGTCCTAACTCTTAAGAACAGCGCAGCGCCCCCTCCCCGACTTTCACGCAATGTCGGCGAGGGGGCGTTGTCATGCGCGGGGTCGATCGGTGACATCGGCGCCTGTCTTGGCAACTGCGTCCGGGCGTGCCGCCTGACCCGGTGATGGCCGCTTCACCCACAGTGACGAGCCAAACGGAGCTAGCTCCATCTGGCCCGCCGCCACCAACAAAACCCAAGGTCGGCTCCCAGCCCGCCACCCAAACGGAGCTAGCTCCATCTGGCCCGCCGCCACCAACAAAACCCCAGGTCGGCTCCCAGCCCGCCACCCAAACGGAGCTAGCTCCATCTGGCCCGCCGACACCAACAAAACCCCAGGTAGGCTCCCAACCCGCCACCCAAACGGAGCTAGCTCCATCTGGCCCGCCGACACCAACAAAACCCCAGGTCGACGTTCAGCCCGCCACCCAAACGGAGCTAGCTCCATCTGATCCGCCACCGCCATCAGACGCCGCACCAGCAAACGCCGCACCAACAGCCACCGCACCACCAACAGACGCCGCACCGCACCCAACCCAAGCGCCCCAGAACCCGGAAAACTCCGCCTCCGCGCACGAGAAACCCTGGCGTAGATACGCCAAAGGCCTGGCCAACATGGCCAGGCCTTCCGCACAATCCGCCTCGCTTAGCCGAGCACCCCGGAGCCGAGGGCAGCGGCAGCGCCGCCGATGATGGCCAGGATCGCGATGATCGGCACGATGATGGCGGCGATGTTCGGGCCGCCTTCCGTACGGCTGTCGTCGGAAGCCGTGTGCAGCTCCTTCTTTCCCGGCTGGTCCTGCGTCTTCGGCGACGCCACCGTGGTCATTGCGCCGTCGTCGTTCTTGGTGGATTCCTTCGACTTTGCCGGTGCCGACTTCGCCGTCGCCGCCTTGGACGGTGCCGCCTCGACGGTCGGATTTGCCGTCGCGGTCTCGGTCGCAGCCTCCTGAGACTTCGCGGTCTTGGTCGTCTTTGCGGGCGCGTTGGTAGCGCCTGCCATCGCTGCAGGGTTCGCGGATGCCTTGCCGGCCTTGACGTCAACGGCGAAGCGATCTTCGAAGGCGGTCTCGCCATTCTGGTTGGTGACCTTCACGTCGAGCGGCATGATGGCTGCGTCGCCAGCGGTCACCGGCACGGTGACGGTGGCCTCGTCGCGGTCGGTCAGCGCGCCGTCGAGGACGATGTCCTTGGAGGCGTCGCCGTGCGGGGTGACCACCTGGACGGTGTAGCGGTTCAGGTCCGCGCCCCTGTTGTTCACCTTCAGGGTGACTTTGCCGGCCT
>NZ_RDRE01000086.1 GCF_003693265.1 Corynebacterium gottingense
CCTTCTACTGGATGCTCGTGACCGCGCTGCGCGACCAAGCGCACACCTTCGACACCACCCCGTGGCCGACGCACGTGACGCTGGACAACTTCCGCGACGCGCTCGCCACCGACAAGGGCAACGACTTCCTCGGGGCGATCGGCAACTCGCTGCTCATCTCGCTAACCACCACCGCGCTTGCCGTGCTCGTCGGCGTGTTCACCGCGTACGCGCTCGCGCGCCTCGACTTCCCCGGCAAGGGCATCGTCACCGGCATCATCCTCGCCGCGTCGATGTTCCCCGGCATCGCACTGGTCACGCCGCTGTTCCAGCTGTTTGGCGACCTCGGGTGGATCGGCACCTACCGCGCGATGATCATCCCGAACATCTCGTTCGCGCTGCCGCTGACCGTGTACACGCTCATCTCGTTCTTCCAGCAGCTGCCCTGGGAGCTCGAGGAGGCGGCGCGCGTCGACGGCGCAACGCGCGGCCAGGCCTTCCGCCTCGTGCTGCTGCCACTGGCCGCGCCCGCGATCTTCACCACCGCCATCATCGCGTTCATCACGACGTGGAACGAGTTTATGCTGGCCAGGCAGCTGTCCAACACCTCGACGGAGCCGGTGACGGTGGCGATCGCGCGCTTCTCCGGGCCGAGCGCGTTCGAGTACCCGTACGCGGCGATCATGGCGGCGGGGTCGCTGGTGACCGTGCCGCTGATCATCATGGTGCTGATCTTCCAGCGGCGCATCGTCGCAGGCCTCACCGCCGGCGGCGTGAAGGGTTAGCATGGACCAGCGCACAGACCTGATGTGGCAGGCGATCGTCGGGTTCGTCGGCTTCTTCGCCCTCCTCGCCCTCGTGCAGGGGCTGGTCAACGTGTTCCGCGACCAGCCCGCGATCTGGCCCGGCCTGCTCGCCGGCGCGCTCGCGCTCGCCGAGTGGTGGCTCGCTCGCCGCTGGCTGGCGTGGCGCAGCACCGAGCTTGACGACGACACCCAGACACCCCAATAGGCGCCAGGGGTGACTGGCGCTACGTGGTTGCTGGGGTGTGGGCGAGGCGTTGTGCGCGTCTGTCGGGGTCGGCGTGGTCGACCCCGCCGGGTATTCGATACCCACTCGGGCTCTGCCAGGTGACGCGCCCGCGGTGCCGGTGCATCCGGCCGCGGGAGGGCCTGCCGTTTTGCCGATTATGATACGTACATAACCAACACAGGTTCCCAATCTCCGTCCCACCCCCGCTCGCCCACTCAGTGAGATGATGCGCCTCGGAGACATCCGCCGGCTGGTGGCAATCCGCCCAGGCGCACGTCGGCCCGTCCGCACTCATCAACAGCCGCAGCTCCCGGGTCGCCCGCCTCGGGTTGGCCGGGTCATCCCCAGCCAGCGTGGTCGCATACAGGTTGACCGGCCCGTCAGTCGGCGAGATCAACGCGATATAGCCCGCCTTGTTGAGCTTCCGGTTGACCAACTCGGCACCGTCAAGCCACTCGCCGTTGGTCAGCTGCACCTGGATCTCGGCGGCGTTGTCGGGGTGGGTGCGCCAGGTGGCGAACTCGCCGATGTCCATGTTGAGCACCGTGGTGACCTGCGGTGCGGCAGCACGGGTGGTGGTATTACCGGTCAGCCAGGCTGCCGGGTCAAGGCGTGCTGCGTGGTAGGCGGCGAGCACGTCGCTGGTGCGCCCCGTCACGTGCAGGGTGGACAGGCCCTTGTCGTGGTAGGTGATGCTTGCTTTCGGCGCCCGCGGAGTAGGTGGGGCGAGTTTCTTTTTCAGTTTCTTCGCCTCGCGCATGATGGTGCGCAAATCGCCGTTGGTCTCGCACAGGGCGCGGCGGTATTTCCAGCGATCCGCATCCTTGGTCAGGCTGCGAGACGAGCGGGCGATAAAGGCGAGGGTGTCGATCCGGTGGCCGGTGCTGCGTGCGGCGTCGACGCAGGCGGTCTGCGCCCTGCGGTTGCGCACCGGGGCGAAGAAGACCTCGGCGGCGGTGGCAAGTTGGGCGGCGCGGTCGGGGTCCATGCCGCGGGAGATCAGGGTCTCGGCGCTTGACGACGCGGCCGCGGCAACAAGGTCGATGCCGCGGCTGTCGAGGGTGATCAGGTCGTCGAGAAGCGTCATGCCACACAGCATAAACCTGCTTGACCTGCGGGTTCAATGGTTTGTGAGAAGGATTCCACTTTCGGCCGACAAGGGAACCAGCGGGGTGTTTTCAACGTCTAATAAGGTTTCGGGGTTTCAAGGCAGCGCGCGCACAGAAAAGTGCTACAACTGATGCTATGAAACGAGCAACCAGGGCGTTTATCGCCGCAGCAACTTCCACCGCCATGATCGCCGCCGCGCAGCCGGCCCTCGCACAGGAGGGCGCCGGCGAGATGGGCGTGACCG
>NZ_RDRE01000087.1 GCF_003693265.1 Corynebacterium gottingense
CGGTCACGCCCATCTCGCCGGCGCCCTCCTGTGCGAGGGCCGGCTGCGCGGCGGCGATCATGGCGGTGGCAGTTGCTGCGGCGATAAACGCCCTGGTTGCTCGTTTCATAGCATCAGTTGTAGCACTATCCTGTGCGCGCGCTGCCTTGAAACCCCGAAACCTTATTAGACGTTGAAAACACCCCTCCGGTTCCCTGCTCGGCCGAAAGTGGAATCCTTCTCACAAACCATTGAACCCGCAGGTCAGGGGAGTTTATGCTGTGTGGCATGACGCTTCTCGACGACCTGATCACCCTCGACAACCGCGGTATCGACCTTGTTGCCGCGGCCGCGTCGTCAAGCGCCGAGACCCTGATCTCTCGCGGCATGGACCCCGACCGCGCCGCCCAACTTGCCACCGCCGCCGAGGTCTTCTTCGCCCCGGTGCGCAACCGTCGGGCGCAGACCGCCTGCATCGACGCCGCACGCGACCGCGGCCACCGGATAGACACCCTCGCTTTTATCGCCCGCTCGTCGCGCAGCCTGACCAAGGATGCGGATCGCTGGAAATACCGCCGCGCCCTGTGCGAGACCGACGGCGATTTGCGCACCATCATGCGTGCTGCGAAGAAACTGAAAAAGCAACTCGCCCCACCTACTCCGCGGGCGCCGAAAGCAAGCATCACCTACCACGACAAGGGACTGTCCACCCTGCACGTGACGGGGCGTACCAGCGACGTGCTCGCCGCCTACCACGCAGCACGCCTTGACCCGGCAGCCTGGCTGACCGGTGATGCCACCACCCGTGCTGCCGCACCTGCGGTCACCACGGTGCTTAACATGGACATCGGCGAGTTCGCCACCTGGCGCACCCACCCCGACAACGCCGCCGAGATCCAGGTGCAGCTGACCAACGGCGAGTGGCTCAACGGTGCCGAGTTGGTCAACCGGAAGCTCAACAAGGCGGGCTATATCGCGCTGATCTCGCCGACTGACGGGCCGGTCAACCTGTATGCCACCACCCTTGCTGGGGATGACCCGGCCAACCCGAGGCGGGCGACTCGGGAGCTGCGGCTGTTGATGAGTGCGGACGGGCCGACATGCGCCTGGGCGGATTGCCACCAGCCGGCGGATGTCTCCGAGGCACACCACCTGACTGAGTGGGCCAGCGGGGGTGGGACGGAGATTGGGAACCTGTGTTGGTTGTGCACGTATCATAATCGGCAAAACGGCAGGCCAGGCCGCGGCCGGATGCACCGGCACCACGGGCGCATCACGTGGCAAAGCCCGACCGGGTATCGAATACCCGGCGGGGTCGATCACGCCGACCCCGACAGACGCGAACAACGCCTCGCCCACACCCCAGCAACCACGTAGCGCCAGTAACCCCTGGCGCCTATTGGGGTGTCTGGGTGTCGTCGTCAAGCGCTGAGTTGCGCCACGCCAGCCAGCGGCGAACGAGCCACCACTCGGCGAGCGCGAGCGCGCCGGCGAGCAGGCCTGGCCAGATCGCGGGTTGGTCGCGGAACACGTTGACCAGCCCCTGCACGAGGGCGAGGAGGGCGAAGAAGCCGACGAACCCGACGATTGCCTGCCACATCAGGTCTGTGCGCTGGTCCATGCTAACCCTTCACGCCGCCGGCGGTGAGGCCTGCGACGATGCGCCGCTGGAAGATGAGCACCATGATGATCAGCGGCACGGTCACCAGCGACCCCGCCGCCATGATCGCCGCGTACGGGTACTCGAACGCGCTCGGCCCAGAGAAGCGCGCGATCGCCACCGTCACCGGCTCCGTCGAGGTGTTGGACAGCTGCCTGGCCAGCATGAACTCGTTCCACGTGGTGATGAACGCGATGATGGCGGTGGTGAAGATCGCGGGCGCGGCCAGCGGCAGCAGCACGAGGCGGAACGCCTGGCCGCGGGTTGCGCCGTCGACGCGCGCTGCCTCCTCGAGCTCCCAGGGCAGCTGCTGGAAGAACGAGATGAGCGTGTACACGGTCAGCGGCAGTGCGAACGAGATGTTCGGGATGATCATCGCGCGGTAGGTGCCGATCCACCCGAGGTCGCCAAACAGCTGGAACAGCGGCGTGACCAGCGCGATCCCCGGGAACATCGACGCGGCGAGGATGATGCCGGTGACGATGCCCTTGCCGGGGAAGTCGAGGCGGGCGAGCGCGTACGCGGTGAACACGCCGACGAGCACGGCAAGCGCGGTGGTGGTCAGCGAGATGAGCAGCGAGTTGCCGATCGCCCCGAGAAAGTCGTTGCCCTTGTCGGTGGCGAGCGCGTCGCGGAAGTTGTCCAGCGTCACGTGCGTCGGCCACGGGGTGGTGTCGAAGGTGTGCGCTTGGTCGCGCAGCGCGGTCACGAGCATCCAGTAGAAGG
>NZ_RDRE01000009.1 GCF_003693265.1 Corynebacterium gottingense
TCGTCCTCGTCGGTCGCAGTCACCGTAGTGCCCTCAGGATTATTCACCTTGACACCAGTCGACTGCTCCTCATCAGTCGGCTTCACCTCAGACGGATTCTCGACACCCTCAACCGAAGTCGTCGGCGTCTCATCCTTCGGCTTGGTGATCTTCACATCAATCGGATCACCAACCGGCTTGCCGTCCTTGTCCTTGACAACAACCGTGCCATCCTGCGACGCAGTACCCTCCGGCACCGACACCTTGATCTCACCGGTGTCCGGATCAACCGTGACCGTCGCATCCTTAATCGGGTTACCGTCCTTATCCAGGACATCACCAGTCATGCCATCAGTCGGATCCTTAACCTTGTCATCCAAGGCCTTCTCCGAACCATCAGCCACAACCTCATCGGTCGCAGAACCGTCGGTAATCGACGGCGCAGGCGTCTCATCCTTCGGCTTGGTGATCTTCACATCAATCGGATCACCAACCGGCTTGCCGTCCTTGTCCTTGACAACAACCGTGCCATCCTGCGACGCAGTACCCTCCGGCACCGACACCTTGATCTCACCGGTGTCCGGATCAACCGTGACCGTCGCATCCTTAATCGGGTTACCGTCCTTATCCAGGACATCACCAGTCATGCCATCAGTCGGATCCTTGACCTTGTCATCCAAGGCCTTCTCCGAACCATCAGCCACAACCTCATCGGTCGCAGAACCGTCGGTAATCGACGGAGCAGGCGTCTCAGTCGGAGCATCGGTCGCTTTGAAAGCGCCACCCTTGGTGCGCTCACCATTTGGAGACTCTGCAACGAGGGTGTACTCCGTACCGTCCTCGAGCTTAAGCTTGCCGGATTTGAACTCGCCCTTTTCGATAGCGGCGGCGTCGTCAAGCGACGCAACGGCAATAGCGTCAGCATCCTCATAGTTCAGGTTGCCGTCTTCGTCTTCGCCCAGCTTGCCAGTCGGCACAGCCACAATCTTGACCGGTGCGGCGTCAGCATTCGTGACATCAAGCAGCGGGATGTCCTTGCCCTGAGTGTCCTTATCCTGCTCACGCTTAATGGTGCCCGACAAAGATTCGATCGACGGGAGGACCTGATCCGAAGCCGGCTTCGGAGCAGCAGGCTTGAAGGACTTCGCGTCTACCGGATCGGTGTCATCGGTAAGGACCTCGACATCGTCGCGAATACCATCGCCGTCAGTGTCTACAGCCGACGAGTCGGTACCAAGTTCACGTTCGTAGTCGTTAGTGAGCCCATCCCCATCGGAATCCGCAATGTTGAGGAAGTCGGACTTGAGCGTGCTCCTCAGCAGCGTCGGCTTAGCACCGCCATCTTGCTTTTCGTCGTTCGGCAGGGCCTTAGGCCACTTGTCCGTAAAGTCAACCGAGATCCAGGAGGTGGTGTCGATGCGCTTGCCGTACGGGGAATTGGCGAGGTTTTCAGCCCCCTCCTCAAGCTGGTACTCGATGGTAAAGCTGCCGGTGGCGTTAGCTGGGATTCCCACGATGCTGTCCATATTGACCCACACTTGGTCCTTGGTCTTTGGGTCAATGTCGGTCCCGTGTGGGACGTAGGACAGTTCGGGGCGAGTTGCGGTAGTAGCGAACCCTGTCTCCTTGTCGAAGTCCATCTTCCACTTCTTCGCACCCTTAACTGGATTGCCTTCCATATCAGACTTGTACACCGTGACGTCGGTGATGTGCTTCGCTACATCAGGGCTGATGTACTCGTTAAGAATCCAGTTCCAGTAGCTGTTGCCACCAAAGTTCCTAATTGCCATCGTGGCGGTGGTAGTGGATTTGATGGAGCCCTTCTCTTGGTCATACTTCAGCTGCTTGGAGATACCGTCTTGGTACACATTCTTGCCGGTGCCCTCGAAGGTGTTTGAAGGAACCCCGTCTACTTGTGCAAGCTGATTCTTGCCAACGATGTTGACATGCTGAACAGAGTTATTGAAGATTCGACCATCCTTGCGAACCCAGTAGTAGTCAACCTGCGAACCCTCTGCCGGAAGGCCAAGATCCTCAATCTTCTTGCCATTCTTCAAGAAGATCTGAATATAGGACGCATACGGGGCACCAGATGCGCCAGGAAAGTTCCTAGTATTTTCGAACTTCAGTCCCCATTCAGAACCCTTTGGGTCACGCTTGGTAAATGAACCCTGTGCGTCACCCTCAGTACCAACCAACTCGATGCGAGCGATCTGGGAGTAGAGGGCCTCATCACGGAATCGGATGTACTGGCCGTTCGCATCCGTATCCCCCTTCGGGGTCTTACCAGTATTCCAAATCGCCTTCCTTAGATGCGGAACCTTGAAGACGTACTGCGGGTTGTTTTGCTGTGCATCGGTAAACTCGGGCACAAGACCGGCATAGAGAAGGCCGTCCTCCTCACCGTTGTCATTGATTCGCCCGGAAGCCGCCGGAATGTAGTTACCGTCGGCGTCGGTAATTTCAGCCGCTTGCGCCATCTGAACGGTAGTCGGTGCAGCGACCGGCTGCGCAAATGGAGCGACAAGCGCAAGCGAAAGCGCTGCTGCCGCAATCGACGTCCCGCGGCGGCGGGCAACATTGTGCTTCTTCATGCTATGAAATCTCCCTTCCACGAAGATGTTCTGAACAACGAGAAAGCCAGAGAGCGCGTAGACCAAACGGCCGCGTCAGCTGACAGCGGAAAACGCCACGCAGACTTTCACACCTGTCAATCTAGTAAAAAACACCCGCGCTAGGTCTAAACGTGCCCCACCGGACGCCCGGACTCTAAGGTACAACTATTTGCACGTTCATTTACCTATAAAGGGGCAACAACCGTCATTGAACTGCACCTTTAAGACGAGGAAGCGGATTTGACAATGGTCCACGAACAAGTTCCTCACGGCCATCACCAAAGTCGAGACCCCACAAAAATTCTCAGCAAGCCACTCAGCAAGCATTGCAACATTGTTCGACTGTGAAAACCCTATCGTTTACGAGAGGGAAAAATATAGTCCGCCTTGACATTCTCCACACCCCCAGCTCAACCTCCATCTTCGCCCACCACGACGGTCCGCCCCAGCCTTCATGGATACACAAATGTAGCGAACATATTTTTTCTGCACGAACGTTCAACTTGCGGAAACTGGTCGAACTTAAATGTTGCCAATAATTGTCGATTCAGCCGCTGGTGATACCCCCTAGGGGGGGAGCAACGAGAGAATCGAGTGCCACTGTTTCTCGCGCAACACTCCGAAAAGGCGCGAGTTACCGCTCCGCTTCTAACTGCTTCGCCGCCTCTGCGGCGCGCGCTTGGGCCTCGTCGATTGTGTCCGCGGTGGCCAGCACCATCACGGTGTCTTCGTGAACCTCGACCGTCACCTCGTCGACGGCCATTGCTTGCGCGATCTGTGCGGTGGAGGGGTTCACGCCGTGGAGGAAGGCGGCGGCGCCGGGGGAGGTTAAGGTGGCGTCGATAGGCAATCCTGCGGTGGCGCGCGCGTGCAGATCGAACTGGTTGACGCGCTGGGTCACGCGCGTGAGCAGGCCGTCCGCGTCAGGGCGGGGCGTGGCCTGGGAGAAGTAGACCTCGTCGCCGTCGACAAAGAGCTCGATGGAGTACACGCCGCGCCCTGCGATCGCACCGCTGATACGCGCTGCAATCGAGCGGGCGTTGTCGGCCGCGGCCTGCGACAGCGCCGCTGGCTGCCAGGTTTCCACGAGCTTGCCGTCTTCGTGGCGGGTGCCAATCGGCTCGCAGAACCAGGTGGCCAACTCCCCCGTCGCCGGGTCGATGGAACGGGCGGTGAGAATGGTGACCTCGTAATCAAAGTCAATGTACTGCTCCACCGCCACCGGCTCGGAGGCGCCCTCGGAACCGCAGGCCGTCTGCGCCTTGGCAAACGCCCCGCGCAGCTCGGAGGCCTCGCGCACCACGGACTGGCCCTCGCCGGCGGTGGAACGGCCCGGCTTGACCACCAGCGGGTAGCCCACCTGCTCCGCGCACGCCTCGAGCTCTTCCACGGTGTCGACGAACTTGTACGCCATCGTCGGCAAGCCAAGCTCCTCGGCCGCGGTGCGGCGCACGCCCTCGCGGTTGCGGGTCATGCGGCAGGCCTCCACCGTCGGGAAAAGCTCGCAGCCCGAGGTATCCACCAGCTCACGCAGCTTGGTCAGGTCCGTGCCCTCCCCCGCCACGGTGATGCCCGGGGTCATCGCACCCGGCGCGCCCTGCTCAAACGTGCCCACCTGCACTTCGTAGCCTAAACGGCGGAAAGAGGTTGCAAGCTCCTCCTCTACCGCAGACGTGCCAAGGATGAGCACCTTCGAGCGCTTCGCCGTATTCATAGGCGCCTACTTTATGTCCCGGCACTGCCCTGGGCAAACAGGCGCGCTGGGGAAACGGTGACGAGTTACCGCTCCATGACGTCGTTACGCACGATCGTCTGGTCGCGGCCCGGACCAACACCGATGTAGCTCATCGGCGCGCCGGACAGCTCCTCGAGGCGCAGCACGTAATCCTTCGCCTTCTGCGGCAGCTCGTCGAACGTGGTGCAGCCGGTGATGTCCTCGTCCCAGGCGGGCATCGTTTCAAAGATCGGCTCCGCGTGGTGGAACTGGGACTGGGTCAGCGGCATCTCGTCGAAGCGCTCACCGTCAACGTCGTAGGCCACGCAGATCGGGATCTCGCCGATGCCGGTGAGCACGTCCAGCTTGGTGAGGAAGAAGTCCGTGAAGCCGTTGACGCGGGCGGCGTAGCGGGCCACCACCGAGTCGTACCAGCCGCAACGGCGCTTGCGCCCCGTGTTCACACCGACCTCACCGCCGACTTCCTGCAGGTAGTCGCCCCACTTGTCAAACAGCTCCGTGGGGAACGGGCCCGCACCCACACGGGTGGTGTACGCCTTCACAATGCCCAGCGACGCCGTGATCTTGGTCGGGCCGATGCCCGCACCCACACACGCGCCGCCGGCAGTGGGGTTGGAGGAGGTGACGAACGGGTAGGTGCCGTGGTCCACATCCAGCATGGTGGCCTGGCCGCCCTCCATGAGCACGTGCTTGCCCTCGTCCAGTGCCTTGTTCAGGGTGTACTCGGCGTCAATCACCATCGGCTTAAGGCGCTCGGCGTAGGACATGAAGTACTCAAAGATCTCGTCCGCCTCGATGGCCTTGCGGTTATACATCTTCACCAGCATCTGGTTTTTCACATCCAGCGCGGACTCGATCTTCTGGCGCAGGATGGACTCGTCAAAAATGTCCTGCACGCGAAGTCCCACGCGCGCGACCTTGTCGGCGTAGGTGGGGCCGATGCCGCGGCCAGTGGTGCCGATGGCACGCTTGCCCAAGAAGCGCTCCTGCACGCGGTCCAGCGTCTGGTGGTACGGCGCAACCATGTGGGCGTTGCCGGAAATGCGCAGGCGCGAGGCGTTCGCGCCCCGGGCTTCAAGCCCGTCGATCTCCTCAAACAGCGCCTGGAGGTTGACCACCACGCCGTTGCCAAGGATCGGGGTGGCGTTCTCGCTGAGCACGCCGGCGGGCAGCAGTTTCAGCTCGTACTTCTCGCCGCCAACGACGACGGTGTGTCCGGCGTTATTGCCGCCGTTCGGCTTGACCACGTAGTCAACCTTGCCGCCGAGAATGTCGGTGGCCTTCCCCTTGCCCTCGTCGCCCCACTGGGCGCCCACAATGACGATGGCGGACATGCTCACTCCTTATATCAGGCAGTAATCCGCGCTTATTGTAGCGTGAGCCTTATGCGTCTTATTCATTGCGCGTGCGCTACCGATTCCTCCATCCCGGGTGCCGAGCACCACCAACTCCCCGCCGTACCGACGCGCAAGGACCTGCGCTTCCTCGACGCCGCGGCGAAGGAGTGCCTGCCGGAAGACCCCACTCCGTCGCTCGCGGAGATCCAGGCCTCCCCCAACGTCGCGCACCTTGGCCAGCCGGCGCCTGCGCCGCAGCAGCCCGACGAGCGCTTGCGCATCGTCGTCTCCGGCACCGACAAGGCGCTCGCCGCCGTCCTCACCCGGATGATGCGTGGCGACTACCTGTGGGCGGAGATCGCTTACCTCCCCGTCGATCCCTCCTCGCCCGCAGCGGTGGCGTGGGGATTGAGCGGGCTCGACCGCGACGCTCTCATCTCCCTTGCCACCTCTGGGCCAGTCGTGCCGTCGCCGTGCGTGCGCACCGACACCGGCGAAGTGGTCGCGGGGGCAGCCGCGATCTACCACGACGACGGCGCAAGCGAGTACGTCGGCGAGATCGTCGTCGACTCGGAGCGGCTCCTCTACCGCAGCGGCTCCGAGCCCTCCGCGCGCTTCCACGGGCAGTTTGGCGCGCGCTTGGTACCTACCCCCGGCGCCCCGGGAATTGCGTCCTCCGCCCTGACAACTCCGCTGGTGCCCACCGGGCCTGTCTCCAGGCGCTCACCGGCGCAACTAGAGCGGTTGCACCGCCTCCCCCTCCTCCGCGGACTCACCCGCAACGCGGGCGTTGCGCCCGGTCAGACGGATTCCTCGCGCGTCCTCACCGGCCGCGCGCTGCAGTCCGGTGGCGACGCCATCACCGTCGAGCTCGACGGGGTGGTACGCCCCCGAACGGTGGAGCGGGTGACCTTTTATCGGCACCTCCGCGACATCCAGAGCGTCAAAATGGGGGCAGATTCTGGGATGTGACACATCTCACATAGGCGATTTCTTTACGCCCATACTGAGGTGGCCGTTATCACTTCGAGACGTTTACCCAGCGCGCACACAGCACCTCAAGTCATCCAAACGTCACGTTCTTGCAGGTCACCGCTAGCGGACGGGGGATTGTACCGGCGGTCCACGAATCCGTCATTAGTTCATTTTTTCGATATGCCTCAATCGGGCCGGACTAAGACGGCCGTTCAAGCGAGAATCTCAAATCCGCCCTACATTCGTTCTTGTTCGCAACGCAGCGAAGCGCGAGCCAGTGCTCGCAGGCTTCGTCGCTAAGCGAGACAGTCCACACAATGGGCTGAGTTAGATAGACCCCTGAACGAACTCGAAACACGAAGGAGCTTTTCAGCACCATGGCTAACACCAACCGCATCGAAGATCTGGCAAACGCCACCGCATACGACGTTGACGGCGACAAGATCGGCGGCGTCAAGGACGTCTACGTCAACGACACCTCCGGCCAGCCGGACTTCGTGTCCGTGAACCACGGCCTGTTCGGCGCCGGCACCTCCATCGTTCCGCTGCGCGGCCACACCCTGCGTGACGGCGAGCTGCACCTCGCATTCCCGAAGGGCCGCATCGAGGACGCTCCGGATCTGGACGAGAACGGCCACCTCACCACCGAGGACCAGGATGCGTTCTACCGCCACTACGGCCTGACCGACACCAAGGACGTCACCACCTACGACACCGGCCGCCACGCTGCTGCTGGCACCGGCGCCGCTGCTGGTGCTGCAGGCGTCGCAGGCGCCGGCGCTGCCGCTGGTGAGCGCGAGGTGACCACCGACGAGACCGCTCGCGCAAACGCTGCTGCCGGCACCCGCGAGAACGTCGCTGACACCGACAAGGACGCGATCATCCGCTCCGAGGAGCAGCTGAACGTGCAGAAGGACCGCGTTGAGTCCGGCCAGGTTCGCCTGCGCAAGTACGTCGTGAACGAGACCGAGACCGTCGAGGTCCCGGTTGAGCGTGAAGAGGTTCGCGTTGTCCGCGAGCCGATCACCGACGCTGACCGCGCCAACTACGACGGCAAGATCGGCGAGCAGGAAGCTTCCGTCACCCTGCACGAGGAGCGCGTCAACGTCTCCAAGGAGTCCGTCCCGGTGGAGAAGGTTGCCCTGGAGAAGGACACCGTTCAGGACACCGAGCGCGTCTCCGAGGAGCTGCGCAAGGAGCGCTTCGACACCGACGGTGTCGAGGGCGTCGTCGACGGCAAGAACACCAAGAAGTAAGCCCCTCCGCCGGTAGGTAACCGGCACACCCTTTCACGAGAGCCCGGTGGGTACCACTTCCCACCGGGCTCTCGCACGTCTTCGGGTGGACGCTATTCGTCGTAAAGCTCAGGCGGATACTTGGGCGAGGAGGACGTCGGCGCGAGCACCGATGCCGCGGACTCGTGGGACATGCCGCTGACTTCGAGCAGATCGACGATGAGCGAGCGCGTCTGCGCCAGGATGGCGTACGCCGAGAGCACGGCATCCTCCGGCACCGCGTCCATCGACGCGCGCTGGCCCGCCACGCGCAGCTCGTTGACGATGCGGGGGATGGCAATCGCCTGCGCGCGGCGCGAATCAACCCCGTAGACCTCGGAGAACTCCATGCAGATGTGCGAGAGCGTATCGATGAGCTCCACCTGCTGCTCCGTCACCGCATCCCCGTCCTCGCACAGCACGTGCGCGCGGCGCGCCAGCACGCGAGTCGTGCGGACCGCGTTATCCACCGGCGGGATGACCAGCGAGAGCGAATTGATGTAACGGCGCACGCTCCACAGGAACGGGGAAATGCGGATCGACTCCTTGCCGGACTTCACCGCCGACGCCATCTGGTCAATATCCGTCTGCGAGCTACGGATGGCCTCGAAGGCTTCGTCGATGATCTCGGGATCGCGCTCGCGCAGCCCGTTCGCAACGTCGTTAAGCACCGAGCACAAAATGCCCATCACCTTCGAGATCTCCGACCTCGCGCTCTGCATCGGCGCCTGAGGAAGCAGCGCGAGCGTCACCATCGAGACCACGACGCCGACGATCGCGTCGAGCGTCCTATCAATGCCGGTGACCTCCGCGCCCGGCGGCATGATCGTGGCAATGAGGACCGAACCGATCGCGACCTGGTTAATTGCCAGCTGCGACTTGGTAAAAAACGACGCGATCGCGAGCGATCCGGAGACGATCAGCGCGATCTGCCAACCGCCCTCGCCCAGCCGGTAGAAAAGAAGGTCCCCCACCAGCACACCAATCGTGCCGCCGATAGCCAGGTCCCATGCCTTGGAGAGGCGCTCTCCGCCCGTCATGCCGATCATGATGATCACGGAAATCGGGGCGAAGAACGGGCGCTGGTGGCCGAGCAGATCCTTGGCAATCCAGTACGCGAGGCCCGACGCGATGCCGATCTGCAGGATGGGCAGTAGGCGCTTCCGCACGCGCAGCAGGCGCGACTGCACCGACTGATCGACCTGTTTCAGCCGTTCTTTCGTAGTCAGCCGGTGCTTCGCGCTTCCGGCGTCCTTCTGTTCCTCCATGGTGCCTACATTAGCCACCGGGCGGGCGCGCGCACGAGAAAGCGCCGCCCCACCGCGACGAATCAGCGGGGGACGGCGCTACTGGTCTGCGAAAGCCCTTACTTGGACACGGTGTGACCCACGGAGCGCAGGTCCTGGCAAGCCTCGATGACACGCTGGGTCATCGCAGCCTCTGCCTTCTTCATGTAGGAGCGCGGGTCGTAGACCTTCTTGTTACCCACCTCGCCGTCGATCTTCAGGACGCCGTCGTAGTTCTCAAACATGTGCGACGCGACCGGGCGGGTGAACGCGTACTGGGTGTCGGTGTCAACGTTCATCTTCACAACGCCGTAGCCCAGCGCCTGCTCGATCTTCTCCTTCTCGGAGCCGGAGCCACCGTGGAAGACGAAGTCGAACGGCTTGGAGCCAGCGTCCTGGCCCAGCTTCTTCGCGGCAACCTTCTGGCCCTCGTCCAGGACCTCGGGGCGCAGCTCGACGTTGCCCGGCTTGTACACGCCGTGGACGTTGCCAAAGGTAGCGGCCAGCAGGTAGCGGCCCTTCTCGCCGGTGCCCAGGGCGTCGATGGTCTTCTCAAAGTCCTCCGGGGAGGTGTAGAGGTTTGCGCCGTGCTTTGCCTGCACGCCGTCCTCCTCGCCGCCGACGACGCCGATCTCCACCTCGAGGATGATGTTGGCGTTATGTGCCTTCTCCAGCAACTCCTGCGCGATCTCCAGGTTCTCATCGATCGGGATAGCGGAGCCGTCCCACATGTGGGACTGGAACAGCGGCAGCTCGCCGCGGTCGACGCGCTCCTGCGAGATGGCAATCAGCGGACGGACGTACTCGTCCAGCACTTCCTTCTGGCAGTGGTCGGTGTGCAGCGCGATGTTCACGTCGTAGTGCTTCGCAATCTCGTGTGCGAATGCTGCCAGCGCCTGCGCACCCGCGACCTTGTTCTTCACGCCCAGACCGGAGCCGAACTCAGCACCGCCGGTGGAGAACTGGATGATGCCGTCGGACTCAGCCTCGGCAAAACCCTTGATGGCTGCGTTGATGGTCTCGGAGGAGGTGCAGTTGATGGCCGGGAATGCGTACCCGCCCTTCTTGGCACCGTCCAGCATCTGGTTGTAGATCTCGGGGGTTGCGATTGGCATGGGGAATGTCCTCCCTTGTTGCTCTTGGTAGTACGTAGCCCAGTATGCACCTTTTACAGTCCGGTTGCACGAGAAATTCTCGCGGCCGCCTCGAGCAGCATCCATCCCGACAGTTGCACGGAGAGATCGCGTTCGTCGATACGCACTAAGCCCACGGCCTCGCTTATCGACGCCGGCCCAAACCCATAGTTATGCGGCAGCAGCGCATCCTCTGTCCACTCCGCGGCGAACACGGGCAGGCCATCGACTTCCAGCCGGTGCTGCCACAGCGATTCCGCCGAAGCGCGGACCAGCCGCGCGGCGATCTTCCTCGTCGCAATGTTCTCCCGGCTGTCCCGCGGCAGGCGCACCGCCACCTCCGCCAGGTAGCGGGCGAGGATCCCCTTGAACAGGCCGCCGTCGCCGTCGCCCGACTCATACTTCGGGCTGATGATCACGCCCTGCGGGGTGGCCAGGTGCAGGGCGATGGCCTGCACGATCGCGCGGATGTGCGTGATGTAGAACACGGAGGCGTCGGCGCGCTCCGAGTTGGCAAAGGAGTCGATCGGTTCGTCGTGGTCCAGCCCCGCATCGTCGCGAAGCGCAAGGGCGACCTCGAGGCTGGCACCGAGCACCGTGCCCTGGTTGTAGGTGTAGATTTTCTCCACGACCTCGGGGCCGTGCATGCGCATACGGATCCCGTCCTCAAGCAGGCCGTTCTCGCGCACCAGGTTGTCAAAGATCCAGTCCAGGATCTCCCGCGACTTGTCCAGCCGGCCGGTGCGCGCGAACAGGATCGCTGCCGGGCCGTTGGACGGCACGTTGTAGAAGGTTTCGGCGCGGCGCCACGGCAGGACACCCGTGACGGGGTCGATGCCCTCGAGCAGGTCGAACTCGAGCTTGTCCAGCGCCTTCGACCGGTGAATGCCGTCGAGCTGGAGCGCGCGGTTCCAAGCGAGGGCCAGCCAGGCCTTGTCGTCGTAGTACTTGTTGGCGGTGAGCCGCCACACCGAGCGCACGCTCATCGCGCGCAGCGTGTCCTGCAGGCGGTGGCGGCGCTCCAGCGACGGCTGGCGCAGCGCCGCATCAACCTGGCAGTCGATGTAGTGTGCCTGCCACCAGAAGTGCCAGTGCCAGTACAGGCGGTCCTTCACTCCCGGCGGCCAGGTCACGACGGCGAGGTTGGTGCCGGGCATGCCCCACAGCTTCTGCGAGTGGCGCCTGTGAATGGCCTGCTCCGCCAGGTCGGCCCGATGCGGCCACACTGACCCGGATTCTGACACCTACTGCTCCCATCACACGCGACTAGCTCGTACTCCCTATATATTGCCAGAGCCCCCAGAAGCGTTTCAGTAGAATCGGAGAATACCTACCACGCCTGGCTCAGGTCCGCGTGCTGGCGCACCCACGCGTGCATCGCGATGCCCGCGGCGACGCCCGCGTTGATGGAGCGCGTCGAACCAAACTGCGCAATCGAACAGGTCATGCTGGCCGCGTGCGCCGTCTCCTCCGTTATGCCGGGGCCTTCCTGCCCGAAGACCAGAACGCAGCGCTCGGGCAGCTCCGCCGTCTCCAGCGGGACGCATCCGGGGGTGTTGTCGATGGCCACGACCGGGATGTCCTCCGCACGCGCCCACGCGGCAAAGTCCTCCACCGTCGCGTGGTGGTGGATGTGCTGGTAGCGGTCCGTCACCATCGCGCCGCGGCGGTTCCAGCGCTTGCGGCCAATGATGTGCACCTCCTTGGCCAGGAAGGCGTTCGCGGTGCGCACCACGGTGCCGATGTTCATGTCGTTTTCGAAGTTCTCGATCGCCACGTGAAACGGGTGCCGCTTGCGGTCGAGGTCCGCGACGATCGCCTCCATGGACCAGTAGCGGTAGGCGTCGACCACGTTGCGGCGGTCACCATTGGCCAGGAACTCTGGGTCCAGGTGGGCGTTCTCAGGCACGGGCCCCTCCCACGGCCCGACGCCGTGGCGGCCCTCATTCCACTCGGTGGGCCCCTTCGCGGGCCCCTTCGCGGGCTCCGTGTCTGCGGGCTCAGGCAAGGCCGAGGTCCTCGAGGCCGAGGAGGAAGCGGTACTCCAGGCCGGCGTCCTTGAGCACGGCGTCCGCGCCCGTCGCGCGGTCCACCACGGTGGCGACAGCGACGACCTCGGCGCCCTCCTCGCGGCAGGCCTGCACCGCGGTGAGCGGGGAATTGCCGGTGGTGGTCGTGTCCTCGACCACAAGCACCTTCTTGCCCACGATGCTCGGGCCCTCGATGCGGCGCTGCATACCGTGCTTCTTCGCCTCCTTGCGCACCACGAAGGCGTCGATGTCGCGCCCGTCCGCGTGCATGATGGCGGTGGCGACCGGGTCCGCGCCCAGGGTGAGGCCACCGACGGCGTCGAACTCCAGGTCCTTGGTCAGCTCGCGCAGCTGCGCGCCGATGAGGTGGGACGCCTCGTGGTGCAGGGTCGCGCGGCGCAGGTCCACGTAGTAGTCGGCCTCCTTGCCGGAGGACAGCGTCACTTTGCCGTGGACGACGGCCAGTTCCTTGACCAGTTCTGCCAGCCTTGCTTTGTCACTCATCAGTGTTCCTTTCCATGTGCTGTTCAGGGTCTGTGTCCGGCCTGGTGCTCGGGCGCGAGTCGTCGAAGATGGACGGCGGCCGCTGCTCGCGACGCACCCGAGTCAGGTCCGCCGGCGCGTCGGCGTCGGCGGGGTGGCCGTCGGCGATGGGCGCGACCTCATCGCCGCCCAGGTCGCTGTAGTCAATGTCGCCGCGGCGCGCCCCGGTGATGCGGGTGGGCATCTCCAGCGGCTCGTCCGGCCGCTGCACGGTCTCCGCGCTTGGCGACGCCTCCTCCACCAGCGCCGGAGCGGGAGCCGGCATCTCGCGGGTGGGGTAGCCGAAGCTGAGGGGTTCGGCGGATTCGGGCGGGAGGGTGCGGGCGGCGTCGGCAAGCAGCGCGAGCGGAGCGAGCGTTTCGTCCCACTCGTCGGCCGCGGAGGCGCGATCCATCTCCGCGAGCACCCAATCCGACTCGAACCAGGCGGCGGTGACGCTCTGCGGCAGCTTGGACAGCGCCGTGCGCACGCGGACGTCCATGAACCGCTCGACCGGGCCCGCGTGGGTGCCCAGCACCGTAAAGCCCTCGGCGTGCGTCACTTCCACCAGGTCAGCGGAGGAATCCGCGTGGAAGCCCTCGCGGCGCATATCCACTACGACGTCGCTGACGCGACCGGTGTCCATCGCGATAACGGTCACGCCGCCCAGGTCCATGACGTGCACGGTGTGGCCGTAGATCGCACCTGAGGCGATGTCCTTGGGCACCGCACCTGCCGACGCCGCACCACGCTGCCACTCCCCCACCAGCTCGTCGGAGTGCTTGGCAAAGTCGAAGCCGTGCCCCTCGGCCCACGCGCGGCGCTCGCGCCTCGACGCCCCGGGGAACTGCAGGCCAGACTTCCGGTGCGCCCGGCGCGCGGGCTGCGGTGCGGGTTCTGGTTCAGGCGCTGGTTCTGGTTCTGGTTCGGGCTCGGGCTCCGGTTCTGGTGCCGGCGCGGGTTCTGGCTCTGGTGCTGGCTCGGGCTCCGGCGCGGGCTCGGGTTCCTCGCGCGATTCTTCCTCGTGGAGCGGAACCCAGCGCTCCGAGGCGGGCTCGGCCGGCTCCGCTGGCTCGGCCGGTTCAGCGGGTTCCGCCGGTTCGGGGCGCTCGTGCGCGGGAGCGGGGGCGGGTGCTGCGGCGCTTCCGCGATCACTGGAATCGCGGGAGTCAGCGAACATGAGGTAGCCGCCGGCTGCGAGCGCGATCAACGCGAGAACAAAAAGTAAAGGTGCCATCGCGTCACGATATTACTGCGTCGGCCCAACATCCGGGCGGTTGAGGGGACGGCGCGGCCTACAGGTCCGTGGCCACCGGATTGGTCTTGTTAGCGCTCCACTGCGACCAGCCGCCGACGTAGTGGGTGACCACCGGCAGACCTACATGCTCCATCACGGCGAGCAGGAGGGCCGAGTGGTTGCCGGAACCGGAGTAGGCGATGACCTGCGCAGGATCCGTGTTCTGGGTCAGGCCCACCTGCGCGAAACGATCGCGGATCTGGTCCTCCGGCAGCAGCGTCTGCGACTCCTTGTCAAAGAGGTCGTAGACGGGCAGGTTGATGGCACCCGGGATGTGGCCGGCGCGGAGGTCCAGGATCTCCCTGCGGCCGTCGAAGCGGTCGGCCCCGCGGGCGTCGATAAGCATGCCCTCGAAATCGCGGACTTCCTGCATGGAGGCGGTGGGGAGGTTGCCCGGCTGGACTGCCTTACTGCGCTTGACCACGGGGCTGCCCGGGCCGGCGAGCGAGTCGAAACCGTTGCGGTCCCAGGCAGCGAACCCACCGTCGACGATATGGACGTCCTCGACACCCATCCAGCGCAGGATCCACCAGGCGCGGGCCGCGTAGAGGCCAATGCCCTGGTCGTAGATGAAGACGGGGCGGCCGTCCTCGATGCCCCAGCTGTGGATCGCGTGCTCCGCCACTTCCGGCTTGGGCAGTGGGTTGCGGCCGACGCGGCTGCCCGGCATGCCTGCGAGCTGCGCAGCCGGATCGCAGAACTGCGAGGTCGGGATATGCTCGGAGAAGTACTTCGACAGCGCCTTCCCCTCCTGCGGTTCCCACAAAGACGCCAAGATGGTGTACTTCCTGCCGGTCTGAATTCGTTGCCGAAGGTCGTCGGCGGAGACAAATACGCTCATGGGCGCCAGTGTAGCGCCGGGACGCGAGGCACACAGCGCGTAAGCGCGTTAGGCCATGTAGCCCGGCGCTTGTTGGATCGCGCCCTCCGCCTCGAGCCCGTCGAGCCACTCGCGGATCCCCTCGCGCGGGCAGTCCGGGCCGATGCTCGCGGCGAGCATGCCGCCGGGGCCAAGTTCGACGCGGCACCCAAACGCGAGCAGCGTCTCCGCAATCTCGTGCGGCTGCTGGGTCTCGGGCAGGATGCGCATTGTCGACGCCCCACCCCTGACCACCACGGTATCCACATGCCAGTTGCCGCCAACGCGCACGCACTCGACGATGTCGCCGACCGCCAGGGACGTATCCACAAACGGCACACTCGCCACAACGAAGTGGTTCCCACCCAAACTGTGCGCGGCCAACTGCTCGTTTTCCACACCCGGCATGGCAACGCGGGCGAGGATCTTCGTTGGATACTGCATATCTCGGAGCCTACCGCCCGCGTCAAATGCGTGAGTGCGTTTTGGGACGAGCGGGTGCCGGGGACACCTCGTTACCCCCAGCACATATTCAGCCATACAATGGTTCGCGTCACATCCATTCTCCGATCCTGAGGAGGCAGACCTTCATGACAACCGCTACTTCCATGCGCGCCGCCGTGGTCAAGGAATTTGGCCCCAAGTTGCACGTAGAAGACATCGACCTACCCACTCCGGGGCCCTTCCAGGCGCTGGTGAAGCTGCACGCCTCTGGCATCTGTCACACCGACCTGCACGCAGCGGAAGGCGACTGGCCGGTGAAACCCGCGCCGCCGTTCGTCCCCGGCCACGAAGGCGTCGGCGAGGTTGTCGAGCTCGGACCGGGCGAGCACCCCGTCCAAGTCGGTGACATGGTCGGCAACGCTTGGCTCTGGTCTTCGTGCGGGGAGTGCGAATTCTGCCGCACCGGGCGCGAGACCTACTGCGCTAAAGCCGAGTACGGCGGCTACACTGTCGACGGCTCCTTCGGTCAGTACATGCTGGTAGACACCCGCTACGCGCCGCGCATCCCCGACGGCGCAGACCCGGTGGAGGTCGCGCCGATCCTGTGCGCGGGTGTGACCGTCTACAAGGCGCTCAAGGTCACTGAGACCAAGCCCGGCCAGTTCGTGGTGATCTCCGGCATCGGCGGACTCGGCCACGTCGCCGTGCAATACGCCGTCGCGATGGGCATGCGCGTGATCGCCGTCGACATTGCCGACGACAAGCTGGAGCTGGCAAAGAAGCTGGGCGCAGAATTCACGGTCAACGCGAAGGAGCAAGACCCCGCCGAAGCGGTGCAGGCATACACCGAAGGTGGCTCGCACGGCATCGTGGTCACCGCCGTCCACCCGAACGCGTTCGGTCAAGCTATCGGCATGTGCCGCTCCGGCGGCACCATCGTCTTCAACGGCCTGCCGCCGGGGGACTTCCCGGCGCCGATCTTCGACATCGTGCTGCGCGGCATCACGATCCGCGGCTCCCTGGTTGGCACCCGCCAGGATATGGCCGAGGCGCTGGACTTCTACGCGCGCGGCAAGGTGGCGCCGCATGTGACCGCCTGCGAGCTTGACGACGTCAACGATGTCTTCGAGCGCATGCGCCAGGGCAAGATCGACGGGCGCATGGCGATTAAGTACTAGGTGCGCCGCTGGCTGAGGTCCTTCGGGGCTTCAGCCGGAACTAAGTGTCACTCAATTAGACTCCCAAGGGTGACTGGTTATCTTGCTCCCACGAAAAAGGTCCGGGTCGCCGACCTTGCGCAGAAGAAGGCGTCCGGTGAGAAGTAGGCGATGCTCACCGCCTACGACTACTCCACCGCCCGCGCGTTCGCCCAGGTCGACATCGAGTGCTTGTTGGTAGGAGACTCGGCCGCGAACGTCGTCTACGGCTACGGGTCCACCAACCAGATCGGCGTTGACGAGATGGTCCACCTCGGCGCCGCAGTGGTGCGCGGGGCGGGCAACGCGCTCGTTGTGATCGACCTGCCCCTTCGGCACCTACGAAGCGAGCGACGAACAGTGCGTGCACACCGCCACCGACATGGTGCGCCGCACCGGCGCGCACATGGTCAAGCTCGAGGGCGGCGTGCGCATCGCCCCGCGCATCCGCGCGCTCAAAAACGCGGGCCTCGCGGTATGCGCACACGTCGGATTCACCCCGCAATCCGTCGATAGCCTCAGCGGCTTCAAAGTCCAGGGCCGCGATGCGGGGGCGGAGCTTTTGCTTGACGACGTCCACGCAGTCGTCGACGCAGGCGCGGACCTCGTCGTCTTCGAAATGGTTCCCGCGGCGCTCGCCGCGAAGATCACGCGCGAGTGTCCGATCCCCACCGTCGGCATCGGGGCCGGCCCGGACACGGATGCGCAGGTTCTGGTCTGGCACGACATGGCTGATCTGCCCGCAGGCGATCACCGGGCGCGCTTCGTCCGCCGCTTCGGCACGATCGGCGCCGACCTCACGGCTGCTGCCGCCAACTACAAGCGCGCGGTACACACCGGCGAGTTCCCCGCCGAGGAGCACACCTTTTCGTAGCCGTTAGCTAATCTGGATCGGCGCGTTGTCGAGCAGGCGCGTCGAGCCGACCTTAGCGGCCACCAGCAGGCGGGCCTCGCCGGTAAAGCCGGCCGGGAGCTCGGCGAGGTCTGGTCTGGTGGCGACGAGGTAATCGAGGTGGAGGTCGGGCGTGGCGTCGAGAAGCGAGCGAGCGGCATCGACGCTGCCGGTAGCGATTGCCCTGGGGATGGTGAGGGCGACCTCACGCTCGGCGGCACTGAGGTAGCGGTTGCGCGACGACAGGGCGAGACCATCGGCGTCGCGCACAATCGGGCACCCGTGGACGCGGACCGGGAGATGCAGGTCCTCCACCATCTGGCGGATCAGCGCGAGCTGCTGGTAATCCTTCTCACCGAAGAACGCGTCGCGAGCTCCTGTGAGCGCGAACAGCT
The DNA here is from genome assembly GCF_003693265.1 of Corynebacterium gottingense. Lineage (GTDB taxonomy): Bacteria > Actinomycetota > Actinomycetes > Mycobacteriales > Mycobacteriaceae > Corynebacterium > Corynebacterium gottingense. The sequence continues at coordinate 17,970 of NZ_RDRE01000009.1, forward strand.
TCGCCACCACCGTGAGCACGCCCGCGAAATGTGTCGGGCGGGTCGCGCCCTCCAGCACCTGACCCAACGGGCCCGGCTGGATCGTCGTGCGCGGGCCGTGGGGGTACATCGTCTCCGGTCTCGGCGCGAACACAGCCTCGACGCCCTCCGCTTCCAGCTTCTCTACGTCCTCGGCGAGCGTACGCGGGTAGGCGTCCAGGTCCTCGCCCGGCGCGAACTGCAGCGGGTTGACGAAGATACTCACCACCACCGGGTTGCCCAGAGACTTTGCCTGCCTGACCAGAGCGAGGTGGCCCTCATGCAGCGCCCCCATCGTCGGCACCAGGGAAACAGGGCCGTGGCCGATGGCGTCGGTGAGGGACTCAGGGGTGTGGACCAGATGTGTCATGTAGATGATTATGGAACGTGCCAAGCAATTACGGGGATTTCTGCAGGTGCAAGGTGACGCCCGTCTCGCGCATCATCTCAAATGTGTCTGCTGTATCCACACCCATCGCCAAACAGGCATCCGGAATAAGAATCCTTTTCCGTGAGTGCGGTTGTGAGCGCTCATGGGTTACGACCGTATGTTGATGCTCACGAGCGTAAGCAACGAGAAGATAATCGGCGTGATTTCCTACAAAAGCGTTGATGGCTTCCTCCCGGTACGCTCCTGAAACAGCCCACTGAGAAAGCGGCTGGAAGTGCTTCGTCGTTGGCTGATCAATCGCCCTGAACAAACCAGGATTTGCACGCGTCCACTCAGCGAGCTCATCATTGCCCTGTAGGAGTTCATCCCGGACGGCTTCGATACTGCACACCAAATCTTGCCGATACGCGCCTTCGAGCCAATCCCAGAATCCCGGCGCGAGGTCGAAAGCGTAATACCGGTTCTTCGCCTCAATGAGGATGTTGGCGTCGATCAGGAACATCAGGCAACCCCCAATTCTTCCGCAAGATTCTCAAACGTTGCATGTTTTTTCGCACCAAGCAACTGGTACGCGTCCCGGTACGCAGTGGAGCCTTCCAAAGCGCTCGCGATCACGGCTCGAGAGAAACTGCGACTGAGGCGCAGTGGCTGGGTGTAGTAATAGTTGCCGCCGCCATCGCTGCGTCGCGTATCAAAAAAAGACATGACACGCCGCTTCTCTACTTCATACGCCTTGGTGTATTCATTCCAAGGAAGCACCTTGGCATCATAAAGACGTTTAAGGATCACCAGCGTACTGACGCGATAGGTCCTAGCAAGGCGTTCCAACTCCTCTACGTTCACGACGCCCTGAAATTCCTCAATCAAAGCATGCATCGGCACAAGCACCTCTGCAGCGACTTGGTTGCACCAGAGCTCAGCCTTAGGACCATCCTTAGCTGTCATGGCGGCTTCCGAGAGTGCGCTGCCACCTAACCAAATGTGTGCCAGCTCGTGAATCAGCGTAAAGATTTGGGCTGCTTTGGTGTCCGCTCCGTTGACAAAGATCAGTGGGGCGAGGGAGTCCGCTAAAGCAAATCCTCGGAACTCACTAGGATCCAGTCTCCGGTGCGGATCGGAACCAACGACACCACTTACCATGACCAAGACGCCGACTCCCTCGATCCGGTCAATCAACTGACGCAAAGCCTGTTCCCAATTGGGGAAGGTGGCGCGTGCATCAAGACCAAAATCTAACGCGTTCCGAATCTGGCTCGCGACTTTTTCAACTGGCGAATTCAACGTGGCAGCACCAACAAAGGAGACTTCGTCGAAATCGTTCATCAAGGCATGTTCGCGATACCAGTCTTGACGCTGCTGACACTGGTAGATCGTGTCAAGGAGATCTGCCGAGGGTTGCTGAACCCCAATGTTGCCCAACGTCCTCATATCCGGGATTGGAATCGCCTCTACCGGCGGTTCCGGAAGAAAAAGCAAACCCAAAGGCGTATGCGTAGCGTTTGCAAACTTCTTTAATTGTTTGAGTGTGGGGCGTTCTTCTTGAGAGAGCCATAAGTCAAGCTTCGGAGCACGACGAACAGTAGTGTCCTCATCCCAACCACTCCGCCGAACAGCCCAACGAAGAACCTCTGGGGCAACATCCACCCGCACTACCATTCCACTCACCTCCACCGACTTTGTGGATCGACTACGTAGGCATCATCATACGTTTCTTTGACATCCGCCCAGGGGGCCGCAGGCTCCTAAATGGAGCTAGCTCCATTTGGCCGACCAGTCAAACCGCGACCTGCGGTTTTGCACTGCCACAGGGTGCAAATGGAGCTAGCTCCTTGTGGACGACAGACGGACTACGGCCCGGAGGCCTGCTCGGCCCCGCCGCCGACACCGACTTACGCAGCGTCGACGGTGAGGTGCTCCCCGCCCTCTGCGACGTCCACGTTGACGGTGTCGCCGTCGCGGACGTAGCCGGCGAGCAGCGCCTTCGCCAGGCGGTCGCCGATGGCCTGCTGGATCAGGCGGCGCAGCGGGCGGGCACCGTAGGCCGGGTCGTAGCCGCGCTCCGCCAGCCAGGCCTTCGCGGCGTCGGAGACGTGGAGCGTGAGGCGCCTGGAAGCGAGACGCTCCGCGAGCGAGCCGAGCTGGATGTCCACGATGCCGACGAGCTGCTCGGACGACAGGGCGTCGAAGACGACGACATCGTCGAGGCGGTTGATGAACTCGGGCTTGAAGTGGTGCTTCACCGCGTCCATGATCTGGTCGTGGCTGCCGCCCGCGCCCAGGTTGGAGGTGAGGATGACCACCGTGTTGCGGAAGTCCACCGTGCGCCCCTGGCCGTCGGTGAGGCGGCCTTCGTCGAGAACCTGCAGGAGGATGTCAAAGACGTCCTGGTGGGCCTTCTCCACCTCGTCGAAAAGCACGAGCGAGTACGGGCGGCGACGAACGGCCTCGGTGAGCTGGCCGCCGGCGTCGTAGCCGACATACCCCGGAGGGGCGCCGACCAGGCGGGAGACGGAGTGCTTCTCGCCGTACTCGGACATGTCGATGCGGACCATCGCGGAATCGTCGTCGAAGAGGAACTCAGCCAGCGCCTTCGCCAACTCGGTCTTGCCCACGCCGGTGGGGCCGAGGAAGAGGAAGGAACCGATCGGGCGGTTCGGGTCAGCCACGCCCGCGCGCGAGCGGCGCACCGCGTCGGACACCGCGTTGACCGCGTCCTTCTGGCCGACCACGCGCCCGGCCAGCAGCTCCTCCATGTGCAGGAGCTTCTCGGTCTCGCCCTGCATCATCTTGCCTGCCGGGATGCCGGTCCAGGAGGACACGACCTCCGCGATCACGTCCGGGGTGACCTCCTCGGTGAGCATCGTCTTCTGGGTCTCGCTGGCGCTCGCCTCCGCGTCCGCGAGCTGCTTCTCCAGCTCGGGGATGCGGCCGTAGCGCAGCTCGGAGACCTTGGCGTAGTCGCCGTCGCGCTCCGCGATCTCGGACTCGTTGCGCAGCCGCTCCAGCTCCTCCTTCGCGGACTGGACCGAGTCGATCTCCGCCTTCTCGTTGGACCAGCGAGTTTTCAGCTCGTTCAGCTTTTCACGCTGGTCAGCGAGCTCCTGGCGCAGGTCCGCCAGACGCTGCTGCGAGGCTGCGTCCGACTCCTTCTGCAGCGCGATCTCCTCGATCTCCAGGCGGCGGACCACGCGCTCGAGCTCATCGATCTCCTGCGGCGAGGAGTCGATCTCCATGCGCAGGCGCGAACCGGCCTCATCCACCAGGTCGATCGCCTTGTCCGGCAGGAAACGGTTGGTGATGTAGCGGTTGGACAGCTCGGCGGCCGAGACCAGCGCGGAGTCCTGGATGCGCACGCCGTGGTGCACCTCGTAGCGCTCCTTCAGCCCACGCAGGATGCCAATCGTGTCTTCCACGGTCGGCTCGCCCACGTACACCTGCTGGAAGCGGCGCTCCAAAGCAGCGTCCTTCTCAATGTGCTGGCGGTACTCGTTCAGCGTGGTCGCGCCGACGAGGCGCAGCTCGCCACGGGCCAACATCGGCTTAATCATGTTGCCCGCGTCCATGGCACCCTCGCCGCTCGCGCCGGCGCCAACAATGGTGTGCAGCTCGTCGATAAAGGTGATGATCTCGCCGTCCGCCGACGTGATCTCGTCCAGCACGGCCTTCAGGCGCTCCTCGAACTCGCCGCGGTACTTCGCGCCCGCGACCATGGACCCCAGGTCCAGGGAGATCAGCGTCTTGCCCTTCAGCGACTCCGGGACGTCGCCCGCGACGATGCGGCGGGCTAGGCCCTCCACGATCGCGGTCTTGCCCACGCCGGGTTCGCCGATCAGGACCGGGTTATTCTTCGTGCGGCGGCTCAGTACCTGGACCACGCGGCGGATCTCCGAATCTCGCCCGATCACCGGGTCAATCTTGCCCTCACGGGCGCGTGCGGTCAGGTCGGTGGAGTACTTTTCCAGCGCTTGGAACTGGTCCTCCGGCGTCTCGGTCGTGACCTTCTTGTTGCCGCGGACGGACTGGAACGCAGACTTAATCGCATCGTACGTGGCGCCGCGCTTGGTCAGCAGCTCCGCGGCCTCATCGGTGCCGCGGGCGATGCCGGCGAGGAGTACCTCGGTGGACACGTATTCGTCGCCAAGCTCCCCGGCGAGCTCTTGCGACGCATTAAGCGCGTTGAGCGCATCGCGGTTGAAGTTGGGGTTGGCCATGTTCTGGCCCTCCGCCTTGGGGTAACCGGCGACCAGCTCGCCCGCCTCGCGCGCGACCGTCGCGGGGTCAACGCCCGTGGCTTTGAGGACGGGGGCGGCGATGCCGTCTTCCTGCGTAAGAATTGCCTGCAGCAGGTGCGCCGGGCGAATATCTGGATTCCCTGCCGCGGAGGCCTTCTGCAGCGCCTGCTGGATGGCCTCCTGCGTCTTTGTTGTGGGGGTAAAGGATGCCATGGTCAACATCGTCCTTTCCGTGTGCGTTTATGTTCGTCGTGTTTTATCTCCCGTTTTACTCGGGTCACTTCCTATAACGCACCGGAAGTTGAGTCTGTTCCACTCAACCCTGTTTTGTTGTTTACTCCCGCTTTGCCGGGACCCACTTCGAAGCAAAGGACAGAATCACCACGCCCACGGCCACCGCGAAGGCGATCCAGCCTAAGCCCGTGACAAAGCCGGCGATCACCGCGATGGGCGCGAGGATGGTCATGCCGATCTCAAACGGGGCGAAGCCGACGTACGCCACGCCGTACTCGTTGAGCGTGCCGGACTTCAGCTTCGGGTCGACCATCTTGAGCAGTGCGATACCGGTGGCCACTGCCGCGGTCGCCCAACCCCAGCCGAACAGGCCACGCTCGAGCCAGTTGGTGCCAAAGAACAGCGGGCCCGCCCACAGCATCCACACCACGCAGAACACGGTGCCCAGGACGAACAGGAGCAGGAGCGCCTGCCAGTACCCGGCGAGCGCCGCGGGCACGATCGACGCGATACCGAAAGCAATCATGTAGTCGGTCGCTGCGCCGGAGATGGAGCTAATGGTGTCGCGGTCCAGGTAGTTCGGCCGCCCGACAGCCTTCAGCAGGCCGCGGCCAATCAGGCCCACCACGCACGCCATCGCGAACAGGGGGATGGACACGTTTTCCCACTGCGACTTCACCAGTTGGTTCAGCATGTACGCGATGAGCACGGTAAACACCACGAAACCACCGTGCAGCGCCAGCGGCTCGATGGAGGACGGGTTGGTAGTCGCCTTGCCGATGGAGGGGCGCTCAGATTCGTCGTCAATATAGCCAGTGCGCAGCTCGCGGGGCAGGTCGCCGCTCAGCTCAGTCGCCTTGCCCTTGCGGATGCCCCAGTTTGCCACGATCACGCCGCCAACGATGGCCACCAGTGTGCCCACGGTCGCGGACGTAAAGCCGATGGACGAGGCGTTTTCCACCCCGACCCCCTCCAGCGCGGAACCGACCGCCGCCGCGGTGCCGAACCCGCCGACGAAGCCGACCGGCAGCATCATGCCGAACCAGGGCTCCGTGCCAAACAACGGCGCAAACAGGTACAGGCCCAGCAGGATGAACAGACCCCACTGCCCCATAAACATCGAGGTCGAATACGCCCACATGTTGCGCGCACCCGCGGCCACGGAGCCGCCGAGCTCCATCGAGTACGCCATTGACGCGAACACCACGGCGATCAAAAGTGTCGTGTATGTGCCCACGCTGTCAGACCAGTTGATCACCCCGAGCACTTCCTGCCCGAGGACAAGACCGATCAGCCCCGCCGTGATCGGCGCAGGCAGCAGCAACGCCTGTAATACTTTCAGCCGGTTGCGGAGTACGTTGCCAATGATCAGAAGCACCGAGATCCAGCCAATATCAGTCAGCATTGTGTACGGCGTAAATTCCATTGCTGCCACCTACCTTACCCATTGTTTTAGATGTCACATTACCCTGTAACGCATGAGCTCTTTCCGCACCGCCTCCCGCGAAGCAGCCCAAGTTTTGCTTAACGACGAATCGCTGTCCCGGTCCACACTCTGGACCTACTTCGTTGCTGAATTCCCTGAGGCAACCGGTCTTCTCCCGGCCGGCGTGACGGAAGCAACGCACTCCATGGTGTCCGTGCCGGGGAAGGCACTGCTGCGCGTCGCCGACACCGCGCCGGACGACGAGTCGGTGGACCCCACCGCTCTCGCCCCGGCCGTCGAGGGGGGTCTGCGGGACTGGGCCCTGCACATGCGCAGGACCGGCTTTCCCTCCGCCGAGTACCCGCGCGCGGCAAAGCTGTACCAGGACCTGATCGCTTCCATGCTCGGCCACGAGCTCGACGAGCGAGTCGCCCGGACGCTGGAGGAGTTCGGTGAGGTCATGCGCAGCGCGGCCGAGCAGGCTGACCAGAAAGGTATTCCGGCGGCCTCCGCCGCCCAGGTCACCTCGGTCATCGAGGCCTCGTCCTTCGAGGGCGCCCCCGCCGCAGCGCGCACCCGCATCGTGCGCCTGGAAACCAGCACGCCCATTCCGTACGAGCCCGGGCAAGTGGTGCCGGTGCTGCAGACGAACCGCCAGGGCGTGTGGCACGACCTGGCGCCAGCGTTGCCGTACAACGAGCTCGGCCAGCTGGAGTTCCACGTCCGCGAGGAGTTGGACGTGGAAGTGGGCGACTACGTCACGCTCGGCGCAGCTTACGGGACTGCTCCGCTGCGTGGCGTCGATAAGCGCCCTGGCCACAGGCTCCTCATTGTCGCCGACGGCACAGGCCTGGCGGCGGCGAAGGCGATGGTGTTCGACCTGATGGAGCGCGACGAGCGTCCCGAGGTTGAGCTGATGATCGGCGTGGAGCACGAGGACGAGTTCTATGACCTGCACACGTTTGCTTCGCTGACCTCGAGCTCCGAGGTGCACGATTGGCTCACCATCACCTGTGTTGCGGAGCAGGTGATCGACCCGGAGGACCCGGAGTCGCCCGCGATTGTGGAGGGGCTGCGCCGCGTGTGGATCGGCGTCGAACGGCTCGCATCGGCGACGGGCACTTGGTGGGGCCGCGACGTCGTGGTCTGCGGCAGCGTCGCCCGTTGCACGCTGATCACGGACGCCATGAAGGAAGCTGGCGCGCCGGCACTGACCGTGGTTGCCATGGACGAGGAAGCCGATTGGTTTAACGAGCACTAGCCGAGCCTCTCGTATTCCTCAATCCACAGGTCCTCGTACTCCCTCATCGTCATCGCGTTGTCGTCGCGGTACGGCCGCTGGTACGAGGGCGAGATAAACCGCGTGCCGTCCGGGAAGACGAAGTGCACGTCGTCGGCGTCTTTGATAATCCGCGTGTGCCCCTCCGTCACCAGTGAATGACACGCAGAGCACAGCGGCAACAGGTTTTCCATCGTCGTTTCGCCGCCCAGCGCCCAGTCCTCCACGTGGTGAACCTCGATGAACCTGGTATGGGTGCACCCCGGCACCGCGCATTCACTGCCCCACATTGTCATGAGCGCGTTGAGCTGCGCGTCGTTGGCAAGCCGCGCCGACTTCGACGTGTTGATGATCAGCCCCTGGTCATTCACCTCGTTCACCCGCACGATGGCGTTCGACACGGCGTGGGCAATGCTTATCGACGCCTCTCCCACCCCATTCGGCATATAGGCCCGCCCATCCGTCGTCGTCACGATATTCACGTGCGCTCCCGGCGCGCGCAGTGGGTTCTTCGGCTTGCTGCGCACCACATTCACCATGCCCATAAACGCCGCGAGCATGGCTTTCCCCACCGGCAGGCCGAAGCCGGATTGGTTAGTCATCTCCTTCAGGGCCTCGTCGACGCCGTCCTGTTCCACCACCTCCGCGAGGTCGACGTCGTAGTAGGACAGTTCGCCGATCTTGAGGGCCGCGGCGACCTTCGCGCCTTCCAGCGGGCTGAGGTCCGCCCACAACCCGAATCTGCCGTTCTTCCGCTCCGCAATGCGGACATACGAGGAGGGTTTGCTCTCTCCCTCCTCGCCCTCACGCTGGCGCCACGCGAGCTCGGCTTCAAGCTCGTGGTAGCCGAGCTTGATGGCCAACTCGACGAGCTCGGCTTCATCGTTGTGTTTGAGATACGGCAGGAGTAGCCGCACTTTGGAGTAGTTCACGTCTCCCTCGTTGAACGCCTCCGCAAGGTGCGAGTAGCACATGAGATCACGCGCGATGGAGACGTATTCGTGCGCGGTGGATTTTGAAATACCTAGCCGCCGAATGAGCCACTGAGCCGTCGTTGTTGCGCCGAGGCGACGCGCGAGTCGCAGCTTGTCAAAGATGCCGATGTCGCGCAGTAGCGCCGCCTTCTGCCGAGTCATTCGCCCGAAGGTCGATGCAATCCGGTCTGCTAATTGCGTGATTGCACAGGAGCCAGTAGGTGGATCCTGTTCGACAGCACCATCATCAGCGATAGCATTTTCGATATTTTCAGGACTGGGATGCTTTGGTGATTCGGTCATGATGCGTGGCTCCGTTCATGGGTTGTCGGGGTGTTGGCAATGAAGATAGCACCCCCACCGAACATCGACCTGACCTGCCTTTTCATCAAGTTAAGTACGTTAACAACGTTGACGTTCGCTAGCGCGTTGAGTCGCGGTAACCAACGACTGAAGGAAGTCCACATTGCGGACTTTTCTCAGCATTCTACGTTCGAACAACATCGATTTCGCGCACACCCATTCCAACGTGACTGAACGGAGTCCGCATTGCGGACTTTTCTCAGACGGCGGGCTCTACGACATTCGCGTCGATGCCTCAATATCCACCACCGGAAGCGCGCGGCGGGTTGCGCCAACGGCATCGAGATCAATGTCCGCGACGAGAATTTCCGGTCCGTATCCCGTCTCCTCAACCACGACGCCATCCGGCGCGACGACCACCGAGTGCCCGATCCCGGTCGGCCCCGACTCCTGCCCAGCCTCTCGCTCGAAGTCGGGACGGGCCTGTCCCGCTGCTGCAAGGAATACGCCCGAATCAAGTGCGCGCGCACGGGTGAGCAAGCGCCACTGCTCGAGCTTGCCGCCCCCATCCGCCCAGCTCGTTGGTACGACGATCACCTCGGCGCCGCGGCGGGCCAGCTCGCGGAACTGCTCCGGGAAACGAATATCAAAGCAGATAGCTACCCCTACGCGTACGCCATCGCACTCGAAAGTCACGAGCCGTTCCCCCGCTTTGACGGTGTCAGATTCGCGATAGTCGAACGCGTCGTAGGTATGAATCTTGTCGTAGCCCAGGTGCACGCCTTCACCCGTAATGAGCGCCGTGTTGTAGACCCGGTTGATCGTCTTCCCGTCCACCTCGCGGGAATCCGCAGGACGAAACATCCCCGCCACAATGGTTACCCCAACGTCCGCCGCGAGCTGCCGGAGCGCGGTGGCGAACTCGCCATCCAGCCCCTCGGCCTGCTCATCCAAGCGCCCCTGCCCGAAGGCCTGGCTCGTCGCCTCCGGCAACACAATCAGGCTCGCCCCCTGCTCGGCCGCCTCTCGAATGAGCGGCGACACCTTAGCCAGGTTTTCGCGCACGTCAGGGCCGGTGGTGGTTTGAATGCAAGCAAGTTTCATGCATCCAATGCTAAACATTTTCAAATTTGTTTGCCCTACCCATTGATTCGGTTGTTACGGTTGTATAGGGTTACACCATGAACTTTTTACACCTTACGCAATCCACAGCTTCCACCGCCCGCGCTCACACACCGCCGGACCTCACCCATTATGACCCACGCCTTTCCCCATCATCCACCGCAAACGCGTTATCCGCAGTCTGTTCACACCACACGTTAGCCATGCAGCACACCACCGGCGGGATCCACGCACACCTCGACGAGGTTGCCCGCTTTGCCGACCGCGTCTGCGACCTCGACAGCACCATCGCGGGGAGGCTCGATGCGCACCGATAGCACCGTCTACCAGCCCGCCCTCTTCCCCGACGAGTTGCGCCGGGCGGCGGATGAGGTGTGGGAGGGGCTGTGCGGCGTCGATAGGCAACTACTCAATGCGCGCCAGGCCAGCGAAGCTTTGGTTCGATCCGGCTTCGAAGGCCCTGCGGCGAACGCATCGAATGCGACCCTCAACGCCTACGCGGCCGAGCTGGAAACGCAACGCGCGGACCTCGAGCGGGTTCGTACAATTCTGCAGGTTGCCGCGCTGGCACACGCCTGCTTGGACGCGGTGGCGGAGGTGGCGATTCGGGCGGGGCACCACCAACTCATCCAGTGGCTCAACCGGCGATCCCAGGCGCTCGACCGCGAAACCGCGGACGCGCTGCGCACGAACGTGCCGCTCCATACTATCGACGGACTCTTCGCCCACCCCGACGACTCACTCGAGCAGGTCCACGCGCGGCACGCCGCGACTGTCCCCGCCGCGACGCTGCAGACCGTCGAAGCCAGCGGCGGCACCATCCTGGAAGCCGGGCCGGCGAGCACCACCGTGATGATTGGTAACACCGTCGCGCCCGAGCGGGTGATCACCATGGTCGCCGGCACGCACACCGGCAAGCCGGAGGACTTGGGCGGCGAGCTCGACAAGGCACAACGCATCGCCGCGCGCACCGGCGCGTCCGTCGTCGTCTGGCAGGGCTACGGCCCGCCCGCCAACATCCCCGACGCGGGCGCGCAGATCAACGCCGTGCGCGGCGCGGACAACCTCGCGCAGTTCCAAGCCGCCCTCGAATCTCGCTTCCCCAGCGCCCAAAAGACGATCGTCGCGCATAGCTACGGCACGCTCGTCCCCACACTCGCCGCCGCCGAGCACGGATTGCTTGTCGACGACCTGTGGCTCCTCGGCAGCGCCGGGGTCGCTGGCAACAGCGTGGACGACTTGGCGCTTGCGGGGCCGGACTCCACAGTGTTCGTCGTGGACTCGCCGGACGACATCATCCTCACCCTGCGGTCGGGCCCGGATGCTGCGCTGGGGGCCTCGCCGTCGTCGCCAAGCTATGGCGCCACCCCTATCGAGGGCGTGACCGGAAGCCATACGGACTATTTCACAGACTCGGCGTTCCTGTCTGCCTTAGCACAAGAAGGCGGACAATATGGGCGTTTTTAGGTATCATGTTTTGCGTTTAGTGATTCATCACCCAATAGGAGGGAATCCATGGCACAAAACTTTGCAGAAAACGTCGTAGCTAAGCTCGAAGAACTCGGCATCAAGCGCATCTACGGGCTGGTCGGCGACTCGCTAAATCCGCTGTCGGATGCAGTGCGCCAGAGCGACATCGAATGGGTCCACGTCCGCAACGAGGAGGCCGCCGCGTTCGCCGCTGGCGCTGACTCGCTCGCCGCCGATGAGCTCGCCGTCTGCGGCGCTTCCTGCGGCCCGGGCAACACCCACTTCGTGCAGGGCCTGTACGAGTCGCACCGCAACGGCTCCAAGGTCCTGGCAATCGCCTCCCACATCCCGACCATGGAGATCGGCTCCTCCTTCTTCCAGGAGACCCACCCCGAGCTGCTCTTCCAGGAGTGCTCCTCCTACTGCGAGGTCGTCCACAACCCGGACCAGGGCATGCGCGTGTTCCACAACGCTGTACAGAACACCCTGGCCGGCAACGGCGTGTCCGTGATGGTCGTGCCCGGCGACGTCTTCGCCGCCGACGTCACCGACGGCCCGCACACCGCGGACTCCGTCTACGCCACCGGCGCGAAGAAGCGCGTGTTCCCGGATCCGCACGAGGCCGCTCGCCTCGTCGAGGCCATCAACAACGCCGAGAAGGTCACCATCTTCGCCGGCTGGGGCGCTCGTGACGCCCGCGACGAAGTCTTCGCCCTGGCGGAGAAGATCAAGGCGCCGATCGGCCACTCCTTCCGCGGGAAGATGTACTTCGAGCACGACAACCCGTACGACGTCGGCATGTCCGGTCTGCTCGGCTACGGTGCGTGCCTGGACGCCATGGACGAGTCCGACCTGTTCATCATGGTCGGCACCGACTTCCCGTACTCCGACTGGCTGCCGGACGAGAACGTCGCGCAGATTGACATCGACGGCAGCCACATCGGCCGCCGCACCAAGGTCGACTACCCGGTCGTCGGTGACGTGAAGAGCGTCATTGAAAACATTCTCCCGCACATCGAGGAGAACAAGGACCGCAAGTTCCTGGACAAGATGCTCAAGCGCCACTACCAGCTGCTCGAGCACGTGGTGAACAACTACACCAAGAAGGCAGCCGAGTCCACGAAGCCGATCCACCCGGAGCTGGCAGCCTCCGTGCTGGACGAGCTGGCTGATGACGACGCCTACTTCACCGTCGACACCGGCATGTGCAACGTCTGGTCCTCGCGCTACCTCACCCCGAACGGCAAGCGCGACGAGGCCGCGTCCTTCCTCCACGGCACCATGGCCAACGCACTGCCGATGGCCATCGGCGTGCAGGCAGCCTTCCCGGACCGCCAGGTCATCTCCTGGTCCGGCGACGGCGGCCTGGGCATGCTCATGGGCGAGCTGCTCACCATCAAGCTGCACCAGCTGCCGGTGAAGGTCATGTGCTTCAACAACTCCTCCCTCGGCATGGTCAAGCTCGAGATGATGGTTCAGGGCATGCCGTACTTCGGCACCGACCACGAGGAAGCCAACTACGCCGAGATTGCCAAGGGCGTTGGCATCAAGTCCTTCCGTGTGGAGGACCCGGACGACCTCAAGCCGGTGATCAAGGAGGCCCTGGAGTACGACGGCCCGGCCCTCGTTGACATTGTCACGGACCCGAACGCGCTCTCCCTGCCGCCGGGGATTACCTGGGACATGATGAAGGGCTTCACCAAGTCCGGCGCCCGCACCGCCTTCCTCGAGGGCGGCGTCGGCCGACTGTTTGACCTGGCCAAGTCCAACCTGCGCCACATCGGCGGCGCAGCGGCCATCGAGTTCGGCGGCTAGTCCGGACGCACGAAAAAAGGGGACGCGGTCAGATCGACTGCGTCCCCTTTTTGCTGTCGCGGTTAGGGTTGTGCGCGGCGGCGTCGAGAAGCTGCGGGCTCCCACGTCACCACCGCTGTCGAGCGCGGCACGTGCACGAGCTCGCCGCCGCGGGCGGGGCGGGACTCGAGGCGCTTGCGCAGCTGGGTGTTCTCCTCGTGCTTCGCGGCCAGCTCTTCCTGCAACTCATCGATCTGCTCGGTGAGCTGGATAATCGTCTTGATGCCGGCCAGGTTCACGCCGTCCTCCTGGGACAGCTGCTGGATCCGGCGCAGCAACGAGATGTCCCGGCGCGAGTAGCGGCGCCCGCCGCCGCGCGTGCGCATCGGGGTGACTAGGCCCATCCTGTCGTAGGTGCGCAGCGTCTGGGCGTGCATGCCGGTGAGCTCCGCGGCAACGGAGATTACGAAGTACTGCTCGGTTTCCCTCGACACGTGGCTCACCTCCTACTGTGCGCCGGCCCACCCGGCGCGCGGGTCAAAGCCGGAGTCCCGCTCCGCCTGGTGGTAGGCGCGCAGCGCGCTGGTTGCGGCCGCATCCAGGTCGTCGGGCACCTTTACCTCGACGGTGACCAGCAGGTCGCCGGCCTTGCCGGACTTCTTCGGCACGCCGCGGCCCTTCACGCGCAGGGTGCGCCCATTCGGGGTACCTGCGGGGATCTTCACGCGGACGCGCTTCTCCAGCGTCGGCACCGTCACGGTGCCGCCGAGGGCGAGCTCACCGAAGGACACGGGAACCGTGACTTCCAGGTCGTCGCCGGAGCGGGTGAACACCTTGTCGTCACGCACGTGCACGCTGACAAACAGGTCGCCCGCGGGCGTCCCGTTCGGCCCCGCCTCGCCCTGCCCGGCCAGGCGCACCTTCTGCCCGTCGACCACGCCGGCGGGGATCCGCACCGTGATCGTGCGGGCGCGACGCACGGTGCCAGTGCCGCGGCAGGTGGGGCAGGGATCCTCGATGATCTCGCCCGTGCCCTGGCACTCCGGGCACGGCCGGGCCATGCCGAACGCGCCGTTGTTCTCCCGGATGTAGCCCGAGCCGGAGCAGTGGCTGCACCGGTGGGTCTTGCCGTCCTTGGAGCCGGAGCCGTGGCAGGTGGTGCACGGCGCGTCGCCAGTCAGCTCGACGGGGAAGGTGGTGCCCTTCGCCGCCTCGCGGAAGTCGAGCGTTATTTCCGTTTCGACGTCGGCCCCCCGCGACGGCCGAGCGTTCCTGCCAGCACCGCCGCCGCGGTTAAAGAGGCCACCGAAGAGATCACCAATGCCGCCGTCTCCAGCTTGTCCAGCACCGGCGTTTCCGAAGATGTCTGAGAATCCGGAGTAGTCCGAGAAGTCCGTCTGCGTCGTGCGAAACCCGCCGGGAAACCCGGTACCACCTCCCCCGAAGCGCCCAGCACCCATCATGGACTTGAACTGGTCGTATTCCTTGCGTCGCGCCTCGTCACCGAGGACGTCGTACGCCTCCGCCACGCGCTTGAACTTCTCCTCCGCAGCTTTGTCGCCGGGGTGAGAATCCGGGTGGTTTTCGCGTGCGAGTTTGCGGTACGCCTTCTTAATGTCTGCAGCCGAGGCGCTTGAGGAGACCCCGAGGTCACCGTAGTAGTCCTTGCCTGCCCATTCCTGTTGCATTGCCATCTCGCACCCTCCTTTCACGCAATGTTAGTGCGTTGCTCTCGAGTCATTCTGTTGTTCTACGAAAAGGGCCGGGGAAGAGTCCGCTTCGTTGTCGCTTCCTCGTTCCCCGGCCTCGAGCCGTTGGGCCGATCGTGGCCCTAGGCGTTGTCTGCTGCGTTGTCTTCTGCGCCGCCCTCAGCGTTGTCCGCAGGGTCCACGATGATCACCATCGCGTTGCGGATCAGGCGCTCGCCGACGCGGTAGCCCTTGCGCAGCACCGTCCCGACGACCTGCTCGCCGCCGGAGGACAAGTCCTGCACTGCCTCGTGAATCTCCGGGTTGAAGGGCTCGCCCTCCGCACCGAAGGCCTCGACTTTTTGGTTGGCCAGCACGCCGCGGAACTTGTCGGCGAAGGACTTCAGCGGCCCTTCGTTCAGGTCGCCGTGCTGGTCGGCCAGGTCAAGGTCATCCAGCAGCGGCAGCAGCTCGCTGGCAAACTTCGCCTTCGCGTGGTCCGCGATCTGGCCGCGCTCGCGATCGGTCCGGCGGCGGTAGTTCGCGTACTCGGCGCTCACTCGCTGCAGGTCCTCGGTGCGCTCGACCAGTTGCTTTTCGACGGAGTCGCCCTCCTCGACAACCTCCTCGGCGGCTTCGCCGTCGAGGCTGGCCTCAATGTCGGCGAGTTCCTCGTCGACGCTCTGGGCGCCCGCGGCTTCTTCCGCGGCCGCTTCAGCCTCGTCGGGGGTGACGAACTGCTCGTCGGTGTTCTCCGGTGCGCCCGGATCTTCCGGCATCTGCGGGTTCGGGTTCGTCATAACCTGACCACTCCTGACTTACTTGTTGTCGGAGTCGTTGGACTCCTCAGCGTCGTCCTCGACAACCTCGGCGTCAACAACGTTGTCGTCGCCTGCGGCGGCGTCGGCCTGGGTTGCGCCCTCGTTGGCCTGTGCCTCGTAGAGGACCTTGCCCAGCTCCTGGGACTCGGTGTTCAGCTTCTCCACGGCGGACTTCACGGCCTCGAGGTCGTCGCCCTTGAGCGCCTCGTCCACGGCATCTGCAGCCTCGGTGACGCGGGTCTTCAGGTCCTCCGGCAGCTTGTCGGAGTTCTCATCCATAAACTTGCGCGTCTGGTAAGCGGCGGTCTCCGCGTTGTTGCGGGTCTCCTGCTCCTCGCGACGCTTCTTGTCCTCCTCCGCGTGCTGCTCGGCGTCCTTGACCATGCGGTCGATCTCCTCCTGGGACAGACCGGAGCCGTCCTGGATCTTGATCGTGTTCTCCTTGCCGGTGGCCTTGTCCTTCGCGGACACGGAGACGATGCCGTTTGCGTCGATGTCGAAGGTAACCTCGATCTGCGGCACACCGCGCGGCGCCGGAGCGATGCCTGCCAGCTCGAAGGAGCCGAGCAGCTTGTTCGCAGACGCCATCTCGCGCTCGCCCTGGAAGACCTGGATCTGCACGCTGGGCTGGTTGTCCTCAGCGGTGGTGAAGGTCTCGGAACGCTTCGTCGGGATGGTGGTGTTGCGCTCGATCAGCTTGGTCATCACGCCGCCCTTGGTCTCGATACCGAGGGAGAGCGGGGTGACGTCGAGAAGCAGCACGTCCTTGACGTCGCCACGGAGCACGCCGGCCTGCAGGGCTGCGCCGAGGGCCACAACCTCGTCCGGGTTCACGGACTTGTTCGGGTCCTTGCCGGTCAGCTCCTTGACCAGGTCGGTCACGGCCGGCATACGGGTGGAGCCACCGACCAGGACGACGTGGTTGATGTCGCCGACGGAGAGGCCAGCGTCCTTGATCACCTGGTTGAACGGGGACTTGGTGCGGTCCAGCAGGTCAGAGGTGATCTTCTGGAACTCGGTGCGGGTCAGGGTCTCGTCCAGGAAGAGCGGGTTCTTCTCGGAGTCAACGGTGATGTACGGCAGGTTGATGGAGGCCTGCTGGGAGGAGGACAGCTCGATCTTTGCCTTCTCCGCAGCCTCGCGCAGACGCTGCATTGCCATCTTGTCCTTGGACAGGTCCACGCCCTGTGCGGACTTGAACTTGTCTACCAGCCACTCGACGATGCGGTTGTCCCAGTCATCGCCGCCCAGCTCGTTGTCGCCGGCGGTAGCGAGGACCTCAACGACGCCGTCGCCGATCTCCAGCAGGGAGACGTCGAAGGTGCCGCCGCCCAAGTCGAAGACCAGGATGGTCTGCTCGGAGTCGTTCTTCTCCAGGCCGTACGCCAGCGCAGCCGCGGTCGGCTCGTTGACAATACGCAGGACGTTCAGGCCCGCAATCTGGCCGGCCTCCTTGGTGGCTTGGCGCTGTGCGTCCTCGAAGTATGCCGGGACAGTAATGACCGCGTCAGTCACCTCGTCGCCCAGGTACGCCTCCGCGTCGCGCTTCAGCTTCATCAGCGTACGAGCGGAGATCTCCTGCGGGGTGTAGTCCTTATCATCAATGTTGATGGTCCAGTCATCGCCCATGTGGCGCTTGACGGAGCGGATCGTACGGTCAACGTTGGTCACCGCCTGGTTCTTTGCGGACTGACCAACCAGCACCTCGCCGTTCTTCGCAAACGCGACAACGGACGGGGTGGTGCGGGAACCCTCGGCGTTCGCGATAACGACCGGCTCGCCGCCCTCCAGGACGGAGACGACCGAGTTCGTGGTGCCAAGGTCAATACCTACTGCGCGTGCCATGTTGCATTCCTCCTGTAAACGTGGGGTTTATCAATAAGTTGATGTGCTGTGACTCAACTTCACGGCAACCACTGTAACAGATGATCTGCCGCTCTTGAGTCCGTCACACTCAATCCTTACAACGGCACGCGGTATAAAGTTGTTCCCACCCGACTCAACTTTTTATATTGTAGCAGCTCAGGGGACGTTTCTCACGGCTGGAATTGCGCCAAGGCGTCGTCAACAAACGGTCGCGCCGCGTAGCCCAGGCCGACGAGCGCGAACAGACCGAGCACGACGCCCGCGATGCCGAGCCCGGTGGTCTGGCTCGACGTCATGGAGCTTGCTGGCAGGACCGAGCTGCCGCGCGTCCTGCCGTCAGCGCAGTCCGAAAACGCCTGACTGTAGGACAGGATCGGCGCGGCGAACTCGGGCGCGTGGGTCTTGGCGGCGTCGATGATTCCGTCGCGGATGTCCACAAGGCTCGTGCCAAACAGGATGCCGCCGACGGTCCCGCCGACCACGGGACCGAAGTCCACGCCGTGGAGCGGCCCCTCCTCGCGCGCCTTGGCCGGAGTGATCGTGATCGTTTGGTCCGTAATCACGTCCTTCTTGGCGGCGTTGAGGAATCCGACCATGCGCCAGTACTTATCCTTTTGCGTCCCCAGCGCGAGCGCCGCCTGCGCGGCGGAGACCTTCTTGTCCGCGGGGACGGGCAGGTCGCTGGCGCTTGCCACGTCCTTTCGCACGCCGTATTCCCAGACGATTTCGGCTTGCGCCTGGGCGTCGTCACCCTCAACACTGTCGCGGACCTGCTCGCCCAGCCGAGTAAACAACGCGGAGTAGGCACCGTTGACGCGCTCGGTGTCCGTGTCCGTAAAAGTGATGGTGCACTGGTCTTTGTCGGAGTCGTAAGTGGTTTCGTAGGCGTTCGCGTGCGGGACGACGAGCGCCGAGGCAGAAAGCGCAGCGGCGAGGGCGGCGCCGGCGCAGCGCCTGGTGGTGTAGTTCACGTAGAGTGCTCTTTTCTTGAATGCAGGTTGGCCCCGCGGTCCGCGCATGGGGAGCGGGACGGCGGGGCGTCGATAAGCGAGGGGCTCTTAGAACAGCCCGGTCTCATTCTCGTCGTAGGAGACGAGCAAATTCTTGGTCTGCTGGTAGTGGCCCAGCATCATGAGGTGGTTCTCGCGGCCGATGCCGGACTGCTTGTAGCCGCCGAACGCCGCGTGGGCCGGGTAGGAGTGGTACTGGTTCACCCACACACGACCAGCCTGGATGGCGCGGCCAGCGCGGTAGATCGTGTTCTGGCTGCGGGACCACACGCCGGCACCGAGACCGTAGATCGTGTCGTTGGCAATGCGGATCGCCTCGTCGTAGTCCTTGAAGGTGGTCACGGACATGACCGGGCCGAAGATCTCGTCCTGGAAAATCTTCATGTCGTTGGTGCCCTTGAACACGGTCGGCTCAATGTAGAAGCCGTTCTCCAGCCCCTCAAGCTTGTTCACGTGGCCACCGGTGAGCGTCTCCGCGCCCTCCTTCGGGCCGAGCTCCAGGTAGCTGGTGATCTTGTCCATCTGCTCCTGCGAGGCCTGTGCGCCCATCTGCACGTCCGTATCCAGCGGGTTGCCCACCTTGATCTGCTTGACGCGCTGAACGCCGAGCTCGAGGAACTCGTCCGCGATGGACTCGTGGATCAGGGCGCGCGACGGGCAGGTGCAGACCTCGCCCTGATTCAGCGCGAACATGGCGAAGCCCTCAATGGCCTTCTGCTTGAAGCTGTCGTCGCGCGCGAGCACGTCCTCAAAGAACAGGGACGGGGACTTACCACCCAGCTCCAGGGTGACCGGGATGATCTTGTCCGCGGCCGCCTTGTTGATGATCTTGCCCACCTGGGTCGAGCCGGTGAACGCGATCTTGGCAATGCGGTCGGAGCCGCTCAGCGCCGCACCGGCCTCGTCGCCGTAGCCGTTGACCACGTTGACCACGCCAGCCGGGATGAGGTCACCGATCAGGTCCATCAGGTAGAGGATGGAGGCCGGGGTCTGCTCCGCCGGCTTCATCACCACTGCGTTACCCGCGGCCAGCGCCGGGGCGAGCTTCCACACCGCCATGAGCAGCGGGAAGTTCCACGGGATGATCTGGCCGACCACGCCGAGAGGCTCGTTGAAGTGGTAGGCGACCATGTTGTCGTCGATCTGGCTGAGGCGGCCCTCCTGGGCGCGGATCGCGCCCGCGAAATAGCGGAAGTGGTCAATTGCCAGCGGGATGTCGGCGGCGAGCGTCTCGCGCACGGCCTTGCCGTTCTCCCAGGTCTCGGCCACCGCGATGTCCTCGAGGTGCTCCTCCATGCGGTCCGCGATGCGGTGCAGCATGAGCGCACGCTCCGCCACCGAGGTCTTCCCGAACACGGGCGCCGCCTTGTGCGCGGCGTCCAGCGCCAAGTTGATGTCCGCCTCCTTGCCGCGCGCGACGCGGCAGAAAGTCTCGCCGGTGACCGGGGTGATGTTGTCAAAGTACTCGCCGTCCACCGGCGCGACCCAGTCGCCGCCAATGTAGTTGTCGTACTGCTCGCGGTACTTCACGCTGGAGCCGGCGGTGCCGGGGTTGGGGTAGACAGTCACGTTCTGTTTCCTTTCGCGGTTTAGGAATGGAATGTGACCCACCCTACACCACAGGACTGACGAGAGCTAGGGCATAGCGCCTATCGACGCCCCGCCAACCCCTCACACCTGCTCAAAACGGGATGCACGCCCCTGCCCCTTCGGGACTATGTCGCCCCTGTCCGCTATCCCATCCAAGAGGCGCTTCGACGTCCCCCGAGCGACGCCGGTAAGACGCATAAAATCACCAGTAGTGATCGCTTCGTGGACGCTCAGCCAACGCTCGACAGTGCACGTCGCCTCCAACGGGTCAGTGGTTCGGTACGGCAGCAACTCGCGCACCGGATCTTCGTTGCGATGCCGCTCAATTCGGTCCACCGTGGTCTCCCCGAGCACCCACACATCGTTGTACTTGGCAACGATCGGGGTGGCGTCGACAAGCGTCTGCTTCGCCACATCAAGCGCCGCCTGCGCAGATTCCGCAGATGCCTGGAGTTGCTCCGCAAGCTGGGACGGAGTGATAAACGGATGATAAAGAAGGTGGTAGAGCAAGATGCTGAGGCGATAATCCTCCTTGCGTTCCGCAGGGCGCAAGGAGTTCATTACCTCAAGCACGGGCGTGGAAGGCATGCCGCCGCGCAACGTGACTTCAACGGAAACACCACTTACCTCTTCGATCTGCGGCGGGTTGTGCCCAAGCGCGATCATCGCGCGGTACATGCGGTCAATGCCGACCCCCTGTTTATCCACAAGCCCGGTCGCACGGAACAAATCTGCAAGCGCCGGGTACCTCGCTTCACGCTGCGTGAGAATGTTTGACGCATTCACATGTCCTACGAATCCGCCCGGACTGTGGACTTCCAGCATCGCGTCCGAATCAGTCCACCGCACCTCCGTCGGCCCGGACCTGTTCCAATCTCGGTGAATAACACCGTTGAGGACCGCTTCACGCACCGCACTGCGCGGTAACTGCCGGATCGGCACGTGGCTAAAACCGTGTTCCACCGTGACCTGAGAGTTGAGCACATCCAGTGCGGTTTCTACTTGATAGATTTGCTCCGCCAACGACTGTTCCGGCACCGGCGCCACTCGGTTGCGCACGCTTCCACTTGGGACATCGAACTGCGTGAGCTCTAGGCCAACGGTTCCCAGGCTAGTTACCAACATCGCTGCAGCAGCAGAAAGTCGACCATCACTGCGGAGCGCCCCAAGAGAGCGGAGGAGCTCCTCATCGGTCTGCTCCCATGGTTCTGCCTGTCGCCACTTTCGCAGGATCGAAAGCGCCTCTGGTCGTGCGTCGGCAGCAGTGCGCTCGGAAGCAATTGCCGTTAGGTCGAAAGACTGCATCGACGCACGATGCTGCCACCACTCCGAGCGATCAACCGGCTGACACGAATCATCTACACGCCAGCGCAAACGATCAGACGTATCCTCAACAGGTGCCGGCGCCTGGCTGACAAGGATAACCAACAACCGAAACCCCTCGACTTGACGCGCCGAAATATCCGGAGCCACCCCGACCCGTGAGTTAATCTCCTGCCTCAGCCAATCAATGCTCAGCTCTGTGCCGAGTAAGCGCCCTGTGCCGTCTTCCACACCTACGATCAGGGCACCACCGCCGGGAGAATTCGCCATGCACGCCACTTCATCGGCAAGCTTGGTGGCAGCATCCGGATTCTCAGGCCGCCCCGGCAACAGCTCGCGCCCCTGCCTACGTCCAGCTTCTTCCTTAAAATCGATCGCCTGGGTTTCTTTTGTCCCCCTGAGACAGCCATCTTCTACCGAATCGAGAATCTGGGCAACCTCGCGCAGCAAGAATGCGCGGTGTTCCATTCCGCCGATCACTGCCATGTCCATCCTCCTCGTGTGCGAATCTCACAACAATCGCCAAAATAGCAAAAGATTGATAGATTAGACACCCCCTTAATCTGTCAATAATTCGCCAAATGACAAAACGCTGACAGATTAGGCACCCCCTTAATCTCACAATGAATCGTCATTCCAAGAGACTCCGGATGATTCTGCGTTCAACTCGACGCCGCGCCCAGCCCGGCCGACTCATGCGTTTCCGCGTATATCTGGCAGAATCAACGGGGTGAACAAGAAGAATTCCCACGACTTCGTCGGCGCGCTCGATACAGAGGCCCACGACGTCGACATGAAGCCCACCCCGGCCGACGCCGCCCAGGAGCTCTCCCAAGAGCCCACCGACCGCGGCGAGGTCATCGCCGCAGATGGTCGCACCGCCGCCGCATGGGCGCTGCGCTTCATCATCATCGTCGCCGCCACCGCACTGGTGCTCTACCTGCTCAAGTTCGTGTGGATGGGCCTGCTGCCCATCTTCCTCGCCCTCATCGTGTCCACGGTCCTCTGGCCGCCGGTGCGCTGGCTGCGCTCCAAGAAGTTCCCCGCGGCCCTCGCCACCTTCACGGTGATCATCGGCTTCTTCGGCATCATCGGCGGCATCTTCGCTGCGATGGGCCCGACCGTGAAGAAGCAGGGCACGCAGCTCTACGACCAGGCCGGACAGGGCGTCTACCAGATCATCGCCTGGGTCAACGAGCGCGTCGACCCCTCCATCATTGACCCGAACAAGATCCGTGAGCAGATCTCGCAGGTGACCGACGCGCTGCGCGGGCAGGCGTCGAATATCGCTTCCGGCGTCTTCTCCGGCATCGGCGCGATCGCCTCGGTGGGCACCACCCTGGTGCTCACGCTGATCCTCACCTTCTTCTTCCTCAAAGACGGCGACGGCTTCCTACCGTGGCTGCGCAAGTACGTCGGCGTGAAGGCCGGCTGGCACCTCACCGAGGTGTGCATGCGCTCCTGGAACACGCTGTCCGGGTTCATCCGCACGCAGGCAATCGTGTCGGGCGTGGACGCCATCTTCATCGGCATCGGCCTCCTCGTCCTGGGCGTGCCGCTGTGGCCGGTCCTGGCTGTGGTGACCTTCTTCGCGGGCTTCATCCCGATCGTCGGTGCGTTTACCGCTGGCGCCTTGGCCGTGATCATCGCGCTTGTGTCCAACGGGTTCATGAACGCCGTGTTCGTGCTCATCCTCATCATCGCCGTGCAGCAGATCGAGGGCAACGTCCTCCAGCCGATCCTGCAATCTCAGGCAATGGGCCTGCACGCCGCGATCGTGCTGCTCGCTGTCGCACTCGGCGGCACCATCTTCGGCATCGTCGGCGCATTCCTCGCCGTCCCCGTCGCGGCGGTCGTCGCCGTGTGGTTCCGCTACTGGGCCGAGATGGTCTCGCTGAGGACCGGCGAGATCACGGCGGACGACATTCAAATATCCACCGCGCAGAGCGAGAGCCTGGATTCTAGGGAGGCGTTCCTGGCCGTCCGCAAGCGCATGGCAAGCATGGCCAAGCTGCAGAAACCAGGCCAGAAGGCAACCTTGGGCTCGACGAAGGTGCCGCTTGACGACGCCGCGCCCAAGGATTCCGACTAAAAGGTGGACAGATCACGCATCGGTGCTTACCGTAGGCGCCGTACTGATACCGACGAACGAAGGAGCATCGTGGCTGACCTGAACGGTAAGAAGATCGCAATCATCTCCACCAACGGTTTCGAGGATTCCGAGCTGACCTCCCCGAAGGAGGCCGTTGAGGCTGCGGGCGCTACCACCGCCGTCATCGCTCCGGAGACCGGCGAGATCACCGGCAAGAACGGCACGGCCGTGAAGGTGGACCTCACCACCGCGGATGCCAACGCCGCTGATTACGACGCGCTCATCCTCCCCGGCGGTACCGGCAACGCCGACGCCATCCGCGTCGATGCCCCGGCCGTCGCACTGGTCAAGGAGTTCAAGGCTGCGGACAAGGCCATCGGCGTCATCTGCCACGGTGGCTGGATCCTCACCGACGCCGACCTGCTCAAGGGCGTCAAGCTCACCTCGGTGGCAAACGTGAAGACCGACCTGGTCAACGCCGGCGCCAACTGGGTCGACGAGGAGGTCGTGGTCGACTCCGGCTTCATCTCGTCGCGCACCCCGGCCGACCTCGAGGCCTTCAACGCCGCGCTGGTTGAGGAGTTTGCCAAGTAAACCTTAGGCCGCGTGCACGGTAGCGGGCGCTGCCGGTTTCTCAACGGGAACCGGCGCGCCCGCTACCGCTTTTTTCGCTTCTCGCGCCTTGCGCACGCCGCGCCAGGACAACGCCGCCCCCACCACAAGCACGGCGGCGCGTGCGGCCCACAGCCCCCAGTCGGGCGCGTAGAATGCGGCGAGCACCTTCGGCAGGTTCAACGCCACGATGAGCGTGCCCACGACGCCGCCGAGCAGGATGGGGTTCAGCCGCGAGACAAGCCACGCTCCGATCGGGGCGGCGATCACGCCGCCGATCAGCAGCGCAACCACGGCAGCCAGGTTGGCCACCAGGTCGTGCCACATCCCGATGGCAAAGCCGGCGGTCGCGGCGGCGGTGACCAGGAACTCCGCGGTGTTCACGGTGCCCACGATGCGGCGCGGTTCGCTCCGCCCCGCGGCCAGCAGCGTGGAGGTAGTTACCGGCCCCCAGCCGCCGCCACCGGTCGCGTCCACGAACCCGCCGAACACTCCCAGCCCGCCCAGGAAGGGCACCGAGTGCGGTTTCGCGGAAAGCTTTCGCTGCGTGATCCCGCGGGAGAAGCGGATCATCAGGTTCAGGCCGATGAGCGCCAGGATGAGCGACATCACCGGCTGCGCGGCGTTGGCGGACAGGTTGGAGAGCACGGTCGCGCCGATGAACGCGCCGACCGCGCCCGGCACGCCGATCGACGCCACGACCTTCCAGTCCACGTTGCCAAAGCGCCAGTGCGCCACGCCCGCCGCCAGGGTGGTCCCCAGCTCTGCGGTGTGCACCACCGCGGACGCGCCGGCGGGCCCGAGGCCTGCCAGCATGACCAGCATGGTGGTGGAGGTCGCGCCGAAGCCCATGCCCAGGCCGCCGTCTACAAGCTGCGCCGCCAGGCCGGCGACCGCGATGAGCAGCAGCGTGCTGAATTTATACATGGGGTTCTCCTTCCAGCGCCGCGCGGTAGCGGTCGGCCACAATGTCCGCGAGCGCCGTGGTTAGGGGCTGCGAGGCCGTGGCCTCGGGGAACGGGTGCAGGGCGGCCCGCGCCTGGTCCAGGAGCAGGCCGTCCGAGACGAAGAGCGGGAGTAGGTGGATGGGGGTCTGCGCCGCGCGCTCGGCCAGGGTGTTCGGCCCGCCGCGCGTCGCGGCGATGAGGGACGTTGGGCGCCCAGTTCGCTTTTCGACGCCACCGCGCACCCCCTCGTACCGCGCCGCCTGCTCCGCGTCGGACGTGCCGACTGGGTAGATGACGAGGTGGGCGTGGGGTGGGGCGTCGGCAAGCGCTTGCTCGGCGAGCACCCCGACGAGGTCCTCCCCCAGCCCGATGCTGGAGGCGCGGGTGAGCGGGAGGGACTCGGCGGCGGCCCGCATGTGCGTGGGGACGTCGTTGCGGGCGTGGAAGGCGTCGGTGAATAGGAGCGGGACCACGATGGCGCGGTCCTGACCAAGCGACGCGAGGTGCCGCGCGGCGCCCTCCAGATCGGGCTCGTCGAACTCGAGGTGAGCGTCCGCGCCGGTGACGCCGAGCCGGTTGGCGGCCGCCGTGGTCAGCGCGCGTACACCGTCGCGGGCCCGCGGGTGGCGAGAACCGTGCGAGAGCGTGAGCAGGGCGACCATGGCGACACCGATCTAGCGCAGGCGCGCGCCCACCAGGCCGGCGGCGAGCGTGTTGCCGGAGGACTGGTCGATGAGCAGGAAGTTGCCCACCGCGCCGCGGGCGGCGTAATCCTCCACCGGGAGCTCGGCGGCGGTCTGGATGGTCACGTGCGCGATGTCGTTGAGGCGCACCGCGTCCGGGTCGAGGACATCCTTGTCCGCGGAGTCCAGGTCCAACACGCGGTCCACGCTGACCACGCGGGCGCGCTCGAGCGCCGTCCCGTAGCGCAGCTTCACGGCCTTGCCCGGGGTGACGTCCTTCTCCGAGAGGCCGACCACGGTGGCGGTGAACTCGCGCACGGGCTCCGGGCGCGTCCCGGCGGCGAGGAGGTCGCCGCGGACCAGGTCGATCTCGTCGGTAAGCCGCAGCGCGACGGACTCGCCCGCGCGGGCGGACTCCACCTCGCCGTCGGCGGTGTCGATGCCCGCGACGGTGGTGGTGCGGCCCTGCGGCGCGGTGACCGTGTCGCCGACGTGGATGGTGCCGGCGTTGATGCGGCCCGCGTACGCGCGGTAGTCGCTGGCGTGCTCGCGCAGCACGTACTGGATGTTGAAGCGGAAGTCCAGGTCAAGGGCGCGGCCGGAGTTCACCGGCACGTCCTCGAGCACCTCGAGCACCGTCGGGCCGGTGTACCAGTCCATGTTGGTAGAGCGCTCGGCCACGTTGTCGCCCTTGAGCGCGGAGATCGGCACCACGATGGGTTGCTCGATGCCCAGCTCGTGCGCCTTCGCTTCGAAGGTGTCCTTGATCTGGGTGAACGTGTCCTCGGAGTAGTCGACCAGGTCGATCTTGTTCACCGCGAGGATCACGGTGCGCACGCCCAGGAGCTTGGCCACGGTGAGGTGGCGAATCGTTTGCTCGACGACGCCGTTGCGGGCGTCGACAAGCAGCACGACCACCTGGGAGGTGGACATTCCGGTCACCGTGTTACGGGTGTACTGCACATGCCCCGGAGTGTCGGCGAGGATGAAGGTGCGCTTGTCGGTGGCGAAGTAGCGGTAGGCCACGTCGATGGTGATGCCCTGCTCACGCTCGGCGCGGAGGCCGTCCACGAGCAGGCTCAGGTCCAGGCCCTCGAAGCCGCGGTCCGCTGAGCTCTGCTCAACGGAGGCGAGCTGGTCGGCGAGCACGGACTTCGTGTCGTGCAGGAGGCGGCCGACGAAGGTGGACTTGCCGTCGTCGACGGAGCCGGCCGTGCACAGGCGCAGCGTCTGGCGCGAGGCCAACAGGTCGGTGGCGGTGGTCGGGGTTGCGACAGTCATCAGAAGTAACCTTCCTTCTTGCGGTCCTCCATGGCGGACTCGGACAGGCGGTCATCGGCACGCGTTGCGCCGCGCTCGGTGAGGGTGGAGTTGGCGATCTCGGCGAGGACCTCGTCGATCGTGGTCGCGTCGGAGTCAACGGCGCCGGTGCAGCTCATGTCGCCGACGGTGCGGTAGCGCACGCGGCGCGTCTCAAGCGTCTCACCCTCGCGGGGCCCGCCCCACTCGCCGGCGGTGAGCCACATGCCGTCGCGGTTGAACACCTCACGGTCGTGGGCGAAGTAGATCGGCGGCAGCTCGATGCCGCGCGCGCCGATATACTCCCACACGTCCGCCTCAGTCCAGTTGGAGATGGGGAACACGCGCACGTTTTCGCCGGGCAGGGTTGCGCCGTTGTACAGGTCCCACAGCTCGGGGCGCTGGCGGCGCGGGTCCCAGCCGCCGAAGGAGTCGCGCACGGAGAACACGCGCTCCTTCGCGCGGGCGCGTTCCTCGTCGCGGCGCGCGCCGCCGAGCACGGCGTTGTAGCCCACCTCGGCGATCGTCTCTACCAGCGGCACGGTCTGCAGCGGGTTGCGCGTCCCGTCGGGGCGCTCCTGCAGGTCACCGCGGTCGATCCAGTCCTGCACCTCGGCCACGCGAAGGCGGAGCCCATGCTTTTCGACGACCCTGTCACGGAACTCCAGCACCTCCGGGAAGTTGTGTCCCGTGTCCACGTGCAGCAGCTCGATCGGCGCCGTCGCCGGCGCGAAGGCGCGCAGCGCCAGCTCCAGGACGACGCAGGAGTCCTTGCCGCCGGAGAACAGCAGGCCAACCTTGTCGAATTGGCCAGCGACCTCCCGCAGGATGTGGATCGACTCGTCTTCCAGCTCTTTCAGGTGCGGTGAGAGCGCACCGCTGCCGGCGCGCTCCCCGTTCGTTGCAACAGTCATGTGGTCCTTCTACTCCTTGTCCCAGGTTCCAGCGATCTAGTCAGTGTGCAGGCCGCACTCGGTCTTCTGCGCAAACGCCCAGCGTCCCGAGCGGGGGTCCTCGCCCTCGGCCACCGGGAGCGTACAGGTCTCGCAGCCGATCGAGGGGTAGCCCTGGGTGGTCAGCGGGTGGATAATCAGGTCATTGTCCGCGATGTAGGCGTCGGTGTCCTCCAGCGTCCAGGTCACCAGCGGCGAAATCTTCAGCCGGCCCGTCTTGTCCAGGCTCAGCGCGGGTGCCTCGGCGCGGGTCGGGCCGTCGTCGCGGCGCACGCCGGTGATCCAGCCGACGTAGGGGCTCATGTGCACCGCCAGCGGCTCCACCTTGCGCATCCGGCAGCAGGCGGTGGGGTTCCGGCGGTACAGGTTCGGCCCGTACACTTCGTCCTGCTCGGCGCGGCTGAGCTGCGCGGTCGCGCGGACCAGGCGGTTGTCCGGGTAGCGCTGCTCCACCTTGTCCGCCACCTCGAGTGTCTCCGCGAAGTGGTACTCGGTGTCCAGGAAGAGGAAGTCGGCGCCCGGCAGGAACTGCTTGGACAGCTCCGCCAGGACCGTGTTCTCCATGGACAGCGTGACCACGAGCGGGCCTGGTGCGTGTTCGTGGGCCCAGGTGAGGATGTCGGCCGCGGTGGCGTCGTAAAGCGATGCGGCGTACTTGTCCACGAGCTCGGCGTTGCGCGCGGCGGTAGCCTCGTCGAGCGGTGCGGTCGTGGTCGGGCCGTCGGGGCTGACCTCGGGGTTTTTGTACTGCGAGCTGTCGCCCTGCAAAAGGTTGATCATTTCGTGCCTCCAGTGTTGCGCGCCACCGCGGTGTGCCCGTGGCGAGCGAGTGAATCTTGCAGTGCCTGCGGGGTGGACGGCGCGGGCGCGGGGGCGTGGTCCGGGTCATCCTGCCCGTAGAACTTCACCTCGAAGATACGCAGGCAGGCATCGCACTTCCATGCGAACTCGGTCTCCTCATCCGGCCACAGCCCCTCGCCCGAGCAATATGGGCAGAAGGTCGGGTGGTTGCGGTTCGGGTTCGGCTGGCGACGAAAGCTCATCGCAGCTGCTCCTCGTCGGCCCGCAGCAGGTACTCGCGGAAGAGTTCACCCTCTTCGCGGTTGTCCACGTAGTTCTGCACGACGCGGGTGACGTACTCGGTGAGCTCGGTCGACGCCACCTTGTGGCCGCGCAGCTTGCGGCCAAAGTTCGCGCCCTCGCCGACGGTGCCGCCCAGGTGCACCTGGAAGCCCTCGACGCGCTCGCCGTCCGCGTTGGTCACCGTCTGGCCCTTCAGGCCGATGTCGGAGACGTGGTGGCGAGCGCAGGCGTTGGGGCAGCCGTTGAGCGAGATGGTGATCGGGCTGTCCAGGTCGCCGAAGCGCTCCTCCAGCTCGTCTGCAAGCTCGATGGCGCGAGACTTGGTGGTCACGTGCGCGAGCTTGCAGTACTCGAGCCCGGTGCAGGAGAGCAGGCCGCGGCGGAACTCGCTGGGCTTGGAGTACAGGCCCAGGTTCTCCAGGTCCGCCTGCAGCGTCTCGACGCGCGCCGGGTCGATGTTGAGCACGAGCAGCTCCTTGAACGGGGTGAAGCGCATGGAGGTGGAGCCGTAGCGCTCGACCAGCTCGGAGACCTCGATGAGCTGCTCGCCGGACATGTGCCCCAGGGTGGGCTTGACGCCGAGGTAGACGTTGCCGTCGCGCTGCTCGTGCACGCCGATGTGGTCGCGGTCGATGAGGTTGGTGGGCGCCTTCGGGCCGTCGGGCAGCGCGTAGCCGAGGTACTCGTTCTCCAGGACCTCGCGGAACTTGGACACGCCCCACTTGGCCACTAGGAACTTCAGGCGGGCGCGGTTGCGGAGGCGTCGGTAGCCGTAATCGCGGAAGATGCGCACCACGCCGGCCCACACCTCGGGGACCTGCTCGAGGGTGACAAAGGCGCCGAGTGATTGCGCGAGCATCGGGTTGGTGGACAGGCCGCCGCCGACGTAGCACTCGAAGCCGGGGCCGAGCTCCGGGTGCTCGACGCCGATGAAGGCGAGGTCGTTGATCTCGTGGACGACGTCCTGGCGCGCGTTGCCGGAGATGGCGGTCTTGAACTTGCGCGGGAGGTTCTGGAACTCCTCGTTGGTGACGATGTCCTGGATCTCGCGGATCGCCGGGGTGGCGTCAATGATCTCGTCCTTGGCAATGCCCGCAACCGGCGAGCCCAGGACCACGCGCGGCACGTCGCCGCAGGCGTCCCACGTGTTCAGTCCAACGGACTCGAGCTTCTCCCAGATGGTGGGCACGTCCTCGATGCGCACCCAGTGCAGCTGGATGTTCTGCCGGTCGGTGAGGTCCACGGTGGAGCGCGCGTAGTCGCGCGAGATCTCGCCGACCACGCGGGCTTGCTCGGTGGAGCAGATGCCGCCGTCGAAGCGGATGCGCATCATGAAGTATTTGTCTTCCAGCACCGAGTTGTCCTCGCCGGTGTGCTCGCCGCCGAGGTTCTGCTTGCGCTGCGTGTACAGGCCGAGCCACTTGAAGCGCGGGTACAGGTCCTCGCGGTCGATCGAGTCAAACCCGCCCTTGGCGTAGGTGTCAATGACGCGCTGCTTGACCTCCAGGACGGGTTCGCGCTGCTTGAGCTCCTCGTCGTGGTTGAGGGGCTCGGTGCCGTCGATAAGCCACTGCCCCTCTGGCTTCTTCGCGCGCTCCTTCACGGCGCGGGTCGCCGTCGATGCTGGCATGCCTTCCTCCTTACTACACAGACCGAACGGTCTATGGTGTGCGGCACTAAATTTCCGTGCGGTCGAGTTTGCCGTACTGAGCGGTCTACGGCAAGTACTATTTCCTTTCCCCAGCTCATACAGAGGTTTTTGCCTGAATGTTTTCCAAATCGCACCGAGCGGTTCGCTTATCGACGCCACGTCGACCCCGCACCCCTTGACACCAACCCATTTTTAGACCAAGCTGTCTGTACGCTATATTGGTCCAGTATTAACGGTTCCCTACCTTGAAAGGACACCCTCAATGAGTTTGCGCGTCGCCGTCGTCGGCGCCGGCCCCGCCGGCATTTACGCCTCCGACCTCCTCCTCCGCAACGATGAGCACGACATCCACGTCGACCTCTTCGAGCAGATGCCCGCCCCCTTCGGGCTGATCCGTTACGGCGTCGCGCCCGACCACCCGCGTATCAAGGGCATTGTGAAGTCCCTGCACAAGGTGCTGGACAAGCCGCACCTGCGCCTGCTGGGTAACATCACCATCGGCCGCGACATCACCATTGATGAGCTGCGCGACTACTACGACGCCGTCGTGATCTCCACCGGCGCCGTGCGCGACCGCGAGCTGCGCATCCCGGGCGGCGAGAAGTCCATCGGCGCCGGCGAGTTCGTCGGCTTCTACGACGGCAACCCCCGCTTCGAGCGCGGCTGGAACCTGGACGCCCGCGAGGTCGCCGTCATCGGCGTGGGCAACGTCGCACTCGACATCTCCCGCATCCTGGCCAAGACCGGCGACGAGCTCCTGGTCACCGAGATCCCGGACAACGTGTACGAGTCCCTGAAGAACAACAAGGCGGAGACGGTCCACATGTTCGGCCGCCGCGGCCCCGCGCAGGCCAAGTTCACCCCGAAGGAGCTGCGCGAGATGGACCTCTCCGACACCATCCAGGTGCTCGTCGACCCGGAGGACATTGATTACGACGCCACCAGCGAAGAAGTCCGCCGCGCCGACAAGTCCGTCGACCTGAACTGCCAGGTCCTGGAGCAGTACGCCATGCGCGAGCCGGACGACGCGCCGCACAAGATCTACATCCACTTCTTCGAGGAGCCGGTCGAGGTGCTTACCGACGACTCCGGCGCCATCACCGGCCTCCGCACCGAGCGCCAGGAGCTGGACGGCAATGGCGGCATCACGGGCACCGGCAAGTTCACCGACTGGCCGGTCCAGCAGGTCTACCACGCGGTGGGCTACCGCTCCGAGCCCGTCGACGGCGTGCCCTTCGACGTGGAGCGCAACGTCATCCCGAACGACGGCGGCCACGTTCTGGAGACCATCGAGGACGGCGCCGGCTTTGAGGACAAGCTCTACGTCACCGGCTGGATCAAGCGCGGCCCGATCGGCCTGATCGGCAACACCAAGTCCGACGCGAAGGAAACCACCGACATGCTCATCGCCGACGCGGACGCCGGCAAGCTGGCCACCCCGTCGCACACCGGCCCGGACGAGATCCTCGAGCTGCTCGACGAGCGCAACATCCCCTACACCACCTGGGACGGCTGGTACCGACTGGACGAGGCCGAGCGCAAGCTGGGCGAGCAGTCTGCCCTGCCGCGCGAGCGCAAGAAGATCGTCGAGTGGGAGGAAATGGTCGAGCACGCCCGCAACGTGCCGCAGGTGCCCTAGGTATCTCTGGGAGGGCCGGCGAGTGCCGGCCCCTTGAGGTACAAGGCCCCGCCTGATCCGGTGCTAGCATTGCACCGTTTCTATTCGCCGTTGTCGTTTCCGCGCGCAAGGGGCCCAAATGCTTCTCATCCGTCTGCTCGGCAGGTATTCCAAGCAGTACTGGCCGGCCGCGCCCTTCTCAGGATCGGTTTCGGATCTCAAACCCGAGGTCAGCTGCGAATACCCAACCTGGGGGATCTGCACAAAGTAGCAGAAGTCCAGAGGCCGAGGAATGTGGATAGGGCCGCACTTCAGATAAGCTCAGCTTCCCTCACCAAGAGTGCCAGTTGAACGCGGTTATTGATTCCGAGTTCATCAAAAATCTTCGTCAAGTGGGTTTTGACCGTAGCGGTTGATAACAACATCGCTCTCGCTATCTCCTGATTAGTTAAGCTCTGTGCAACTAAGATCGCTATTTCCGTTTCCCTTTCGCTAAGGCCCGCTAGGGCCTGTTGAGCTTGAACCCGCCGATTAACCTGGCCGTCCCGGGTGTACGCGTCAAGCAGGATGCGAGTATGACGAGGGGAAAGAGTGACCTTGCCAGCGGAGGTGTCCCTAATTGCTTGGATTACGGATTCAGGAGGCGCGTCTTTCAATAGGAACCCGATAGCACCGGCCTCAAGGACCTCCATGACGGTCGATTCGTTATCGAATGCAGTCATCATCAATATTGCTTGGCTATGCCCAGTCTTGAGAATCGATTCGGCAACTTGAAGGCCTGCAACGTTTGGCATCCGGACGTCCAGAACAACCACGTCGGGACGCAGACTCGGAAGCTGATCAATAGCCTCAGCACCGCTTCCTGCTTCGCCGACAACTTCGATATCGTCGGTCGCTTGGAGTATGAACTTCAAGCCCCGGCGAACCATCGGATCATCATCCACTAGGTACACACGTATCATCCGATGGTTTCCCTACGCGATCACCGATTTGGGCCAAGGGACTATAACGTGTAGTTCAAAGCGACCGGACCGTTCTCCAAACCGCACAACGCCACCGAACTTGCTTACTCGCCGTTCTACCCGTTTCAAACCCGTCCCACGGCGCTTCTTAACTAGATCTCCCGATTCAACCTCACGCACGGAGTTCTGGATATAGATTTGTAATTCGCCTCCTTCACTGCCACTCAGTTCAACAGAAATCGGGCTTTGTGGAGCATGAACACTAGCATTGGCTAGAGCCTCTCGAACTACTTGCGAGACGAGCTGGCGCATTTCCCGTGGCATTTCATCCACCTGGCGAAGCGATCTAGTGTTCAGCGTAATGTCGGCCCCGCTTCTCCGATTTTCAGCCACGATCGCAGCTAAATCTTCGGGGGCCTGGAAAGCCGACGCATCGTCCAAGCGGTCAATAAGAACTCTGAGGTCCGCTAACGTCTCTACCGCGGTCTCTCGTATCAATTGAGCGTTCTCCTTGATCACGTCGGGGCCAGCTTCGGAGTTGACCTCGAGGCCACCCGCTTGCAGTGACAACAACGCTAGCTTATGGCCAACATGATCGTGCGCTTCATTGGCGATCCGGGCTCGCTCCCTGAGGACGGCCTCTGTAGCCACCCTTTGCCGCTCTAGCTCTTTATGCTGCGCAATCACCCGGTACGACTCAACCAGATTTCTATTGTAGGAAATAACCAGCCCAGCCAGGAACGGCACAATGACGAGAACCGTGCCTTCAACCAGCCAGGCAATAGTTGGATCATTGGTTTCCTTCTCACCCGCCTGAACAGTGACGATCGTTTCCTTCTCCGACCACCCGACTCGGCAGAGGACGAAGGCAGCGACCACAGCCGCGAAACTGCCCCATCCTCGCTTACGCAGTGCCAAGTTGAACACGGTCGGAAGAAAGAAGACGTTAGTTGCAAAAAGAGCACAAACTGCTGGCGGAAAAAGAACCAGAAAGGGATGTCGTTTGCGTTGAAATTGCAGCGCGATCATCAATGCGATTAGCGCTATTAACGCCACCCGACTTTGCTCGCTAGCTCCGCTCAGTGAGACGAAACCGATCAAGCAGATTGACGCAAGGTAGATGAGGTCGCTCCACGTCTGACCCCCAAAAGGGACCGTCACCCGAATCTGAGACTACGCGCTCCAAAGTGACGCCCCCTTTTAGTCGCAAAGATCCTTGACCAGCAAGAAACAGGCGGAACATTGCGCAATTCTAGCTCGTCAACACACACTCGGGCAACTGAGGATTCATAGCTACTTGGCCAAATTTTTAAATGTCCAGTTGGCCGATACCCGGATCGGACCCGGTAATTTAAACTGAGGATGGCGGTCAAACGGTCGCCCTCCCCACTGAAGTCATCGGAAATAGAAAGGAGTACA
Organism: Corynebacterium gottingense; assembly: GCF_003693265.1. GTDB lineage: Bacteria > Actinomycetota > Actinomycetes > Mycobacteriales > Mycobacteriaceae > Corynebacterium > Corynebacterium gottingense. Next base: position 52,830 of record NZ_RDRE01000009.1, read on the forward strand.
CGTTGGACAAGGAAAACGTTGCCCCGTTCGAAATGGAGCGGATCGACTACCCGGTAATCGAGGAAGACGCTCCAATGCCCCCATTGAGCCAGGAGATGGTCCGACAGGAAGCAAAGCAGGGGCTTCTCGAGATCAGAGATTTTGTGACCGGGGACGAGTTTGTCGCGATGCTGCAAGAACTGTATGCGCTACCGGTTCAGGAACGCGACGAGTTCGTTCGAGGCACGATCCTCGACGAAGATGAGTTAGAAGATCGAGGTATCCATGTGCCTGAGGGCCTGAAGATCCAACGTTCGCGGTTTGGCGACGGCCGACCCACTCTGTTTTGCGTGGCGAAACTCTTGTCAGACGGGGTCAGGAAAGTGACCTACACGTTCGACAGCGACGCGGCACTAGCTTAAGAGGTGCACCTGTGGAAGTGACTAAGAAATTCACGGATAGAGCCAGTTTTCACGGCGCAACTAAAACTGAGCTCGAGTCGAATGATGCTGGTCGACGACTGTTCGGGCTTGCGAATCAGGCGGCTCTTTTTCCGCACCAAGGCGAAATCTTTCTCAACGAGAAGAAATTGGTCCTTGGTGACTGGCTGACTCTGTGGCCCACTGATATCCAGGATGTTGACGTCGAGTTCACACCCGAGTATGGGCGCTTCACAGCGGGCGGTAGCCGAGGCGGATTTCCCTCTCTCGGATTCGTTAGGGATCTTGGTAAGCCCCTGAACCTCTATCTCACTAACGGAGACAGAATCTCACTTCTAGTGAACTTCAGACTCGTCAGTGGAACTAACGACAATAAGTCCTGGCTCGAGAAAATTCGCTCGTTCGCCAACATCGGATGACTCCCTTTGTTCACCCCAAGCAAATCATTGCAATACCAGAAAGGATTCACCATGTCCGTAAATACTTCACCATGTCCGTAAATACCACGTTCAACAAGATCGACAGCGAGATCGCCGAGGTAGAGCTTCGCATCAACAAGGAAACGATCACGAAGCAAATCGATGACTTCATCGAAGTTATCGCTTCTGATGGGTTCATCGGCTACATCAACGATGTCGCTCAGCTCCCCACCCATGCGAAAAGGAAGGAGCTTACTGCAAAGACCGCCAATCTCGAGACTTTGCGAGAGCGCGGAGTGCCAGTTCCTGACGGACTGCGATTCACAACGCGCGAATTCGAGCTACCCGAAGATGGTCGTGAGGCTGAGGGTCCCCTGCTCAAGGTTCGACCGGAACTTGATCCGCGAATGGGAGGCTGCATCAGCATCGGTTTCTACGTCTGCGCCAGCTACGGCAACTAGCTAAAGTTGCGCCCTAACCACCTACGAAGTAGCCCCGATTACAAGCGGGGCTACTTGCCTACGAATGGTACTTAGATGAAAACACCTCAAGTCGCTGTAAAACTTTCTAATCTTAGCAAGAGGTATGGTTCGACTCTCGCACTCGATGACATCAATGTAGAGGTCCCCGCAGGGACAGTAGTGGGTCTTGTGGGGTCGAACGGTAGCGGAAAGTCCACACTTCTACGCCTTATTGCCGGAGTCGAACGCCCTTCCCACGGGGAAATCGAGTTCTTCGGGAAAAACCTCGCCTCCAGCGAAACTATAGGGAGCGGGACTGGAGCTGCAATCGACGCAATGGCGCTTTGGCCGTGCTGGTCAGTCAAACGAACTTTGACATACCTTGGTCAACTGACTGGGCGAACGGACGAGGAAGTCAAGGACGTGATTAAATCCCTGTCGTTGGGTGAGTATTCGTCGAGAAAAGTTCGGACGCTATCGTTTGGAAACCGTCAACGGGTGCAAATTGGTGCTGCTTTGATTAATGGTTCACTCCTGACCATTCTTGACGAACCAATGAACGGTTTAGATCCCCAGGGGCGCCTGCTTATGCGAAACCTCATAGAGCAGTTACCAACTGACGAACGCACTGTCTTAATCTCAAGCCACGACCTCAATGAAATTCAAACCCTTTGCTCCCACATCATCCACCTAGAACGCGGAAGAATGATTTTTGCTGGTGAGCTCGCTAGCTACGTGGGGGAAGCGAAAACTTTCTTAGTACATTATCCGCCGGAACTGAGTGAGGCGATCAGTTCCATCATTGATCATCGGCGTGTCCGAACTGGCTCGCACAGCCCTGGCGTGCTGGAGGTGGACGATCAGAATGTCGAAACCCTACGGACCCTAATGGAGGAGCACTCCATTCCGGTCTTGAATCTGGAGACGAAGAAGCACACTTTGGAGGATCAGTTTCATGCACACGGCAGACCGTAAGACGGTGGTCAAAGTCGAAACCAGAAGGTGGATACTTCATCCGGGAGTCTTTGCTCTACTCGTAGTTGTGCCGTTACTAACCGCACTGTTGTCATACGCCGCAGTCATGGCATCAAGCGGGGCCTCCTCAGATGCCGGTGCGGTCTCGATCGACACCACGGCAGCACTCGGGCCCGACTCAGAAGATCCGGAGAAGCTGGATCTCGCCGCAACCTCGATCTATCTACTAGCGCCACTTGCCGCTTCACTCCACGGCGTTCTTTTCGCTGGAAGCGAGCTCTCATCGGGCGCTCTGCTCAATATTGCGGTCGCGGCGCGGCGTTTGAGAACGATCTTCGCCGTTCGGGCGCTATCTCTGGTACTTTTGTCGTTAATAACCGGAGCAATCCTAACCGCATTATCGATCGCCGGGTTGACGACAGGTTTGAGGCAAGCCGAAGTACCAAGCCTCACCCCCGAAGCGCCCCTTGGTACCGTCATCCTGGGCGGATCCATTCTCTACGCCACCGTTGCCGTGATCGCATTTGCGGCAGCAACACTGCTAAGACGGTGGGTCGTCGTTTTGGTTGCACTCGTAGCTTACTTCGTTGTTGCAGAACCCCTGCTAGCCTCAATGCTGTCCGAACGTGCTTCGAACTGGTTGCCTCACGTTTCGCTTGGAAAGTGGGTGGACCTTGAGCCCGAGAGACGATTCGCTTTCCCAACTATGGTTCTGGCGCTTTTGGCTCTGGTCACTGCCGTGGTTGGCACGCAGCGTGATCGAGCTGCGAGGTAAGACCGTTTCTGTGAATTCAGGAGACTAGATGGATCTGTTCCGCCGACTCGCTCGCTATCGTCGTGAGATTTTCGCGGTGCTCATACTCCAGCTGGTTACCACCCTCGCCACGCTGTACCTACCGGACCTCAACGCAGACATTATTGATAACGGTGTCGCGCGCGCAGACGTGCCCTACATCTGGAACGTGGGCCTGCGCATGCTCATCGTCGCACTCATCCAGATCGTGGCGGCCATCGGCGCGGTGTGGTTCGCCTCCCAGGTGGCCATGAAGACCGGCCGGGACATCAGGGCCGCCGTCTACGACCGAGTATCGGGCTTCACCAGCGAGGACATGGCCCGCTTCGGCACCGCCACCCTAGTCACCCGCGGCACCAACGACGTCCAGCAGGTGCAAATGACATTCCTGCTGTTCATGAACTTCATGGTCGCCGCACCCATCATGGCCATCGGCGGCATCATCATGGCCCTGCGCCAGGATGCGGGGATGTCCTGGCTCGTTGTCACGGCGGTGGTCGTGCTCGCCGTCGTGGTGGGCGTCATCGTGGCGATTCTTATGCCGCTGTTCAAGCAGATGCAGAAGCGGCTGGACGCAATCAACGTCCTGCTGCGCGAGCAGATCGCCGGCATCCGCGTGGTCCGCGCGTTCGCCCGCGAGGACTACGAGACCGAGCGGTTCACAGACGCGAATCAGCAGATCACTAAACTCAGCCTGAATATCGGCCGGGTATTCGTGACCATGTTCCCGGTCATCATGCTCATCCTGAACCTGGCGACAGCAGCGGTGCTCTGGTTCGGCGGCCACCGCGTGGACGAGGGCCTGGTAGAGGTGGGCGCGCTCACCGCGTTTATGCAGTACCTCATGCAGATCCTCATGGCGGTGATGATGGGCGTGTTCATGCTGATGATGCTGCCGCGCGCGATCGTGTGCGCCCGCCGCGTGGCGGAGGTGTTGGGCCACGCCCCGCAGATCGTCGAGCCGGCGCGCCCTACTTCCCCCACCGCCCGCACCGGTGAGGTGGAGTTCCGCGACGTCACCTTCACCTACCCCGGCGCCGACGCACCCGTTCTCAAGCGCGTGAGCTTCACCGCCCGCCCGGGCACGACCACGGCGATCATCGGCGCCACCGGCTCGGGCAAGACGACGCTGCTCAGCCTCATCCCGCGCTTGCACGTGGCCACCGAGGGGCAAGTGCTTCTCGACGCCACCCCCATCGACAACCTCGCCCGCCCCGACATCGTCGAGCGCGTCTCCATGGTCCCGCAGAAGCCCTGGCTGTTCAGCGGCACCGTCGCCTCGAACCTGCGGATGGGCAACCCGGACGCCACGGACGAGGAGCTGTGGAACGCGCTGCGCGCGGCGCAGGCCGACTTCGTCGACGACCTGGACATGGAGATCTCGCAGGGCGGCACGAACGTCTCCGGCGGGCAGCGCCAGCGCCTCTCCATCGCGCGCATGCTGGTGGCGCAGCCGGACGTGTTCCTGTTTGATGATTCCTTCTCCGCGCTCGACGCGTCCACGGACGCGCGCGTGCGCGCCGCGATGACCGAGTACACCGCGGGCAAGGTTGTGATTGTGGTGGGGCAACGGGTGGCGTCGATTAGCGGTGCCGACCAGATTCTCGTGATGGAAGCCGGCGAGATCGTGGCACGCGGCACCCACGAGGAGCTGCTGGAAAGCAGCCAGACGTATCGGGAAATTGAGCAGAGCCAGAAGGCGGTGCAGGCATGAGTGAGCAAGAGCCTCGGAAGGCGAAACATTTTTGGCCCTCGGCGAAGCAGCTGATCGGGCTGCTGGAGCCGTTCAAGATCGCGCTCATCGCGATCTTCATCATGAACACCGCGTCGGTCGTGCTGTCGGTCTACGCGCCCCGCGTGATGGGACGGGCGATGGACGTGATCTTCTCCGGCGCGATCTCCGCCCGCATGCCGGGCGGGGTGACCAAGGAGCAGGCGGTGGAGGGCATGCGCGCCGCCGGCCAGGACCGCTTCGCCGACATGGCCGAGGCGATGGACCTGCGGCCCGGCGAGGGCATCGACTTTGACCACCTGCGCGAGCTGATCATTGTCATCCTCGCCCTGTACCTGTGCTCCTCCGTCCTCATGTGGGCGCAGGGCGCGCTGCTGAACCGGCTGACCATGCGCACCGTCTACGACCTACGCGAGCGGGTCGAGACGAAGCTGAACCGGCTGCCGCTCAACTACTTCGACTCCCGCCAGCGCGGCGACGTGATGAGCCGCACCACCAACGACGTGGACAACGTCCAGCAGGCGCTGCAGCAGGCGCTGTCGCAGATGTTCAATGCGGTGATCACCCTGGTGGGCATCATCGTCATGATGTTCTGGCTGTCCTGGCAGCTCGCCCTGCTCGCGCTGCTGGCCATCCCGCTCACCGCGGTGGCGATGGGCGTGGTGGGGACCCGCTCGCAGAAGCAGTTCGCCGCACAGTGGAAGGCCACCGGCGCCGTGAACGGCCAGGTTGAGGAGGCTTTCTCCGGCCACGACGTCGCGCTCATCTTCGGCCGCACCGAGGAGCTGCGCCGCACCTTCGACGCGCGCAACGAGGAGCTCACCGGCGCCGCACAGAAGGCGCAGTTCCTGTCCAACTCGATGCAGCCGATCATGCAGTTCGTGTCCTACCTCTCCTACGTGGCCATCGCCGTCTTCGGCGGCCTGCGCGTGGCCAACGGGCACATGACGCTTGGCGACGCCACCGCGTTCATCCAGTACTCCCGCCAGTTCAACCAGCCGCTCGGCCAGATCGCCGGCATGATGCAGATGGTCCAATCCGGCGTCGCGTCGGCGGAGCGCATCTTCGAGCTGCTCGACGCTGAGGAAGAGGTGGCGGATGTCGAGGGGGCGTCGACAAGCGCGCGGCCCGAAGGCCTGGTGGAGTTCCGCGATGTGTCCTTCTCCTACACCGACGAGCCGCTGATCCAGGACCTCTCGCTGCGCGTCGCGCCGGGGCAGACCGCCGCGATCGTGGGGCCGACCGGCGCGGGCAAGACGACGCTGGTCAACCTCATCATGCGGTTCTATGACGTGGACGAGGGGGCAATCCTTATCGACGGCCACGACATCCGCGATTTCACGCGCCCCCACCTGCGCAGCCAGATCGGCATGGTGCTGCAGGACGCGGTCCTGTTCAAGGGCACGATCATGGAAAACATCCGCTACGGCCGCCTCGACGCGACGGACGAGGAGGTCATCGAGGCCGCAAAGGCGACCTACGTGGACCGCTTCGTGCACGCGCTGCCCGACGGATACGACACCATCGTGGACCAGGACGGCGGCTCCATCTCCGCGGGCGAGCGGCAGCTGATCACCATTGCGCGCGCGTTCCTCTCGCGGCCGGGCATCCTGATTCTGGACGAGGCGACCTCGTCGGTGGATACGCGCACCGAGGTGCTGGTGCAGCGGGCGATGAACGCGCTGCGGGCGCAGCGCACCTCCTTTGTCATCGCGCACCGCCTGTCCACCATCCGGGACGCGGACGTGATCCTGGTGATGGAGGCCGGGCGGATCGTGGAGCAGGGCACGCACGAGGAACTGCTCGAGCGCAAGGGCGCGTACCACGAGCTGTACCAGAGCCAGTTCTCACATAGCTAGGCTACCTTTATACAATTCCCCGGAAGTTAACCGGAAATACACAGCAATTCCGCTTCTTGCTCATAAGGTGCACTCTCGACCAAGTCCATACGACGTTGATTGAGAGCGCACATGAGCAGAGATGCCAAGCACGCCGAGACCGGCGCGCGCGACGTGGCACACGGCAGCACCGCCGTTGCCACCAAGACGAAACCCGCCCCGGACACGGACGCGCCAAAGAACGCGGACGACGAGCCGACCGCCGACCCGCTCGGCTGGCTGCCGCTGAGCGGCACCGCCAAGAAGGTCGCGGAGTGGATCTCCGTCGTCCTTGCGATCTGGCTGCTGCTCAACGCCGTCGGCATGATCGGCGCCGGCTTCAAGATGGCCGCTGGCGACCAGGCGAAGGAACTGTTCTCCTTCGCCGAGAACCCGTTCGTGGGCCTGGCGGTCGGTATTCTCGCCACCGCCATCATGCAGTCCTCCTCCACCACCACCTCCATTACCGTCGGCATGATCGCCGGTGGCCTGCCGCTGGAGGTGGCGGTGCCCATGCTCTTCGGTGCCAACATCGGCACCACCGTCACCTCCACGCTGGTGGCACTCGGCCTGTCCGGCAACAAGCAGCAGTTCCACCGCGCGTTCTCCATGGCCACGGTGCACGACTTCTACAACCTGCTCGCGCTGGCCATCTTCTTCCCGCTGGAGATCTTTACCGGCTTCCTGTCCAAGGTCTCCGGTGTGTTCGCCGGCTCTCTCGCGGGTGAGGGCGACGGCGTGCTCGCCGGGATCTTCGAGGCGATCGGCAACGGCGTCGACGCGATCACCAAGCCGCTGGTCAACCTGGCGAAGCTCATCGTCAGCCCACTCGGCGACGTGTGGGGTGGCATCGTGCTCTCCGTCGGTGGCGTGGCGCTGATCCTGGTGGTCATCGGCTACATCGGCAAGATGCTCTCTGCCCTGCTGGTGGGTCGCGCGCAAGAAATGCTGCACGCAGCCCTCGGCCGCGGACCGATCACCGGCATCTTCTCCGGTGCCCTCATCACCACCGCCGTCCAGTCCTCCTCCACCACCACCTCCCTGACCGTCCCGCTGGCAGCATCCGGCAAGTTCAAGGTCAAGGATCTGTTCCCGTTCGTGGTCGGCGCCAACATCGGTACCACCATCACCGGTCTGATCGCCGCGTTTTCCGCCTCCGGTGTCGAGGCCGAAGCAGCAATGCAGGGTGCACTCGTGCACACCATGTTCAACGTCTTCAGCGCCCTGGTCATCATGAGCCTGCCGTTCCTGCGCGCCATCCCGCCGAAGGGCGCAGACTGGCTGGCCACCATGGCGGACAAGAACAAGTGGTACGTCTTCCTCTGGGTCGGCGGTGTCTTCTTCGCCCTCCCGCTGCTCGCCGTCCTCATCACCAACGTCTTCTTCTAAGGAGCCCCCATGACCACCCCCGAGAACGCACAGTCAAAGTCCGGCCAGCGCGCCCAGAAGCTTATCGACGCCGACGCGCCGAACAACGAACTCCAGCAGCTCATCGACGAGCTCGAAGAAACCACGAGCGTCCTGCGCACCGAGCTCGAGATGCGCCGCAAGACGGACCACGAGCGCCTCACGCCGGAACAGCTGGAGGAGCTTAACCGGATCCCGGAGTACCTGGAGATGACCCGCCCGCGCTGGCGCGACGTGCTCACCTTCTTCCGTGAGTTCCGCAACGAAGCAACCAAGAAGCACCAGTAAGGCAGGCACAGCACGTATGAAGCAGCAATTCATCGCACTGACCGCCGCGCTCTCCCTCGCGGCGACCGGCCTGACCGCCTGCGCGGGCAGCGACGCCGAGAACGGCAATGACACGGTCTCCGGCGGCGCGATCCGCGTCACCGGTTCCGCCACCGTCGAGCCGATCACCTCCTTCATCGCGGACCGCACCGACCACGACGTGCGCATCTCCGCCGACGGCTCCACCGACGGGTTCGACGCCTTCTGCGACGGCAAATCCGACCTCAATGACTCTTCCGTGGCCATCCCGGCGGAGTTCCAGCAGCAGTGCAGCGACAATGGTGTCGAGTTCATCGAGCTGCCCATCGCGCTCGACGCAGTGACCATTGTGAAACACGCCGACAACACCTGGGCCGACGACCTCACCACCGAGCAGCTCCACGACATCTGGGCGGCGGACTCCCCGGTGACCAAGTGGTCCGACATCGACCCGTCCTGGCCGGACGAGGAGATTGGCCTGTACGGCCGCCCGGACGGCTCCGGCACCCTCGAGGTATTCAAGGACAAGGTCCTCGGCGGCGACACCATCCGCGACGACTACGAAGCGACCGACAACATCGACGAGCTGTCCGGCTGGATCGCCGACGACCCCAACGGCATCGGCTTCATGGGCGTTGGCAACTACTTGGCCACCGACGGCGAAACCCGCGACCTGATCGACAACGTCACCATCGACGGCGTCTCCCCCTCCCGCGAAGCCACGCAGGAGGGCGAGTACCCGCTGTCCAGGCCGCTGTTCGTCTACGTCAGCGCCGAGGCCCTCGACGGCAACGACGCGCTCGCGGACTTCATGGGCACCTACCTCGACCGCGTCGAAGGAGTACTGCCGCGCGTGTACTTCTACCAGCTGCCCGAGCAGGAGTACGACGACGCCCGTACGCGCTTTCACGACCGCGTCACCGGCGCCGACGAACGGTGGAGCGCCTAGGTCACCTCCCGCAGTGCTATGGTGGGGCCGTTACTCGTTCTGTGAACTGTAAGGAGCATTTCCCCGATGAGCAGCGCTTTCCAGCCCTCCGAGCCGGAGCACATCCGGCTTTCTGACGCGGACCGCACCGAGGCAATGTCCGCTCTCGGGGAGGCGCTGAGCGAGGGCCGCCTCACCCTCGGGGAGTACGACGAGCGCTGCCAGTACTGCACCCAGGCGCAGACCCGGGCGGACCTCGTGCCGCTGTTCGCCGACATCCCCCAGGCGCCCGTCATGGGCTCCAGCGCCGGTATGCCGGCGGCCCAGCACGACGTGCCCGTCTTCACCGCCCGCGAGCTTGTCGAGGCGCGCCGCTCCGGCCGCCGCACCCGCGCCGGCATCTTCTGGCTGGGCACCATCGGCAGCATCACCCTCGCCGGGGCGGCCTCGCTCCCCGCCGTGCTCGCGGTCATCCCGGTCCTGTTCATCCTGCTCTACGTGATGAAGGTGGGGCCGGACTCCTGGTACTCGCCGTCGCTGCGGGACATGGAGCGCTCCAAGCGCCGTCTCGTGCGCGCCAAGCAGCTGGAGCTGGAGGCGGACCGCGCCTACGACGCGGCGCGCAGGAAGGCGGAGCGCCGCGAGCAGATCGACCAACTCACCGGCGATACCCTCAACTTTGCGCAAGAATCCCTCAACAGGTTCCGCCGCCGCGACTAATATGGCCCTATGGCCAAGAAACATCCCAAAACCCCAGACCAGCCAGCCAATCCCGAGAAGGTGGCGTCGACACGCGCCAAGCGTACCCACCGCCACTTCGACCAGGCCGACAAGCTCAAGAACGTCTTCTACGACATCCGCGGACCCGTCTCCGCGACCGCGGAGGAGATGGAGCGCGACGGCCACACCATCCTCAAGCTGAACACCGGCAACCCCGCCGTGTTCGGTTTCGAGGCACCGGACGTGATCATGCGCGACATGATCGCCAACCTCCCCACCTCCCAGGGCTACACCACCTCCAAGGGCATCACGTCCGCCCGCCGCGCCGTGGTCACGCGCTATGAGCTTATCGACGGCTTCCCGCCCTGCGACATCGACGACGTGTATTTGGGCAACGGCGTTTCCGAGCTGATCAGCATGGTCACGCAGGCCGCGCTCAACGACGGCGACGAGATCCTCATCCCCGCCCCGGACTACCCGCTGTGGACGGCGGCCTCCACCCTCGCCGGCGGCAAGGTCGTGCACTACCTGTGCGACGAGGAGGACGACTGGAACCCGTCGCTGGAGGACATCCGCTCCAAGGTCACCGACAAGACGAAGGCCATCGTGGTGATCAACCCCAACAACCCGACGGGCGCCGTCTACTCCCGCGAGACCCTCGAGGGCATCGCCGACATTGCCCGCGAGCACGAGCTGATGATCTTCGCCGACGAGATCTACGACCGCATCCTTTACGACGGCACCCAGCACACCTGCATGGCCGAGGTCGCCCCCGACGTCATCACCATCACCTTCAACGGACTGTCCAAGGCGTACCGCGTCTGCGGCTACCGCGCCGGGTGGATGGTCATCACCGGACCGCGCCGCCGCGCGAAGGGCTTCATCGAGGGCATCGACCTGCTCTCCGGCACGCGTCTGTGCGCGAATGTTCCTGGCCAGCACGCCATCCAGGTGGCGCTCGGCGGCCGCCAGTCCATCTACTCGCTGACCGCCGAGGGCGGCCGCCTGCACAAGCAGCGCGACGTCGCCGTCCGCAAGCTCCGCGAGATCCCCGGCGTCTCCGTCGTCGAGCCAAAAGGCGCGCTGTACTGCTTCCCCAAGATCGACGCGGAGATGTACGGCATCCACGACGACGAGCGCTTCATGCTCGACCTGCTCAAGTCCGAGAAGATCCTCATGGTCCAGGGCCGCGGCTTCAACTACCCCACCCCGGACCACTTCCGCGTAGTCACGCTGCCGTGGGCGTCCCAGCTAGAAAACGCGCTGGAACGCCTCGGCAACTTCCTCGCTGACTACCACCAGCACTAACGGAGCACTGGCGGAGTGCTGGTTACAGCGAGCGGCCGAGAGCCCGCACCGTCCATCCGGCCTCCTGCCACGCGGGGACGGGGAGGACGTTGCGGCCGTCGATAAGCACTCGCTGCTCCACGCGCTTGGCCGAGGCGACCGGATCCATCTCCTTGAACTGCTTCCACTCGGTGGCGAGGATGACCAGCTCAGCGCCGGTCAGCGCGTCATCGAGGGTGTCGGCGTAATCGAGCGTGGGGAAGACGCGGCGGGCGTTGTCCATCGCCTCCGGGTCGAAGACGCGCACCGCGGCGCCCGCGAGCGAGAGCTGGCCGGCCACCGCGAGCGCGGGCGAATCGCGCACGTCGTCCGAGTTCGGCTTGAACGCCGCGCCGAGGACTGTGATGCGGCGGCCGATCAGGCTTCCGAGCTCCTCGCGGGCCATGTCCACCACGCGCTCGCGGCGACGCATGTTCACCGCGTCCACCTCGCGCAGGAACGTGAGCGCCTGGTCGGCGCCCAGCTCGCCGGCGCGCGCCATGAACGCGCGGATGTCCTTGGGCAGGCAGCCGCCGCCGAAGCCAAGGCCGGCGCCCAGGAACTTGCGGCCGATGCGGTCGTCGTAGCCGATGGCGTCGGCGAGCTTGGTGACGTCGGCGCCGACGATCTCGCAGACCTCGCTGACCGCGTTAATGAACGAGATCTTGGTGGCCAGGAACGCGTTGGCGCTCACCTTCACCAGCTCAGCGGTCTGCAGGTCGGTGACGATGAACGGCGTGTCCTTGGACAGCGGGGTGGCGTAGACCTCGCGCGCGATAGCCTCCGCCTGGGAGTGCTCCGGGCGAACGCCCAGCACGATGCGGTCCGGCTCGATCGTGTCCTTCACCGCGTAGCCCTCGCGGAGGAACTCCGGGTTCCACGCGATCTCCACCGACGTGCCCGGCGCGGCCAGCGCATCGGCGCGGGCCTGCAGCTCCGCGGCCGTGCCCACCGGCACCGTCGACTTCCCCAGGATGACGTGCTCGCCTTCCAGGTGCGGCACCAACGAATCGATCACGGCCTCGACGTAACGGGTATCCGCCGCGTAGGAACCACGCTGCTGCGGGGTGCCCACGCCGATGAAGTGTACGTTGCCAAACGCCGCTGCCTCCTCGTACGAGGTGGTGAAGTCCAGGCGATCGGCCGCCATGTTGCGCTCAAGTACCTCGGGCAGGCCCGGCTCGTAGAACGGGACCTCCCCAGCCTTGAGTCGATCGATCTTTGCTTCGTCTACGTCCACGCCCAACACTTCATGGCCAAGTTCAGCCATGCATGCCGCGTGGGTTGCACCGAGGTAACCGGTGCCAATTACTGTCATCCGCATAACTGACCATTATGCCCGTTCCTGTGAGGCGGGGCAGGGTGAGGGGGACGCGGGACGCGGCTGCTATTCTTTCAAATTTGCGAAGAAGCAGCGCAGGACGCGATCCTATTTTGCAAAAACCCCTGTTTTTGAAAAATAGACCACGCAGATCTTTGCTACGCTTGCAGAATTGCAAAAAACGAACCGCAAAGGACGGCCGAAGTGAGCGATTACAAATCACTGAAGACGCTGTTTCACATGTCTTCAGACGGCCGCCGTGCTGCTCAAGCGGAGTACACATCCAGGTTTAAATCCCCTGCAACCCTCCATTGGAACTTCCAGGTTGGTGAGCACGAACTGTTCGTGGTGCTTACCGGTGAGATCCAGTCGCTCCTCGAACAAGTTTGGCGCACTGAGCTCCAAATAGCTCACAAGTGGGTGACGCTTCCCGGCGTAGCACGTAGTCACTACCTTACCGGCCTTCTCATTGGAGAAATTAAAGCTACGAACCAAATCGAAGGTGTTTACTCGACGCGCAAGGAAATCGTCGATGCCCTTACCAGCCCTAAGAGCGGACCCCACAAGCGTTTCCGGGAAATGGTTGCCTTCTACAAATCACTGTTGGACCCCAACGAACGCCCGGCTTTTCCAGATTCGTCGGAGGCACTGCGCGCAGAGTACGACAAACTGCTCTCGAAGGAGATCAGCAGCGACGACCTACCCGATGGCGAGCTCTTCCGAGCCGACTCCGTAGAAATCCACGACGGCGTAAGAGAGGTGCACAGGGCCCCGCGCAGCGAACACGACATTGAAACGCGGATGCAAACCTTCCTCGACTCTCAGTTCCGTGAAACGCATGTCCTCGTGAATGCGCTCATCGGTCATTTCATATTCGAGTACACTCACCCGTTCTACGACGGAAACGGACGCATGGGGCGATTTTTGCTTGCGTTCAAGGCGCTCGAGATTCTCTCCCCACCCACTTCAATGTCCCTGTCTCATCAGTTCTCGCTGCAACGGAAGAAGTACTACGCGGCCTTCATAGATGCAGAAAATAGTATGAACTTTGGAGAAGCGACATTCTTTCTCAAGGCAATGCTCGAAATGCTGGTCGATGCCCAAGAAGACTTAGAATCATCTCTTGACCAAAAACACGCCCAACTGAGGAGTTTGCAAGACACTCTATCGGCGTTAAAGCGTGATCAGTATGAACGCGGTCTCCTATTCCTAGCGGCGCAAGCACTGCTTTTTGGACCAGACCTCCCCATTCCACTGAAGGAGGCAGCAGCCGCCATGGAAAGGTCTTGGAACACCCTCCGCCCCGTTGCAGACAAACTCGAATCTGAGGGACTGCTGCACTCAGTATCAAAGCGCCCACTCACCCTTGAGCTGACGGAACTAGGCAGAAGGCACCTGGATCTGATGTAACTCCTGCACGGTGGGCGTCGAAAAGCGAAAAGCCCTACTGGAAGTTCAGGTACGCGCGCGACGGAGTGGGGCCACGCTGCCCCTGGTACTTCGAACCGAGCGCGCCCGAGCCGTAGGGGACCTCGGCGGGCGACGACATGTTGAAGATCGCGAGCTGGCCCACCTTCATGCCCGGCCAGAGCGTGATGGGCAGGTTGGCAACGTTGGACAGCTCGAGGGTGATGTGGCCGGAAAAGCCCGGGTCGATGAAGCCCGCGGTGGAGTGCGTGAGCAGGCCGAGGCGTCCGAGCGAGCTCTTGCCTTCCAGGCGGCCGGCCAGGTCCGCAGGCAGCGTGAAACACTCGAGCGTGGACGCGAGGACGAACTCGCCGGGGTGGAGGACGAACGCCTCGCCCTCGGGGACCTCCACGGCCGTGGTGAGGTCGGGCATCTCCAGCTTCGGGTCGATGTGCGTGTACTTCGAGTTGTTGAAGACGCGGAAGAACTTGTCCATGCGCACGTCGATCGAGCTCGGCTGCACCAGGGCAGCATCGTAGGGGTCGATGCCGAGCTTGCCGGAGTCGATAGCGTCGCGAATGTCATGGTCTGAAAGAAGCACGCCACAAGCATACGGCAGGCTCGTTTTCCATTTCAGCGCGGGACGGTGCTAAAGTGTTGCCATTGTCGCGCTGATTCGGCGCGGCAGAATGCCGGCGTAGTTTAGTGGTAGAACATCAGCTTCCCAAGCTGAGAGTGCGAGTTCGATTCTCGTCGCCGGCTCCAATTTGATGAGGCCCGCTTCCCCGCTTCGTACCGGGAGGCGGGCTTTTTTGTGTGCGGTTTTTAAATGGATATAATTAGACCCATGTTGATTTCAGGTACCGCTTTCTTGCGGTTGCGCACCAACCGCTAAGGCGGTTTCCTACCCCGTAGGTTAAAAACCGCTCCGGTCCTTTAGCCGGGCGGCTATTTGTCATGCCCGGCTCCCTTTCAAATCCAAGGAGCACACCTGATGTCTGCATACGGACACGGCCGTCACGAGCATGGCCAAAATTTTCTCACCAACCACAAGATCATCAACTCCATCATCGACCTTGTGAAACAAACCTCCGGCCCCATCATTGAGATCGGACCAGGAAGCGGTGCCCTCACTCACCCGATGGCCCACTTGGGGAGGGCGATAACGGCAGTTGAAGTGGACGCAAAACTAGCTGCCAAAATCACACAAGAAACCTCCTCGGCGGCGGTCGAAGTGGTCCATGATGATTTCCTTAACTTCCGGTTACCCGCCACTCCCTGCGTCATTGTGGGAAACATTCCCTTTCACCTCACCACTGCCATTCTTCGAAAGTTGCTGCATGCGCCAGCATGGACTGACGCTGTACTCCTCATGCAGTGGGAAGTCGCTCGCCGCCGGGCCGGGGTAGGCGCAAGCACGATGATGACGGCTCAGTGGTCCCCATGGTTCACATTTCACCTGGGTTCTCGGGTACCAAGGTCTGCTTTCCGGCCACAGCCAAACGTTGACGGGGGGATCTTAGTGATCCGCCGGGTGGGTGACCCGAAGATTCCGATAGAGCAGCGCAAAGCCTTTCAGGCGATGGTGCACACCGTTTTCACTGCCCGGGGACGCGGGATAGGGGAAATTCTCCGAAGGGCAGGGTTGTTTTCATCACGTTCAGAAACACAATCATGGTTGCGCTCGCGAGGAATCGACCCCGCGACCCTACCTCCCAGATTGCACACCAACGACTGGATCGATCTCTTCCAGGTGACTGGTTCCTCTCTACCTCACCATCGACCCATTTCACCATCGGGAAGTAGTCAACGACCTCCTCAACGGAAAAACCGAAGCCGGCGGCGTTAATCCCCACCAAAACCGAAATCCACCAGTAGTACTAAAAGGGCTCTTCCGGTTTTAGAGTGCATTGATTAGTTCGCCGGGGGTTCGGGCGTGGCACAAGATATTGGGGTCCTTGGCTTTGTAGGAAAAAGGTATCTAATCCATCCGTACAAAACTAAGGACCTACTGTGCAGCCTAACGGAAATGTCATCGTCGATACCATCTGCCGCACCGCAAAACTAGGAACTACTATCACCGGTGCCACAGAAAACGGTGACGTCACTGTTATTGAAGCCGAACCCGTCGAGCCGATCAATGAATGCCCTACCTGCGGGCAGCCTGGAGTATTCCGCGACCACGTCATCCGCAGCCTGGTCGATCTGCCCATCGTCGGCCACCCAACAACTTCATGTGCGCCTTCCACGCTACCGGTGCACCAACAAGCGTTGCTTGCAGAAGATCTTCCGTGCTGGCCTTGCCTGCGCGCCCGACAATTCAAAGACCACGGACCAGGTGACCCACTGGATCCTGCAACGACTCTGCCTAAATCGGATGAGCGTTGCCGCTGCACCCAAGTCATTAGGCCTGGGGTGGGATATGAAGTGTCCCAGGTTTTGTTCCGTTTGATGAAACCCGTTTTTGAAACAACGTACGGAGCACAACGCACGCCGATGCCAAAGCTTCCGCAACATCGACTACCTCATCAAACCCACGACAGTGGGATTCACACCCTCAATCCCCACGCGTGCAATCTGGTTTTTGTGTGCGGTGTGTCTGGCTCGGGGCGGGGTTGGGGGTTTGGCCTGTTTGACGAGGGCAGGGTGACGAAGACGCGGAATTTTTGTCGCACCCTCGTCATCCTGTCCTCGTCATGAAGGTACTCAGAAGGGGGCGCCCAACCGCCGAAGCTCCGTCAACTTACGCCCAGCACGCCCCGATCGGCTGGGCGGCGAGCACGGCGACCTCGCCCGACGCGGCCTCCAGCACCCGCCACTTCGGGTGGTAGCGCCACCCGGTGGCCAGCACGTCGGGGTTGTGGAACCAGCCCTGGACCACGCCGTCGTCGGTAGCAAACGTCACACGCGTGCCCTCGACCTGCAGGATCTCCACCCGTGTCCACCCGCCGGCCTCGCCGTCGCGTGAGTTCGCGGCGCGGGTGACCGGGATCCAGTGCGGGCGGTGGCCATCCGCCACGAGCCTGCAGTGGGTGTGATCCACCGCTGCGTAATCGCGGGCGGGCGGCAGCGGGACCTCCTCGCCGGGGACGCCTCCCTCCGCAGCGGCCGCGCGCAGACGGTTGCGCTCCGGCGAGTACTCAAAGTTCGTACCCACCCGCTGAACCACGTCGAAGGCCGCGAGCTGGGTGCCAAACACGCGGACGTGCAGCTCACCACCAGCGGAAAAGGTCAGTACGGTCTGGTTGATGTTGTCCAAAGTGGCGGGAAGCCAGGACGTCAAAGCCATGAGGGCTCTCCTTGGAAGGTCGCACTTTCGGCGCGCGGTGTTGCAAACGCCGACAGATCTTCTCCCGGGGGCACCGTGCGCGATCTGCGCGGTTGCCAGCCGACGGGCCGGGAGGCCTTGCTCAAATCACACTGCAACAGCAGTCACTAGAAAGAGCGCGTCGGACTTCTTGATCCGTCGACCAGCGTATCGGAGCGAAAACTCCCGGTCAAGGAAGCGCGCAACCACATATGCTGGATACGCATGAAGCTCGCCACCATGATCGTCGTCGGCTCGGCCGCACTCGGCGCGGCCAACGCCGCGCGCAACCGACCACCGCTGCCCTTCAACGACCCGGACTTCTCGCCCTCGTACACCACCCCAGTCATGTACATCCACGGCGTAACCAGCCGCGCCCGGGCGTTCCGCCCCAACGCGGAGCGCCTGCGCGACGAGGGCTTCTGGGTGTGGGGCGCCGACTACGGCGACATGCTTGCCCCCGGCTTCTACGGCATGGGCAACCTGGACAGCATCATCGAGGACGTGCACGCGAACGTGGACCACGTCCTGGAGCAGACCGGGGCTGCGAAGTTAGACATCGTGGCACACTCGCAGGGTGGGCTCATGACCAAGCTGTTCATCGCCAACGGGGGCGCGCCGAAGGTGCGGCGCGTGGTCGCCATGGGAGCGAACTTCCACGGCACCGACGTGCGCGGCCGCGCTCCCCGCTTCACCCCGTTCATAACTCGGCACCCGCGGGCGGCGTCGGCGTTGGCGTCGCCAGGCGTGATCCAGCAGCTCGCGGACTCGCCGTGGGTGCGTACGCGTCTCAACGTGCCCGATACGGTGCCGGGCATCGTGTACACGTCGCTGTACTCGCCCGCGGACGTGCTGGTCACGCCCAATGCGACGTCCATGCTGGCCGCGGTCGACGGGGCGGACGTGGTGAACATCAACGTCGCCGACGCTTATGACGGCTACGCCCCGCGGCACGCGCTGATGGAACGCGACCCGGTCTTCACCGAGCTCACGCTGTGGGGCCTCACCCGCGAGCGCGGGGAGCACACCCCGCCGCCCATCCCGTGGGCATAAACGGGACCTAGCCGCACTTCACAATCGGCTCGGGGTCGTAGACCGTGGTCTGGGTCTCCTGGTCGATGAGGTTGCCGGAGAGGTCGTAAATGCTCCGGGTGTCCGAGGTGGTGAACCCGGGCGAGCCGCTGGAGGGGCTGCACGTCGCGCCCGAAAGGTTCATCGTGTTCGGCTGGGTCTGCGCCCAGCGCCCGCCGTTGGCGGACTCGACGCGCACCGTCTTCACTCCCATGAGGCTCACGGTGAGCTCGCCGCCGCTCACACCGGTCTGGATGCGCACGGGGTGGTTCGAGTCGTTGCGGAACTGCAGGTCGATCGCGCCCTCGTAGACGGTGGCCTCGCGGCCCGCCGGGTAGCGGGAGATGTAGTAGGAGTGCGGCGTGTGCGCGATGTCAGTCATGCCCGCGAAGTACGCGGCGTTGTAGAGCGTTGTCGCGAACTGGGAGATGCCTCCGCCCACGGCCATGTCGGAGTGGCCGTTGAGGATGATGCCGGACTCCACGTAGCCCTGGGCCGTGCCGCGCGGCCCGGTGTAGCCGTTGAGCGAGAAGGTCTCGCCCGGGTTCACAATCGCACCGTTGACGGTCTGCGCCACCAGCGCAATATTGGTGCCGGACGGCCCCGAGAAGCCGCCGGTGGTGAAGGACCCGACCTCCTCGTTGAACGTGGCGTTCTGCGCGTCTTCGGTGGTGAAGTCGGCCTCGACCGGGCGGTACGCGGCGTCCCAGGTACGCTCCCCATCGCCAAGGAGGCGGTCCTCGAATCCGTCGAAGGTCGCGTCCCAGTCCACCTCGGTGCCGTCTTGTGAGGGCTCGACCCCGCCGCCCTCGAGCACGCGCGCGTTGCGCATCTCGGTCTGCGTCCCGCCGAGCGCCTCACCAAGGATCGCGCCCGCCACGTCGCGGTGCACGTCGGGCTGGATGCGCCCCTCCACGTTGTTGAACTGCACGACCTCGCCCATCCGCTCCTGCGGAATGGTCGCCGTCACGCCGTCGCGGCCGTTGACGGTCAGCGGCCCGCCCAGCGCAGCCTTGATCGGGCCGTCCATCGCCTGCGTAATCACCGCGTCATTGATCGCGGGCTCCACGGGCTGCGGCTCCACGTCCACGCCCTCCGGGTCGAGCCAGCCGTCCGTCACCGCAGCCTCGAGGTCTGCCGGGTTCACCTCCTGCCCCAGCTTCGGGTCGGTCACATTCGCCTTGCCGCCGTCGACGTGGATCGCGCCGTCTACCGGCGCCACGTACAGCTCGTCCTTCACCCGTGCCAGTTCTGGGTCGAGCTTGTGCTTATCGACGCTCCCCTGCACGTCCACCTCGTGCTGCGTAAACAGGCCCGTCAGCCGCGGGATCGGGTTCGCGGACTGGATCCCCGCCGCGTCGACAGTCGCCTGCCAGTCGATCCCCAGCCCCGCCGCCGCCGGCACGAGTTGGGCGCGCTTGTCTGCCGCCGTGACCTCGACGGGTTGCTCGGTGACGTCGCCAAGCTCCCCCTGCAGGCGCTCGCGCGCCTCGTCCGGCGACATGCCGCCGATGGCCACGCCGCCGACCGTGGTGCCGCGGGGGACGTTGCCGCGGTTGAGCGCCAGATCCGCCAGGTATACGGCCAGGACGACGGCGAGCAGGCCAAGGACGGCGCCGAGCGCGATCTTGCCCGCCTTACCGGACGACCCGGCGCGGCGGTGCGACGAAGTTTGCCTGTAGGAAGTAGTCACCTGCCACAGGGTAGTAGATGGGGTAGTAGATGTAGCAACGAATTCGCATGCGTGGCTGGCCGCGGACTTACAGGCCGGTGTTGATCAGCTGCTGCTGGGCGCGCGCCGCAGCCTCGTTCACGCGCGCCTCGGGCAGCTCGCCCGACTGCACGGCGGCGACGACCCCGTCGATCACCTGCGGCACGTCCGCGCCCGAGGACCACAGCGCTTGGTCCGCGCCCGCCGCGATCGCGCGCTTGACCGCCTCCGGCGTCGGCGCGTAGTCCAGGATGCCGCGCATACCGGAGAGGTCGTCGGTGACCACCACGCCCTCGAACGGGACGCCGCCCGGGTAGTCGCCGTCGCGCAGGATGCGGTACGCCTCCGGGTTCAGGGAGCTGGGCACGCCCTCCGGGCCCATGCCGGGGACGATCATGTGGCCCATCATCACGCTCGAGCGCGGGAAGCGCTGCAGGAGCGGGCCGAACGGGCGCATGTCCAGCTCGCGTACCTGGTCCAGCGGCGGCGTCACGGCGAGCTGGTGGTGCGTGTCGCCGGAGGCGCGGCCGTGGCCGGGGAAGTGTTTGAAGGTGGGGGTGACGTTGGCGTCGATAAGCCCCTGCGCAAACAGCGTGCCCACGCGCACGACCTCGTCCGGGTGGCCGCTGAACGCGCGGTCGCCGACGATGTCCAGGCCAGAGACATCAAGGTCCAGGAGCGGGGCGTAATCCACGTTGACGCCGCGCCCGCGCAGGGAACGGCCGATGTCGTAGCCGGTGCCCCGAATGACCTCGGGCGGGCGGGCGGCCAGCTCGCGCGGGGCCATGAAGCTGCCCATCACGTCGGTGTGGCGCTGGACGCGGCCGCCCTCGAAGTCGATGGCCACGGAGAACGGGTGGTGGTACTGCGCGCGCAGCGCCTCGATGTTGTGGCCCTGCGCGGTAAGCAGCGCGGGGTCGGCCCAGCTCGGGATGATCAGGCCACCGACGCCCTGGTCGAGCGCGGCGCGGGCCTGCGCCTCGTTGGTCACGCCGACCACCATCAGCGACGCCACCCGCGCGCGCAAGTCCGCGGGGACGCGCTGCTGCGCCGGGCTTTGCGGCGCGCTCGGGGCCGGCTGCGGGGCGGGCGGGACGACCGCGGCGGGCTCCCCTGACTGTTCTGGCTGTTCTGACTGGACGGTCTGCGTGGGTTCCTGCTGGGCCGTGTCGGAGGGCTCGCCGCCCAGCTCGGGGCGCGCGGTGAGGGCGGCGACGAGCAGCGCCACGGCGAGCACGCCGCCGACGCACACGGCGACCGCCCGGTTCCGCTGCAGCATCTTGGACACGCGCGCCCCCTTCGAGTTGGAAGAAACGGTACCAGTGTAGTCGTGCTGGTAGGCTCATGCGCATGTCCCACCAAGTTCTGCGCCTGCCTGCATCGTTGCCGCGCCGTGCCGCCAACCCGGTGATCGCCTCCGCGGTCGTCGGCGCCGTGCTCGGGGTGGTCGGCGTGCTGGGCGTCGCCTCCGTCTCCGGGCAGAGCACCGTGCCCCAGGGCGGGGCCGTGGCTGCGGACGATGCCGTGCTGGGCGGGCCGGAGTACGGCTCCCGGGAGTAGCCGTTGCGCGCACACATTGGCGGCTGGGTGCTGCTGGCGCTCACCGTCCTGCTGCAGCCGCCCGGCCGGGTCGCCGCCGACACCAAGCTGGACCTCTCCGTCGACCCGGCGCGCTTCCTCGCCCGCGCCACGCACGCCTACACCGACGAGTTCCCCCTAGGCCAGGTGCAGAACCAGGCCTACGGTTACCTTTTCCCGCAGGGCCCGTTCTTCCTGCTCACGCACTTCGCCGGGGTGCCGGAGTGGGTGGCGCAACGTGCCTGGTGGACCCTGCTTGTGTGCCTGGCGTACTCGGGCGCGCTGCTCCTGGCGCGCCGCACCGGGGTGCGCGGCCGCGTCCCGCAGGTCACGGCGGCACTGCTCTACGCGCTGTCGCCGCGCATCCTCACCACGCTCACCGCGATCTCCTCGGAGGCGTGGCCGGTGGCGCTCGTGCCGTGGACGCTGATCCCGCTCGCCCGGGCCCGCCCGCGCGTCGCCGGCGCGGTGCTCGCGGTCGCGGCGATGGGCGCGGTCAACGCCACCGCCACGATCGCTGCCTGCGTGCCCGCGTTCATCTGGCTGTTGTGCCGTCGCGAGTACGCGCGCGCCGCCTGGTTCACGCTGGGCGCGGCGGCGGTCTCGGCGTGGTGGATCGGCCCGCTCATGGTGCTCGGCCGCTACTCGCCGCCGTTTACGGAGTTCATCGAGTCCGCCGCCGTCACCACCGCCTGGCTCAACCCCGTGGAGGTCCTGCGCGGCGCCACCAGCTGGGCGCCGTTCGTGGACGCCGAGCGCACCGCCGGCTTCCTCGTCGTCGGCGAGCCCGTCTTCGTCCTGGCCACCGCGCTCGTGGCCGGCTTCGGCCTCGCCGGCCTCGCGCGCCGCGACGTCCCGTGGCGCAGCGCGTGGGTGGTCATGCTCGCCGTCGGGTTCGCCCTCTTCTGCTCCGCGCATTTCTGGGTCCCGCTTCTCGACGGCCCCCTCGCCCCCTTCCGCAACCTGCACAAATTCGACCCACTCGTCCGCCTCCCCCTGACTATCGGGGTGGGCCACCTGCTCGCCCGCGTGGACCGCCCCCGGGCGGCGGGTGTGGTTCTCACCGCCGCGGTCGCGGTGGCGCCGGCGTGGTCGCTGCGCCTGCTCCCCGACGGCACGTGGACGGAGATTTCGCCCGAGTGGGTCGCCGCCGGCGAGTGGCTGGAGGAGCACGCCGCGGGCACCCGTACGCTGGTCGTGCCGTCGGCCTCGTTCGCCCGCCAGACCTGGGGCTGGACTCGCGACGAGCCGATCCAGGCGCTCACCAGCACCCGCTTCGCGTTCCGCGACGCCGTCCCCCTCGCCGACCCGGAGGCCATCCGCGGCCTCGACGGCCAGGTGCGTGCAGTGGACCCGGAGGCGCTGCGCGCCATCGGCGTCGGTGCGGTGGTGGTGCGCCACGACCTGGCGACCGGCCCGCCCGCCACCACCGCCCCGCCGGTAGACCCCGCCTACGTGGCGCGCAACCTCGGCGAGCCCACCGTGAGCTTCCGGGGCGAGGGGGACGACACGGGCGTCGACATCTACCTCCTCGAGCCCCAGCGCGACGCCATGATCACGGACGCGGAACCGGTCGCCGTCGACGGCGGCGGCGAGGTCCTCCCGCTGCTGTGGGCGCGGTGGGGGTACTTCCCGGCGCGGCTCGTCGATAGGCATGCGAACGTGGTCACGGACACCCCGGCGCTGGCCGAGCGCAACTACGGTACGCTCCGCGGCGCGCAGTCCGCGCCACTGGCGCAGGGCGAGGGCGGCAACGTGGGCAACCGGCTGCCCGACTACCCGTCGGCCGGCACGCGCGTCGGCGTCGCCGAGGACGGCGGGCAGGTGCGCGCCTCCTCCTCCGCCGCGGACGCGAACGCGTTCGGCGGCGCGGTCGCCGGGGCGTCGCTGACCAGCGCCTTCGACGGCGCCCCGGAGACCGCGTGGTGGCCCGCGCCGGGCGACCGCCACCCGTGGATCGAGGTGCCGCCGGTGGCGGAGTCGCTCACGCTCACCGCAACGCGCACCACCACCGTGGAGCTCACGGGCGGAGCGCAGCGCCGCGTCACCCTCGTCGCGGGCGAACCGCGCACGATCCGCGCGCCTGGCACCACGCGCATCGGGCTGACAGAGCGCGTCGGTATCGCCGAGCTCGACGCGGGCGTGTCCCGCACCGTGGAGGTCCCCGGCACTGCCGACACCTACTTCTTCCAGCGCCACTTCCCCGAGACGCAGGTGATCCAGCGCCGCTTCACCACCGCCGTCGACGCCACGTGGCACCTCGACGCGCCCGCCACCATCGACGGCACCCGCTACCCCTCCGGCCCCGTCCACCTGCCCGCGGGCCCCCACGACCTGTTCACCCGCCGCGACGCCGTCGCGCTCACCCGCGGCGAGGCGCCGACCCCCATTTGGTCCCCGCTGCCCGCCACGCTCGCCCCCGCCGACCACGCGCGCACCATCATCACCACCCGCGCGTTCAATGCTGGCCTGCGCGCCACCGTCGGCGGTCACGCGCTCGAGCCCACGCTTATCGACGCCGCGACCCAGGCCTTCACCGTCCCCGCCGGAGCCTCCGGCGAGTTCCGCATGTACTTCGCCGGCGAGGCGACCTACCGGTACTCCCTCCTGCTCGGCGGCGCGTTCAGCGCCCTCGTCGCGCTGGCGTGCCTGGTGGCAGTGGTGCGCAGGCGGGGCGACGGCGGCATGGCCGATCCGCCGGAGCTGCCCCGCGTCGACCGCGCCGCGCCGCTGCTCGCCACCGTCGCCGTCGTCGCCGCCGGCCCGGTCGCGGGGCTCGTCGCCGCGGTCTCCGCGTGGGCCATCCGGCGCTTCACCGTACTGCCGTCCGCGTGGCTGTCCGGTGGCGCGCTGGTGGTCGCCGGGCTGGTGCTGGCGAGGGCCCCGTGGCCGTCGGCAAGCTATGCGGGCGCTACGCTCCTGCCGGTTGTGGGGTGCTTCGCGGTGGCGTGCCTGGCGTGGCCGGACCGCGACGAGTAGCCAGCGCCGCGCGCATCACCCGCGCGCCGGGCACCTCCACGAGCTCGTAGGAAACGTAGCCCACGGCCAGGCTCGCGGCCGCCGTCACGGCCAGGACCAGCCAGAAGTGTCCGCCGAAGACGGGCACCCCGAGCACCGGAAACACCAGGTCCAGCACCGCCATGTGCCACAGGAACACGGAGTATGACCAGCGCCCGGCCAACATCGCGGGCCGCGTAGACAGCAGCGTCCCGCCCTCCCTCGGCCCGAGCGCGTAGGGCGCAACGAACAGGGCGGCGAAGAGTGCGCCGAGCAGGACGCGCACGTTGAACTCGGCCGGCGTGGGGTGGGTCAGCCCCTCCGGCCCGACGACCCCGGCGAACCACGCCACCGGCATAGCCAGCAGCGGGAACGGCCAGCGCGGGCCGCGATAGCGCACGCCGACGCGCTCCAGTTCCGCGCAGACGAGCCCCACCGCGAACCAGGGCGCGTACGACGGCGGCCAGATCTGCAGGTTGACCACCTCCGGGTTGGAGAGCGGCTGGATGAGCCACGGCCAGGCCAGCCCCGCCACCACCGCCGCGGCGAGCACCCGCCTGCGCGCCCGCCCGCCGCGCGCCAGGTACAGCGGCAGGACCAGGTAAAACGCCACTTCGACGCACAGCGACCACATCTGGGTGAGTCCGGGGATCAGCCCACCTGGCACATAGATCTGCAGCATGAGCAGGTTCGCCACCGCCTGGCCCACGCCCACCCCGCTTAAGGCGGGCAACGCGAGCAGGGCCACCACCACGCACACCACGTACGCGGGCGCGATGCGCGCCGCTCGGCGCGCGAGGTACCCGGGCCGCGGCCCGCGCCGGGCGAGGACGAACGCGGACAGGGCGTAAAACACGGCGACGAAGTAGTCGAAGCGCGCGAGCAGTGGCGAGTGGTTCGCGGTTTGGAAGGCAACGTGCGTGGTCAGGATCCCGAGGGCGGCGACGGCGCGCAGGCCCTCGAGTTCCGGCAGTAGGTTAGAGTTTCGAGTGTGGTTTTCGGTGAGCTTTTCGATGTGGACATTGTAAAGAAGCGCAAACTTGCGTGGGCGGCGGGCATCGCCGTCGGCGCGCTGGCGTTCAACATTGCATCGCCGATCGTCATCGCACACCAGCGCACCATGCCCACCGGCACCTACGCGATGACCTTCGACGGCCCCGACGGTGAGCACTTCACCCGCACGACGACGCTGGAGAAGTCCACGGCCGCGGACCCCACGACGGGCAAGGACAAGGACATCTACACGCTCTCCACCGAGCAGACAGGCCCGAACGCGTTTACTGATTCCTTCCAGATCAACCCCACCACCGCCTTCCCGGAGAAGGACCACCAGGGCCTCGGCGCCTACCTGCCGTACCGCCCGGAGCGCCGCTCGTACCCCTACTTCGAACCCGGCGCGCAGGCCACGGTCCCGCTGGACTATCTCGGCCCGGGTTCCGTCGGCGGCCTGGATACCTACCAGTACCGCGCCACGCTGCCCGACGGCACCCAGCGGACGGTCAATGCGGAGCGACGCACAGGCACGCTTATCGACGAAACCTGGTCCCTCCCCTCCGGCGTCTGGGCACTCGATGACGCCTCCAAGTCCGCGGCGGTGGACCGCGCCCGCAGCGAAACGACGTGGCTGCGCGCGCTGCAGATCATGGCGCTGCTGACCCGGTTCGTCGCCGCAATTGCAATCGTGTGGGCGTTGGTGCTCCTTGCGCGCCGCCGCTAAGTACCTGCTGCCCGCCTACGGCACCCTGCTGGTGCTGGGCCTGACCTGGCCGTTTTTCCTGCCGGGCGACGCGTTCGCGCTGCGCGACATGATGGTGCTGCCCGACATGGCGCTCACCCGCGCCTCGCTCGGCTTCGGCGACCTGCCCGCCCGCAACGTGCCACAGGACGCGCTGCTGGGCCTCGTCCCGTTCCCGGTCCTGCTCGTGCGTGTGCTCGTCGTCGGCGCGGCCGCCGCTGCAGCGTTCGCCGGCCACCGCCTTGGTACCCACGCGCTGGGCAAGGCGGCGGCGATGACGGTGGCGGTGTGGAACCCGCTGGTCATCGAGCGTCTGCTGCAGGGCCAGTGGTCGCTCGCCGTCGCCGCGTGGCTCATTCCCCTGGTCGCGCTGAGTGGAAGGGCAAGCCCGCTGGCGCAGTGGGTTGCCTCGCTTACCCCCACCGGCGCGATTTCCGGCGCCTGCTTTGTGCGCGACCGCGTGGGCGTGGTTGTTGCGGTGCTGGCGTGTGCGCCGTGGGTGGTGGCGGGTGCGCTCGCTACCGGCGGCGGGACGGCGACGCCCGAGAGCGCTGCCGCGTTCGCGCCGCGCGCGGAGCAGTACGTGGGCACCCTCGGCGCGCTCATGGGACTGGGCGGCATCTGGAACGGGGCGGCGGTCCCGGCTTCGCGCGAGGTCGGCTTTGCCCTGTTCGGCATCCCGCTGTTCGTGCTGCTCGGGCTGGGGTGGCGTGCGGTTCCGCGCCGCTGGCTGGCGTTGGCGGCCGCGGGTTTCGCGGTCGCGCTCGCGTCCTGGGCGGGCCTGACCAACCCCGTGGTCACGCACGTACCCGGTGGCGGTTTGCTCCGCGACGCGCAGAAGTGGCTCATCCTGGCTATTCCGGCGTTCGTCGCGGCGGCGGGGGCGCTGACCCCGCGTCGCGCCGCGGCCGCGTTGGCGTGTGCGCTGTTGCAGGTGCCGGACGGTGCGGTGAGCGTCGCAAAGCTGCGCCCCGCCGCTGTCGAGTGCCCGGCGGTGGAGGCCGCGGGCCGCGATGTGTATTTCGCTGAGCGTGCGCCGCTGACGCTCGTGCGCGGCGAGCCGACGGTCGATGCGGCGCCGAAGTGTACGAATGTCGTGGAGTCCGGGGCTTTGCTTGTCGACGCCACCCTGGTCGATCCCCCATCGCCACGGTGGGTCGCCGCGCGCGAGGCTGTGTCGGAGGAGCCGGTCGATGTGGCGCGGCTGCGTGAGCTCGGGGTGGGGCTGGTGGTGTACCCGGACGGGCGGGTGCTGGAGACCGGCGCACCCGCGCGCGGGCTGCCGCCGGTGGGGATTGCGCTTTTCGCGGGTTACGTCGCGTCGTTAGGCTACGCGGTATCTGCGGGGAGGCGCTCGCGCAGCTCGGCGGCGAAGGTCTCGGGGTCGGGCACGGAAACGGCGTAGTCGCCGGATGTGGTGTTGATGCGTACTGTCGGGCCACCGACGGAGTAACACTCAGCGCCGTCGACCTTCCGTGGGCCGCTTAAGTGCGGTGGGGAGAACATCCAAGACCACACGCTCGGTTGCGGGCCTGCCTCTTCGACGCCGGTGATCCGATCCAGCGGGATTGCGGTTTCTCGGCCTGCAAGGCGCAGCTGCAGGGCGGAGTTACCTCCACGGTCGTCAACGCAGACGTGCAGCGTGATGCGCGAGTAAAGGAAGGCGTAGGCGGCGAAGCATCCCAGAAGGATCCAGCTGAACGGATCGGAGCGGAATCCACCGACCATCGGCACCACCAGTACCGTGGCGACAAGAATGACGGCCAAGGGCACGCCGTTCACCCTGCGGTCTCGTTCCAGGTTGGTCATGTCACAAGCGTAACAGTGTTCACACGTATTTTTATTCACACATATATGGATCACGGAAAATTCGTAGAAAAACCCGTTTACCAGCGTATATTCTGTTTTTAGTTGGCTCACGCCAATAAATGCGCAGGCCCAATCATTGAAATCCTTGCATGATTCAACCCGTGCCACTAAAGTTAACCGCAGATGAACACAGGGTTACGTACCCGGTAGTCCGGGGGAACTACCCCAAGACACAGCAAAGGAGACCCTCATGAAGGACATCAACAACATCGACTTTTCTATTATCCGCGAGCGCGCACTGCGCAACATCCGCGAAGACCTCATCGCCGAGTGGTCCGACCGCTTCGACGCCGAGGCGATCGGGCTCGCCTTCGATTCCATCCTCAAGGCGCACCGCGATGGCGCCACCCTGGACCACTTCATCCCGGTCCTGGTCGAAGCAGAGATGAGCGCACGCCTGCGATCCGGCAACCTGTGGCCGGCAACCGCCGCGTAACCCGCGCCCGGCTGAGCTGAGCTCAACCGCAGCCCCCTCCCCGCACAACGCGGGCCGGGGGCTGCGGTTTTTGCTATACTGTCCTGCTACATGCTGTCGGTAGCGGGAACCCCGGGCCGCGGCGTGCGTCTTAGCGAACACTCACCCGCGCCAGCCCGGGTAAGGCTGGAGACTCTGATCAGGCCCTTTGCCGCACGGCCACCCCTTGCATTGTGACGCGGCCTGCATCGAGCACACGAGCACTCCCCACCAGGGAACGCACAGATAACTGAGTATTACCGCAGTGTTGGAAGACGCACTCCCGCCACACCCGGGACCCGTGAGGGTTGGGATACGGGGACGCATACGTAAAAAGGAAAGGGGCCACCATGTTGCTTGCAGAGGCACTCGCACAACGCGCCGAGGCGCAGCACCGTCTAGACGAGCTGCGTTCTCGCCTGGTCGACCAGGCGCTGGTGCAGGAAGGCGACGAGCCCGCCGAAAACCCGGCCGAGCTGCTGGAAGAGGCGGCGCACGTCCTCGAGCAGATTGAGACGCTGGTGCGCCGCATCAACCACACCAATTCGGTGACCACCTTCGAGGGCGACGCCACGCTTACCGACGCGATTGCCAGGCGCGACGCCCTCCTGCGCGCGGGCCGGCTGTACTCCGCTGTCGCGGACGCGGCAACCGAGCGCATGAACCGCTACTCGCGCTCCGAGGTCCGCTACGTTCCCACCGTTGACGCGGCCGCGCTGCGGAAGATGTCCGACGGCGCTGCCAAGGAGTACCGCCAGCTGGATACGAAGATCCAGCAGCTGAACTGGGCTACTGAGCTGCGTTAACTAACGCTTGGCGCCAACCACACCGCGCAGCACCGCGGCGAACTTCTCTCCCGTTGCCGCCCACGAGTACTTTTCCGCCCGCGCCTGGGCGGCGGCGCCGAGGCGGCGGCGCAGTGGGGCGTCGGCAAGCAACTGCTCCACGGCCTGCACGAACTCAGCCTTGGAATCCACCAGCAAGCCCGTCTCGCCGTCGATGATGGAGTCATTGACGCCGCCGGCGGCGCAGTAGCCGACAGTCGGCACGCCGTGCTGCGCGGCCTCAATGACTGCGATACCCCACCCCTCCTTCGCGCTCGGCATGAGGTGCAGCGCCGCGCGCGAGAGGACCGCATGCTTGTACGCGTCGTTGACATGCCCGTGGAAGCGGATCTCCGCCCGCCCCGCCGCGTACTCGCGCAGTTTATCCTCCCACCAGCCGGAACCAAGGATGTCCAGCACCACGTCGTCGCGCCCAGCGATCGCGTCAATGGCGTGCTCGATGCGCTTATGCGGCACCAGCCGCGACAAGGTGACCACGTGCACCTTGCCGTCGTCGGGCACCACAGGCAGCTCGCCCGGGATCGGATCCACGCCGTTTTCCACAATCGCGATGTCGCGCTCGCGCACGCCGAGCGCCACCAGATCGCTTTTCGACGCCTCACTCACCGTCACATACCGCGCACCCCGATACACCCGCGGCGCCACCTTGGACTCCAAAAACCAGCCCAGCCTCCCGATGACCGGGCCCGCCACCGGCCACTGATCCTTATGGCAGTGGTGCGTGAGCAGCACGACCGGGCGGCGCGTGAACATGCGCGCGAAAAACGGGATCCCGTTTTGCGTATCCACAATCACGTCCGGCCGGTTGCGCCAGATGGATAGCGGCGCCAGCACGTACACGCCGTACTTACCGCCGGCGCGCTCGAAGCGGATGCCGCCGCGCGTGCTGCGCCTCGGCGCGTCGGTGTGGCTGGAGGTGCGAAAAATGACCTCGTGGCCCTGCGCCGCGAGGTACTCGCCAACGCGTTCCAGGTAGCGTTCGCTGCCGCCACCCTGCGGGTGGGTGGAGTCGCGCCAGCACATCAGCAGTATCTTCATTGCTATGTACCGTACCCGCCGCCTGGCCACCCTGGCACGTTCGCTGCGCCTTCTGCGCTCGTTTGCCTACGAGCAGTTCCGCCCCGCCGTGTTCTACTCCGGCCTGGCGCGCGACACCCGCTCGCTTCTCGACGCCCTGTGGCAGGACACCACCGCCCCCAGCCCAGCCGGCCTCACCGGACGTGCCGTGTTGGACGTCGGCGGCGGCCCCGGCTACTTCGCCGACGCCTTTGCGGACACCTTCTACGTCGGGATGGAGCCGGACGTCTCCGAGCTTTCCGCCGCGGGGCTCACCGGCTTCGGCGCGGTGCGCGGCGACGGGGCGCACTTGCCCTTCGCCGACGGCTCCTTCGACCTCGTGTACTCCTCCAACGTGGCCGAACACATCCCCAACTGGCGAGCTATGGGCGAGGAAATGCTGCGCGTGGTCAAACCCGGCGGCCTGGTCGTACTGTCTTACACCGTGTGGCTAGGCCCCTTCGGCGGCCACGAGACCGGTCTGTGGGAGCACTACGTGGGCGGGGAGTTCGCGCGCCGGCGCTACGAGCGCAGACACGGCAGGCCGCCCAAGAACGTGTGGGGGACCTCCCTGTTTTCCGTCTCGGCCCGCGAAGGGCTCAAGTGGGCGGAATCAACCGGCCGCTTGCTCACCGCCTTCCCGCGCTACCACCCGCATTGGGCGTGGTGGCTTTCGCGCGTGCCCGTCCTCCGAGAGTTCGCGGTTTCGAACCTGGTGCTTGTGCTGCGCGGATAGGCTCGCCAGATTCCATTGCTTTTACGGGGTGCGTGATAGATACTTACCCCGAGGCGGCCGACAGTAGCAGCCCGTATCGATGAGCTCCCTGAAAGAGAAGGACCGCAATGCAACTCCCATCCCAACTTCAAGCTGCAATGAAGCAGATTCCTTTCACCCCACACACGGTGGGAGCGCTTCTAGCCAGCGTGATTGCCCTGATTTCCCTCGTGACAGCTATCGCAGTTGGGGAATCTTCCTCGAAAGCACCAACCGTCGAGCCCCGCGGCGAGAAGTCTGTGATCCAGGTCGTCACGGTGGATGGAAAGACAGCAGGTGTATGCGCACTCGGAGGCCTGCGCCAGGAGAAAGTGCACTACACCGACAAGAATTCCGTCTACTACTGGGAGCTCAAGCCCGGCGAAGAACGCATTGACGCATCA
Source organism: Corynebacterium gottingense (assembly GCF_003693265.1). Taxonomy (GTDB): domain Bacteria; phylum Actinomycetota; class Actinomycetes; order Mycobacteriales; family Mycobacteriaceae; genus Corynebacterium; species Corynebacterium gottingense. The sequence continues at coordinate 84,702 of NZ_RDRE01000009.1, forward strand.
TGCCCCAGTGTTAGTGCCCTTTCCTCCGGTAAAAAGCGTTTGGAAGGCCACGCGATAGTAAAGAGCTTCGACGCACCGCAAGTTGTCAAAATTACTGTGCAATAGCGTCAGGACAGTTTACAAGCAGCATCGTGAAACCCCGACTGTCCCACTTCACTTTCGGATTTGCGGGATCTGCTAACACGACGCGGCGACACGTCACGATTGCATACGCTTTCCTTTCAGTCGCCCTTTTAGACCGCAAACACCGTCTACCAGAGCGATGCTTGGACCTCGAGTAACTTGCGTTGAACCTTTCCATGGGTAAATTGGAGGTCAAGAAAGTGAGGACAAGGTCCCTCGCTATGAGTGAGGATAGGTCTACAGGACAATTTGCGCCTGTAGGCCTTTCCTCTTTTTCTACTGGGGCCGGGCCGAGTAAATTTTCGGGTTAAGCGACAAAATGTGTGCTTTTCTCGGCGTGTCGACTTAAGCGCACGGGATACAGCACAGAACGGGGCTCACAGCACTCGCCGCAAAATCCGCATAACAAAAGGCCCGCCAGTTCACATTCAAACAGGCGGGCCTTTTGCGTCAGCAGGCTAGCTGCGCGCTGCCTTCACGCGCTCGGAAAGCTGATCGAGCTGGTCGAACAGTTCCTGCGGTACGCGGGAGCCGAGGCCCTCGAGGTACTCGCGGCCGTCCGCCACGTCGTGAGCCCACAGCTCCGGATCCGGGTAGAGCGCCTCCTTGACGTCCTCGGCCGGGGTGTCCAGGCCGGTCAGGTCCAGGTCCTCCACCCGTGCGGTGTGGCCAACCGGGGTCTCCTCGGCCCCGACCTTGCCCTCGATGCGCTCCACGACCCACTTGAGCACGCGGGAGTTTTCGCCGAAGCCCGGCCACAGGAAGCGACCGTCCTCGCCGCGGCGGAACCAGTTGACCAGGAAGATGGACGGCAGACGGTCGCCACCGCGCTCGCCCATGTCCAGCCAGTTCTGGAAGTAGTCACCCACGTTGTAGCCGATAAACGGCAGCATCGCCATCGGGTCGTGGCGCAGGGAACCCACCTTTGCTTCCGCAGAGGCAGCGGTCTGGCCGGAGGAGAGCATCGCGCCGATGAGGGTACCGTGCTCCCAGCTCAGTGCCTGGGTGACCAGCGGGACGGTGTCCGGGCGACGGCCACCGAACAGGATTGCGTCCAGCTTCACACCACGCCAGTCGTCGAACTCCGGCGCAGCGGTCGGGCACTGCTTGATCGGTACGCAGTAGCGGGAGTTCGGGTGCGCCGCCTTCTCGGCGGAGTCCGGGGTCCAGTCGTTGCCACGCCAGTCGATGAGGTGGGCCGGCGGTTCGCCGTCCATGTCCTCCCACCACACGTCGCCATCATCAGTGAGCGCAACGTTGGTGAACAGGGTGTTGCCCGGCTCCATGGAGCGCATCGCGTTCGGGTTGGACGTGTAGTTCGTGCCCGGCGCAACGCCGAAGAAACCGTTCTCCGGGTTCACGGCGTACAGGCCGTCCTCCTTGAGGTGCAGCCACGCAATGTCGTCGCCCACGACCTCGGAGGTCCAGCCCTCCAGCGTCGGGGTGAGCATGGCCAGGTTGGTCTTACCGCACGCCGACGGGAACGCCGCAGCGACGTGGTAGTTCTTGCCCTCCGGGCTGGTGAGCTTGAGAATGAGCATGTGCTCGGCCATCCAGCCCTCCTCCTTGGCCATCACGGAAGCGATGCGCAGCGCGTAGCACTTCTTGGCCAGGATGGCGTTGCCGCCGTAGCCGGAACCGTAGGACCAGATCTCCTTGGTCTCAGGGAACTGGGAGATGTACTTGGTGTCGTTGCACGGCCACGCAACGTCCTCTTGGCCCGGCTCGAGCGGAGCGCCGACGGAGTGGAGGCAGTGGACGAACTTGTCGCCCTCAATCTTGTCCAGGGCCTCCTGACCCATGCGGGTCATGATGCGCATGGACATGACCACGTAGGCGGAGTCGGTGAGCTGGACGCCGAGCTTCGGGTCCGGATCACTAATCGGGCCCATGCAGAAGGGCACCACGTACATGGTGCGGCCCTTCATGGAACCAGAGAAGTGCTCGAGCATCTCTTCTTTGAGCGCGGACGGCTTCATCCAGTTGTTGGTCGGGCCGGCGCCCTCCTCTTCCTCAGTAGAGATAAAGGTGCGGGACTCCACGCGGGCAACGTCGGAGGGGTTGGAGCGAGCCAGGAAGGAGTTCGGGCGCTTCTCCTCGTTCAGCTTGAGCAGGGTGCCCTTCTCAACCAGCTCTGCGGCCAGGCGGTCCCACTCCTCCTGGGATCCGTCGGCGAAGACCACTTTGTCGGGCTGGAACAGCTCGACCGACTCGTTTACCCAGGCAATAAGTGCTTCATTGTCCGTCGGAGCCGTACCCTCCAAACGGTTCACTGCAGTGGTCATGTGCTCTCCTTCATAGTTCACGTCCGCTTTGCGTCCCCGCACAAATCCTCGGGATTTCCAGCGTATCTGAATCGCGGGCGCGCCGAATAAAATCCACGTTTTCCCAGGTAGAACGCTACACCCTGAAGTGACGTACACCATACATTCGCGCGCGGATTTGGGGCCACCACCTCCCCGTTTGGGGGTATACGTCCGCCGTAAAACAAGCCCGAAACAGCGCGGCACACTGGGCAAACGGGGGACCGCGCGGGGGTCAAACGGACACCGTTGCCCGACCTGCGCGGCGCCTCCCCCTGGAATGGGGTGGCAAGGGGGCGTCGATAAGCGCACGAAAGCCCCTCACAAACTTGCGTCACCGCACGTCATGTGGACAATAAACACAATGAATAACGCTGATTTTTCCCAAACTCCCCGCGAGGGGACTGGCGAGCTGCCCGCCGGGCGCCCGCTGCAAACTGACTTTGGCACCGGGCTGGACTACCCGCGGCTCGGCTCGGTGACCTTCCGCCGCGGCACGCTCACGGAGAACCAGGAGGCCCTGTTCAACGAGCACTGGCCGCACCTGGGCACGGTGCTGACGAACGAGACGGACGGGCACATCGACGTGGACGAGTGGTTCGGGCGCGCGGGCCACCCCACGATTGTGGAGATTGGCTCCGGCACCGGCACCTCCACCGCCGCGATGGCGCCGCTGGAGGCGGACACCAACGTGATCGCGGTGGAGCTATACAAGCCCGGCCTGGCCAAGCTGCTCGGCGCGGTCGTGCGCGGCGGGATTGAGAACGTACGCATGGTGCGCGGCGACGGCGTGGAGGTGCTGGCGCGCATGTTCCCGGAAGCCTCGCTCGACGGCGTACGCGTCTTCTTTCCAGACCCGTGGCCCAAGGCGCGCCACCACAAGCGGCGCATCATCCAATCGGGCACGCTCAACCTCATCGCCACCCGCCTTAAGCCCGGCGGAGTGCTGCACGTGGCCACCGACCACGCGGACTACGCCGAGTGGATCGACGAGCTGGTGGATGTGGAGCCGCTGCTGGAGTACAAGGGTTGGCCGTGGCCGGACGCCCCGCTGCTGACGGACCGCCAGGTGATTACTAAGTTTGAGGGCAAGGGCCTGAACAAGGACCACGTGATCCGCGAGTACCTCTGGGAGAGGAAGTAACCAATGGTTCTGCAGGACAAGACGCACCCGTACACCGAGGGCGCACCGGCCGGGCCGGAGTCCTACCTGCTGGTGTGGGACGCGCCGAACCTGGACATGGGGCTCGGCGCCATCCTGGGTAGCCGCCCCACCGCCGCCTACCGTCCCCGCTTCGACGCGATCGGCCGCTGGCTGGTCGGTGAGGCGGACGAGCGCTCCGCGGAGACGGGCACGCAGGTCGAGCCCGAGGCCACCGTGTTTACCAACGTCTCCCCCGGCAACACCGAGGCGGTGCGCCCTTGGGTGGAGGCGCTGCGCAACGTCGGCTTCGCTGTCTTTGCCAAGCCGAAGGTGGACGAGGATTCGGACGTGGACCAGGACATGCTGGACCACATCGAGCGCCGCTACGAAGAGGGCGTCCTGCGCGGCCTCGTGGTGGCCTCCGCGGACGGGCAGAACTTCCAGGAGCGCATCGAGGAGCTCGCCGCAGAGGGTATCCCAGTGCAGGTGCTCGGCTTCCACGAGCACGCCTCGTGGGCCGTGAACTCTGACGCGGTGGACTTTGTGGACCTGGAAGACATCCCGGGCGTGTTCCGCGAGCCGCTGCCGCGCGTCAACCTGGACCACCTGCCGGACGGCGGCGCCTGGATGCAGCCGTTCCGCCCGCTGTCGGCGCTGCTGCACAACCGCGACTAAGGAGGCCTCCCTCGTGTTTTACAGGTGGGGCCGCGTCGCCTTCCGCCACCGCCGGGTCATCCCGCTGGTGGTCATTGCCATCATCCTGGTGATGCAGGTCCTCTTCGGCGCCAAGCTGGGCGACCGCCTCTCGCAGGAGGGCTGGGAAGACCCCGGCGCCGAATCCACGGCCGCCGCGCAGATCGAGCAGGACACGTTCGGCCGCGACAACGCCGGCGATGTCATCGTGCTCGTCTCGGCCCCCGGTGGCGTGCAGGACAAGGCGCTCATCGACGCCGCGAATTCCCAAATCTCTGCCCTCCAGGACAAGCACCCGGAGCAGATCGACCACGTCACCAGCTACTTTGCCAAGCAAAACCAGCAGCAGGTGACCGCGGACGGCACCCAAGCGTTCGCCGCAATCGGGCTGAAAGGTGATGGGGAGCAAACGCTCAAGGACTTCCGCGCGATCGAGCCGGACCTGCGCGCCATCGAGCTGCCCGGCGACGCGACCGTGCAGATCGCCGGCGCAACCGCCGTGGCCGACGCACTGGACGACGGCATGGCCAACGACATCGCCCGTGCTGAGAAGGTCGGCCTCATCTTCGTGGCCATCATCCTGCTCTTCGTCTTCGGCGGCGTGGTCGCCGCGGCGATGCCGCTGATCGTGGGCATCCTGTCCATCCTTGGTTCCCTCTCGCTGCTGTCCGTCCTGGCGCAGTTCCAGCAGGTCAACATCTTCTCCCAGTCCGTGATCACGCTGCTGGGCCTGGGCCTGGCCATTGACTACGGCCTGTTCATGGTCTCCCGCTTCCGCGAGGAGCTCGACCGCGGCCTGGACGTGGAAGAAGCGGTGGCGGTGACCACCACGACGGCGGGCAAGACCGTCTTCTTCTCCGCGCTCATGGTGGGCGTGGCGCTGTCCGGCCTGCTCATGTTCCCGCAGGCGTTTTTGAAGTCCGTGGCATACGGCGCGATCAGCGCGGTCGTCCTCGCCGCGGTGATCTCCGTGGCGGTGCTGCCGGCCTTGTTCGGCATGCTGGGCACACGCATCGACATGTGGTCGGTGCGCCGCACAAGCCGCAAGGCCCGTCGTTTGGAGGATACGGTTTGGTACCGCATCCCGGCGTGGGCCATGCGCAACTCCAAGAAGGTGGTCGTGGGCATCACCGCCCTGCTGTTCCTCATCACCGCCCCGATGGTGGGCATCACCTTCGGCGGCATCAACGAGTCCTACCTGCCACCGTCGCAGGAGACCCGCCAGTCGCAGGACGCCTTCAACGAGGCGTTTCCCGCCTTCCGCACGGATCCGGTGAAGCTGGTGGTGACCGGGGCGTCGAACGAGCAGCTGGGCAACATTGTCATGCAGACGCGCCAGGTCTCCGGCCTGGCCTCACCGCTGAAGCCCTCGCACCCCACCCAGGACGGCACCACGATCCTCTCCGCCCCGCTGGCGGACCGCAACGGCGGCCAAGAGGTCGTGGACCAGCTGCGTGGCCTGGACGTCCCGGAGGGCGTGCAGACGTACGTCTCCGGCACACCGGCGATGGAGGTCGAGTCCATCGAGGCGCTCCTCCACCGCCTGCCGTGGATGGCGCTGTACATGGTCGCCGCGACCTTCCTGCTCATGGCGCTGCTCTTCGGCTCGCTCATCCTGCCGGCCAAGGCCGTGATCATGAACGTGCTGGGCATCGGTGCCACGCTGGGATTCCTCACCGCCGTCTTCGTCGGCGGCCACGGCGCGAGCCTGCTCAACTTCACCGCGGGCCCGCTGATGAGCCCGGTGCTCGTGCTCATCGTGGCCATCCTCTACGGACTCTCCACGGACTACGAGGTCTTCCTGGTCTCGCGCATGGTGGAGTCCCGCCACAACGGCGCGTCCACCGACCAAGCGATCAAGGAGGGCACGGCACACACCGGCGGCATCATCACCGCTGCCGCCGCCATCATGATCGTGGTCGCGGCCGCCTTCGCCATGAGCGACATCGTGATGATGAAGTACATCGCCTTCGGCATGATCTTCTCGTTGGCGCTCGACGCCACGATCATCCGCCTCCTGCTCGTCCCCGCGGTGATGCACCTGCTGCGCGAGGACAACTGGTGGGCGCCCCGCTGGGTCAAGCGCGCCTACGCCTCCCTCGGTGAAGGCGGCGAGAGCAGCGCGGGCACCGCGGGCAGCCAGCCCGCGCCTGCCGCACCCGCGCAGCCCGCCGACGACCCGGAAACCCACCCAGGCCGCGCCGGCGTCTCGGTGGAAGAGAACCACGAACTCGTCCCGTTCCGCGAGCTCATGCGCCAGCTGGAGGAGCGCAAGGCCCTCGAGTACATCCAAAAGCGTGAGCTCGAACGGTAGCCGCGCGCAGGTGATGCGGTGGGTGCGCTGGCTTGCGCCGCTCGTCCTGCTCGCACTCCTCGTCGCCGCGTTCTGGGAAGAGCTCGACTTCCTCGCGGACTCGTGGCGAGCCCTGCGCCGCGCCGTCGCTCACGCGCCCGGCCCGATCGCCGGTGCCGTCGTCGCCGCGTTTGGCGCGATTGTCGCCATGGCCGCGGTGATGAAGATCTTGCTCAACGTCGACGCCAAGCGCACGGACATGGCGCGCACCACGGCGCTCACGCTCGGCTCCAACGCCTGGTCCACCACCCTGCCCGGCGGCCCCGCGCTCTCCGCGTGGTTGACCTACCGCGTCCAACGCTCCTGGGGCGCGTCCCCCGGCCTGTGCGGCTGGTTCTTCGTCATCTCGGGCGCGCTTTCCACGGTGTGGATGGCGCTGATCGGGCTCGCCGCCGTCCTCTTCCTCGGCGCCGACCTGTCCGCGGCTACCTTGTGCACGTCGATCGTGCTCACCGTCCTCGTCATCGTCGCCATGTTCTGGGCCACCCGCCACCCGGCACTGCTGACCCGCTGGACCCGCTTCCTCCCCGGCTCCGTGCGCGGCAAGGTCGCCGACGTGATCACGCAGGTCTCCCAGATCCGCATGACCGCCGGCCAGTTCTTCTCCTCCGCGTTTTGCTCCCTGTGCAACCGGCTCTTAGACGTCGTGGTCTTCTACTTCTGCGTCTGGTCCGTCGTCGGCGACGCGCCCGGACTCCACGCGGAGCTCAACCGGGCGAGCCTCATGGGGGTCACGCTCGCGTTCATCATGACTAAGCTCGCCGGCGCCGCCCAAGTCACCCCGGGAGGGGTCGGCACCGTCGAGGCCGCCGCTGCCGCCTCGCTCGTCGCAGCGGGCATGACGCTTGTCGACGCCACCGCCGCCACCCTCATCTACCGCATCATCTCCTTCGCACTCATCACCGCAATCGGCTGGGTTGTCCACATTGTCTGCTACGCCGGGCGCGGCTACATGCTCGGAGCGCCGCGCGACTAGGCGCGCTCCCCCCGCCGCGCGAAGTCCAGACGATGGGTCTATCGTGCAACACATGAGCGTATCTGATGGTCTCGCAAGGTCCCTCGCTGGCGTGCGCAGCGTCGACGGAGAACGAGTCACTCCAGTGGGCTGGCATGCGCACAGCCAGGGCGTGGAGACCCTGCTGGCGAGCTTCCGGCAGGTCCCCGCGGGCGAGCGCGTCCGCCTGGCTAAGCGCACGTCGAATTTGTTTCGCAAGCGCGTCGAGCCCGGCGCTGGCCTCGATGTCAGCGGCCTCGGCGGGGTCATTGCCATCGACCCGGTTGCTAAAACCGCGGATGTCCAGGGGATGTGCACGTACGAGCAGCTTGTCGACGCCACCCTGCCCTTCCACCTCGCACCCCTGGTCATCCCCCAGCTGAAGACCATCACACTCGGCGGCGCCGTCTCCGGCATGGGTGTGGAGTCCACCAGCTTCCGCAACGGCCTGCCACACGAGTCTGTCATCGAGATGGACGTGCTCACCGGCACCGGCGACATTGTGCGCTGCTCACGCGAGGAGAACGTGGACCTCTTCCGCGCCTTCCCCAACTCGTACGGCTCCCTCGGCTACGCGGTGCGCCTGAAGATCGAGCTGGAGTACGTCGCGCCATACGTGGAGCTGCAGCACGCACGCTTCCACTCCCTGCGTGACTTCCAGGAAGCGCTCAGCGCCGTCTCCGCCTCCGGATCGTGGGACGGCCGCACGGTGCACGGGCTTGACGGCGTAGCCTTCTCCCCGGAAGAGCAGTACCTGGTGCTCGCCTTCCAGGCCGACGACGCCCCGGGCACCTCCGACTACACGCGCGACGCGATCTTTTACCGCTCCCTGCAGCACCCCGAGGGCATCACGCACGACTTCCTCACGATCCGCGACTACATCTGGCGCTGGGACACCGACTGGTTCTGGTGCTCGCGCGCCTTTGGCACGCAGCGCCCGAAGGTGCGCCGGTTCTGGCCCCGCGAGCTGCGACGCAGCGCCTTCTACTGGAAGTTGGTCGGGCTGGACAAGAAGTACGATCTGGAATACCGCTTCCTCAAAAAGCCCAAGAACCTGCCGCGCACCGAGCGCGTCGTGCAAGACATCGAGGTCACCGACGCACATGTCGCCGAGTTCGTCGACTGGTTCTTCCAAGCCAGCGAGATCGAGCCCGTCTGGCTCTGCCCCATCAGGTTGCGCAGCGACTCGGCTGCGCTCTCACAGCTTGGTCTGCCTGAGCACGCCCCGTGGCCGCTCTACCCGCTCGAACCGGGCACAACCTGGGTCAACGTCGGGTTCTGGTCGGGTGTGCCCGCCGACCACGTCTCGCCCGCCCAGGAGCCGGGCGCCTTTAACAAGGTGATCGAGCGCAAAGTAAGCGAGCTGGGCGGCCACAAGTCGCTCTACTCCGAGGCCTTCTACGACCGACCCGAGTTCGAACGCCTCTACGGCGGCGACCTGCCAGAGCGGATGAAGGCCACGTACGACCCGGACCGACGCTTCCCGGGCCTGTTTGAAAAAACTGTCAACAACGCATAGCGCACACCGCAGCGCACAGGAGAAGAAAGCACATGAGCAAGTTCGTACCAATGACCGTGGCCGACATCGTGGATACCCTGTTCCCCACGTACAACCCGTTCCGCTGGGAAGCGTTCGACGGATCCTCCACAGGGCCGGTGGGCGCGGAGCACACGGTGCGCGTGAACAGCCCGGAGGGGCTGTCCTACATCGCCACCGCACCTGGCGACGTCGGCCTGGCGCGCGCCTGGGTCACCGGCGGACTCGGGGTCGAGGGCGAGCACCTAGCACACCCGTACGCGGTGTTTGATAAGCTGCGCAACCTCTACGCCCACTACAAGCGCCCGAACCCAAAGGAACTCTGGAGCATCGTGCGCTCCTTGCGCGGCATGGGTGCGTTCCAGATCCAGCCCGTGCCGGAGGCGGAGCAGGCCTCCTGGTTTGAGCGCACCGTTCGCGAGGGCCTCACGCCCCACTCCAAGGAGCGCGACGCGGAGGTCATCTCCTCCCACTACGACGTGGGCAACGACTTCTACGAGCTGTTCCTCGGCGAGTCCATGGCCTACACCTGCGCCTACTACCCCACCGAGGACGCCAGTCTGGACGAGGCCCAGGAAAACAAGTTCCGCCTCGTCTTTGAAAAGCTCCACCTCAAGCCGGGCGACCGCCACCTGGACATCGGCTGCGGTTGGGGCACGATGGTGCGCTACGCCGCCAAGCGCGGCGTGAAGTCACTCGGCGTCACCCTGTCCAAGGAACAGGCCGAATGGGCGCAGGCGAAGATCAAGGAGGAGGGACTCGAGCATCTCGCGGAGGTACGTCACCTGGACTACCGCGACGTCACCGAGTCCGGCTTTGACGCGGTCTCCTCCATCGGGCTCATGGAGCACATCGGGGTAAAGAACTACGCCTCCTACTTCGACTTCCTCTCCAGCAAGCTGCGCCCGGGCGGCGTGATGGTCAACCACTGCATCACGTTCCCGGACAACCACAAGACGAACAAGGGCGATTTCATCGGCCGCTACATCTTCCCGGACGGCGAGCTCACCGGCTCCGGCACTATCGTGCGCAAGATGCAGGACCACGGGTTCGAGGTTGTCCACGAGGAGAACCTCCGCTTCGACTACATGCGCACGCTGCGCGATTGGTGCGAGAACCTTAAGGAACACTGGGACGAGGCGGTCGAGCTCGTCGGGCTGAACACGGCCAAGCTCTGGGGCATGTACATGGCGGGCTCCGAGTGGGGCTTCGAGCACGACATCGTGGAGCTGCACCAGGTGATGGGCATCAAGCTGGATAGCGAAGGCTCCCGCGCCGGCACGCCCGAGCGCCGCTGGTGGAACGACTCGGTATTCTAGGCGCGGTGTTTTCAGTACCGCGAGGCGCTAGCATGGCGGGTATGAAGAAAACGATTTCGAAGCCGTACGCCATCGCCGCTGACTACGTCGCTATCGCGGTATTTGCGCTGCTCGCGCGCGCCGCGCACCAGACCGAGGAGATGCCCCTCAACTTCACGGGCTGGCTGTCCACGCTGTGGCCATTCGCACTGGGCGTGACCCTCGGCTGGCTCATCGCCCGAGACAACAAGGGCGGCATCATTTGGCCGGTCACCGTCATCACCGGCCTGGTGATCTGGGGTATTCGGAACCAGTCCATCCCCCACTGGTCCTTCATCATCGTGGCGACCACGATGTCGGCGCTGCTCATGCTTGGCTGGCGCGGCATTGCCAAGCTGGTGGCAAAGAAGGGCTAGAAGCTCGAGCCGAAGTTGTACATCGGGTCGCCGGTCTGGATGCCGTTGACAAACCAGACGAGCATGCTGATCAGGTCGCCGACGAGATCGAGGGTGGAAGAGAGCATCGAAGCTATACCTTTCTGGTGAGGAGATCGTACGGTTAGCCTATCGGCACCGTAACCATTTCGTTACAGCGGGCTGATCGTGTGCTTCTTCGGCAGATCGGACTCCCGCTTGGTGGAGAGCTGGCGCAGGGCTCGTCGTAAAGCAATGCGCGTCTCGCTCGGCTCGATCATCTGGTCAATATAGCCGCGCTCCGCAGCGACGTATGGCGAGGTCATGTTCTCGTCGTAGAAGTCCACGAACATCTTCTTCATCGCCTCGCGCTGCGCGGGGTCCTCGATGGCGGCGAGCTGCTTGCCCTGGATCATCACCACGGCAGCAGAGGAACCCATCACCGCGATCTGGGCGGTGGGCCACGCCAGGTTGATGTCGCCGCACAGGTTCTTCGAGCCCATCACCGCGTAGGCACCGCCGTAGGCCTTACGCACAATCAGCGCGACCTTGGGCACGGTCGCCTCCACGCCCGCGAAGGCGAACTTCGCGCCGCGGTGGATCAGGCCCTCGCGCTCCTGCTGCACGCCCGGCAGGTAGCCCGGGGTATCCACCACGTAGACAATGGGGATGTTGTAGGCGTCGCAAGTGCGGATGAAGCGCGCGCCCTTGTCCGCGGCGTCGGCGTCGATGCAGCCGGCCTGGTACATCGGGTTGTTGGCCACGAAGCCGACCGCGCGGCCGTCGACGCGCCCGAAGGCGCAGATGAGGTTCTCCGCATAGTTGGCCTGGATCTCCACCAGGTCCTCGTCGTCGCCGAGCTGGACCAGCAGGTCCATCATGTCGTAGCCGGCGTTGGTGTCGTCGGGCATGAAAGAGTCCAGTCCGCTGTCGTCGAGCTCCTCGTCCGCGGGCGCGTCGACCTGCGGGGCCGGGTCGAACGTCGAGGTAGGCAGGTGCGCGAGGAGGTCGCGCACGTAGTCGAAGGCCTCCTCCTCGGTGGACACCACCGCCTGGATGTTGCCCGACTGCTCCTGCACGCGCGCGCCACCCAGCTCTGCGGAGGTGATGTCCTCGCCGGTCACCTCGCGGATCACGTTCGGGCCGGTCACATACATCTCGGATTCGCCATCGACGGCGACCACGAAGTCGGTAGTCACCGGGGCGTAGACCGCGCCACCGGCGGACTTGCCCAGCATGATGGAGATCTGCGGGCTGCGGCCCGACAGCGGGAGCTGGCGCTTCGCAATCTCGGAGTACATGGCCAGCGACGTCACCGCGTCCTGAATGCGGGCGCCACCCGAGTCCTGGATGCCGATGACGGGGCAGCCGATCTTGATGGCAAACTCCATCACCTCGACCACCTTGCGGCCAAAGGTCACGCCGACAGAACCGCCGTAGACGGTCTTGTCGTGCGCGTAGATCGCCACCGGGCGGCCGTCGATACGCCCGTAGCCGGTCACCACGCCGTCGGAGTAGACGGCTTTGTCGTCACCCGGGGTGCGCGCGAGCGCCCCGATCTCCACAAAGGAGTCCTCGTCAAGCAGGGCGGCGATGCGCTGGCGCGGAGTCGTGCGGCCGGCGTCGTCGCGGCGTTTCCGCGAACGCTCCGAGCCCGGGTCCTGGGCCTTTTCCAGCCGTGCGCGCAGGTCAGCAAGCTTATCGGCGGTTGTCATGCTCAATCCAATCGTTCATGTGCTTGCCCACGATCCCCACCGCGGGCTCGTCCACCACGGCGAGGTGGTCGCCGGGAAGGTGCACGATGGTCAGGTCGTCCACGATAGCGCCCCAGCCGCCGTCCTCGTCAATGTGCGCGTAGTTCGGCTCCAACTGGATCGCGCCGTCGTGCATGCGCTCCGCGCGGAACAGCAGCACGGGCACGGTCACGTCGGCCCAGCGGGTGAAGTCCAGGTGGTTGAGGATCTGGTTGTCTACAAAGGAGGCGCGCTGGTGCTCGAGCACCCCGGCGGCCAGGCCGTGCTCGGAGGCGTCGGTCGTAGCGAGGAACTGCGTGAGCATCTCCAGCAGCGCGTCCTCGCCCGCGGTCTCGAGCAGGTCGTAGGGCACCTCGAAGTCCAGGCCGTACGTCTCCTTGGCAAAGGCGGCGTAGCGGCCCCAGCGCGCCTTCGTCTCCTCCGGCGTGTCCGGGATCGGCTCGCTGGGCTGAGTGGTGTCCAAAAGCGCAATGAAGTCGATCTTCTCATTGCCTAGCTGGTGCGCGACCTCGTAGGCCAGCGCGCCGCCGAAGGACCAGCCGGCGAGCACGACCTTGCGGCCCTTCGCCAGCTCGGTGATGTCCTTCACGTACGCCGCAGCACGCTCCTCAAGCGAGCCCTCGAGGCGCTCCACGCCGTAGACCGGCACGTTGTCGCCCAGGCGGCGGGCCAGCGGCGCGTACACGCTCGACGAGCCACCGGCGGGGTGGAACACGAAGACGGGGTTGACCTCGTCGGAGCCGTCGCGGAAGACGCGGATGTTGCCCTCAACCTCGGTCTCGAGCCCCTCGCGCACGATGTTCGCCAGCGGCTCCAGCGTCTCCGCCTCGAGTACCTGCTTCGCGGTGACCTCGATGCCGGAGCGCTCGGTGAGGTGGTTGGCAATGTCGTGCGCTTGGGCCTCGCTTATCGACGCCAACGGGGACGTCACACCAGCTGCGGCCTTCCCCGCGTACTTCGCCCAGGCGCCGAACACCATGCGCTCGGAGGCGTCGCGCGGGGCCACGCCGACGCCCTGCGCCGGTTCGGCGGATTCCGCCTGTGCGGAAGGCGTGCTGGGCTCCGCCGGTGCCGCGGCCGGAGTTTCCGCCTGTGCGGAATTTTCGCGGCCGGCCACGGCCTCTTCGACGATGCGGATGACGTCGGAGACGGAGGCGTCGCGAAGCGTCTGCACCTGCAGCGGCGGGATCTGGAAGTCGTTTTCCACCTGGTTCTTGATGCGCATGCCCATCAGCGAGTCCAGGCCGAGGTCGATCAGCGGCAGCTCGTCGGGCAGGTCCTCCGGGTCGTAGCCCATGGATTCGGAGACGATGCCGCGCAGGCGGTCCGCCACCGTCTCGCCGGAGGCGGGGTCCCAGCGCACGGCCTCGACACCCTCGGCGCCTGCGGCACCCTCGCTCGCGCTCGGTGCGGTGGCGGCGTCACCCGTCGGGGCGATCTCCGCCACGCCCGCGAGCTGCTCATCGCCGCCGAGCGACAGCGTGGTGACAAACCCCTCCGCGAGCAGCGTGTCCTCGTTGAATACCTTCACGCTCGCGCCGCCCAGGCTCGGCTGGACCACCGTGGTGACCTCGCCGTCGGCGGGCAGGTAGCTGTGCTCCTCGCTCGCCACGACGCGGGCGCCCGGGAGCACCTCGGCCGCCGCGGCCTCGATGAGCTGGTAGGGACTAAAGACCTGGTCGGCCTGGGTAGCAAAGGCGACCTTCCCGCCGGGCAAACGGACCTTGGCGCCCAGCAGGGACCCGCCCGCCGCCGAGGGTCGGGCGGCTGTCCAGTAGGAGTTGGTGTGGAAGGCGGTGCGGGGGGCGTCGATAAGCGAGCCCTCCCCGTAGAAGCCCGCGAACTTCACGGGCATGCCGCCGACGTAGAGCTTGGCGGCGAGATCCAGCAGCGAGCCAACCTCATCCACCTTGCGCTTGGCGGTAAACAGCAGCTGCGCGTCCGGCTTGCCCGCGGCGAACGCGGTGTTCATCATGCCCATGAGCGCGACCGGGTTCGGGGTGACCTCCACCAGGGTGGTGTGGCCCGCGGCGAAGGCGGCCTCGGTGGCGTCCTGGAAGTAGACCGGTTGGCGCGTCATGCGCAGGAAGTAGTCCATGTCGTGCACGACCGCGCCCGCCGGGTAGACCTCGCCGCGGTCCACGGAGGTGAACAGCGGCACGGTCAGCGGATGCGGCTCGATGCCGGCGATGCTGCCGGCCAGGTCACCCAGGATCGGGTCGAGCGCGCTCGTGTGGCCCGCGCCGCGCACCTTCAGCTTGCGGGCGAACTTCTCTTCCTTGGTCAGCGCGTCCACGATGTAGTCCACGGCCTTGCCCGGGCCGCCGACGGTGGTCATGCCCGGACCCGCGTAGACGGCGGGCTCCACGCCCGCGGCCTCCGGGTGGGCCTGGATAAACTCGGCGAGCTGGTCGCGGGACAGCTCCACCACCGCCATCGCGCCCTCCTGGTCGGTGCCGGCGATCATGGCTTCGCCCTCGCCCATGAGGCGGGCGCGCTGGGTGGCAATGAGGATGGCGTCCTTGTCCGAGATGCCGCCCGCGGCGTAGGCGGCGGCGATCTCGCCCATGGACATGCCCATGGTTGCCGCCGGGGTAATGCCCATGGCGGCGAGCAGGTCGGTCTGCGCGATCTGGATCGCGGTGATGGTGACCTGGCCGGTCTCGGTGTCGTAGGTCTGGCCGTCGTCCGTGATGATGTCCAGCATGGACCAGCCGCCCTCGAACTGCACGTACTCGTCGAGCTCACGCATGCGCTGCGCAAAGAGCGGGGAGGCGTCGAGCAGTTGCTTGGCCATCTTGCGGTGCTGCGAACCGAAGCCCGAGTAGACGAAGACGGGGCCGACCGCGCCCGGCGCGTCGGCGGCGACGATGCCGGGGCCGATCTTGCCGTCGGCCACCTGGCGCAGGCGCTTCACGGCCTCCTCGGTGGTCGCGGCCTGCACGACGGCGGCGGAGCGGCCGTGGTTGCGCTTGGCCAGCGAGCGGGCGATGGGCGCGAGGTCCGCGTCGGCGCGCCCCTCCAGGAAGTCCGCGAGCTGGGCCGCGGCCTCTTTACGGCGCGAAGGCAGCAGCCCGGAGACTGGCAGCGCGACCTGCTCGGCGGCGCCGGCGACGAAAGCGGCGGCGTCGGTGTTTTCGGTGTCCGCTGGCTCATAATCAGCGGAGTCGAAGTCGGTGACCACCACGTGCGCGTTGGTACCGCCGAAACCGAAGCCGGACAGGCCCGCGACGCGGCGGCCGGAGTACCGGGGCCACTCGCGCGGGTCCTGCACGACCTCGATGCGCTCCGCGTCAAAGTCCACAAAGTGGTTCGGCGCGGTGAAGTTCGCGCTCGCCGGGATGGTGTCGTGCTTGAGCGCCTCGATCACCTTGATCAGAGCCACCACGCCCGCGGCGGACTCGGAGTGGCCCACGCTCGACTTCGCCGAGCCGAGCAGCAGCGGCTCCGTGGCCGCGCGGCCCCGGCCGAGCACCTCGCCCAGCGCGGTGGCTTCGATCGGGTCGCCCAGGATGGTGCCGGTGCCGTGGGCCTCGACGAGGTCCACCTCGTGCGGGTCCACGCCCGCGTCCGCGTAGGCGCGGCGCAGCACGTCTACCTGCGCGTCCGGGTTCGGGGCGGTCAGGCCGTTGGAGTGGCCGTCGGAGTTCGTGGCGGAGCCCTTGATCACGCCGAGGATCTCGTCGCCGTCCGCCATCGCGTCCTCCACCCGCTTGAGCACGACGAAACCGGCGGCCTCGGAGCGGACGATGCCGTCCGCGTCGTCGGAGAAGGCGTGGATGCGCCCGGTGGGGCTGATCACGCCCAGCTCGGAGAACATCAGGGACGCGAACGGGTTGGCCAGGATGTTCACGCCGCCGGCCAGGGCCACGTCCGCCTCGCCGTCGCGAAGCGCGCGCACCGCGTGGTGCACGGAGACCAGCGAGGACGAGCAGGCGGTGTCCACGTTCATGGACGGGCCGCGGAAGTCGAAAGCGTAGGAGATGCGGTTCGGGATAATCGAGCTCGCCGAGCCGGTCAGCGCGTACGGGTGCGCCTGCGCCGGGTCGGCGCCCATGAGCATGCCGTAATCATTTGCCGAAGAGCCCACGAACACGCCGACCTGCGCGCCGCGCAGCGAGTCGGCCGGGATGTGCGCGTCCTCCAGCGCCTCCCACGCGACCTCGAGCATGATGCGCTGCTGCGGGTCCATATTGGTGGCCTCGAGCGGCGACAGGCCGAAGAACTCGTTGTCAAAGGACGCAATGTCGTCGAGGTAGCCGCCGTCCGTGGACTCCTCCGCCATCTTGGTGCGCAGGTAAGGGTCGCCCGTGTACTCGCTCCACCTGCCTTCGGGCAGCGGGCCGGTGGCCACGGTGCCGTCGACAAGCAATTGCCAAAACGCCGCCTGATCCTTCGCGCCCGGGAAGCGGCCGGCCGAACCCACAATCGCGATGTCGCGCTGCGCCGGGGCAAGTGCTTCACGACGCCCACTCGCCCCCTCACTCACGCCCCCCTTCGGCTCGGGCTGCTCGGGCTGCTCGGGCACAGTCAGCGCCTTGGCCAGGGAGAGGATGGTCGGGTGCTGGTAGGCGATAGTGGGGTCGACGCGGCGGCCGAGCGTGCGCTCGAGCTCGCCGGAGAGCACCACGGCATCACGAGACGACAACCCGTAGGCCTCGAGCGACTTGGCCGGATCGACCGAATCGGCACCAGTAACGTCGGCGGCCTCGGCGGTCTGGGCCACCCATTCCTGCAGCCAGCGGATCAGTTCAGTCTCAGTCATTGCGCGTGAGTTCATAACACCTAAGGTTATCGTCCTACTGCGGGTTCGCGTTAGCACGCTCCTGGAATTGCTTTGCGTTCACCCGGCGCGCGATCTTGCCCGACGATGACCGCGCGATCTCGTTCGGCGCGCGGAACTCCACCACGTCCGGGGACACGCCGTGGTGCGAAGATACAGCCGCGCGGATCGCTTCCTCCGCGGCGGCGTCGCCGGACGCGTCGGCGGTGTCGCCGCGCTCGACCAGGATGACCAGGCGCTCCACGTCATCGCCCGGGACGGAGAAGGCGGCGACGGAGTCCTTGCGCACATGCTCGGACGCCTCCATCACGGTGGCCTCGATGTCCTGCGGGTAGTGGTTGCGCCCCGCCACGACGACCAGGTCCTTCACGCGGCCGGTGATGTAGAGCTCACCGTCCACGAGTACGCCGAGGTCGCCGGTGTTGAGCCAGCCGTCCTTCGGCAGGCTCTCCTGGAGCGTCGTGCCGATGGTGTTGGCAAATGTGTCGGCGGTCTCCTCCTTGCGCTCCAGGTAGCCGCCGGCCACGTTCGGGCCGTGGACCCAGATCTCACCCACCGAATTTTCCGGGACCTCGTCCTTGGTTGCTGGGTCAACGATGGCAAAGCGCATCCAGCTCACCGGCTGGCCGTTGGACGCGAACTGGACGCCCTCGCCTTCCGCCACCTCGGCGGCGGTGCCGGCCGCGAGCTGCTCGCGGTCGAAGGAGGTAAAGCGCGGCAGCTCCGTCGTCTTGCCAGCCTGCGGGGTGGATACCAGGAGGGTCGCCTCGGCCAGGCCGTAGGAGGGGCGCAGGACCTCGCGGCGCAGGCCCGACTTGCCAAACGCGGTGAAGAACGCGTCGACGCCCGGCTTGGTCACCGGCTCGGAGCCGATGATGATGCACTCGAGCTGGGAGAAGTCGTAGTCCTCGAGCCCGTCGGGCGCGGCATAGCGGGCGGCCATGTCCAGCGCGAAGTTCGGCGCGACGGTGTAGATGCGCATATCCTCCGGGTCCGACTCGCGGCGGGAGAGGCGATCCATCCAACGCTTCGGCTGCTGGACGAAATCCTGCGGCGTGAAGATCTCCATCTCGTTGCCCAGGATGATCAGCAGCGTGGTGACCACGATGCCCATGTCGTGGTGCAGCGGCAGCCAGGACACCAGGCGCATCGGCTGCTGCACGCCCACGCCGGAATAGATCTGGATGACGTTGGACACGATGGACTCGTTGGTCAGTTTCACGCCCGCCGGGGTGCGGGTGGAGCCGGAGGTGTACTGCAGGAACGCGGTCTGGTGCGCGGTGTCCGCGCCGGCGGCACCCGCCGCTTCCGCCGCTGCGCGCAGCTCGCCCCAGCTCTGGGCCAAGGTGTCCGGCAGCGCGTCGACGGCGATGACGCGCGGGCGCTGCCCCGACGGCAGGTCGGCGAAGTAGGCGCGCACCGCGGCGGCGCCCTTCTTGTTGGTCAGGACCGTCTTCGCGCCGGAGTCATACAGCACGGCGCGCAGGTGGCCCTCGTGGCCGGGCTCGTTCGGGTCATAGAGCGGGACGGGCACCTGGCCCGCGTACATCGCGCCCATGAAGCCGAGGATGTACTCGGGCGAGTTGGCCGCCAGGATGGCTACGCGGTCACCGGGCTTGCCCACCTGGGCCAGGCGCACGGCGATCGCTTTGATGCGGGTGTTGACCTCTCGGCGCGTGTACACAACGGAGTTGCCCTCGGCGCTATCGGAGTAGTCCCAGAACCTGATGCTCACGGCATCTGCCTGCCCGGCTTGCTCGGCTGCGGCGTAGAGCATCTCCGTCATGGCGGGGATGGTAAATCCCGGCGGGATCGTGATGTTTCCGGCCTCGTCGAGGAAGCGTGCGATGATTGCGTCGAGATCCATGTCTGGGCCCTCCAAAAATTAGTTAGTACCTACAAAGCATCTATAGTAGTGCGCGCCCAATCCAGCGTCCACTGTGGTGTGGTCGTTCCCGGAATCACATCCGGGTTTGTCGCATACATCGCGTGGTTTCCGCTTGCCATTACTAACTCCTGCGCACGCTCCAGCGCGTTGCCCACACGCGCAGGCGCATCGCACACGGTGTCCGCGGGTGCGCAGATCTCAAAGGCGCGGTCCGCAACCTCGCCAAACCCGCCGGGGCGCGCGCCCGTCATGGTCGCGCCCGGCGTCACGCCGTCGGCCACCAGCTGCAGCGGCTGCAGCGCGATCTCCGCGCCCACGCCGGTCACCGGCGCGCCCGGGTTCACACCCACGCCGTTCTCGCGGCGCCCGTCCGCAATCATCACCGCGCCAAGCAGGCGCTCCGGCGGCACAGCGTTCATCCCGGTACCAATCTCGTTGGCAATGTCGCCCACGATCACCGCGCCCTGGCTGAACCCGGCGATGATGAACTTGGTGCTCGGGCATGTCGTCGCCACGTGCTTCAGCTCGCCGTTGAGCTTCGCCTTGCCCTCGGCGCGGGAGTCGTCATACGTCATCTCGCGCCGGCCATGCTCAGTCTGGATGTTCCGGAACTGCGCGGTGTACGGCACGGTAAACACGCGGACGTGGTTGATGTCGTACTCCTGCTGGAGCGGCTGCGTGATGGAGAGCATGAAGCTCTGCGGGTTAGCCTGCGGATTGAACGGGTCATCATCCGCCGAAGACTCCCAGGTGCCGGGCACGGAGACGAACTCCACGGCCGGGCACCAGTCCGGCTCCACCGGTTGCTCCGGGTCCTGCGACCCGCCCCCGGTCTCGCCCTGGCCGGGCACCGGGGACAGCGCCGAATCACCGGATTGGTCCGACGCCTGCCACTGGTAGACCCCCAGCCCGATGACTGCGAGGACCACCAGGACGGCTGCAACCACAAAAACGTTGCGCCCTTTGCGCATGAAGTGCCTTTCTTAGCAGAGGTTCGCGCGCGCGGTGTCCGCAATCAGCGTGCCCAGGGCAGCGGGGTCCATGTCGGTGCGCCGCTGCGCCACGAGCTGGCCGGCGACCGCATCGCGCGTGACGGTATCGTCCGAGCACACCGTACGCCCCGTGGCTGTGAGTTGGTCCTCAACTCCCTCCACGTTCAGTCCGTTCTGGCGGAGCTGCTCCAGGTAGGTCTCCTCCTGCGCGGTAAAGCCCGAGGCCTGCTGCGGCACCGAGGTCACCTCCTGCGCCGGCTGGTCCTCCGGCCGCGAGCCGGACTGGGCCGCCGGGGCCTTGGAGCTCGTCGCCTCAGAGCGGGTGGTGCCGGGGGCGTCGGTCGAGGACTCCGCCGGGGCGGAGGAGGACTGCTCAGCGCTTGCCGACGCCTTCGCGTCCTCGCCGTCAACGGTGGTGGAACCGGAGCAGGCGGCGAGGGAGAGAGTGAGCGTCGCTAAGCACAGGGCTCCGAGACGCCTCATCGCTTCACCACCGTGCCATTGACCTGCTCCAGGGTGCCGTGCTGGAAGCTGATGGTGAGACCGCCGGCGCTGATGTCCTGCATGTCCGAGGTGGGCCAGCCCAGCTCGCCCTGTTCGTAGCCGCGCTTGCCCCACTCGTCGAAGATGTCGCCGTAGTAGATGACGTGCGCGCCGGACTCAGCGGACCAGTAGATGTTGCCCTTCTCAAACGGCTGGAAGAACCCGCCCTTGATGGCAATCTCGTTGCCTGTGGGGAAGCCCAGGTCCGAGGTGGCGGTGCCCATCTCGCCGTACTTCGCGCCGATCGCGCCGTGGACGATGTGGTGGGTGCCGTCCGGGTTGCGGGTGAGGAAGCCGCCCTGGAACTGCTGGACATAGCCCTCGCCAACCTTGTTGGCCTCCTTGACCGGGTACTTCAGGTCGCCTGTCTCATAGCCGTTCTCGCCCCACGCCTGGAACATGTCGCCCGGGATGGCGTAGGCGCCTGTCTCCGGGGTCCAGTAGATGGAGCCGTTTTCAAAGTGCACGAAGCGGCCGACGCCGTCCGGGGTCGCCTGCTCGCCCGTGGTGGGGAAGCCGAGCCAGCCTTGCGCGCCGCCCAGGCCGCTGTACTTGGCCAGGATGGCGCCGTACAGGGCGTGCGCGCCGGTGTTGGGCGCCCAGAAGGCGGTGCCGCCGCGGAAGTCCTGGGCCTTGCCCTGCTTGTCCTTGCCCGCGTCGTACTCGTTGTTCACGCAGGAGCCGATCGAGCCGTCCGCGGTGACCTCGGCGATCGCGCCAACCGGGGTGCAGTCCGCGCTGCGGTCCGCCTCGGCCACGCCGAGCGAGTTGGCGATGTAGGGCCACGCCTGCGTCATCTCGAACTGCCAGTACTCCCAGGAGTGCACGCCGGACGGGCGGAACTTCACAATCGGCTTGACATTGGTGCGGCTGGCGTAGTCCACGAAGGTCTGGGTGGACAGACGCGAGAGCACCTCGAGGCCCACGCCCGCCGGGTTGGCCGCGCCCTTGGCCACGGAGTCCGGGCTGCCAAAGTCGTCGCGGCCCGAGCCGGAGGAGACGTAGACCGTCTTGCCCTCCAGGTTCTCAATGCCCAGCTTGGGGTCGTGGTCGACCCAGTCCTGCGAGCCGAGCGGGCCCCACATGGCCTCCGCGTCGTAGCCGCCCGCGTCCAGCTGCGCCGCCTTGATCGCCGACGGCATGCCGGTGGTCGTGGTGTCCAGGTAGCCAGAGAAGGAGCCGACGAAGTCAAACAGGTGCGGGTTGCGCTCCGCCAGGTTGATTGCCGAGGTGCCGCCCATGGAGATGCCGGTCAGCGCGCGCTTGTCGTTGGAGCGGAAGCGGTTGTGCAGGACCGGGATGAGCTCCTTGATAAAGAAGGTCTCCCACTTGTAGTTCTTGCCGTTGTTCGGGCGCTGCCAGTCGGAGTAGAAGGAGGACTCGCCGCCCACCGGCAGGATCACGTTGACGTTCTTGTCGGCGTAGAACTGCTCGATGTTGGTCTCAATGGTCCAGCCGTTCTCGTCATCACGCGCGCGCAGGCCGTCGAGCGCCCAGACCTCCGGGAACTTCGCGTCCGGGTTCTGGTGCCAGTCGCGCGCCAGGAGGATCTGCACCTGCATGAGTTGGTCAGGCATCGCCGCGGACTTGATAAACACGGCGACGCGGCGGTTGGTCAGCCACTCGATGCGGTCCACGCTCACGCCGTCCGGCAGGCCCGGGATTTGCGGGTGCTCGTCAACCTCGATCGGGGTCCGCGCCGGCGGATCCTTCGGACGGATCGCGTCCGAGAGACCGCGGGAATCGCCGAACGTGCTGCTGCCACTGCTCAGCTGTGCCTGCGCCTGCGGGGCGACGCCGGGAAGCGCCGATGCGACCATGAGCGCCGCAGTGGGCACTGCTGCTACCCGAGCGATACGGGCACGCAGCCTCGTGTTGGGGGAACGGTGTTCGCGCATGAAGGTGTCCTGCCTCATCAATTCATCTGGTCATGGGGGCGTCGCGCCCCTGCAGGCTGGTCCGGGGGTTCCCCTCCCCCGGCGTAGCCAGTGCACGAGCGCTTGTGTAACCCAAAGGTTAAGTTTGACTTGAGACTTTACACGGTGACACGCCGGGAACTTTTGGGGCAAATGTTTTCCGTGTGACTGCGCCGCGCAGTGCCAGAACGCACGAAGGCCCCGCTCCCGCGAATGCGGGGAACGGGGCCAGCGGCAGCCGGGGTTTACCAGGCGTTCATCACGTTGAGAATGCGCGGCTGAGTGGCCACGAGCTGGGAGCCGAACTGATCCCAGTTGTGCAAGCCAGTCGGCGTGAACACGGCGGTGTGCTGTACGCCCGTCACGGTCGCCTTCGCGCTCCACAGGTGGGTGGTGAAGTTGGCAATGGACTCCAGCGCGATGCCCGACGCGCGGTGCTCCGGCAGATACTTGTCATCGGCCGGACCTGGGACCGCGCTACCGGAGGACACGTAGACGTCCTTGCCGCGCAGGTTCCCCATGTTCAGGAACGGGTCGTTCTCGTAGCGGCGGGGATTGAAGATGGAGCCCCACATGGCGTTGAGGTTGTACAGGCCGCCGTCGAGAAGCGCGACGCGTAGCGCCGTCTGGCCACCAGGGATGGTGGTGGTGAGGTAGCCGGAGTACGAGAGGACCTGGCGGAACTGGTTCGGGTGCAGCGCGGCGAGGTTGATCGCGGCGGTGCCGCCCATGGATAGGCCGAGGATGGAGTTGTTCGTGGGCGAAACGCCGAAGTTGTCCCGCAGGTAGCTCGGCAGCTCCTGGGACAGGAAGGTGTCCCACTTGTAGGTCACCGGGTGGTTGAAATCGTACGTCGCGGGCGCGTTCCAGTCCGTATAGAAGGAGGACTGGCCACCGACCGGCATGACGAGCGTGATGTTGTTGTCCTTAAACATCTGCGCCGCGTTGACGTCGTTGACCCAGGCGTTGGTGATCTCCGTGGCGCGCAGGCCGTCGAGCATGTACAGGCCCGCGTTGCCGCCGCGCTGCGCCGGCTGGATCTGCACGGTGATGTGGCGGCCCATCGCGGGCGACCAGACGGTGCAGCGCTGTACCCAGAAGCCGACGCGGTCCCACTCGCACGTACCCGTGGAGTCGGGGCGCAGCCAGTCGCGGTTTGCTGCCGAGGCTTGCGGGGCGCTCACCACTGCGCCCAGGGCGGTCAGCAGCGCCATGAGCAGCGCAAGCAGACCACGCTTCGATTTCGTCGCGGACATTACTCTCCCAACTTCGGTGAATGTTTTTCAGCTTTTGGTTACAGCAACGTTACCAAGTTGAGACCGTAAGAGCCATTCAATTCACCGGCCAGGCGATCCGCGTCCCCGAAACCCCAGGGTCCTCACCCTTTTTAATCTCCCGGATCGTCTCGTCCGAGAGGTAGACCGTTGGATCCTGCTCAAGCTGGAGCGAGCGACCGTCACCCAGGGAATACTGCACATTCTCCCAGAAACGGTGCCAGCTCATCGGCTCGCGCGAGCTGGCCAGCAGGTCCGCGATCGGCTCCTCGCGCAGCGCCGCGCGCACCGCACGCGCCTGCTCGCGGTCCACGTCCTTGGGCATCGAGTCGATCTTCGTCGCGGAGTCCGCCACCTGCCACTCCATGGGCAGATACTTGTCGTGCCCGACGCGCCCCTCCGGGTCGCGGGGCATGCGCGCGGCCAGGGGCGTGGCCAGGCCCACCGAGTCCAGCACGCGCATCTCCAGCGGCGCGTTCATACTCGTCATGCCCAGGTTGGTGAGGTATGCCGTGGTCGGCAGGTCCAGCAAGTCGCTCCCCTTGGCCTCGTCCTCGTCCATGCGGGGGCGCCAGTACCAGGAGTACTCGTCCGGGTGCGTGCTCAGCCGCGCGATGTTGAGCTGCCCGGCGTCGTGCTCCTGCCCGTTCTCCACCGCCTCGGTCCACGATTCCATCAGTTTGGAGCCGAGGAAGTCCTCCGCGTGCCGTGGCGGGTCGGCCGGGCTCTGGCCGATTGCGTAGGACCAGAACTCGCGCTCGTCGACAATGTTCAGCTCCTTCTCGCCGCGCTCGTACGCGAACCAGTCGATGGGGTGCGCGCGCACGATCGTCACGCCGGCGAACACCGTCGCGGCAAGCGTCAGCGCGATGGTCACGCGCGTCAGCGGCACCGTCATCATCGGCAAAAGCAGGGCAAACAGCGGCAGCAGCAGCATGCGCCCGTGCATGAAGTCGCCGCCCACGCGCAGCACGTACAGCACGTGCACGAGGGCGCAGCCCGCGGTGAGCAGGACAATTGCTAATCGACGCCCCCTCGCACCCCGCAGCAACCACACCGCACACCCCGCGACGACCAGCAGCGGCAGCCAGAGCCAGTAGTAGCCAACAAAGTCCCAGAAGTAGGTCCCGCCCCGGGCCCACTCCGCGTCCGAGGCGGACTTGGCCACCGCCGTGTGCGGGGTGAGCAGGCCGTAGAAGCCCATGCGGAATAGCTGGTACGCGGCGGGCACCGGCAGCGCGGCTGCGAGGATGCCCGCCCACTTGCGGGGACTGTACGCCAGCAGCACGATGCCGGTCACCCCGCCGTAGAGCGCAAGCTCCGGGCGGACCAGCCACGACAGGCCGCACCAGAACGCCAGCCAATACCCGGACACCGGGAGGGCGCGGCGCCCGATCGGGGCGGCCCACTGGACCAGCAGCGCCCACCACACGGCGAGCCACATGATGCACAGGCCCCACTCCAAACCGGAGGTGGCAAAGTCGCGCGCAGGCGGGAGCGCCAGGTAGATGAGGATGCCAAACGGCAGGACAACGCCGCGGGTGGCGGCAGCCTGGTCCCAGAACCGGCCCGAGCCCACGGTGGCCACGACGGCGCCGATGACGGTGCAGGCGAGCGCGAGCCACATCGCCACGTCCTCGAGCCGGGCGCCCGTGAGCCAGCCGAACGCCGTGATGAGGTACTGCCACAGCACTGAGGTGTTGGCCTCCACGCGCTCGCCGATGTTGAACACGGGGCCGTTGCCCGCGAGCAGGTTGCGCACGGTGCGCAGCACGATGAGTCCATCGTCGGACATCCAGCGGCGGGTAAATCCTCCCCAGAACGCAAAGATGCCCGCGATTGCCGCTGCAGCGAGCAGCGAAATGCGGGCCTGTTTGTTCATTCCAGCGATACTACTAAGCCACCGCCGGAATGACGTAAACCGCCATGACGATGCAGAGGATCCACGCCAGGGCGAGCAGCTGCAGGACGCGGTCCTCCAGCGCGATCTCGTCCGGCGCGCCGCCCTTGCCACCGTCCACCTCTGCCGCGTAGCGGAGGATAGCGATGACGAACGGGACCATGGAGATCTGGTACCAGATCGCGGCCGGGCCATCGGTGTCGTTGGACAGCTGGAAGCCCCACAGCGCGTAGCTCATCACGACCGCCGTTGCGGACAGCGTCCACACGAAGCGCAGGTACGTGGCCGTGTAGCCCTCCAGCGCCTTGCGGATCTTCGCGCCCGTCTTCTGCGCCAGCAGCATCTCCGCGTAGCGCTTGCCCGACGCCATGAACAGGGAGCCGAACGCGGCCACCAGCAGGAACCACTGCGACAGGGCGATGCTTGCGGCCACGCCGCCGGCCATCGTGCGCAGCATGAAGCCGGACGAGACCAGCGCGATGTCAATCACCGGGATGTGCTTCCAGCCGAAGCAGTAGCCCAGCTGCAGGGCAATGTAGATGCCGATGACCAGCGCGAGCGCAGGGCCGTCCGTGGCCAGGAAGGACAGGCCCAGGGCCAGGGCGATGAGGATGGCAGCCATGCCGAAGGCCAGCTTGATCGGCAGCATGCCGGAGGCGATCGGGCGGAACCGCTTGGTCGGGTGCTCGCGGTCCGACTCGACGTCCAGGGCATCGTTGACCAGGTAGATAGAGGACGCGCCGAGGCAGAAGACGATGAATGCGAGTGCGACGTCGATAAGCGTGCGGCCCGTAAACTCACCGGCGGCGAGCGGGGCGGAAAGCACGAGCACGTTCTTGACCCACTGCTTGGGGCGCAGGCCCTTGATCATCGCGTCGGGCAGGTTCTTCGGCGGCTTGCGCTTGGTGCTGATGTCCACGCCCG
The DNA here is from genome assembly GCF_003693265.1 of Corynebacterium gottingense. Taxonomy (GTDB): domain Bacteria; phylum Actinomycetota; class Actinomycetes; order Mycobacteriales; family Mycobacteriaceae; genus Corynebacterium; species Corynebacterium gottingense. The sequence goes on from NZ_RDRE01000009.1 coordinate 111,534, forward strand.
TGGTGTGCGGCTCCGGCTTGAGCAGGGGCTCGTCGTATTCCTTTTCCGTCATCGGGTTGTCCTTTCCACCTCAACTGCAACCTTGGCCACCGCCGCGCCCAGCGCAGCGCCCGCCAGGGTGTCCGTAGGGTAATGCACCCCGAGCACGTTACGCGAACACATCATTACCGGCACGAGAAGCCACGGCAGTTTCGAGCCCGTAATGTCCGCGAGGTGCACCGCGGCCGCCGCCGTGTTCGTCGCGTGCGAGGAAGGAAACGACAGCTGCGACGGCGTCTTCACGCCGATCTGCACGCGCGGGTCGTGGGGGCGCGGCCGCCGCACGATGCGCTTGAGCACCACACTCGCCGCGTGCGCAACGAAGGTGCCCGCGCCCAAGGCCAGCCACTTCCGGCGGTTCGCGCTTGTCGACGCCGCGCCCACCGCAGCCACGCCCATCCAGCCCAAGTCGTGCTCGCCGAAGTGGCTCAGCGTGCGCGCCACCTTCGTGGTGGCCGGGGTAAACGCGCGGTCTTGCAGGGCGATGAGCAGCTCGGCCTCACGGGCGTCGAGCGAGTGCTTGTTACTGGGCTTACTGGGCATCGAAAATCTTCCCCCACTCCTCGTGGCTGGTCAGGCGCGGCATCGCGGCGCGGTACTCGGACTGCAGGTCCGCCCACCGCTCCTTGATCTGCGCCTGGAGTTCCTTGGTCTGCTTGAGCAGAGCGTCGCTCGTGGCCTTGTCGCGCTTGCGGAAGGCCACGCCCGTACCGCCGGCGGTGGATACCGTAGCGGAATCGACGCGGGCCAGCGTGTACCAACGGGCCTCCTCGGCCGTGAGGTTGAGCTGCGGCGCGTCCCAGTGCGCGCGGTCCTCGGTGGTGAACTGGTGGCGCAACGCCTTCAACGCCCACGGAATCTTCTTCACCTTGGCCAGGCGACCGCCGATGTTGCGGGTGGGCACGCCCGGCGCGCCGGTGGGCGCAGGTAGGTCCGCGGCGGAGCCGATGACCTGAGCGTCCGGGTACTGCTTGCGGATTTCCTGGATCCTTGGCAGCGAGGACTCGAGGATGCTGAACAGCTGGTCCGGCCCCTTGAGGAAGTCCTGCATGGCCTCCACCTGGATCGCCATGGTGGAGTACTCCATGCACATGATGTGCTTGTAGGTGGATTTGAGCATGTTGCGCAGGATGCCGTCGGCCTTCTCCGGGCCGTACATCGCGGCGACGATGAGGCGGTTGCGCAGGTGGAAGTAAGCCTGCCAGTCGATCGCGTCGTCCTTGTCCGCCCACGCCATGTGCCAAATGGCCACGCCCGGCCAGGTCACCGTGGGGTAGCCGGCCTCCTTGGCGCGCAGGGCGTACTCGGTGTCGTCCCACTTAATAAACAGCGGCAGCGGCAGGCCGAGCTGCTCGGCGACGGCGCGCGGGAACAGGTTCATCCACCAGCCGTTGTAGTCCACGTCGATGCGACGGTGCAGCGCGCGCGAGGTGGTCTTGCGCGGGTCCAGCTCCTCTTCCTGGGTGCCCACGTAGCCCAGCGGGTACTTGGAAAAGTCGTGGTCGTAGACGGCGTGCTCGGCAGCGCCCCACATGAAGGTGGAGCGGTCCACGGCCTCGCCGGTGGTGCGCAGCTGCGCGCGGTCCTGCAGGTTGAGCATCTGCCCGCCGACCAGGATCGGGGTGCGCGCGTAGCGGGCTGCCTGCACCGCGCGCACGATGGAGTCGGGCTCGATCGCGATGTCGTCGTCCATGTAGAGGATGAACGGCGCGTCCGTATTGTTCAGGCCCTCGTACATGATGCGGCTGTAGCCGCCGGAGCCGCCCAGGTTGCCCTGCGGGAAGATGCGCAGCTTGTCGCCGAGCGCGGCCTGCGCCTCCGCGAAGTCCGGCTCGTCCGCCGGGTGCTGGTTGCCCTGGTCCGGCATGAGCACGTGGCTGATGCACGCCTCCACTACCGGGTCCTCGGCCAGCGCGTGCAGCGCGTTGACCGCGTCGCGGGGGCGGTTGAACGTGGGGATGCCCACGGCGACCTGCTTGGGCTGGGGAGGGATCGTGGTGGCGTCGTGAAGCACCTGCTCCTGCGGCGCCTGGTCGGCGCACCACGCGGCGTTGGTGACGGTGGCGTCGGACTCCGCGGTGATGTCGAACCAGAGCCAGCCGCCGTCCTCGAAGTTTTTCAGCGGGAGCGGGATCTCCACGTGCTGGTCGGCGACCTCAACGTTGGTCACGCTGATGCGCACGCCGTCGTGCTTCGAGCGGTAGACGGAGATGGTGGCCGCGCCCTGAATATCCAGGCTCAGGACCACGCGGTCCAACTGCGACCAGCGACGCCAGTAGGAAGCCGGGAACGCGTTGAAGTAGGTCTCGAAGCTGACCTCCTGCCCTTCCGGGACAGTCAGGGTCGTGCGGTCCGACCAGCGCACGCGCTGCTTATTCTGCTCCGCCTCAACGAGGTACAGCGAGCGCACGTCGTGCGGTTCGCCCCTGCGCGGCATGAGCACGCGCGCCAGCGTCTCTACGGCAATCTGCGTATCCAAGAGGTCTCACTTCCACTGTATTTGTGTACTGGGTTTGTGTACTGGACGTATTTCAGACAGTTCCTCCCCAGCGTAATGGCTCGCGGCCCGTTTGCTTCGTGCGGCTCGCGCGGCAGCGGGGTTTTCGGGTTGGGATGACAGAGCGGTTGCGCAGCGCCGGAATAGTAACAGTAGTAAGAATAGTAACGAGTAAAAACGAGGTGCCTCATGCCACAGCTGCCGCGACGCCCCCGCAACCCCTACACCGCCACCATGGGCAAGACCCCTCCCGTCGTGGCGGGTCGCGACTCCTACGTCCAGGACTTCGCCGAGGCGCTTTACGACGGCCCCGGTACTCACGAGCGGATTTCCATCGTCACCGGCCCGCGTGGCATCGGAAAAACCGTGCTGCTCAACGAGTTCGAGGGTGCCGCACGGCAACAATCCTGGCTCGTCATCTCAGAAACCACGACCGAGCATTTCAATGAACGCATCCGCGATACGCTGATCCGGAAAATTCGGGAGGCAACCCCTGACAGCACACGCCTGAGCTTCGACTCAACTTCCGACCAAGCTCCGCCTCAGTCGCTTCGCTCAGTGCTTGAGGAGTGCTTCTCCCTACTTGAGACGATTGACCAGAAAATGGGTAAACCACCAACTGGCATCCTCATTACTCTGGATGAGCTGCACTATGCGCACGTGCGCGACATCATCGAGTTCGGCACGACCATGCAGCACATGATCCGCGAAGACCGCGAAATTGCCGTCGCGATGGCGGGCATCCCCGGCGCGGTGAAACCGCTACTCGCCGCCAACGAAGGGCGAAACCCTGTCACTTTTCTCCGACGCGCGAATCGTATCGAGATGGGGCTCGTGCCGCTGGACAGCGTCGCCAATGCGCTCGAGGCCCCTGCTCTCGAGGTGGGAATCGAATGGACCCCGGAGGCGCTCGAACTCGGCACCGAGGCGACCGGGGGTTATCCGTTTATGATCCAACTCGTCGGGCAGCATGCCTTCCGCAACACGAGTGACGGAATTATCGACGAATCCGCGGTACGTGCTGGTATTGAGACAGCGCGACGCAAACTCGGCGAGCTGGTTCATGAACCGTCGCTTGCTGATCTTTCAGATGTGGACCGCACATTCCTCACCGCCATGTCGAAAGACGATGGGCCGTCGCGGATGGCCGACATCGCCGAGCGGATGGGGGTTGATCCGCAATACGCGGGCACGTATAGGAGGCGTCTCATTGAGGCCGAGATGATCCGCCCAGCCGGCCGCGGTTTCGTGGATTACGAGCTGCCCTACATCCGGGAGTACCTCCGCGCGCATCCAGCGTCCGACGCCACGAAGCAGCTGTCCTTTCCACCAGAAAACTTCGACGTGTGATACAGACCATTAGACTGTCCGCATGACGATTCTGCACTCCGTTGATTTTGGCCCCCGCGACGCGCACCCGGTGGTGTTCCTCGGCTCCATCGCCTCCACCACCGACATGTGGCTGCCGCAGCTTGATTCACTGGCCAAGGACTTCCGTGTTATCGCCCTCGACCACCCGGGCCACGGGCTCTCCCCCGACCCGCAGGCCATGCCCGGCGAGACCACGATCAATGATCTGGCCAACAATGTCCTCGACACCCTCGACGCTCTCGGTGTGGACGAGTTCGACGTGGTCGGCCTTTCGCTCGGCGGCGCGATCGCGCAGTACCTCGCCGCCACCAGCGGCCGCGTGACCAAGGCAGTCTTCATGTGCACCGCCGCCAATTTCGGTGGCCCCGACACGTGGGCCCCGCGCGCCGAGGAAACACGCGCGGAGGGCATCGCGCCCCGGGTGCAGAGTGCCATCGAACTGTGGGTCACGCCCGAGTTTCGCCAGGAACGCCCGGCGCTTACTTACGCTCTCACCCGCATGATCGACTCCACCCGCGGTGAGGGATACGCCGTCGGCGCCGATGCGCTCGCAGGCTGGGACTACACAGAAGAACTGCGAAACATTACGGTGCCGGTCCTCACCATCTCCGGGGCCGTGGACCCCTCCACCCCTCCCGAGGTCGTCCACGCGATCGGGAAAATGGTCGGCGGCGAGTCGCAGTCCGTCACGCTCAGCGGCGGTGGGCACGTACCCACCGTCGAGGTGCCCGACGAGGTCACCCGCGCGATCCGCACCTTTATTACTGAGTAGACCAATGTAGGTCAATCCCCCGAAACACAGCTGCCACTAGTTGGTGTGGCGGCTGGCGGCCGCGATGGCCTGGAGAACAGTGTTCGTCTCGTAGGTCAGGAAACGCTTCCAGAACTTCATTGCAATTCTCCTTTCTGTTTGCCTGTGGTTAACTTCGAGTTAACTTTAAGCAGTTTAGTTGGTTCACGTCAAGTATTGACGGGGATCAACTATCTAAGAGTGCAAGAAACGCCCCGCTGTCCACGGACAATGTGGGCAGCGGGGCGCCAAGAAGCGAGGGGCGCGGCTACACGGCAACCTCGAACGGCGCCTCAGTGGCCTCGCGGACGGAATCAACTGTCTCGCCCGGGGCGACCTCGACGAGGGTCAGGCCGTTCTTCGGGTCAACCTTGAACACGGCGAGGTTGGTAATGATGAGGTCGACGCACTTCGCGCCGGTGAGCGGGAGGCGGCACTCCTCGAGCA
>NZ_RDRE01000088.1 GCF_003693265.1 Corynebacterium gottingense
GTCTCGCCCGGGGCGACCTCGACGAGGGTCAGGCCGTTCTTCGGGTCAACCTTGAACACGGCGAGGTTGGTAATGATGAGGTCGACGCACTTCGCGCCGGTGAGCGGGAGGCGGCACTCCTCGAGCACCTTGGACGCACCCTTCTTGGTGGTGTGTTCCATGAGCAGGATGATCTCCTTCGCGCCGTGCACCAGGTCCATCGCGCCGCCCATCCCCTTGACCATCTTGCCCGGGATCATCCAGTTGGCCAGGTCGCCGTACTGGGAGACCTCCATCGCGCCAAGGACCGCCACATCAATCGCGCGGGAGCGGATCATGCCGAAGGAGTCTGAGGAGGAGAAGAAGGAGCCGCCCGGCGCGACCGTAATGGTCTCCTTACCAGCGTTGATCAGCTCCGGGTCCACCTCGCCGTCCTGCGGGTACGCGCCCACGCCCAGGATGCCGTTCTCGGAGTGCAGGACCACCTCGAGCCCCTCGGGCAGGTAGCCCGGGATCAGCGTGGGCATGCCGATCCCAAGGTTGACGTACTGGCCGTCGCGCAGCTCCTTCGCCGCGCGCGCCGCCATTTCTTCGCGGTTCCAGCTCATTTACTTGCTCACCGTCCTAAACTCGATGCCTGTTTCCTGCGGGCCGACCTCCACCACGCGGTCGACGTAGATGCCGGGCAGGTCCACATCCGCCGGCTCGATCGTGTCCACGACGTGCTCCGCCTGGACGATGGTGACCTTGCCGCAGGCGGCAACGTCGGGGTTGAAGTTGCGGGCCGTCTTGTTGAAGACGAGGTTGCCGTAGCGGTCCGCGGTGTGCGCGTGAACGAAGGCGAAGTCAGGGGTCAGCGCCTCCTCCAGCACGTACTGCTCGCCGCCAAACTCGCGGATCTCCTTCGGCGTGGAGTACTCGGCGATGGTGCCGTCCGGGTTGTAGCGCACCGGGATCTCGCCGTTGGCCAGCGGGGTACCCACCCCGGCCTTGGTGTAAAACGCGGGCACGCCCGCACCGCCGGCACGCATGCGCTCGGCGAGCGTGCCCTGCGGGGTGAACTCGACGGTGAGCTCGCCCTCCAGGTACTGGCGCGCATACTCCTTATTGGTGCCCAGGTAGGAGCCGATGGAGCGGGCGATCTTGCCGTCCTGCAGGAGGAGGCCCAGACCGAAGCCGTCGGTACCCAGGTTGTTCGAGATGATGGTCAATTCGCTCGCGCCCTGCTTGCGCAGCGCGTCAATGAGCCGGGCAGGGATGCCGACGAGGCCAAAACCGCCAACGGCGATCGAGGCGCCGTCACCGATGTCGGCAACCGCCTCGTCGATGTTTGTCACAACTTTGTTCAGCATGGCTCCACCCTAGCGGGCGTTCGACTCCTGCACAAGGGTTCACAAAGCGAACGGTTTTGCGCTATCGTGGGGCATGGCGCACATTAGAGTACGTAATGTGGCCGACAACATGGCGTCGAAAAGCGCCCTTGACCTGTGCAAAGGAGATACGATGCAAGTCCAAACCGTACAGTCGCTGATCCGCGGCCTTGCGGTCATCCGCGCCTTCGACGCCGAGCACCCCCGCCGCAGCCTCGCACAGGTGGCCGATGCGACGGGGCTGGCGCGCGCAACCACGCGCCGGTTCCTGCACACGCTTATCGCCGAGGGCTACGCCGCCACCGACGGCGCGGAGTTCTGGCTCACACCGAAGATGCTCGAGCTGGGGTACGCGTACCTGTCCAGCCTGGGGCTGCCCACCATCGCGCAGCCACACCTCGAGGCGCTGTCGCGCACGCTCAACGAGTCCTGCTCGCTCTCCGTGCTCGACGGCACCGACGTGGTCTACGTCGCGCGCTCCGCGGCCCACCGCATCATGAGCGTGAACATCACCATCGGCACCCGCTTCCCGGCGCACGCCACCTCGATGGGCCGCGTCATGATGGCCGGGCTTGACGACGCCACCGTGGACCACTTCCTCGCCCGCCCGCTCGAGGCCATCACGCCATCCACCATCACGGACCCGGACACACTACGCGCCGCCCTGCGCAACATCCGCGATGCCGGGTGGTGCGTCGTGGACCAGGAGCTCGAGGCGGGGCTGCGCTCCATCGCCGCCCCGGTGCGCGACGCCACCGGCGCCACCGTCGCCGCCGTCAACGTCTCCACCCACGTGGCCGCCCACCCATACGAGGAGCTCGTGGACTCCCTCCTACCCAAGCTCGTGGACACCGCGGACGCCATCACCCGCGACCTCGTGGCCACGCACGCCAACGCTTAACCCGAAAGGACCCCTCATGAACCAGCCCGAAATTGTCATCTGCCACCCCAAGCGCACCGCCGTGGGCCGCTACGGCGG
>NZ_RDRE01000089.1 GCF_003693265.1 Corynebacterium gottingense
ACATCGTGCTGGGCGGCAACCCGGAAATTCTGCTGGACGCGAAGCTGCAGGCGCAGGGCCTGGACCCGTTTGAGAACGAGGAGGGCTACCAGGAGGCGTGGGACGCACAGCTCCCGGCCGCAAAGGAACGCTCCAAGCAGCTTGGCGACGAAGTCCGCGCCGCCGGCGGCCTCTACGTGATCGGCACCGAGCGCCACGAGTCGCGCCGCATCGACAACCAGCTGCGCGGCCGTTCCGGCCGCCAGGGTGACCCGGGCGAGACCCGCTTCTACCTCTCCATGCGCGACGAGCTCATGGTGCGCTTCATGGGCCAGTCCATGGAGAACATGATGAACCGCCTCAACGTGCCGGACGACGTGCCGATTGAGGCGAAGATGGTCTCTAACGCCGTGAAGGGCGCGCAGGCCCGCGTGGAGAACCAGAACTTTGAGATGCGCAAGAACGTGCTCAAGTACGACGAGGTGCTCAACGAGCAGCGCAAGGTGGTCTACCGCGAGCGCCAGGAAATCCTGGGCTCCAAGGACATCAAGGACCAGGTCCGCCGCATGATCGATGACACCGTCGGCGCCTACGTCGAGGGAGCCACCATGAACGGTTACGTGGAGGACTGGGACCTGCGCGAGCTGTGGAACGCGCTCGACTCCCTCTACGGCCCGACGGTGTCCTCCGAAGAGCTCGTCGAGGGCTCCACCTACGGCAGCCCGGGCGAGATCAGCGCCTCCGAGCTGCGCCAGGCGCTTATCGACGATGCGCAGGCCCAGTACGACAAGCTCGAGGAGAACGTCGCCGCGATCGGCGGGGATGACCAGATGCGCAACATCGAGCGTTCCGTGATCCTGCCGATCATCGACACCAAGTGGCGCGAGCACCTCTACGAGATGGACTACCTGAAGGAAGGCATCGGCCTGCGCGCGATGGCGCAGCGTGACCCGCTGGTGGAGTACCAGAAGGAAGGTGGCGACATGTTCGCCGCCATGAACGAGGCCGTCCAGGAGGAGACGGTGCGCCAGCTCTTCCTCATCCGCAAGCAGTTCGAGGGGCAGAACGGCACTGAGGGCTCCGGCGACGCACCGCAGGGTCAGCAGGCCTAAATTCCCGTACACTACCGGGAGTGAAGAAAGGAGAGAGGCAATGCAGGGACTGATTATTGATTACGCCGGCGTCCTGGACCAGGACCCGGAGGATGTCGCCCGCTGGCGCGAGCTCATCGCCGAGGTAAAGAAGCAGGAGATCTCCGTCGGCATCCTGTCCAACGAAGAGGCGGACAGCCCGATGGCGGAGGCCATCCGCGAGTGGGAGTTCCGCGGCGACGTGGACGCCGTCGTCCTCTCCGGCGAGGTCGGGGTGGGCAAGCCTGACCGCGCCGCGTTCCAGGCTGCGGCCGACGCCATCGACGTGATCATCAACGACTGCGTGATGATCGACGACGACATTGTCAACGTCCGCGCGGCCGTCGAGTTCGGCATGATCGGCATCCTGCACACCGCCTTCGAGCGCACCGCGGTGGAGATCCAAACCTTGTTCGGAGTTGAGGGCGAGTTCTAATGCGCGTCTACATCCCCGCCACCTTCGCCATGCTGGAACAGCTCAACGAGCAGGGCGTCCTGCACGCTCGCAATGGGTGGGGCTTCGCCGCCACCCCGGAGCTCACCGAGTTTTTCACCTCCGGCGACCAGGAGGAAGTCGAGGCCATCGCGTTCGATGACGCGGCGCTCGCCTCGATCCGCTTGCTCGCCATCGGCGACGAGGAGCGCTTCCCGCACCGCCGCGTCGTCGTCTCCGCCGACGTTGACGCCACCGGCGAGCCGGACATGGGCGAGTCCGTGGTCAAGGTGTCCGGCCCCGTCGAGCTCAAGGACATCGCCGCCGTCCACGTGGACGTGCGCGAGGCCGAGGACGCCACAAAGCGGGCCACCGAGCTTATCGACGCCGCCGATCTCGGCGACGAGGACGCCGAGCTGGCCGTGGGCGACGCCCAGGACAACTACATGGCGTTCTTCGACCCCAGCGAGCTACCGTTCCTCATCGAGCTGCTTTAGCTCCCACTCATTATTCGAGTGCAGCGCAGCCAACAGGTTGCGCACCGCCGCCGCCCGCCTGCCCACAGGCGAGTCGGCGGCGAAGTCGTCCCACGCGCACTCCGGGTCCGCGGGCGGGCCCAGGTGGGTGCAGCCGCGCGGGCAAGCGTCTGCGGCCTCGGACAGGTCCGGGAAGACGTCGATGATCTGCTCCGGCTGGACGTGCGCCAGCCCGAACGACCGGATGCCGGGGGTGTCGATGATCCAGCCGCCGCCCGGGCCGGTGAGCTCCAGGGCGA
>NZ_RDRE01000090.1 GCF_003693265.1 Corynebacterium gottingense
ACATGTCCACCACCAGCGCGGCGGAGTCCATGGAGGTGACAAAGTACATCACGATGACAAACAGGGCGACCGCGCCGGTCACCGCGTACAGCGGGTACTCCGCCAGCAGCGAGAACAGGGCGCGCGGCGTGTCGCCGTCCTCCACCACGGGTTTGGTCAGCACGCCCGGGTCCTCGGCCTCCATCTCCATCGCGGCGCGGCCGAAGATGGAGAACCAGATCAGGTCGAACACCGTCGGCAGCAGGATGGTGCCGCCGATGAACTCGCGGACGGTGCGGCCGCGGGAAATGCGGGCGAAGAACATGCCCACAAACGGGGACCAGCAGATCGTCCAGGCCCAGTAGAACGCCGTCCAGGTGGCGTGCCAGCCCGGGTTGTCGTTGTAGGAGTCCACCCAGAACATCAGCTCGGGCAGCGAGTTGCCGTAGATGCCAAAGGACTCCGTGATCTGCCCCATCAGCGCCAGCGTCGGGCCGGAGACGAGCACGAAGAGCATGAGGAAGATCGTCGCGCCGATGTTCACGTTGGACAGGATCTTCACGCCCTTGTCCAGGCCGGTGGCCACGGAAAGGCACGCCGCGATGGTGATGAACAGGATGATGCCCAGCTGCACCGGCGTAATGAGCGGCACGCCCCACAGAATGTTCAGGCCCGCGGAGATCTGCAGGACGCCAAGGCCCACAGAGACACCGAGGCCGAAGATGGTACCGATGATCCCCAGGGCGTCGAGAAGCTTGCCCGGCGTCTCGTACACCCGACCGCCGAGCAGCGGAGCGAACATCGACGACATGCGCGCCGGCATCTTGCGCTTGTACACGAAGTACCCGATGGCCAGGCCGGGCAGGGTGAAGATCACCCACATGTGGATGCCAAAGTGGTAGTACGTGAACTCGAAGGCCTGCACGATCGCCTCGCGGCTCATTGGTTCCATATCGCCGCGCGGCGGGTTGTACGCGTGGTTCAGCGGCTCCGCGGCGCCCCAGAACATGAGCGTTGCGCCCATGCCGGCGGCGAAGAGCATGGCGAACCAGACTGGGTAGCTGTATTCGGGCTCGTCTTCGTCGTCGCCAAGCCGCATGTTGCCAAAGCGGGAGACGAAAATAACGATGAGGAAGATGAACACTGCGGAGATACCGCCGATGTACATCCAGGAGAAATTGTCCATTAGGAACCCGGAGATCGAGCTGTAAAGCTGGCGGGCGCGATCACCGAACGCCAGCGTCGCCGCCACGAAGACGACGATGAAGCCGAGCGATGCCCCGAAGATCACCGGATCAGTTTGAAGGCCACGCTTGCGTGCCATGGTGTTTTCCAATCGTTGGGAACTCAAATCGGTGACCATTGTAGGGCACTTGCTTATCGACGCCCTGCTACACTCACTATCCATTGAAGGGGAGTAGCCCGCAATCGGTTGGTCGACATACTGGCGCACGCGCCCGGGCAGCCGGCTCCGGATTGGAGTGAGCGAGACCTTCGAACCGTTGCACACACGGCGCCGAAGCGCCCCAATTGTGGGAGGACACTCGCATGCCTGAATTGCCCCCTTCACTCCAAGAAGAGCAAAAGATCCTGGAACGCTTCATGTGGCTTTCCATCGCGGTATCCCTGCTCACCATCGCGCTCAAGATGGTCGCTGCCTGGGTCACCGGCTCCGTCGGCTTCATGTCGGACGCGATCGAGACCGTGATCAACTTCGTGGCCGCCGTCGTCAGCCTCTGGGCGCTCAAGCTGTCCGCGAAGCCGGCGGACGCGAACCACAACTTCGGACACTCCAAGGCTGAATATTTTTCCGCCCAGGTGGAGGGCTCGCTCATCCTCGTCGCGGCCGTGGCCATCATCTACACCGGCGTGGAACGGCTGATCACTCCGCAGCCAGTGGAGCAGCTCGGCGTGGGATTACTGTTCTCCGTCGTCGCCGCCGTGCTCAACGCCGCCGCCGGGTACGCGCTCGTCCGCGGCGGGAAGCGCTACCGCTCGGCAACCCTGGAGGCGGACGGGAAACACCTGCTCACGGACGTGTGGACCACCGTCGGCGTGATTGTCGGCATGGCGCTCGTGGCGCTGACCGGCTGGCAGGTCCTCGACCCGATCGTCGCGCTGCTGGTTGGCGCAAACATCCTCTTCACCGGCTACAAACTCCTTCGCAGCGCCATCCTGAGCCTGCTGTCTGAGGCCTTGCCCGCGGAGGAGCTTGCAAAACTCAACGCATTTCTGGATGCATTTGCCGAGCAAAACGGGGTGGCGTTTACCTCCGTACGTACGGCTGCGTTTGGTCGCGAGCGCTTGATCAGCTTGGTCATGCAGGTGCC
>NZ_RDRE01000091.1 GCF_003693265.1 Corynebacterium gottingense
GCCGGCGAGGAGTGGATGGCCCAACCGGAAAAGCCGGGGCCGTTCCGTACCTTCTGCGGTACGTAAACGGCCCCGGCCGGGTCACGCCGGTGGGGTGACTACTTCTTGTCCTCGAGCTTCAGCGTCTTCTCGGTCCAGGCCCACTGCTTGTCGTAGGCCTCCTTGTTGTCCTTGAGGGACTTGCCGTAGGTGGGGAACATCTCGTGGAGCTCCTCGCGCCACTCGATCATCCGCTCACCGAAGCAGCGCTCGAGCAGCTCGAGCATCGCGGACGGGGTGATGGATGCGCCCGGGGACGCACCGAGGATGCCGGCGATGGAGCCGGACTGGTCGTTGACCAGCGCCGTGCCGAACTCGAGGGAGCCGAAGGATGGTGCCGGCGCGGGCTTGATCACCTGCACGCGCTGGCCCGCGACGACGACCTCCCAGTCCTTCGGGTCGGCCTCCGGGTAGTACTCGTGCAGGACGTCCATCTTGCCGTCGAAGTCGCGGAAGACCTCCTCCACCAGGTACTTGACCAGGCCGAAGTTGGTGGCCGCAACGCCCAGGTAGGACGGGATGTTGTCCGGGCGGATGGACTTGAACAGGTCCAGGTACGAGCCCTTCTTCAGGAACTTCGGGGTCCAGCCGCCGTACGGGCCGAAGAGCAGAGACTCCTCGCCGTCAATGACGCGCAGGTCCAGGTGCGGCACGGACATCGGCGGGGCACCGACCTTCGCCTTGCCGTAGACCTTTGCCTTGTGCTGGGCGACGAGCTCCTGGTTGGTGGTGCGCAGCCACATGCCAGAGATGGGGAAGCCGGCGTAGCCGCGGACCTCGGGCACGCCCGCCTTGCGCAGCAGGTCCAGGGCGTATCCGCCCGCGCCGACGAAGACGAAGCGCGCGCGGGTGACCTTCTTGTCACCCGTGTGCACGTTGCGCACGGTGACCTTCCAGAAGTTGCCCTCGCGCTTGAGGTTGGTCACCTCGTGACCGTAGCGGATTTCGGTGCCCGCCTGGGTGGCTGCGTCGAAGAACTGGTTGCACAGCGCGCCGTAGTTGATGTCCGTACCCGCGTCGGTCCAGGAGATCGCGACGGGCTCGGCATCAAAGTCGCGGCCCTTGGCCATCAGCGGCAGTTTCTCGGCGAACACGTCCTGGTCGTCGGTGAACTGCATGTTGGGGAACATGTGGTTTGCAGATAGCGCGTCGTAGCGGCGACGCAGGTAGTCAATCTGGTCGTCGCCCTGCGCGAAGGAGACGTGCGGGACCGGGTTGATGAACTCGCTCGGATCGCCCAGCACGCCGTGCTCGATCTGGTGGGACCAGAACTGGCGGGAGACCTGGAACTTCTCATTAATCGCCATCGCCTTGGAGACGTCGATGCGGCCGTTCTTCTCCGGCGTGTAGTTCAGCTCGCACAGCGCGGAGTGGCCGGTGCCGGCGTTGTTCAGCGCGTAGGAGGACTCCTGCGCAGGCCCCTCGAGGCGCTCGTAGATCACCTGGGTCCAGTTTGGCTCGAGCTGGCGGAGCATAGCGCCGAGTGTCGCGGACATGATACCGGTGCCGATGAGGAGGACGTCCACCTCATCGTCGTAGCGGTTGGCTGCTGTATCAGACATCGTGATTTCCCTCATTCACTGTGTATTCATTGCGAGTGCACCTCGCCTTCACGTCACCCATCCACAATACGCCAGTTGCCTCCGCCATTGTCCACCCATACCCCCGGATAATGGTACGATGTTTGGCCTGCGTGGCACGGCTTTCACGCTTCTCGACGCCACCGTGCACCCCACCCCCTTCGCTAGGATCAGTGACATGACAAAGACCCCGGAGAACACCCCCGCAGGCGCTTGGGACGGCGTGACGTCGACAAGCATGAGCCCCGACTGGTACCCCGACGTGCTCGGTGACGGATTTGAATCCGCGTTCCTCCCGCAGGGCAAGGACCCTGATACCGGGAAGGGCACGCGCGCCACCATTGTGCGAACGAGCCTCAATGCGGACGCGGTTGATCCGACAAAACCCGCGATCCTCTGGGTACACGGGATGAGCGACTACTTCTTCCAGACTCACGTCGCCGAGGAATTCACCGCCGCCGGGTACGCCTTTTACGCCATCGACCTGCGCAGGTGCGGGCGCTCGCGGCAGAACGGCGAGTACTGGCACTACACCGAGGACCTTGCCAACTACTTCCCCGAGCTCACGGACGCGCTGCACGTCATCGTCGGCGAGCGCGGCCAGGGCGCGAAGGTCGTCCCCCTCGCACACTCCGCCGGCGGGCTGATCACCTCGCTGTGGGCGGACTGGCTGCGCCGGGAGCG
>NZ_RDRE01000092.1 GCF_003693265.1 Corynebacterium gottingense
ACGAAGCGCACCGCCGCCGAGGTCGCCGAGGACCTGGCGCAGCGCGGCTTCCCCGTCGGCACCGTCCACGGTGACCTTCGCCAGGAGGCGCGGCAGAAGTCACTCGACGCGTTCCGCACCGGCGAGGTGGAGATCCTCGTGGCCACAGACGTCGCGGCCCGGGGCATCGACGTCGACGACGTCACGCACGTGGTGAACTACCAGACCCCGGATGACCCGATGACGTACGTCCACCGCATCGGACGCACCGGGCGCGCCGGCCACTCCGGCACGGCGGTCACCCTGGTCGGGTTCGACGAGCAACACAAGTGGGAACTCATCGATTCCGAGCTCTCGCTAGGCAAGAAGGAGCTGCCCACCTGGTTTTCCACCTCCCCGGAACTGTTCGAGGCGCTGGACATTCCGGACTCGGCTGCACCAACCGTGGGCCGCCCGCGTAAAGTTCTCGGGGCGCGGCCAAAACGGCCAGCGGAAAAGAGCCAGAAAAAGCAGGGAAGGAACCGGCGTTGAATAGACCGTTGCGACGTACCCGGGGCGATCTGATCGCCACAGGTGTCATAACCGCCGTATCGGCAGGCCTCCTGGCCACAGCGTTCTTCACCGCGCCGATTCGCTCCTCTGAGCTCACCCCGGCTGCGGAGCAGCAGGAGGACTACGGCCAGTTAGCGGTCGTGCCAGAGTCGCTCACCGAGTCGTTCCGCCTGCCCGACTCCTCCCCCAACTCGGCTCCGCTGGTGGTCAACGGCCTCATCATCACGTACAACGACCACACCATCACCGCCACCACCCCGGAGGGCGACACCGCCTGGACGTATACCCGCGACAAGGAGCTGTGCACGCTCGCCGGGGCGTGGGACAAGGTGGTTGCGGACTACCGCGGCAATGGCGGCTGCGGCGACGTCGTGGGTATTGATGCAAAGACCGGCGAGTACGCGTCGACACGCTCCGCCCCAGGCCCCGACCAGGTGGCGAACGTCTCCTCCAACGACCGCGTCGGGTACGTCAGTTCGCAGCACGTCGAGCTGTGGCGCTCTGACCTGGTGCGCACCGTGGAGTACGGCACCATCGAGGCCCCGCAGGAGCCCGACATGCAGCCCAACGAGTGCCCGATCACGTCGGCGCTCACCCGCACCGAGCTCCTCGCCGTCACCGAGGTGTGCGACGGCGGCACGTTCCTCCGCTTCCAAAACGCCACCCCGGAGGACTCCCGCTCCCCGGAGATGAACGGCTCCGTCGAGCTCCCCGAGGGCGCCTACCTCGTCGGTATCTCCCAGGACGCCGCCGCGATCTACGACCCGCAGTCTTCAGAGGTGCGCTCCTACAACAAGGACGGCAAGGAGCTCAAGGTCTCGGAGGTCCCGGAGCTGCCAGAGCCTGAGCAGCTTGACGACGCCACCCGCATCCTCCCCGTCCACGACCTCCCCCACCACATGACGTACCACGTGGGCGACTACCTTCTGCTCCTGGACCCCGCCGAGCTCAACGTCACCGGCGTGTTCCAGGGCGCGAAGGGCACCGGCTTTGCCGCCGACGACCGCCTCCTCTACGCCTCGGATTCCGGTGTCGCGGTCATCAACTGGGACAAAAACTCCGTGGAGAAGATCATCCCCGTGGACCGCGGCGACTACAACGGGCCGATCTCCATCGACTCCGCGGGCGCCACCGTGGTGGAAAAGCGCGGCGACGAGATCGTCGCGCTCAGCGCCGAGTAGTCGCGGGCACCGGGGCGTCGATTAGCGCTCTGCTTTGCGCAGCTCGTAACGGGCTTCGTTGTACTGCGCCGTCTGCGGGTGGAACACGGTGAACAACACGAGTGCGGCGGAGATGCCGGTAACGATGCCCAGGGCGACCGCGCCGCCGGTCACCATATAGAAGGCGACACCGATGAGGATCGCCTGGATCAAGACGATTGCGCCCGTGCTGCGCGGCCGGCCCTGCAGCGTGCGGACGGCCACGAACGCGACAAAGCCGAAGATGATGAGCAGGAAGACCGCAGTGCCGAGGGGGACGAAGTGCGTCGCTGCGGAATCGGACTCCAGCGAGCTGTCCTGCACCCCGCGGACCTGGGCGACAAGGAGGCTGCCCGCGTACACAAACATGGCGAGGCATTGGACGAGGACGACGACGGCGCCGAACCGCATGATGGGCGGAACCACTGCGGAGGCACGCCGTGCCGTTTCCAGGTCCATTGGCGGGCGTGGTTGACGAGGAGAGCGGGATTTCTTTTCAGTCACGTCTTGTTAGTCTAACCGTCACTTTGCGGTCGACTTCACCGCGACAT
>NZ_RDRE01000093.1 GCF_003693265.1 Corynebacterium gottingense
GTGACCAGCAGCGATGCGCCGTTTCCCCAGGTCGCTGATACTAGTTATCCACAAGTTATCCACACCCTGTCCTGGGCCGTGTGTACAAGACGTCGATTCATCCCCAAGTTATCCACACCTACCTGTGGAAAACGCAGTGTTTGGCCGTCGCGGTACGCTGAAGGCCTATGAAACAAAGGGGTGACGACGATGGCCGACGATGCACTTCACGGCTTTGATGATGACTACGTCCTGCCGCCAGAGCCGCGCGACGAGTTCAGCGAATTTGGCGACTTTGATGACTTCAGCGGAAATTCGCGGCGAGGTCGCGGGAATCAGCGGTATCAAGGACAGAGGGGACAGCAGGGGCAGCGCAACGGCCAGGGCGAGTACCGCCAACCGCCGCACGACGAGCGCGCGGAGCGCTCGGTGCTCGGCGCGATGCTGCTCAACCAGGAGGTCGTGCTCGACGTCGCGGAGGGCCTGCAGCCGGAGGACTTCTACTTTCCGGCTCACCAGCTGATTTACCAGGCGATTATCGAGCTGTTCTCCTCGGGCAGCCAGATCGACGTGCTCATCGTCTCCGGGCGGTTGGACCGCCTGAACCAGCTCGAGCGGGTGGGCGGGGCGCCGTACCTGCATACGCTGATTTCGGAGGTGCCGACGTCGGCAAACGCCCGCTACTACGCGGAGATCGTGGAGGAGAAGTCGCTCCTCCGGCAGCTTGTCAACGCCGGTACGCACGTGGTGCAGCTGGGCTACGAGGGCGAAGACGGCATGGAGATCGAGGCGCTGGTGGATCGCGCGCAGCAGGAGGTCTTCGGGATCTCGCGCAACAACCAGGGCGAGGACTACCGCGTCCTTTCGGAGCTGCTCAAGCCGACTATCGACGAGCTCACGCAGATCGCTCAGGGCGGCGCCCTCGACCAGGGCGTGCCGACCGGGTTTACGGACCTGGACAACCTCACGAACGGCCTGCACGCGGGCCAGATGATCATCATCGCGGCCCGACCTGGCGTGGGTAAGTCGACGCTCGCGCTCGATTTCATGCGCTCCTGCTCCATCCAGCACGGCAAGACCTCCGTGATCTTCTCGCTGGAGATGAGCGCCTCCGAGATCATCATGCGCATGCTGTCGGCGGAGACGGAGATCAAACTGTCCGCGATGCGAGCGGGCAACATGGAGGAGCGGGATTGGGAGAAGCTCACCACCCGCCTCACCGAGATCCAGGACGCCCCGCTGTTTATCGACGATTCCCCAAACCTCACCATGATGGAGATCCGGTCTAAGGCGCGGCGCCTGAAGCAGCAGCACGGGCTGGACCTGGTGGTGCTGGACTACCTGCAGCTGATGAGCTCGGGCAAGCGCGTCGAGTCGCGCCAGCAGGAGGTCTCGGAGTTCTCGCGTAACCTCAAGCTCCTGGCAAAGGAGCTGGAGGTGCCGGTGATTGCGATCTCGCAGCTGAACCGTGGCCCGGAGGCGCGTACGGATAAGAAGCCGCAGCTGGCGGACCTTCGCGAGTCAGGCTCGCTGGAGCAGGACGCCGACATGGTGTTCCTGCTCTACCGTCCGGACTCACAGGATCGTGACGACGAGCGCGCGGGCGAGGCGGACATTATCGTCGCGAAGCACCGCGGCGGCCCTATCGACACGATCCCGGTGGCGCACCAGCTGCACTACTCTCGCTTTGTCAATATGGCGCACGGCTAAACCCGCGTAGGCGCAGCGAGTTGGACACCACAAACACGGAGGACACGGCCATCGCGATACCGGCTAGCATCGGGTCGAGGAGGCCGAACGCGGCGACCGGGACGAGCACGACGTTGTAGGCGAACGCCCAGAACAGGTTGCCCTTGATGGTGCGCAGGGTGCGGCGCGAGAGGCGGATCGCGTCCGCCGCAGACATGAGCGTGTTCTGCATGAGGGTGATGTCGGAGGCCTCGATCGCCACGTCCGTGCCGGCGCCCATGGCCAGGCCCAGGTCGGCCTGCGCGAGCGCGGCTGCGTCGTTGACGCCGTCGCCGACCATGGCCACGTGGCGCCCCTGCTCCTGCAGCTCGCGGACCACGCGCACCTTGTCCTCCGGCAGGACGCCGGCGGTGACGTTGTCCGGGTCGATGCCTACTTCCTCGGCCACGGCGCGTGCGGCGCCCGCGTTATCGCCGGTGAGCAGGTGCGGGGTGAGCCCCAGCTCGCGCAGCTTCGCCACAGCGCGGGCCGAGTCCGGCTTCACCGTGTCCCGGACCGCGACCATGCCTTCCGCGTGCCCGTCGACCTC
>NZ_RDRE01000094.1 GCF_003693265.1 Corynebacterium gottingense
GAGCCGGGCACGCGGTGCAGGACGTAGTCCGCAAGCGGCTTGCCGGCCAGCACCTTTGAAATCGGGTCGTTGTGCCAGGTGTAGTTCGGGTCGATCGGCGCCGGCTGCGGTGCAGGCGCTTCACCAGCGTTCGCGGGCGCAGCAGGCAGCGCGGCGACGGCAAACGCGGTGATCAGGGCGGCGATACGACGACGAATCATGGGCATTCTTCCTACATAGACCACAACAGCAACTCCCGTATACATTGCCATGTTTTTGCCCCAATTTCCTCATTTACCACATCAAAGGTCAGAAGTGCCCGGGCTAGCATGTCCCCATGACGAAATCTTTTGCACTCACTGGACCGTTTGCACCATTCGAGTCCGATCTGGACGCCACCCGCGGCGAGCGCGAAGCGTTGTACAAGTGGTTCCACCAGCACCCCGAACTCGCCCTGGAAGAGCACCAGACGAGCGCCCGCATCGGCGAGGAGCTGGAAGCCGCCGGCTTCACCGTCGTGCCGGTGGGCGCCACCGGCAAGGTGGGCATCCTCACCAACGGCGAAGGGCCGACCGTGTGCTTCCGCGCCGATTTCGACGCCCTGCCGCTCTCGGAGGAGACCGGCCTGGAGTACTCGGCCGACCCCGCGCTCGGCGCCGCCCACGCCTGTGGGCACGATATGCACACGGCGGCCTTGCTCGCGGCGTCGACAATGCTTGCGCAGCACACTGACGCCTGGTCGGGCACGCTCCTCGCACTGTTCCAGCCCGGCGAGGAAACCGGCGCCGGCGCGCGGGACATGGTGGAGCACGGCCTGGCGGAGAAGGTGCCGACCCCGGACGTGGTGCTGGGCCAGCACGTCGGCCCGATGATTCCCGGCTACGGGATGGGCGCGCTCGCCGGGCCGGTGTGTTCCACGTGCGTGCAGACCAAAATCACCATCCACGGCACCGGCGCGCACGGCTCGATGCCGGAGAAGGGGGTGGACCCCGTGGTCATCGCGGCGCACGTGATCACCCGCCTGCAGACCATTGTGTCGCGCGAGATCGCCCCGCAGGAAATGGGCGTGGTGACGGTGGGCGCGATCCACGCCGGCGAATCCCCGAACACGATCCCCGCCACCGCCGAGCTATCCGTGAGCACCCGCGCGTTCACCACCGAGGTCAGCGACCGCCTGAACAGCGCCATCCGGCGCATCGTCCGCGCCGAGTGCGCGGCGGCGGACGCGACCACGGAACCGACGTTTGAGATTGTCGGCGGCGCCCCCGAGTTCTCCAACGACGAGGCCATCGCCGAGCAGGTGATGGCCGCGTTCCGCGAGCAGTTCGGCGATGTGGTCGGCGACTTCGGCCGGCTGTGCGGTTCCGAGGACTTCCCCACCATCGCCAACGCCTTTGGCGCGCCGTACTTCTACTGGTTTGTGGGCAGCAGCTCGGACATCAACTCCGCCCCGTCCAACCACTCCCCCTTCTTTGCGCCTGACCTACAGCCCACGCTCGACCAGGCCACCCGCGCCATCCTCGTCTCGGTCTCGCCCTGGCTGATGCGGTAAGCAGCTGGTAAAAGTGAGGCCCATGCAACGACTACTCGTCCCCGACCTTGCCCGCGGCACAGCGCTGCTCGGCATCGCTCTCGCCAACGGCTCGCTATTTTGGATGATCAATCAGCACTCGCAGCCGGAGTCAGGCCCCGGGTGGAGTGTCGGCGGGGTGCAAGAGGGCTCGCTTATCGACGCCGCGTTGGCCCTCTTCGCCGCCCTCTTCGTCCACTCCCGCGGCCTGCCCATGTTTGCCACGC
The DNA here is from genome assembly GCF_003693265.1 of Corynebacterium gottingense. GTDB lineage: Bacteria > Actinomycetota > Actinomycetes > Mycobacteriales > Mycobacteriaceae > Corynebacterium > Corynebacterium gottingense. The sequence goes on from NZ_RDRE01000094.1 coordinate 1,777, forward strand.
TGCTTGGCTTCGGCTTCGGGCTTGTCGTCTCCAGCCTGTACCGGAAGCAGTACCCGGTCGGTGAGGCGCGAAAGGTCCTGGCCCGACGTTACGGCGCGCTCGCGCTTTTTGGCCTGGCCCACTTGTGCCTGCTGTTCTTTGGCGACATCATGACCATGTACGGCTTCGTCGGGCTGCTGCTTTCGGTGATGTTCACGCTCTCGACGAAGGTGCTGCGCATCATCTCGTACTCCTGCCTCGGCCTCTACATCCTTTTCACTTCATTCATGGGCGTATCAGCGGCGTTAATCCCTGAGGTGGCTAAGGAGATGGGTGGGAACAATGTGCTCAATGAAGAATTTGGGAGTTTTGGCACCTACTTCACCAACAACCTCGCCAACGCGGCAGAAATGCTGCTGTCCACCCCGTTTATCCTGCTTGAGCTTGTCCCCTTGGCCACCATCGGCTATGTGTGGGCGAAGGAAGGCGTGCTGGTCAAC
>NZ_RDRE01000095.1 GCF_003693265.1 Corynebacterium gottingense
GGCTGTTCATGCTGCTCAACACGGGTGCGCAGCCGCGCATGAGCAGCGACGGCCTGCTTACCACCGTGGCGTACCAGATCGACGGCGAGCCGCCGGTGTACGCGCAGGAGGGCTCCGTGGCCGTCGGCGGCTCCCTGATCCAGTGGCTGCGCGACCAGCTGGGCATCCTGCGTACCGCGGAGGAGTCGGAGCGGCTCGCGGCGCAGGTGGACAACAGCGGCGGGGTGGTGATCGTACCGGCGTTCTCCGGGCTGTTCGCGCCGCGGTGGCGCCCCGACGCGCGCGGCGTGATCACGGGCCTGACCAGGTTCGTGGACCGCCGCCACATCGCCCGCGCCGCGCTCGAGGCCACCTGTCTGCAGGCGCTCGAGGTGGTGCGCGCGATGGGTGGCGAGCCAACGGAGCTGCGCGTCGACGGTGGCATGACCACCAATGACCTGCTCATGCAGATGCAGGCCGACATCCTCGGCCTCCGCGTCGAGCGTCCCGCAAACACGGAAACCACGGTGATGGGCGCGGCGTCGGCTGCGGGCATTGGGGCCAAGCTTATCTGCGCCCCCTTGTCCCTCGGCCCCACCACCGCCTGGGAAAACACGTGGGCCGGCCCCGAACGGGACCGGCTGGTGGCGCGGTGGGAGGACGCGGTGCGCCGCTCCTACGACCAGGCCTAGCTGCGGGCCTGACGGCCTAGTTGGTCGTGATGTTTACCGCGTTGGTGGCGGGGTTGTAGCTGATGGAGCCGCCTTGGAAGGAGACCTGGACGGTGCCGTCGCCAAGCGTGCGCTCCTGCGAGATCGGCATGCCGAGCGGGCCGGCGTCCATGCCCTGCTGGAGCCAGGCGTCCGCCACCTTGCCAGCCAGCGTGTAGATCTGGCCCTGGCGGTCCTTCACGCCGATGCCCTTCTGGAAGAAGGCGTACTCGCGGCCGCCCACCTGCGGGCCGCCCACGCCGGCGGTAATCGCGCCGAGGGTCGGCTCGAACTGGTACCACACGTCTGCGAGGTCCTGCTTGCCCACCGCCTGCAGCGCGGGGCCGATGTACGGAGTGAGCTGCTGCACGGTCAGGCCGGGGATGATCTCCATCCCGGCGACGGACTTGGTGGCGCCGGGCAACAGGCCGCGGGAGTTGGCGTACAGGATGACCAGGCCGGCGAGCGTGCCGGCAGCGGCGGCGATGGCGACGGCGTCGCCGGCGGCCAGGCCCTCGAGGGAGACGTTGCTCTTCGCCTTCTGCGCGTCGCCGTTCGGGCGGACCACGGTCGTGGTGGTGCCGTCAGGGTTGGTCACGGTCTCCGTGTCGGCGTCGCTGGAGCCGAGGGCGGAGGAGAGGTCGCCGACGGTGGTGTCGGTGGCCTCGACGTCGGGGTTGGCGTTGTCGGGCAGGCCGTTATCAATCCCGCCGTTGTTGCCCGGCTTGGACGGGTTGAGGATGGAGTCGAGGCCCGTGGAGCCCTTGAGGCTGTCGTACTTGCGGTTGGCAATCCGGCGGATGTCGCCCATCCGGTTGTACAGGTTCTGGCCCGGGCAGGCGTTGTAGTGGAAGTCGCGGTGGGCGTTGATGTTGGGGAACATCGCGCCCTGGCCCGCGGGGTAGCGGGATCCCGGGAAGGAAAAGTCAGCGTAGTGGTAGTCGGAGCCCATCGGGTCGAAGCCGGCGACGGCGGCCTTCCAGCCGATGATCTCGCCCATCGCGTTGATGGCGGCCTCGGTGGGGGAGGCGGTCTCGTAGTCGCCCAGCATGGACACGCCCCAGGTGTTCTGGTTGAAGCCACCCACGTGCGCGCCCTCGACGGCGCGGTCCAGGCCGCCGGCGCGGCCCTCGTAGATGTTGCCGTACTTATCCACCAGCGCGTTGTAGCCGATGTCGCCCCAGCCCAGGTTGCGGGCGTGGTACTGCCAGATGCCGCGGACAATGCCCGGTGCCTCGGCCTCGGAGTAACTATTGGAGCCCGCGGTGTGGTGCACCGTCGCCGCCGTCACCGGCTCGGTGTAGGTGGGGTTGGAGGAGGCACCCGCGCCCCACTGGGAGCGGGTGATCACCTTGGGCATGCCGCGGGTGTAGGAGTCGGCCGCCGGGGCGATGGGGTTCGCGTTGCCGCTGCCGCCGTCCAGGAACACGGCTTGCAGGTCCTTCGCGGTGGTGGGGGCGGCGGAGTCCGTGCGGCCCTCATCCAGCAGGTCGACGTTGCCGGTGGAGACCTGGATGCGCTTGGTGGATTCGACGAAGATCGGTTCGGTGCCGTTGGTCT
>NZ_RDRE01000096.1 GCF_003693265.1 Corynebacterium gottingense
GGCTGTTCATGCTGCTCAACACGGGTGCGCAGCCGCGCATGAGCAGCGACGGCCTGCTTACCACCGTGGCGTACCAGATCGACGGCGAGCCGCCGGTGTACGCGCAGGAGGGCTCCGTGGCCGTCGGTGGCTCCCTGATCCAGTGGCTGCGCGACCAGCTGGGCATCCTGCGTACCGCGGAGGAGTCGGAGCGGCTCGCGGCGCAGGTGGACAACAGCGGCGGGGTGGTGATCGTACCCGCGTTCTCCGGGCTGTTCGCGCCGCGGTGGCGCCCCGACGCGCGCGGCGTGATCACGGGCCTGACCAGGTTTGTGGACCGCCGCCACATCGCCCGCGCCGCGCTCGAGGCCACCTGCCTGCAGGCGCTCGAGGTGGTGCGCGCGATGGGCGGCGAGCCAACGGAGCTGCGCGTCGACGGCGGCATGACCACCAATGACCTGCTCATGCAGATGCAGGCCGACATCCTCGGCCTTCGCGTCGAGCGCCCTGCGAACACGGAAACCACGGTGATGGGCGCAGCGTCGGCCGCGGGCATTGGGGCCAAGCTTATTTGTGCCCCCTTGTCCCTCGGCCCCACCACCGCCTGGGAAAACACGTGGGCCGACCCCGAACGGGACCGGCTGGTGGCGCGGTGGGAGGACGCGGTGCGCCGCTCCTACGACCAGGCCTAGCTGCGGGCCTGACGGCCTAGTTGGTCGTGATGTTTACCGCGTTGGTGGCGGGGCTGTAGCTGATGGCGCCGCCTTGGAAGGTGACCTGGACGGTGCCGTCGCCAAGCGTGCGCTGCTGCGAGAGCGGCATGCCGAGCGGGCCGGCGTCCATGCCCTGCTGGAGCCAGGCGTCCGCCACCTTGCCGGCCAGCGTGTAGATCTGGCCCTGGCGGTCCTTCACGCCGATGCCCTTCTGGAAGAAGGCGTACTCGCGGCCGCCCACCTGCGGGCCGCCCACGCCGGCGGTGATCGCGCCGAGGGTCGGCTCGAACTGGTACCACACGTCTGCGAGGTCCTGCTTGCCCACGGCCTGCAGCGCGGGGCCGATGTACGGAGTGAGCTGCTGCACGGTCAGGCCGGGGATGATCTCCATCCCGGCGACGGACTTGGTGGCGCCGGGCAACAGGCCGCGGGAGTTGGCGTACAGGATGACCAGGCCGGCGAGCGTGCCGGCAGCGGCGGCGATGGCGACGGCGTCGCCGGCGGCCAGGCCCTCGAGGGAGACGTTGCTCTTCGCCTTCTGCGCGTCGCCGTTCGGGCGGACCACGGTCGTGGTGGTGCCGTCAGGGTTGGTCACGGTCTCCGTGTCGGCGTCGCTGGAGCCGAGGGCGGAGGAGAGGTCGCCGACGGTGGTGTCGGTGGCCTCGACGTCAGGATTGGCATTGTCGGGCAGGCCGTTATCAATCCCGCCGTTGTTGCCCGGCTTGGACGGGTTGAGGATGGAGTCGAGGCCCGTCGAGCCCTTGAGGCTGTCGTACTTGCGGTTAGCAATCCGGCGGATGTCGCCCATCCGGTTGTACAGGTTTTGGCCCGGGCAGGCGTTGTAGTGGAAGTCGCGGTGGGCGTTGATGTTGGGGAACATCGCGCCCTGGCCCGCGGGGTAGCGGGATCCCGGGAAGGAAAAGTCGGCGTAGTGGTAGTCGGAGCCCATCGGGTCGAAGCCGGCGACGGCGGCCTTCCAGCCGATGATCTCGCCCATCGCGTTGATGGCGGCCTCGGTGGGGGAGGCGGTCTCGTAGTTGCCCAGCATGGACACGCCCCAGGTGTTCTGGTTGAAGCCGCCCACGTGCGCGCCCTCGACGGCGCGGTCCAGGCCGCCGGCGCGGCCCTCATAGATGTTGCCGTACTTATCCACCAGCGCGTTGTAGCCGATGTCGCCCCAGCCCAGGTTGCGGGCGTGGTACTGCCAGATGCCGCGGACAATGCCCGGCGCCTGCGCCTCGGAGTAGCTGTTGGAGCCCGCGGTGTGGTGCACCGTCGCCGCCGTCACCGGCTCGGTGTAGGTGGGGTTGGAGGAGGCACCCGCGCCCCACTGGGAGCGGGTGATCACCTTGGGCATGCCGCGGGTGTAGGAGTCCGCCACCGGGGCGATCGGGTTCGCGTTGCCGTTGCCGCCGTCCAGGAACACGGCCTGCAGGTCCTTCGCGGTGGTGGGGGCGGCGGAGTCCGTGCGGCCCTCATCCAGCAGGTCGACGTTGCCGGTGGAGACCTGGATGCGCTTGGTGGATTCGACGAAGATCGGTTCGGTGCCGTTGGTCT